>DASWPI010000107.1:0-121249 GCA_036398515.1 Paenirhodobacter sp.
CGTCATGAATGACGGCCCCTATGCCGAAAGCGGGGAGAGCAGCCTCCCCTCTTGCCGGAATCACACCCATAACGCCGGAACGATCGGCCTTTTTCTTTGCTATGGCAGACTTTAAGTGGCCTGCCCGGCGGTATGGATGCGTCAAGTCCCCCAAGGCGACTGGAATCGCAAGGCCACGCTAACAAGGGCGCGAGGGCTGCCGCAACCGATCTTCGCGCTTGACGACGGAATCCGCCAAACGAATCTAGGCAGCGGGAAAACCTGCAACAGAATTCGTTAACGATTTGATTCGGCTAGCGAAAAACAAAGGGCGCCACAAGGCGCCCTTTGATGGAACATTCCAGGGAAAGGTCGAAAATCAGTTCACAGACAGCGCCTTAACCCGCGCCGAAAGACGCGAGATCTTGCGCGAAACGGTGTTCTTGTGCAGCACGCCCTTGGTCACGCCACGCGCCATTTCCGGTTCAGCCGCCAACAGTGCGGCCTTGGCCACATCGGCATTGCCCGAAGCAATCGCCTCTTCAACCTTGCGCACGAAGGTGCGGATACGCGAACGGCGCGCACGGTTGATTTCGTTGCGGGTGTCGTTCTGACGAGCGCGTTTTTTCGACTGGGGCGTATTGGCCATGTGTGTTTCCGAACTTCCGGGTCTGTTGCAATGAATGCGTAAAGCCCCGGATCAGGATGAACCGGTCGATTCTAGCCAAAGCGGGCTTCACGCGCATGTATGGTGGGGGCCTATACGGCAAAATGCACCGCTTGGGAAGCCCCGACGTAGGATTACTTGTCGCGGAACTGTGGTTCGCGCTTTTCCAGAAAGGCAGCCATACCCTCTTTCTGATCTTCGGTGGCGAACATCGCATGGAACTGGCGCCGCTCGAACAGCACGCCTTCGCCCAGCGTGGTTTCAAACGCACGGTCGACACATTCCTTGGCGGCCATCACGCTGATCTGCGATTTCGCCGCGATTTTTTGCGCGGCGGCCATCGCCTCGGGCATCAACTGCGCCAAGGGCACCACGCGCGACACCAGCCCCGCGCGTTCCGCCTCGGCCGCATCCATGAACCGACCGGTCAGGTGCATGTCCATCGCCTTCGATTTGCCCACGAACCGGGTCAGGCGTTGGGTGCCCCCTATTCCGGCGATGATTCCCAGATTGATTTCCGGCTGACCGAATTTGGCATTATCGGCGCAGATGATGAAATCGCACATCATCGCCAGTTCACACCCGCCACCAAGCGCATAGCCCGCCACCGCGGCAATCACCGGTTTGCGCGTGCGCATGATCGCCTCGGCCTCGGTGCCAAAGAAATTCGCGCCGAACATGTCGACATAGGTTTTGGTCGACATTTCCTTGATGTCGGCCCCGGCGGCAAAGGCCTTTTCCGACCCGGTGATGATGATGCAACGCACCTTGTCATTCGCGTCGGCCGCCCGCAGCGCATCGGCCAATTCGCCCAGCAGGACCGAGTTCAGCGCGTTCAGGGCATCGGGGCGGTTCAGTCGGATCAGGGCAACATAGTCTTCGATCTCGACGATCAGGGTCTGGTAGGCCATAGGGCTGCGCCTTTCCTTGTGGTGAGGCAAAGTCCTAACAGGACGGCCCCGTTATTCAAGCCTTTCTCGCATGTGCAGCATGGGTGCTGGTCGCGCTCAGCGCTGGCAATGTGGACAGTAAAAGCTGGAACGCCCCGATTGCACGATCCGCATCACCGGCGCACCACACACCGGACAGGGTTGCCCCGCGCGATCATAAACGCGGAAAGTATGCTGAAAATACCCCAGTTCCCCCGAGGCCTGACGGTGGTCACGCAGGCTGGAGCCGCCAGCCTCGATGGCCTCGGTCAACACGTCGCGGATGATCGGCACCAGCGTCGCCACGCGCGCCGCCGATATGCGCCCCGCCGCACGGCGCGGGTCGATGCCGGCGCGAAACAGCGTTTCAGACACATAGATATTGCCCAATCCCGCCACCACATGTTGATCCAGCAGGGCCGTCTTGATCGGCGAAGTCCGGCCATGCAACCGCGCGACTAGATATTCTTCATTGAAATCATTGCCGAATGGTTCCGGCCCAAGCGCCGATAGCAACCAGTAGCTGGCCTCTTGCGCCGTCGGGAACAGGTCCATCGCCCCAAATCGACGCGCATCGTTGAACGTCACCCGCGCACCGCCCTGCATGTGCAACACCACGTGATCGTGTTTCTGCGGTGCCGGGTGATCGTGATAATAAGCGCCAATCGTCATACCGGAGACCAGCATCCGCCCCGACATGCCCAGATGGATCAGCAGGCTCTCGCCCGTATCAAGATCGGCCAGAATATATTTGGAACGTCGCCGCAACTGCATGACGCGCGCCCCGGTCAATCGCCCGGCCAGACCTTCGGGCAGCGGCCAGCGCAGATCCGGGCGGTTCACCAGGGCCTGGGCGATCACCTGCCCTTCCATCGCGGGCAATAGCCCCCGGCGCACGGTTTCCACCTCGGGCAGTTCGGGCATCTTTGTATCCTGTCGCATTGTCTTGGCCGAAAGGACCCCTATAAGAAGAGGGAGATATCGGGATCGGCAAGAGCGATGACGACGGAAAATCATAAAACCACCCATTTCGGCTTTCAAACCGTGGATGAAGACGCCAAGGCCAGCATGGTCCACGGTGTGTTTTCCCGTGTTGCGTCGAAATACGACATCATGAATGACCTGATGAGCGTCGGCATCCACCGCGTCTGGAAGGATGCGATGATGGATTGGCTGGCGCCGCGTCCGGGCCAAAAGTTGCTGGATGTGGCGGGCGGCACCGGGGATGTGGCGTTCCGCTTTCTCAAACGGGCGCCGGAGGCCACGGCCACGGTTTGCGACATGACCGAATCCATGCTGATCGAGGGCCAGAAACGCGCCGAGGCCGAGGATATGGCCCAGCGGCTGAACTGGGTCGTGGGTGACGCCATGGCCTTGCCGTTTGAAGACAACAGCTTTGACGTCTACACGATTTCCTTTGGCATCCGAAATGTGACGCGCATCCCCGATGCGCTGAGCGAGGCATATAGGGTGCTGCGCCCCGGCGGGCGGTTGATGGTCCTGGAATTCAACCGCATCCCCAATGACATGCTGCAATGGCTGTATGATCGCTATTCGTTCAACGTGATCCCGATGATGGGCCAGATCGTGGCGAATGACCGTGACAGTTATCAATATCTGGTGGAATCCATTCGCAAGTTCCCGGAACAGGAAACCTTTGCGGATATGATCCGAGCCGCCGGTTTTGGTCAGGTGAAATACCGCAATCTGTCGTTGGGCATCGCGGCGCTACACTCCGGCTGGAAGATCTGAGATGCGCGGACCGCACAATATCTGGCGGTTGATCCGCACCGGCGCCACCTTTGAACGGACGGGTGCGATGCGCGAGGCCCTGGCCGCGATGGAGGCCCCGCCCCGTCTGCGTGCGGTTGCCCGGATCATGGGATGGCCGTTCAAATGGCTGGGCTACAAGGGGGATCCGGCGCTGCCACCGGTGACGCGTGCGATCACCGCGCTTGGGCCCGCCTATATCAAGTTCGGTCAGGTGTTATCGACCCGCCCGGATGTGGTCGGGGCGGATCTGGCCAACCAGTTGCGCGTGTTGCAAGATCAGCTACCCCCCTTTGATACCGCGACAGCCAAGGCCATGATTGCGGAAGAATTGATGCGCCCTGTCGATGCGGTATTTTCGGAATTTTCCGAACCCGTTGCCGCCGCGTCGATTGCACAGGTCCACCGGGCCGTGCGGGCGGATACCGGCGAATGTGTGGCGGTCAAGGTGCTGCGCCCCGGCATTGAAAAGGCCTTCCGCAAGGATCTGGACGCCTTCCATTTCGCCGCAAAGATGATCGAACTGGTATCGCCAGCCTCCCGTCGGCTGCGGCCGAGCGATGTGATAAACCACTTTGAAGGCACGGTTCTTGGTGAGTTAGACCTGCGGCTGGAGGCGGCTGCGGCCTCGCAATTTGCGGCGAATACCGCGCAGGACCCGCATTTCCGCGTCCCAAAACCCGCGTGGGAGCTGTCCGGGCGCGCGGTGATGACGATGGATTGGGCCGAAGGAATCCCGATGGGAGATATCGCGGCCCTGAAGGCGGCCGGGCATGATCTGGTCGCGCTGTCTGAACGGGTGCTGCAACTGTTTCTCAGCCACGCGCTGCGCGACGGCTATTTCCACGCCGACATGCACCAGGGCAACCTGAAGGTGGCCGCCAATGGCGATGTCATCGCCTTCGACTTTGGCATCATGGGGCAAATCGACGAATATACGCGGCGGGTTTACGCGGAAATCCTGATGGGGTTTATTCAGCGTGACTACCGGCGGGTGGCCGAAGTGCATTTCGAGGCCGGATATGTACCTGCGGACCGCGATGTGAACCAGTTTGCATTGGCATTGCGGGCGGTGGGTGAACCGATCTTCGGCATGAACGCCACGCAGATTTCCATGGCACGATTGCTGGCCTATCTGTTTGATGTCACCGAACGTTTCGGTATGCCGACGCGGACCGAACTGATCTTGCTGCAACGAACCATGGTCGTGGTCGAAGGTGTTGCACGGTCCTTGAACCCAGCGATGAACATGTGGGAAACCGCCCGCCCCGTGGTGGAAACCTATATCCGTGAAAATCTGGGGCCCAAGGCCGCCTTGCGCGATCTGAAACGGACGGCTTTTGTGTTGGGCCATTTCGCCCCCAGATTGCCGGTGCTGTTGCAAGAAATGATCGCGCGCAAGGATGACCCCAAGCCCGAACCCATCACCAGCTATTGGCCGATGGTGGGGTTGGGGCTGGCGGCGATAGCGTTATTCGCGCTTGGCGCGATCATCGGGCATGCAGTCTGATCAGTTACTGCCGGCGCGCAGAGCCAGAACATTATCGGGAGCGATCTCGGCACCGTTGTCCAACAACAAAGTGACGCCGTTGGTCCCGGTACGGGCCTCGGTAATTTTGCTGTAAACATTTGCGGCCTCGGTCGAGACCAGCGCGCCGTTGCTGTAGCTTTCGAAATTGAAGCTGTAGATCCCGGCGGCAAGCGCCTTCCCCGAGGCATCGGTTCCGCCCCATGCGACCTCTGTAGCCGAAACCGGAACAGCCAACCGGGCCACCTCGGTTCCGGCAGCATTTTTCACCACCAAAACAGCCTGATCCGCACCGGAGGCAGCATCGAAAGCCATACTGACAGGTGTTGACCCATCGAAATTCGCCGAAGTTTCGGCAAGGGCCTGCATCCCGACCCAGCCGGCATATTCCGAAATACCTGATCCGCCGATCTTGGACGATAATGACGTCAATAGATCATTGGTTTTCACCTGCTGTTCGACCTGCGAAAAACTGGCCAGCTGCGCCGCATAATCCGAACTGTCGATCGGGCTTGTCGGGTCCTGATTCTGCAACTGCGTGGTCATCAATTGTAGAAACATCTGAAAATCGGATGTAGCCGTTTCCTTGTCTTTTTCAGCCGTGGTTTTTGTTGTCGTCCCACTTGTGCCAGTGGTCGTGGTTACCGTGGTCATGTGATACCCCTATGATCAGATCCTGAGATCCAGACCGCCCGTTGTTACCCGCGTTGCCGTCGGAACAGGTGTGCTGAACCTGTCGGTTTCCGTTTCTTCATCTATGCTCAAGACATTCACAGGCTGGCGGGATTGTTGCCCCTGGCCCTGCCCATCAAAGCTGAATGCAACATCAGAATAGCCTGCCGACCGGAAATCCTTTTCCAGCCCTTCCAGATGTCGCCGCAGCAAATCCTGCGTTTCCGGCCTTTCGGCCTGAATCGTCACATGCAGCTTGCCGTCATCCGAATGCAGCACCATTTTCACGTGCCCCAATTCATCAGGAGACAATGCGAGTTCAATCGTGCCATCCTGGGAGGACTGCGCTGCATGAGCAATCTGCTGGGATGCCAGTTGTGCTGGATCCGCCATGCCAAGCATCGGCGTCACGATATTGCGTGCATTCAATGCCGAAGTCGCCCCATACAATGCCTGCACATCGGTCGAAAAGACCCGCCGTGCTTCGCCCTGTGACGGATTAGCTTCGGTGCGCCCCTGTGCATCGTTCGTCCCGTCCGCCCCCGCCCCGCTATCATCCGCGCCACCGTCATCCGAGGACATATCGGGATTGTCCGTGGCATCCCCGGCCGACTCGACGATGTCCAGCCCATCGCCAGCCTTGGCGTTATCCGCAACGTCAACCTTATCCCGCGCAGGAGCGTCCGTTACCGAATCGGCCTTTCCCGAAACCGAGGCCAACGTGACGTCAATGCCATCGACTGTCATGCCCCCCTGAGTGGCGACCTCGGGTTGCGGCACGGTCAAATCTTCAGCCACTACCGGCGCCGAATCGGTGTTCAGGGGGGGCACGGTGACGGTGACACCTTGTGCGACGGGTGCCGTCACGGGCTCTGCCGGAGCCTGCGTCTCGACGCCACCGGTGAAGACATCCGGCGTTCCAGCCACAGTCGAGACCGCCGGTGACAGCAGTATTGGCGTGATGCACATGCCAACGATCTCGTCAGAAGCCGGTTCAGTCTGATCTTCCGGTGCATCCTCGGGGGCCTCAGCCGGATCGCGAACATAGCGTGAAAAATCCGAGTCGGCCATTTCCTGCGGCCGCCTCACATTTGCAGATTGCCCCATCGATTCGACGGTGATCTTCAAATCTATCAGGGGAGTATTCATCACCGGCCTCGAGACTTCTGTCGCTTTCCCGATCATGGCCTGAACAAGATTACTGATTCTTTACCCGTCCCCGGCATTCTCCAACAAATTTCCATTCTGGAGTGCCCGATGATCAATGACATATCCGGCGGAATTCGCGCCCAGACCAAGATGACAACCGATTCGCCTGGAAAGGACGACACGCTGAGGGAAAAAGCCACGCAACTGGAGGCAAATTTTCTATCCGAGATGCTGGGCTATGCCGGATTCGGGGCGCTGGAAGGCAGCTTCAGCGGTGGAATTGGTGAGAAACAGTTCACCTCGTTCCTGCGCGAATCCTATGCGCAGAAAATTTCTGAACGCGGCGGGATCGGTCTCGCCGAGACAATATTTCAAGCCATGACCAAAGGAAGCCCGAATGCGTGATTCAAAGAATACCGCGACGACGCAGTTGTCGGATCTACTGCAACAGGAACGCCAGGCGATTCTGGCCGGGGATTTTGACAAATTGCCCGCGCTGATCCAGGCCAAGGAGCAGTTGGTTTCAACCGATTTTTCCCTGTCTCGGGATCAGGCGGCAAAACTACAGAATTCCGCCCAAGAGAATCAGCGCCTGCTGTCCGCATCATTGCGCGGCGTCCGTAGCGCGATCAATCGCCTGCGCCAGATTGAGGATGGTGCGAAGGGATATACGGGATATGATCGCAACGGTCAGGCAACGCCCATTCGCCGCGCCGAGGGAAGCGTTGAACGCCGCGCCTGAGCATATCGCTACAATGCAAGATATTGAGGGCCGACCGAAAGGTCGGCCTTAGCATTTCATTAGGTCTTCAACTGCAAATATACCCCTGCATCCCAACGGATGGCGCGGCAGCCAAACACGCCGCATCGGTCAGAACGCCGCGAGTGCCGTCAAACGACGGTTCATAAAATCTTGGGCGTGAAGCGCCTGAACCGAAGGAAACTGAAAATGACCAGCATTATCACGAACACTAGTGCAATGACCGCGCTGCAAACACTGAAAAACATCAACTCGAATCTCGCCTCGGCGCAAAATGAGATTTCGACGGGCAAGACCATCGCCACCGCGAAAGACAACGCGGCGATCTGGTCGATCACCAAAGTGATGGAATCTGACGTTTCCGGTATCGACGCGATCAAGACCTCGCTGGATCTGGGTGGTTCGAGCGTTTCTGTGGCCCGTGAAGCCTCGGAATCGGTCGTGGCCGACCTGAAGAAAATGCAAGCACTGGTGGTTAACGCCCAGTCTGAAAACGTCGATCGCTCCACGCTGCAAACGCAGATCGACAACCTCAAGGGCAGCATCGGCAAATATGTGTCGAGCGCACAGTTCAACGGCATGAACCTGCTGAACGGCAAAGACGGCACCGGTGCGGACTATACACCCGATGCAAATGGCACTGGTCCCGACGGCACCGAAGTCAATGTCCTTGCCGCGCTGAACCGTGATACCTCGGGCGTTGTAACGACTGACACGATTTCGATCGAACGTATGTCTTTGGCCTATACAGCGCCGACGGGAACGCCGGCTACCCCGACGGGAAGCCCTGCTGGCACCGAGGATTTCCAGACCCTGATGGACAGCATTGTTGTCGATGATGGGTCGGGCACCGCATTCGACTCGGACGCACTGCAAAGCGCGCTGGAATTCGTCAATGCGGCCCTGTCGTCGGCAACTGGCGTTGCGTCCTACTATGGCGCAAAGGAATCGCAAATCTCCAGCCAGTCGACCTTCATGGGTAAACTCTCGGACGCGATGACTACCGGTATCGGCACCCTGATCGATGCCGACATGGAAGAGGCATCGGCGCGCTTGACCGCCCTGCAAACGCAGCAACAGCTGGGTATTCAGGCGCTGTCGATCGCCAACCAAACGCCGCAAAACATCCTGTCGCTGTTCCAATAATAACATGAGGGGCGTCGGAAACGGCGCCCCCATTCCGACCGATGTAATCGGCGGAACATCTTAAATTGTCTGCCCTCGTCATTGCAGGAAGGTTCTCCCGTGAGTGCGACGTTCATGGCCAAAACGGCCTACACGAATCCCAATCAACCGACTCGGACAGCTCGTGATACCGAATATGAATTATTCGCGCGTATCACCCGTAGCCTGAAACAGGCAAGTCGGCCCGAAGCCAACGATTTCCCCAGCCTTGCCAAAGCGGTTCATGACAACCGCCATCTATGGGGTGTGCTGGCTGCAGATATTTCTCTTGACGAAAATGCTTTGCCCAGCGAGCTGCGCGCCCGACTCGCATATCTGGCAACGTTTACCCGCCTGCATTCCCAGAAAGTCTTGGAAAACAATGCGTCGACGGATGTTTTGATCGAAATCAACACTGCAATCATGCGTGGATTGCGCAGCGAAAGCAAAACGACATGAGCGGCCTGGTCCTGAAGCTGGCGCCGAAGGAACGAGTTTTGATCAACGGCGCTGTCATCGAAAATGGAGAACGTCGATCACGTTTGGCGATTATGACGCCAAACGCACATATTCTACGTCTACGCGATGCGATCCACCCAGAAGAGGTCAATACACCGGTGCGGCGTGTCTGCTACATTGCACAGTTGGTTCTGTCGGGTGACATCGCCGCATCGGAAGCCCATTTGCAATTACTGCGCGGCATTGAACAACTGAGCCAAGTGCTGAGTGACCATGACAGCCGTAAGCAATTGGCGCAAGCGACGACTGCAGTTCTGGAAAACCAACATTACAATGTTCTCAAAGTGTTGCGAACATTATTACCACGTGAAGAACGGCTATTGGCGGCGGGTGCCAGGGTATGACATTTACGCCAGCGATCCCGATGGGCGGCTATGCTGGTTGGCTCGTCTTGAACCGTACGATAGAAAAACAAGAAGCCGCGTTTACTCAAACGGCATCTTATCAACGCGATGATGACTATTTCCGCAGCAAGATCGGCAGCATCACCTCTGCTGAGGAACTGGTTGCCGATCGACGCTTACTTTCAGTGGCTCTGGGGGCCTTTGGTCTGGATGACGACATCAATAGCAAAGCTTTCATCCAAAAGGTTCTGACTGAAGGCACCCAGGCTACAGATTCCCTTGCAAATCGACTGAGCGATAAAAACTATTATAAACTTTCCGAGGCATTTGGTTTCGGCGACTATGATAAGCCACTCAGCGCTGCAGAGGGTTTTGCCGACAAGATTTTAGAGAAGTATAAAAATCGCCAGTTCGAAACGGCTGTGGGAAATGTCAACGAATCGTTTAGATATGCACTGAATGCTCAGCGCGAATTGCCAGAGATAGCGGCAAAATCATCTTCTACAAACACAAAGTGGTATCAAATAATCGGTTCAGAGCCATTGGCCGCCTTTATGCGAACAGCTTTAGGTCTTCCTGAATCCGTGTCCAGCCTTGATGTCGATCGACAGGTGCAGATCTTCAAGGACAAGGCGACAAGTCAGTTCGGTTCCAGCGATCTTGCAACGTTGATCGCCGGGGACGGTATGAATAATTTGATAAAATCATACTTGGTACGAGCGCAGCTTACTGAAGGCGTCACGACCGCAGGTCAATCCGTCGCCCTTCAAATTTTGCAAGGTAGCGGCTCATCGACCAATCTGCTGTCCTTGCTCTTGTAAGTGTATTAAAATGCATAATTGATCAGCCTAAGCCTAGGCTGATCAATAGGATAGCAGTCAATCCCGCGATGTTATCAACCGATAGCGGCCGCTTTTACATCTTCGTCAATATACGGAACATATTGCGCGAAATTATCCGAGAACATTTTGACCAATTTCGCAGCCTGCGCATCGAAAGCCCCTTGGTCGGTCCAGGTATCACGCGGATTGAGCAGCGTCGAATCTACCCCCGAAACAGCGACCGGAACTTCAAATCCGAAATTTGGATCCTTACGGAATTCAACCGCATTCAACGATCCGTCCAATGCCGCGGTCAACAACGCGCGCGTTGCGCGGATCGGCATCCGCTTACCTACACCGTAAGCCCCACCGGTCCAGCCGGTATTGACCAGCCAGCAATGCGCCCCCGTCGCCTTGATCTTCTCTTGCAGCAACTTCCCGTAAACTTCCGGCCGACGCGGCATGAACGGCGCGCCGAAGCAGGTCGAGAACGTCGGAATTGGCTCTACCACCCCAACCTCGGTCCCTGGCGTCTTCGAGGTAAAGCCCGACAGGAAGTGATACATCGCCTGCGCAGGGGTCAACCGCGCGATCGGCGGCAAAACACCATAGGCATCGCAGGTCAGCATGATCACATTGCGTGGCTGCCCCCCCAACGAGGTTTCCGAAGCGTTGGAGATATAATCCAGCGGATAGGCACACCGCATGTTGTCGGTGATCGAATTGTCGGTGAAATTCAGCTCAAATGTTTCCGGGTCGAATGTCATGTTCTCGACCACCGTGCCGAACATCGAGCAGGTCGCATAAATTTCCGGTTCAGCTTCTTTCGACAGGTTGATGGTCTTGGCGTAACAGCCGCCTTCGAAATTGAAGACCCCATCATCTGACCAGCCATGTTCGTCGTCACCAATCAAAATCCGCGACGGGTCCGCCGACAACGTGGTCTTGCCGGTCCCTGACAGGCCAAAGAAAATCGCCGTATCATCAATATCATCAATCGCGTGATTGGCCGAACAGTGCATCGCCATGATGCCATTGCCAGGCAAGATATAGTTCAGCAGCGTGAACACCGACTTCTTGTTTTCACCTGAATACTGCGTGTTCGCGATCAGAATGACCTTCTTGTCGAAATTAAGCGCAATCACCGTTTCCGAGCGGCACCCGTGGCGCGCCGGGTCCGCCTTGAAGGACGGACAGTTGATAATGGTGAATTCAGGGACAAAGCTGTCCAATTCGGTCAGTTCGGGGCGACGCAGCAGATGGCGGATGAACAGACCATGCCAGGCCAACTCGGTCACAACACGCACATCCAGACGATGTGCCGGGTCGGCACCACCGAACAAGTCCTGCACATAGTAATCGCGGCCCTTCATATGCGCGAGCATATCGGCATGCAGCAGATCAAAATGCGCCGCATCCATCGGCGCGTTGTTTTCCCACCAGACGGTCTTTTCGACCGAAGGCGTGCGCACGACGAATTTATCCTTGGGCGAACGGCCCGTATGCTTGCCGGTCGTGCAGTAAAAGGCACCGCCTTTGCCCAGCGTCCCCTCACCGTTCTTCAGCGCCTCCTGGATCAGCGCGGGCTCCAGCAGGTTATAATAGACATTGCCCAGACCGGTGATGCCTTGATCGTCCAGGCGCTTCGCCGGGTTCACACGTCCGATGTTCATCTGTCGCTCCCGCCGCCAAAATGGCGTATTTTCGATTCCTCCCGGCGCCTTCGGCCGAATGCGGCGCCGATCCGGCGCAGCCGAACTACGCAAGATGTGTCCGTATAACATGCCGGTTCCACGATGGAACAGCATGCTTTCAGATCGTTAGCGCAACCACGGCGATCTTTAGCGCAACCACTCTGCACCGCCATGACAGTGACGATGCAACCCCTGCGGAATATGCCGTAACAGTGGTCAAATTAGCCAATTATTGGTCTTTTCCGCGTCAGATGATTCGAGGAACGGGGACGATTCGTCGCACCCGAATGACAGGCAACGCCCCTCCGGCCCGAATGCAGGAACGTCCGATATGTCCCGAATTGCTCTGGTCGATGATGATCGGAATATCCTGACATCCGTCGCCATGACCCTCGAAGCCGAGGGATATGAGGTCGAAACCTTTACCGATGGCCAATCAGCGCTGGACGCTTTTGGCAAGAAATTACCGGATATTGCCGTCCTGGACATCAAGATGCCACGCATGGACGGCATGGAACTACTCCAAAGGCTGCGCCAACGCACCACCATGCCGGTGATCTTCCTGACCTCAAGGGAAGATGAAATCGACGAGGTTCTGGGCCTGCGTATGGGCGCCGACGATTACGTCAAAAAACCCTTCAGCCAGCGGCTACTCCTGGAACGTATCCGCGCCCTGATGCGCCGGCAGGAGGCGTTAAATAGCGATGTCGGAACGATCCCGGATGAAAGCCGCATCATCAACCGTGGCGATCTGACAATGGACCCGCTGCGCCATTCCGTGACCTGGAAGGGCCGCGACGTCGCCTTGACGGTAACCGAATTCCTGCTGCTACAGGCACTTGCGCAACGCCCCGGCTTTGTCAAATCGCGCGATCAACTGATGGATGTGGCTTATGACGATCAGGTCTACGTCGATGACCGCACCATCGACAGCCACATCAAGCGACTGCGCAAGAAAATGCGCGCCGTCGACACCGATTTCTTTGCGATCGAGACACTCTATGGCATCGGTTACCGCTATAATGAGGCCTGATCCATCCCCATGAGCAACCATGGAAACGTGAACGGCAAGGCCGGGATATTTGGTATGCGCAGGCGTTTGATCCCGCCTCTGCGCTGGATAAATGCAGCGGCACAGATCAGGCTGGGCCACTCGGCCCTGACGCGCAAAATCGTGGCCTTCAACCTGACGGCAATCCTGTTGCTGGTCGTCGGTATCCTGTCCGTCAATCCATTCCGTGACAGCCTTGTCATGCAGCAGGAAAATGCCCTGATCCGCGAGGCGGACCTGCTGGTGCAATTGATCGAAATACGGCTGGCCATTCCCACATCCGTTCCCAGCGGATTGTTGCACAACGTGCCGGTGCCCGAGGGCAGCGCGGTGCATCTGTTCGACGAGGCTGGGACTCTGGTGGCAGAAATAAACCCACCGATGCGGATCGCCAACCTCCCCCCCTTTGGTCCCACATGGATGAGCGATCTGTTGGCGACACTCAGTGGGGCCACTGCCGGTCTTTGGCGGGCAGAACCCCTACCCCCCATGTACGACAGGCAGGATGCCGAGCGATCCTTAGTTAATGATGCCAGAACGCATGGTGCGGCCACGATGAACACCCAGGACCCCCAGGGACAACGGATCTTCGGCATTGCCAAACGGATCGGGCCAGAGTCTCAGGGCCACATCCTGTCGATCACCAGCTTCACCGGTGAAATTGACACCATGATGCGGGTTCAACGCGAGCAGGTGCTGCAGATTTTCGTGATCGCCATCATCGTCTCAATCGGCCTCAGCCTTGTGCTGGCCTCGGCGATCTCGAACCCGCTGGCGGAACTGGCCCGTGCAGCGGAATCGGGGCAATACAGGCGGGGGCAAAAGCGCGCTATGGCCCGCATCCGCATACCCGATTTCGGCGCCAGACCAGACGAAATCGGCCGGTTGTCATCCGCGATCCGCAGCATGGTCGATGCATTGTATGATCGCATTGATTACAACGAACAATTTGCTGCAGATGTTGCGCATGAAATCAAAAATCCGCTGGCCTCCCTACGCTCGGCCGCCATGTCACTGGCCCGCGTTTCACGGGAAAATCAGCGCCAGCAACTGATCACCATCATCAACAAAGACGTCAGCCGTCTGGATCGACTGGTCAGCGACATTTCCAACGCCTCACGGCTGGACCGCGAACTGGTGCGCGAAGAAGAGCACAGTTTCGATCTTGTGCGGTTGCTCACCCAGCTCTGTGCGCACTACCAGGTCGAGGCCGAGGCACGTGGAATCCAGCTGATCGACGAATTGCCCGACACCCCCGTGATCATCACCGGGCTCGAGGCGCGCTTGGCGCAGGTCTTTGTGAATCTGATTACCAACGCCCTCAGCTTCAGCGAAAAGGGCGATGTAATCCGCGTCTGGGCACGTCGGCGGGGTAATCGCCTGCTGGCCGTGGTCGAAGATACCGGCCCGGGCATTCCCGACGAAGCCCTGTCCAAGATTTTTCAGCGCTTCTACTCACAGCGCCCCGAAAACAGTTTTGGCGAACATTCCGGCCTTGGTCTTGCGATCTCCAAGCAGATCGTCGAGGCTCACGGTGGGGTGATCTGGGCCGAAAACATCCGCCCCGCCGAGGCGGCGATAGATACCCCCCCCTCGGGCGCACGTTTCGTGGTGGGTGTGCCGGTCTAAGGGGGGCAGGTGGACAATATCCATGCCACGGCTGTGGCGCTTGATGCGGATCACGGCGTGCTGATCGTCGGGCCTTCCGGCGCGGGCAAATCAGAGCTGGCACTTCGGTTGATGGCCTTCGGCGCGCATCTGGTTGCCGATGACCGGGTAGATCTGCGCGTCGAGGATGGCAGGCTGATCGCCTCCTGCCCTGCCACGCTGAGTGGGATGATAGAAATGCGTGGCATCGGCATCCTGGGTGCCGTTCCCCTGCCCCAAGCCGCAATCGTGCTGGTCGTTGATCTGGGGGCGCAGGAAACCGAACGCCTGCCGCCACACCGAAGCCGGGATTTCCTTGGCGTCAACCTGCCTCTTGTGCTGCGCCTGCATCGCGGCCATCTTGATGTGGCGGTGCTGCAATGGCTCAAGGGAGGAAGGCGCGCGTGACCGAGCAAGGAGATGCCCCTACCACCACCCCGACAAATCGGGTGGTTCTGGTCATGGGCCCCTCGGGTTCAGGGCGCACCACGGCGATCGCAGCACTTGAAGATTTCGGTTATGAAACGATCCACAATCTGCCTCTCAGCCTTGTACCACGGCTGATCGACGGCCCATTGGATCGCCCCTTGGCGCTTGGGCTGGATGTCCGAAACCGTGATTTTTCGGTTATTCGGGTGATAGAGTTGATCGACCGGCTGACGCGCGATCCCACGTTGAAGCTGGATGTGCTGTATCTCGACACCCAGCCCGACATTCTGGTGCGCCGCTATTCTGAAACCCGTCGCCGCCACCCGCTGGCCCCGGCGGATGCACCGCTGGAAGGCATCCGGCTGGAGGTCGACCTGCTTGCCCCCATCCGCGTGCGGGCTGATGTACTGATCGACACTTCGGCGATGACGCCGCATGAACTGCGCGCCGAAATCGGCCGCTGGTTCGATATGGGACATGTCGCGCGGCTGGCGGTCTCGGTCCACAGTTTCAGTTACAAGCGTGGCGTGCCACGCGGGCTGGACATGATGTTCGATTGCCGCTTTCTGATGAATCCCTACTGGGTGCATGCGCTACGCGCTTTGACCGGCTTGTCGCCCGAGGTGGTCGATTATGTTGCCGAGGACCCTCGCTACCCGGAATTCATCACAAAGGTTAACGAACTTTTATTGTTTCTCTTGCCCGCCCATGTCGCCGAGGGCAAAAGCCATCTGGCGATCGGATTTGGCTGCACAGGCGGCCAGCACCGATCGGTCGCGGTGACGGAGGCAATTGCCAAAACCCTTGCAGAGGCAGGCTGGCAAGTGTCTAAACGTCATAGGGAATTGGAACGGCGGGCGCAGGCCCTGCCCGAGGTCAAGACGGGAAGCGGCGCGTGATCGGAATCGTGATCGTGGCACATGGGGGATTGGCGCGCGAATATCTCGCCGCGGTGGAACATGTCGTGGGCCCACAACAGGGCATCCGCGCCATAACCATCGAGGACGATCACGACCGCGCCGCCAAACAGGCCGAAATCCGTGCCGCCGTCGATGCCGTCGATGCGGGCGACGGTGTTGTGGTGGTGACGGATATGTTCGGCGGCTCGCCCTCAAACCTCAGCTTGCTGGCCTGTGAGGCGTGCGAGCGCGAAATCATCTACGGCGCCAACCTGCCCCTGTTGATCAAATTGGCAAAATCACGCAGCCTCAGCGTTCATGCCGCCGTCGCCGCCGCATTGGACGCCGGGCGCAAATACATCAACAGCTATTCGATTTACGGAACGGGCGGCAAGTGAGCGTCACCAAGGTCTTGAATATCATCAATGAAAAGGGTCTGCACGCGCGCGCCTCGGCCCGCTTCGTCGAGGTGGTCGAACAATTCGATGCCCAGGCAGAAGTTGAAAAAGATGGCATGCGGGTTTCGGGCGATTCCATCATGGGCCTGCTGATGCTGGCGGCGGCACGCGGCACGGCGATTCATGTCACGACCCAAGGGGCCGATGAACAGGCGCTGGCAACGGCGCTACAAACCCTGATCGACAGCAGGTTCGGCGAAGAAATCTAGCAAATCGGAGGCCGGGTCACGGCCTCCATTTTTGTTTCAGGCCAGCTTGCCGTGGCAATGCTTGAATTTCTCGCCCGACCCACACGGGCAGGGATCGTTCCGCCCGGGATTGCCCCAGGTTGAGGGGTCGGCAGCGTCAAACCCCGCGGGTGCCTGCGGATTTTCCGCCACAACCGGTAGCGCTTCTGGCGTTTCAGCGACAGGCAGCATCGCCGGATCGACCTGAATCCCCATCTGCGCCATTTGCTGGCGGATAACGACTTCGCGTTCTTCGTCGGTCAGCGGGCGGATCTGCCCCAGCCGCTTGGTCACGTCGAACCGCAGCCCTTCCAGCATCGTCTGGAACAGCTGGAAGCCCTCGGTCTTGTATTCCGACAGCGGATCACGCTGCGCATAGCCACGGAACCCGACGACCGAGCGCAGATGCTCCAACGTCACCAGATGCTCGCGCCAGCGGGTATCAATCGCCTGCAACAACAGCTGCTTTTCGATCTGATGCATGGTTTCCAGACCGAATCCTTCGGTCTTTTCCGCCATATAGGCATCGGTCTTCTGTTCCAGCCGCTGGGTCACTTCGGCCTGATCCACGCCATCTTCGGTCGCCCAATCGGCAATCTTCAGATCCATGTTCAGGCTGTCCAGGACCGCCGCGTGCATGCCCTCAATATCCCATTGATCCACATAGGTTTTCGGCGGCAAATGCCGGTCGACCAGATCGTTGATCACCTGCAGGCGCATATCGCGGGTGATTTCCGAAATATCGTCGGTTTCCATGATCTCGCGGCGCTGGCTGAAGATCGCCTTGCGCTGATCGTTCATCACGTCGTCGAATTTCAGCAATTGTTTGCGGATGTCAAAGTTGCGCGCCTCGACCTTGGATTGCGCGCGTTCCAGCGACTTGTTTACCCACGGGTGAACAATCGCCTCCCCTTCTTTCATGCCCAATTTGGACAGAACCGCATCCAGCTTGTTGGACCCAAAGATCCGCATCAGGTCATCTTCCAGCGACAGGAAGAACAAGGCCCGGCCCGGGTCGCCCTGACGCCCCGAGCGGCCGCGCAACTGGTTGTCGATGCGGCGCGATTCATGCCGTTCGGTGCCCAGAACGAACAAGCCGCCGGCCTGCAGCACCTGCTGTTTCTCGGCGGCGTGTTCGGTTTCGATCCGGGCGCGCACCTCATCGGGATTGGCATCCGGGTGTGCGGTCAGTTCTTCCTGAACCAGCATCTCGACGTTGCCACCCAATTGGATATCGGTACCGCGACCGGCCATGTTGGTGGCGATGGTCACCGCCCCCACACGCCCAGCATCGGCAACGATCTTCGCCTCTTGCTCATGCTGACGCGCGTTCAGCACGCTGTGCGGAATGCCGCTTTGGGTCAGCATCTGCGACAGCAATTCCGATTTTTCAATCGAGGTGGTCCCCACCAAGGTCGGCTGGCCCTTTTCATGGGCTTCCTTGATCGCCTCGACCACGGCTTTGTATTTTTCCATCGCGGTGCGGTAGACGTGATCGTGTTCGTCCTTCCGCGCGACAGGGCGATTCGTCGGCACTTCGACCACGCCCAGCTTGTAGATTTCGGCGAATTCCTCGGCCTCGGTCATGCCGGTGCCGGTCATCCCGGACAATTTTTCATACAAACGGAAGTAATTCTGGAAGGTCACCGAGGCCAGCGTGACGTTTTCCGGCTGGATCTTGACATGTTCCTTCGCCTCGATCGCCTGATGCAGACCGTCCGACAGGCGGCGCCCCTTCATCATCCGGCCGGTGAATTCGTCGATCAAAACGATCTCGTCATTCTGCACCACATAGTTCTGATCCTTGTGGAACAGCTTGTGGGCGCGCAACCCCTGATTGATGTGATGCACCAGCGTGGTCGATTCCGGGTCATACAAGGTCTGGTCAGCGGGCAGCAAACCGACCTCATGCAGACGCGTTTCCATGAACTCGTTACCCTCTTCGGTGAAGGTCGCGTTCCGGGTCTTTTCGTCGATGGTGTAATGCTCGGGCTGCAATTCCGGAATGTACTGATCGACGGCGTTATACAGTTCGGACCGGTCCTGCGACGGGCCGGAAATGATCAGCGGCGTGCGGGCCTCATCCACCAGGATGCTGTCGACCTCATCGACGATGGCAAAGAAAAGCCCGCGCTGCATCATCTCCTCGACCGAGCCCTTCATGTTGTCACGAAGGTAGTCAAAGCCCAGTTCGTTATTCGTAGCGTAGGTGATATCCGCCTGATAAGATACGCGTTTTTCGGCATCTTGCTGAAATGGCACGACCACGCCGGTGGTCAGCCCCAGATAGCCGTAGACCTTGCTCATCCATTCGCCGTCGCGCCGGGCCAGATAGTCGTTGACCGTCACGACATGCACGCCCTTGCCCGCCAACGCGTTCAGATAGGCCGGAAATGTCGCCATCAGGGTCTTGCCCTCGCCGGTCTTCATTTCGGCGATATTGCCCTGATGCAGGAAAATCCCCCCCATCAGCTGCACGTCAAACGCGCGCAGCCCCAGGGCGCGACGGGCCCCCTCACGACAGTTGGCAAAGGCCTCGGGCAGGATGCTGTCCAGGCTCTCGCCCTTGTTCTGCACCCGGTCCTGAAACTCGCGGGTTTTTGCCTTGATCCCGGCCTCGTCCAGCTTCTGGAACTCCGGCTCCAGCGCATTGATTTTGGCGACCAGCGGCCGGATGGATTTCACCTTGCGGTCATTCGGCGTGCCGAAAACCTTTTTCGCGATAGTTCCGAGGCCGAGCATGTTTTCCCCGCGGGTAGGTATTGACCAAATCGTGTGAATTGCGGCCTTGCCGCCTTTTCGTCGCCCGCCTAGAACGGCTAGCGAATTAAGGGGGGCGGGCCTTCACCGGACCATTGGCGATGTAAGGGCCGTCTGACACAGTGTCAACGCTGCGGGGGGACCGCAGCCCATCACGGAGGCGTTCATGCCTAAACTGACGAAACTTTTGGGCTCTGTTGCAATCATGGCCTGCGTCGCGGGCGCAGCCTTTGCGCAGGATACGAAATCAGCCAAGGACCTGAAGGCCGATACCGTCGTCGCCACAGTGGATGGTCAGAACGTGACCCTGGGTCAGATGATTACCGTACGCGAAGGCCTGCCGCCCGAATACTTGCAACTGCCCGATGACGTGCTGTTCAACGGCATTCTGGACCAGCTGGTGCAACAGACCGCACTGAGCAAGCTGGGCGAAGGCATGAAGACCAAGAAAGACGATATCGCGCTGGAGGTTGAACGCCGCGCCTATCTGGCCGGGATCGTGCTGGACAAGGCCGCCGCCGATGGCGCCAGCGATGCCGCCCTGCAAACCGCCTATGACGAGAAATACGCCAAGGCCGCGCCCGGCGTTGAATACCACGCCGCCCATATCATCGTCGCAACCGAGGACGAGGCCAAGGCCGTCAAGGCCGATATCGACGGCGGCAAGGACTTCGCCGAAGAGGCCAAGGCCAAATCCCAGGATGGCGCCGCGCAGAATGGTGGCGATCTGGGCTGGTTCACGCTGGACAAGATGGTGCCGGAATTCTCCGAAGTCATCGCCAAGATGCAACCCGGCGATGTGGTCGGCCCGATTCAGACGCAATACGGCTGGCACGTGGTGAAACTGTTCGAAAGCCGCCCGGCCAAGACCCCTGCGCTGGATGAGGTCCGCGATCAACTGTCCACCGAACTGCGTCAGACCGCTGTGCAGAACCGTGTGACCGAGACGCTGACCGCCGCCAAGGTTGTCAAGGATACGGACGGCATTGATCCGGCTGTGCTGAAAGACACCGCCATTCTGGGCAAATAACGCGCGACGTTCGAGGGGGCATAGCGATGGCAAAGAAGAAAGACCTGAAAGACAAGGTCGAAAAGCTGAAGGCCAAGGTGCGGAACCTGAAGGTTCTGGCACATGAGGCGGCAGGTGATGCGGCCGCGCCGGTCGTTGCCACCAAAAAATTGCCTGCGGTCTCACCGCTGGCCCCCGCGACATTCCCGGTGCTGCCGGTCATCGACGGTGTCGAATTCGCCGCCACCGCCGCCGGAGTGCGCTATGCCGGGCGCACCGATGTGATGCTGGTCCGCATCGCGCCGGGCGCGGCGATCGCGGGGGCATTCACCACCTCCTCGACACGCGCGGCCTGTGTGCTGGATTGTCAGGCCAAGCTGAAAACCACCGCTCCGGCCGATACCGGGGCGGCGATTATCGTGAATTCGGGCAATGCCAATGCCTTCACCGGTGCGATGGGGCAATCCTCGGTCGATGCGGTCACGGGTGCCGTGGCGGATCATCTGGGGTTGCCCGCATCACGGGTCTTTTCGTCCTCGACCGGCGTGATCGGCGAGCCCCTGCCCCATGACAGGATCGTGGAGGCCATTTCGACACTGCGGGCGGGCCTGACCCCCGGCGGGATCGAGGCAGCCGCCCGTGCGATCATGACCACGGACACCTTCCCCAAGGGCGCCTGCGCCGAGGTTCAGGGCGAAGGCGGCACCATCCGCATCGCCGGCATCGCCAAGGGCTCGGGAATGATCGCGCCGAATATGGCGACGATGCTGGTTTATATTTTCACCGATGCCAAAATCCCGGCGGCGAGCTTGCAAAAACTGCTGTCGCGGCAGGTGGGGGATACGTTCAACGCGATCACCGTGGATAGCGACACCTCGACCTCGGACGCATTGATCGTCGCCGCCACAGGGCGGTCCGCTGCGGCGCCGATCACCGATCTGCGTTCAAAAACCGCGCGCGCCTTTGAGGCCGCGTTGAAAGGCGTGATGCTGGATCTGGCCAAACAGGTGGTCAGGGATGGCGAGGGGGCGACGAAATTCATCGAAGTCCGCGTGACCGGTGCCGAAACCGTTGCAGATGCCACCAAGGTTGCATTTTCCATCGCGAATTCCCCGTTGGTCAAGACTGCGGCGGCGGGCGAGGATGCGAACTGGGGCCGGGTTGTCGCGGCGGTGGGCAAATCGGGCGCCAAGGCAGAACGTGACCGGCTGCGCATCAGCTTTGGGGATCTGGTCCTGGCCGAAAATGGCTGGCGCGTGCCGGATTACAGCGAAGAGGCCGCCTCGGCCTATATGCGCAACAAGGAACTGGTGATCGGCGTTGATCTGGGGTTGGGCAAGGCGACCAAGACGGTCTGGACCTGCGACCTGACGCATGGCTACATCGACATCAACGCGGATTATCGTTCGTGACAGCGGCCCCGAAGCGGATGGTCCTGGTGTCCGCCGTCGCACTGATCGACACCTCGGGACGCGTGCTTCTGGCGCAGCGGCCCGAGGGTAAGTCACTGGCTGGATTGTGGGAATTCCCCGGCGGAAAGGTCGAACCCGGTGAAACACCCGAGGCGGCCCTGGCACGGGAACTGCATGAAGAGATCGGCATTCTGACCAACGAAGCCGATTTCGTGCCGCTGACATTCGCCTCATTCAGTTATGAAAATTTTCATCTCCTGATGCCACTTTTTGCCTGTCATGCGTGGCAGGGTACCCCCTCCCCGCGTGAGGGGCAAACGCTGGCGTGGGCCACCCCGGAAACGCTTGCCGATTACCCGATGCCGCCGGCGGATATCCCCCTGATTCCGATGCTGCGATCGCATCTTCAAAACGCCGCAACGCAATAATTGTTTACGCTGCGGCGCAGAAAAGAACAATTGTTGCCAAATCATGTCGTTTTTATTTGCATTTCGTAAACTCTCTGCTTATATGTTTAAGTAAGATTTGGAGGGTTTCTCATGCTTCGCACCATCACTGTTGGGACCTGCGTTTCGGTTCAAGGCACGTTTGAAGCGCAATTGGACAATGGCCGTATCATCGTGCGCGTGGATGATCGGCTGTATGTCGGCCGCCCGGTTTCAAAATAAGGCCGTTCACGGCAATGTTGTTAACGAGTTACTGAAACCAATGGGTGTGCCGACGCCTTTTGTGCGTCTGAAGGCAATGCTGCAAATTCCGACACAAAGCCCCCTTGGAATCCTCGGGGGCTTTTTCATTCCGTCCGGTATAGACGTGGCAATATCGCCAAATATCGGGTTCGGCGCATTATCCCCTTTTCCGCATTCAGGTCAGGCAACGCGCGCCATATCCGGGCCTCAGATTTCAGCACAACCTCTCAAATCGGCGCACCTCCCCATGAGGCCGATTCAGATGCAGGATAGAAGCAGACCACAAAACGATCAGCTATTTTGCGTGTGAACCATGCGGTATCCGTTGTTAGCCTATAATGACGGTGCCTGCTGCATCTCGGCTACGTCGTTGCGCACCAGTGTGACTTGCGATTCAATGACATGAAATCCGACCATCATGGCCCCAGCGGCCAAGGGTCTGGCGTGGCACTCCATCTGCCAACCATTGTTTCGGCACACCGTCACACGAATCTCTGTCACCCCCGCGCGCAGGGCGGACCAGACCGGGCTGCCCGCACATTCCTGCTCCCATTGCCGCACGGAATCATGCAACGTGATGCGCGCCAGGCTTGTCGCCGGATCGACCCCCCACATTTCATCGTAACGCTGATTCGAGAATGCCAGATCGCCAGATACCCGAAAGACCGCAACGGCTTCCTCCATCTGGTCCAGGGCATCCTGGCCCAGCGACAATTCCGCCCTGAATCGGCGGGTCAGGGTCATTTCAGAGGTGATATCCTCGAACAGAAACGCCACCGCACCATCCGGGTGCGGCCGCCCCGTCACCCGATAGGTCTGCCCCCCGGGCAAATTCCAGGTTTCCTCATGAAACCCGGCGGCGGCGGCCTTTTCCAATTCGGTCATCTGCATGCGCCAGCTGCGATAATCCTTGGGTTCAGGTACCATCCGCGCCTCGCGCAAGCGATCCAGAAAGGCGTGTAACGACGGCCGCCCGATCAGGAATTCGGCATGCAACTGCGTCAATTCGATCAAGGCGGGATTGAACAGTTGCAACTTGCGCTGACGGTCAAACACCGCCAACCCGATTGGCAGATCCGCAAAGGTCTTGGACAGGGTCTGCACGAAGCTGTGCAAGGATTGCTCAGCCTTGACCACCGCATCGGCCGCAAAGGCAATCTGCAACCGCCCCTGTGTCATGGTAAATCCATGCCGGTCAAACCACATATCCCCCGCTTTGTCGTCCGCACGGTTGATCCGCACGCGGTGAAATCCGTCACCATCCTCAGCACGCCCGGGGGGGAACAATCGGGGCAACGGCCAGGCAAAGGTATCCTCTTCCGCCGACATTGCGCCGCATTTCGCCAGATAGGCGCGGTTGGCCCAGATCACCTCGCCGTCGTCGGCCTCGCGCCAGACCAGCGCCGGCAGGCAATCCAGCGTTTTGCGCATCAACTCCAGCTCGTCTTCCATCGCCAGAAACGACAGCGCATCGACCGCGCGCCCATGCCCCTCGGCCTCGGGGTCCACCAGCGTGACACGGGTAACGCCATTCACATCCTCGGCGCGCAGCTGCACCGGATGACGCCGCCCTTCGACCGCAGCCATCAACACCAACGGATCGCGCCGCATCGCCAGCGTCGGCAGCGCCGCCTCAAATTCCGGGAAACGCGGCCCGATGAAAGACAGCAGCCGCGTCCAGTCATCCCCCGCCATAGTCGCGGTTTCCAGCAGCCCGCGCCCCGGCCCCGTGGTATCAACCAGACGCTTGCCGTCAAACAGGAATACCGCCGGTTCCGGCATGGGCATAGCCTGCGCCCCTTGACCTGCCGGTCCCTGACGCGCCAGGCGCGCCGACAACGCCAGCGCGAAAACCGCAGCCCCCGCCGAACTCAGCATAATCAGAATTGCCTGGAACCAATCGAGTTGCATCGAAACCCCCTAACGCACGACGTGTTTTATCATCGGCAAAATGGGTTAATGCGCGGTTAAGCATATCGCTCGGCTTCAGTGCGTGATCAGTCGATTCTGGCCCAGGGCCCCACCTTCGGGCGCCACCAGCCGGTCTTCAGGCCAGATCAGTTCAACCATCGCCCCCGAGGGCCGTGGCGCCTGACCCGGCCCGGCCACCGGGATCTTGCTATTGGCAAAGCGCGCATGGGCCCCGGTGCGCTGCAACAGGGTCTTGGCGATGAACAGGCCCAGCCCCATGCCCTCATATTCCGGCCGATGCATCCGGTCCGCAGCACGCCGGTGCAAATAGGGATCGCCGATCCGGCCCAGCACCCCCGGCGCATAACCCGGCCCGTCATCGGTGATCCGCACGATGATATGGCGCGCCGACCATTCGGCCTCGACCCAGACGGTGGACCGGGCGAAATCCACCGCATTCTGGATCAGGTTGCGCAACGCATGGATCAGCTCCGGGTAGCGATGCACCAGGGGCTGCCGCTCCGCCCCGTCCGGCCCGGCGACCAGATCGAAATGCAGCACCTTGCCACGGTCCATATGCGGCTCCGCCGCCTCGCGCAGCACGGCCAGCAACGGGGCGCTGCGCAGATGCAGATCGTCCTTGCCCGCCCGCCCCATGGATTGCAGGATATCGCGGCACCGGTCCGCCTGCTCGCGGATCAACAGCACATCGGCATACAGATCCTGCTGGCCCCGCAATTCATCCGCCAGCTCGGAAGAAACCAGCTTGATCGTCGCCAGAGGCGTGCCCAGTTCATGCGCCGCCGCCGCGACCACACCGCCCAGATCGGTCAGCTTCTGTTCGCGCGACAAGGCCATCTGCGTCGCCTGCAAGGCATCCGCCATCGCCCGGATTTCCGTGGCAATCCGGTGCGCATAGGCCCCCAGGAAAATCACCCCGATCACGATCGCCAGCCAATACCCCAGTTCAAACAACGGCGGCACGGCAATCACCCGCCCGGCATGGGTGATCAGCGGCACATGAAATCCCGAAACCAGACTGATCAGCGCGATGGTGCAGACCCCCAGAAACAGGATCGCCTTGCGCTCCAACGCGGTCGCGGCAATCGTCACCGGCACCAGAATGAACAGCGCAAACGGATTGTTCAGCCCGCCGGTGATCGCCAACAGCAATGCCAACTGCGTGGTGTCGAACAACAGGATCGCGGTCATCTCGATCTGCGACAACCTTCGACTTTCGGGAAACACGAACCGCGCCGCCAGATTGGCCAGCACCGACACCCCGATCACCGTCAGGCACAGCGTCATGTCCAGAGCGACATCATACAAGGACCACGCCGCAAAGACCGCCGCCGTCTGCCCGATGATCGCCCCCCACCGCAGAAAGATCAGCGTCCGCACCCGGATCCAGTCGTTCTGGTCCAGCGGACTCCAGATGCTGCGGTCTGATTGCTCGTCCATCCACCGACCTCGTATTTTCAGGGGCATATCCTTGGATATCCGCGGGATGCGGGCTATTCAACGCGGAAGACTTGCCACGACCGGCACGATGCGCAAAATTGACCCCGGGTTGATCCCGTCCTACAAGGGGTTACAGTCTGATCAAGGAATAGCGTGATGACGGAACATGAAGTTGCCGAACTCGGTCCAGACCGGACGCTGTTGCTTGTCGATGACGACACCGCCTTTCTGACCCGGCTGGCGCGGGCAATGGAAAAGCGCGGCTTTGAAACCGAAATCGCCGAAACGGTCGAGGCGGGCAAGTCACTGGCGCTGGCCCGGCCCCCGGCCTATGCGGTCATCGACCTGCGGCTGGAGGATGGCAACGGGCTGGAGGTCGTCGAGGCCCTGCGCGAACGCCGCCCCGATGCGCGGATCGTGGTGCTGACCGGCTATGGCGCCATCGCCACTGCCGTCGCGGCGGTCAAGATGGGCGCGACGGATTACCTGTCCAAGCCCGCCGATGCCAATGACATCACCAACGCCCTGCTGGCCCGCACGGAATCGTTGCCGCCGCCGCCCGAGAACCCGATGAGCGCGGACCGTGTCCGCTGGGAACATATCCAGCGCGTCTACGAATTGTGCGATCGCAACGTTTCGGAAACGGCACGGCGGCTGAACATGCACCGGCGCACCCTGCAACGCATTCTGGCCAAGCGCAGCCCGCGCTAACGGCGCCCAAATATCGGGCATTTTTGGGGCGAATGCCGCTATGCTAACCCCTTGGCGCGGCAAAATGCCCCGGAATTGCGCAGATCCCCGCAGGTCGTCTATCCTTGGGGCATCGCGCACGCATTCTGGTCCGGCGCGGGCGGGATGACGGAACGACCGCGATCAAGGCAGGGGGCGATATGAAAGCGATCATCATTGGGGCGGGCATGGGTGGGCTGACGGCTGGCCTGGCGCTCAAACGTATCGGCTATGAGGTCGATATCTACGAACGGGTCACCCAGGTAAAACCGGTCGGCGCGGCCCTGTCGCTGTGGTCGAACGGGGTGAAATGCCTGAATTATCTGGGGCTGCACGTGCAGGCCACCGCATTGGCCGGGCAGATGGACACAATGGCCTATGTCGATGGGCTGGACGGTTCGGTGATGACGCAATTCAGCCTGGAGCCGCTGTATGAACAGGTCGGCCAACGCGCCTATCCGGTCGCCCGGACCGATCTGCAACTGATGCTGATGGATGAATTCGGGCTGGACCGCATCCATCTGGGGCGCGAATTCGCCTCGGTCGCCGAGACCGATGGCAAGGTTACCGCCACCTTCACCGATGGCGCCACCGTGACCGGCGATCTGCTGATCGGGGCCGATGGCGCGCATTCGGGCGTGCGGAATTACGTCTGGGGCCACAAGGCCGAGCGCCGCTATGCCGGTTACGTCAACTGGAACGGTCTGATCGAGGTCGATGAAACCATCGCCCCTGCCACGCAATGGACCACCTTTGTCGGTCAGGGCAAACGCGTCTCGATGATGCCCGTCGCTGGCGGGCGGTTCTATTTCTTCTTCGACGTGCCGCTGCCACAGGGTCTGGAAAACGACCGTGCCACCTACAAGGACACCCTGCGCGACGCCTTCAAGGGCTGGTGCGCCCCGGTGCAAAAGCTGATCGACCTGCTGGACCCGGCACGCACCAACCGCGTCGAAATTCTGGACATCGAACCGAACCCGGTCTGGGCCAAGGGGCGCGTGGCGATCCTGGGCGATTCCGCCCATAATACCGCGCCAGATATCGGTCAGGGCGGCTGCATGGCGATGGAGGATTCCGTGGTTCTGGCGATCATGCTGCAAACCAACAGCTACGGGGTCGAGGACGCACTGATCCGGTACCAGAACGCCCGTGCGCCGCGTGCCGCAGAACTGGTGCTGCGGGCGCGCAAACGGTGCGATGTGACCCACGCTAAGGACCCTGCCGCCACCGCGCAATGGTATGCAGATCTGCGCCAGCAAGATGGCACCGCGATCATCAAGGGCATCCTTGCCAATATCGAGGGCAACCCCCTCGGCTGACCCTGTCTCGATTTTTTTTAACAATGAGTAAAAAATCATCAAGCTGCGGGAATCTGCAACTGCGATAGCAGGGCGATGCGGGCATTGCGCGCCGCCTGGCGCCGGTCAATTGACTTTCCCATGCCGGTCCTTGAACTGATCCCTCAGCGCAATTCAACCAACAGGACCCTCGGATGACCCACGATTTTCGCCCTTCGCGCCGGTTCCTTCTGCAATCCGGGCTGGCCCTTGGCATGGGCGCGATGGCCGCGCCGTTGCGCGCCGCCACCCCGATCAAAGTGGCGGGGATTCACGGCTCGCCCGTCGAAAACGCCTGGAATTCCGTGCTGCATCAGGCCCTGCTGGCGGCCGCCAAGGATGGCCAGATCGAGTATGTCTTCTCCGAGGCCGTCTCCGCCACCGATTACCCCCGCGCCATGAGCCAATATGCCGAACAGGGGGCAAAACTGATCATCGGCGAATGCTACCCGGTCGAGCGTCAGGCCCGTCAGGTCGCCAAGGATTACCCCGAGACCGCCTTTGTTCTGGGCTCCAGCACCGGTTCGTCGGGCGACAACTTCGGTGTGTTCGGCACCTGGAACTATGATGGTGCCTATCTGGCCGGGATGCTGGCGGGCAAGATGACCAAAACCAATGTCGTCGGTTCGGTCGGGGCCATGCCGATCCCGGAAATCAACATGCTGATCAATGCCTTCGCCGAGGGTGTCAAGGCGGTCAACCCCGCCGCCACCCACAAGGTCGGCTGGATCGGCACCTTCTTCGATCCGCCCAAGGCGCGTGAGGCCGGGCTGGCGCTGATTGATGGGGGCGCCGATATCCTGTTTGGCGAGCGTATCGGCACCGCCGACGCGGCCAAGGAACGCGGCATTCAGGCCGTCGGCTCGTTGATCGACTACACGCCGATGTATCCAGGCACGGTGTTCGCCAATGCGCTGTGGGGCTTCCGCCCGATCCTGGATGCCGCCATCGCCGATGCACAGGCGGGCAAGCCGGTGGGACGCGACTATACCGCCTACGGCCTGTTGAAAGAGGGCGGCTCGGACATTGCCTATGTCAAGGGCGTCGCCCCCGCCGAGGCCGAGGCGGCGATGGAAAAGATCCGCACCGACATCAAATCCGGCGCCTTCACCGTTCCGGCCAACGCGACCGAACCCAAGTAATCCCGCAGGATGACCCAAACCGATGCATTGGCGCTGGCCGGGGCGATCCGCTCTGGCCAGCTTTCGGCCCCTCGGGCGATGCACGCCGCGCTGGCCGCCGCACAGCGTTCCGATCTGGGGGCTATTGTTCATCTGGACCCGAATCTGGGCCACGCGGCGGCATTGGCACCCGCGCCCGGTGTGTTTTCTGGCGTGCCCGCCTTGGTCAAGGATCTGGGCGGGCCATTCGCGGGCCTGCCGATGCGCGCCGGATCGGCCCTTCTGGCAGATACCCCGAACACGACCGGGTCCGATCTGGCGGTGCGGTTTCGCGCGGCGGGTCTGTGCGTATTCGGCACCACCACCACGCCCGAGTTCGGCCTGTCCCTGACCAGCGAGCCGGCCATCGGCCCGATCTGCCGCAATCCGCTGGCGCCGGGCCTGACGGCGGGCGGATCATCGGGGGGATCGGCCGCCGCCGTGGCCGCCGGCATTGTTGCCATCGCCCATGCCACCGATGCGGGCGGCTCCATCCGCGTGCCCGCAGCGTGCTGTGGCCTCGTCGGGCTGAAGCCGGGTCGCGGCAGCATTCCGGCCGGGCCGGGTTACGGCAACTATCTGGGCGGGATCGCAACCGAACTGGCGGTCTGCCGGTCGGTGCGCGATACCGCCGCGATTTTCGACGCCGTCCGGGGGCAGACGCGCGGCCCCTTTGCGCCGACCGCTTATGCCGCAATGCCCCCTGCCCTGCGCATCGGGGTGCTGACAGAGACCGCCGATACCCCCCGCCTGAGCGCAACCCTGGATGCCGCCCGCGCCCTGGAACAGGCAGGCCACCGCATCGTGCCTTTCGATACGGCGGCGCTGATCACCCTGGCCGGTGCCAGCGCCCGGCTGTTTGCGGATATCGTCTGCGTCAATCTGGCAACCATCGCGCTGGATTTCGCGCAGGCCGAACCGATGACCCGCGCCGCCCACGCCCGGGGCGCCGCGATGACCGGACCGCAGGCGTGGCAGCTTCTGACTGATATGGCGCTGATCAGCCGCGACCTGTGGCAGTTGTTCGACGGGCTGGACCTGATCGTCACGCCGATGCTGGCCTCGGCGCCCCTGCCCATCGGTTCGCTGCCGATGCGCGGCACCGACACCCACGCGCATTTCGCCGCGATGACCGCCTTTGCACCGCTGGCCGCGCTGGCGAATATTTCGGGCATTCCGGCGCTGACGCTGCCATTCGGTTCGGATGACGCGGGCCTGCCGCTGCCGGTGCAACTGATGGCGCCGATGGGGGGCGAGCCGACCTTGCTGACGGCCGCGGCCCTGCTGGAGCGACAAGACCGTTGGCAACACCGCTTCCCCGTTGCAGGATTGACCGCATGACCCGCATCCTGGACCTTGACGGCATCACCAAGACCTTCGGCAAGACCCGCGCGAACGATGGCATTTCCCTGACCCTCGATCAGGGCGAAATCATCGCCCTGCTGGGGGAAAACGGCGCCGGCAAGACCACGTTGATGAGCATCCTGTCCGGCCATTACATCCCCGACAGCGGCACCATCCGCATCGCGGGCACGCCCCTGCCCCCCGGCAAACCCCGCGCCGCGATCAAGGCGGGCATCGGCATGGTCTATCAGCACTTCTCGCTGGCCCCCAATCTGACGGTGCTGGAAAACGTCATGACCGGCACCCGGCCGCTGTGGTCCCCACGCGCCGGGACCGCCGCCGCACGGGCGAAACTGATGGCGCTGTCGGCGAAATTCGGGCTGGCGGTGGACCCTGATGCGCGGCTGGGCGATCTGTCGGTGGGCGAACAGCAGCGGGTCGAAATCCTGAAGGCGCTGTATAACGATGTGGGTATTCTGGTGCTGGATGAACCCACCGCCGTCTTGACCAATATTGAGGCGGCGCATCTGTTCACCACCCTCAAGGGCATGGCCCGGCAGGGCCTGTCGATCATCTTCATCAGCCACAAGCTGCCCGAGGTGATGGCCACCGCCGACCGTATTCTGGTGCTGCGCGGCGGCCGCATGGTGGCGGAACGGCGCGCGGCCGATACCTCGGGTGCCGAACTGGCCGAACTGATGGTGGGCCGCGCCGTCTCGCGCCCGGTGCGGCAGGCGGCCACCCCCGGCGCGGTGGTTCTGGATCTGGCCGGGGTATCGCTGCGCGAAGGCGGCGTAGAGCGGCTGAAATCCATCGACCTTCACCTGCGTGCCGGTGAGGTGCTGGGCATCATCGGCGTTTCCGGCAACGGCCAGAAACCCCTGGCCGCGCTTCTATGCGGCACGGCGCGGCGCAGTGCCGGGGATATCCGCCTGTTCGGCCAGCCCATCGGTCACCTGACCGTGGCCAAGGCCGTCGCCGCCAACATCGGCCGCATCCCCGAGGACCGCAACCACGAAGGCGTCATCGGCGACATGACGATCTGGGAAAATACCGTGCTGGAACGGATCGGCGCCTATGCCCGCCACGGGCTGGTCGACCGGCGCGCGGCAATGGCGCAGGCGGACCGGATCACGGCGGACTTCGATGTGCGTGGCGGTGGGGCCACCCGGCCGATCCGCCTGCTGTCGGGCGGCAATGTGCAAAAGCTGATCCTGGGCCGCAACCTGATCGAAACCCCGCGTATCCTGATCGCCGCACAGCCCGCGCGGGGGTTGGACGAAGGCGCGGTGGCGGCGGTGCATGAACGCATTCTGGCGGCGCGCCGGGCGGGCACCGCCGTGCTGCTGATTTCCGAGGATCTGGACGAGGTGATGGCGCTCTCCGACCGGATTCAGGCCATCGTCGGCGGGCGGCTGTCCGCGCCGATAGAGGCCGCCCAGGCCGATACCCGCCGCTTGGGCCTGATGATGGCAGGCGACTGGCAGGGGGACCAAAATGCGCCTTGAACGACGTGAACACCTGTCCCCGTTGCGGGCCGTGACCACGCCCCTGATCGCCGTGGCGGTTGCGCTGGCGATTGCCGGGGGGTTGATCGCGCTGGCCGGGGCGCCGGTGCTACAGGCCTATGGCCGCATCGTGACCGAGGCCTTTGGGTCGCGCCTTGCCGCCACCGAAACACTGACCCGCGCGGTACCGCTGATGCTGACCGGATTGGCGGCGGCGGTGGCCTTTCGCGCCCGGCTGTGGAACATCGGCGCCGAGGGACAGCTGTATCTGGGCGCCACCGCCAGCGTGACCGTCAGCGCCCTGCTGATCCCCGATGCGCCGCCGATGATCCAGATCCCGCTGCTGCTGCTGGCCGGGGCGATGGCAGGGATGGTGTTTTTGCTGTTGCCGCTGTGGCTGCGATTGCGGTTTCAGGTCGATGAGGTGGTGACCACCCTGTTGCTGAACTTCGTCGCGGTGCTGTTCGTGTCGATGCTGATCGACACCGTGCTGAAAGACCCGCTGGCCTTTGGCTGGCCGCAATCCGTGCCGGTGGCCGATAACGGCATGCTGCCCAAGCTGATCTCGCGGTCACGGCTGCATATCGGGCTAATCATCGCGGTGGCGCTGGCGGTGGCGGTGTGGTTCGTCCAATCGCGCACCGTCTTTGGCCTGCAATCGCGGGCGGCGGGGCTGAACCCCGGCGGCGCGGTCTTCGCCGGGGTGCCACTGGGGCGGACCCTGATCGTGGTGGCGATGATCTCGGGCGGGCTGGCGGGTCTGGCGGGCGCGGTCGAGGTGATGGGCGTCAAGGGCTATGTCACCACCGATCTGTCGCCCGGCTACGGCTATTCCGGCATCGTGGTGGCCATGCTGGCGGGTCTGAACCCGCTGGGCGTGATCGCCGCCGCCCTGTTCACCGCGATGATGTATGTCGGCGCCGATGGCATGAGCCGCGCCATGGGCATTCCCACCTATATCGCCGATGTGACCGTGGCGCTGTCACTGCTGTCGATGCTGGTCGCGTTGTTCTTCACCCAATACAAGGTCCGGCGATGAACGAGATCATGGATATCCTCGGCTCTGCCGGGCTGTGGGCGGCGGTCCTGCGGATCGCCACGCCGCTGATCTTTGGCACGCTGGGTGCCTTGTTGTGCGAACGCGCGGGGGTGCTGAATCTAGGCATCGAGGGGATCATGACCTTTGGGGCCATGGCCGGATGGCTGGCGGTCTATCAAGGCGCGGATCTGTGGACCGGGCTGCTGGTGGCGGCGATCTGCGGCGGGATCTTTGGCGCGCTGCATGCGGTGCTGACGGTGACGCTGGGCCTGTCTCAGCATGTGTCCGGGCTGGGGGTGACATTGTTCGCCGCCAGCTTCAGCTATTACCTGTTCCGCCTGATGGTGCCGGTGGCGGGCACGCCGCCCACCATCATGCCGTTTGCGCCGGTCGATATTCCGGTCCTGTCGGATCTGCCCTTTCTGGGCCAGGCGCTGTTCAACCAGACCGCGCCGACATGGCTGGCCATCGGGCTGTCGGCGGTGCTGGCATGGGGGCTGTTCCGCACGCCGCTGGGCCTGGCGATCCGCATGACCGGTGAAAACCCGCAGGCAGCGGATGCACAGGGGCTGAACCCGACCGCGCTGCGCTATGGCGCGGTGATCGCCGGATCGGCGCTGATGGCCATGGGCGGCGCGTTTCTGACGCTATCGGCATTCAACAGCTTCTTTCCGACGATGGTGCAGGGGCGCGGCTGGATCTGCATCGCGCTGGTGGTCTTTGCCTCATGGCGGCCCGGACGCGCCCTGCTGGGGGCCCTGCTGTTCGCCTTTTTCGACGCGTTCCAGTTGCGGCTGCAAACGGTGCTGACCGGCGATATTCCCTATCAGATCTTCCTGATGATCCCCTATATCCTGTCGATCATCGCCCTGGCGGTAATGGCGCGCCGCGCCCGCGTGCCACAGGCCCTGATGAAACCCTACCGGCGCGGCGAGCGCACGTAACCGAAAGGCCCCGAAATGTTCGATCTGATCTTGCGCAACGGCAACCTGCCCGATGGCCGCACAGGCATGGACATCGGCATAACCGGCGGCATGATCACCGCGATTGATCGCCATCTGGAGACCACCGCCCGCGACGAGATCGACGCCACCCAGCGGCTGGTCAGCCCGGCATTCTGCGACCCGCATTTCCATCTGGATGCCACGCTGTCGCTGGGCCTGCCGCGAATGAACACCTCGGGCACGCTGCTGGAGGGGATCGCGCTGTGGGGCGAACTGCGCCCGACCCTGACGCATGAGGCCCTGGTCGAACGCGCCTTGCGCTATTGCGATCTGGCGGTGTCACAGGGCCTGCTGTTCATCCGCAGTCATGTCGACACCTCGGACCCGCGCCTGGTCACCGCCGAGGCGATGCTGGAGGTGCGCGACCGCGTCAAGGACTACATTACCCTGCAACTGGTCGCCTTTCCGCAAGATGGCTATTACCGCGCCCCCGAGGGCGCCAAGTCGCTGGAACGCGCGCTGGACATGGGGATCGACGTGGTCGGCGGCATCCCACATTTCGAGCGCACGATGGAAGACGGGCGCCGATCGCTGGAGGCCCTGTGCCGGATCGCGGCGGAGCGCGGCTTGCCCGTCGATATCCATTGCGACGAAACCGATGATCCGATGTCGCGCCATATCGAAACCCTGACCGCAGAAACCATCCGGCACGGGCTGCAAGGCCGGGTGAACGGCTCACACCTGACCTCGATGCACTCGATGGACAATTACTATGTGTCCAAACTGATCCCCCTGATGGCCGAAGCGCAGATCAACGCCACCCCCAATCCGTTGATCAATATCATGCTGCAAGGGCGCCATGACAGCTATCCGAAACGGCGCGGCATGACGCGGGTGCGCGAATTGATGGCGGCGGGGGTGAATGTCTCGCTGGGTCAGGATTGCTGCATGGACCCGTGGTATTCGATGGGGTCCGCCGATATGATCGAGGTCGCCCATATGGCGGTGCATGTCGGCCAGATGGGCGGCATCGAGGACAAGCACCGTCTGTATGACGCGATCACGCTGAATTCCGCGCGCACGATGGGGTTGCAGGGCTATGGCGTGGAAACCGGGTGCAACGCGGATCTGGTGGTGCTGCAAGCCGCCGATGTGACCGAGGCGATCCGATTGAAACCCACCCGCCTGTATGTGCTGAAGGCGGGCAAGGTGATCAGCCGCACCCAGCCGCGCCTGTCGCACCTGTCGCTGGCCGGTCGCCCGACCGGGATCGACCCCGGACGCGACTATATTCCGCAAACCTGAGACGCGGTTCGAAGCTCCCTGCCTTCAAACCGCCTCGGCGCGCACGAACCCCTTGCTGGCCACCATCAGGCGGCGGGTGTAATCAGACGTCACCGCGCCCCGCGCCAGATCGGCGGCGGCAAGTTCTTCGACAATCCGCCCAGCCTGCATCACCGCCAGCCGGTCGCACATATGCGTCACCACCCCCAGATCGTGGCTGACCATCACGAAGGTCAGCCCGCGCTCCCGGCGCACCTGCTCCAGCAGGTTCAGCACCTCGGCCTGCACCGAGGCATCCAGCGCCGAGGTCGGTTCGTCCAGCAACAGGATCTGCGGCTCCAGGATCAGCGCGCGGGCAATGGCGATGCGCTGCCGCTGCCCTCCGGACATCTGATGCGGATAGCGAAAGCGGAACGAGGCGCCCAGCCCCACCTCATCCAGCGCGCGTCGGATACGGGCATCACTATCCCCAAACCCATGCACGGCCAGCGGCTCCAGCAGCGCCCGATCCACCGTCTGGCGGGGGTGCAGCGATCCATAGGGGTCCTGAAACACCATCTGCACCCGGCGATAGAAATCGCGCGACCGACGCGCACCGCGCAATGGCTGCCCGTCGACGGTGATCTGGCCCGCCGCCACCGGCGCCAGACCTGCCACCGCCCGCAACAGCGTCGATTTCCCCGACCCGGATTCCCCCACCAACCCAAACGAGGCCCCCGGCGCCACCGCCATGCTGACATCATCCAGCGCCAGATAATCATCGAAGCGCACCGACACATGCGCCGCCGTCAGGATCGCGCTCATTTCGCCCACTCCGGTTTGCGGTCCAGAACCGGCAGGGGATGGCGGTCCTCGCCGATCTTGGGCACACAGTCTATCAGACCGCGCGTATAGGGGTGCTGCGCCCGGTCCAGATCGCCGGCGGCGATTTCCTCGACCACGCGGCCCGCATACATCACCAGAACCCGATCGCAGAATGACGACACCAGCCGCAGGTCATGGCTGATGAAGATCAGCCCCATGCCGCGTTCCCGCACCAGCCGGTCCAGGATCGACAGAACCTCCAGCTGCACGGTCACATCCAGCGCCGAGGTGGGCTCATCCGCGATCAGCATCTCCGGCCCGGCGATCAGCATCATCGCGATCATCGCGCGTTGCCCCATGCCGCCCGAGACCTCATGCGGATACAGATCATAAACCCGCGCGGGGTCGCGGATCTGCACCGCCTCCAGCATGTCCAGCGCACGGTTGCGGGCCTCGGATGCCGAAACGCGGCTGTGCGTGCGCAGGGTCTCGGCGATCTGCCGCCCGATCGTCATCACCGGGTCCAGCGAATATTTCGGGTCTTGCAGCACCATCGCGATCCGCCCTCCGCGCAGCGCACGGCGTTGCCGGTCGGATGCGCGCAGCAGGTCTATTCCGGCATAGTCCATCCGGTCGGCGGTGATCAGCGCCGAGGGCGGCGTCAGCCCCATGATCGCGCGCCCGGTCTGTGATTTGCCCGAACCGCTCTCGCCGACAATCCCAAGCCGTTCCCGGCCAAGGGTAAAGGATACACCGCGCACCGCCTCGATCAATCCGGTGCGGGTGGGGTAATGGACCCGAAGGTTCTCGACGTTCAGCAGGGTCATTTTCCCGCCTCCCGCGGGTCAAGCGCATCGCGCAGTCCGTCGCCCAGCAGGTTGAACCCCAGACTGACCACCACGATGGCGATACCCGGCATCGCCGCCACCCACCATTGATCCAGGATGTAACGCCGTCCCGAGGCGATCATCGCCCCCCATTCCGGCAAGGGCGGTTGCGCCCCAAGGCCCAGAAACCCCAGCCCCGCCGCCGTCAGAATGATGCCCGCCATATCCAGCGTCACCCGCACGATCAGCGACGACAGGCACATCGGCATGATATGCCGGATCACGATCCGCGCCGGGCTGGCTCCCATCAGCCGCACCGCCGCGATATAATCGGAATTGCGCACCCCCAGGGCCTCGGCCCGCGCCATCCGCGCATAGGGCGGCCACGAGGTTATGGCGATCGCCAGCACCGCGTTTTCAATGCCGGGGCCAAGCGCCGCGACAAAGGCCATCGCCAGCACCAGCTTCGGAAAGGCCAGGAAAATATCGGTGATACGCATCAGCACCGCATCGACCCAGCCGCCCGCATAGCCCGCGACGGCCCCCACCAGCAGGCCCACCGGCGCCGCGATGATCGCCACCAGCACCACCACCATCAGCGTCAGCCGCGACCCATACAGCAGCCGCGACAGGATATCGCGCCCCTGATCATCGGTTCCAAGCAGATACCCCGGCGATCCCGGTGGCAACAGCCGCGCATTGGCCAGATCCCCCGACACCGGCGAATGCGGCGCCAGCAGCGGTGCGAACAGCGCGATCAGCAACAGCGCCAGGATCGTGCCCAGCCCCAGCAATGCCAGCCGGTTTGACGAAAAGCTCAGCCATATCATGTAGCCGCGCCCCAGCCGTGCCTGCATCCGCGAGGCGGGCTGATTGCTCAACAGCCAATCTCGGCGCGTTTGGGTGATACCGGTCATTTCATGCGCGTCCTGGGATCAAGGGTGCGATAGAGGAAATCGGAAAACAGGTTCAGCGCGATGAACACCGACCCGATCATGATCGTGCCCCCCAGCACCGCGTTCATATCGGCATTCTGCAGCGAGTTGGTGATGTACAGCCCCAGCCCTGGCCAGGAAAACACCGTTTCCGTCAGCACCGATCCCTCCAGTAGCCCGGCATAGGACAGTGCCACCACCGTCACCAGCGGCACCGTCGCATTGCGCAACGCATGGCCCCAGATGATCCGCCGCTCCGACAGCCCCTTGGCCCGCGCCGCGACGATATATTCCTGGCTCAGTTCGTTCAGCATGAAAGACCGCGTCATCCGGCTGATATAGGCCAGCGAGAAATACCCCAGCAGGCACCCCGGCAGGACCAGATGGCGAAACACATCCCACGCCACATCCCATTGCCGCTGCAAGATCGCATCCAGCAGCAGCATTCCGGTGATGGGGGTGAAGCTGTATTCAAAGGTGATGTCGATCCGGCCCGGAAACGCCACCCACCGCAGCTTGGCGTAGAACAGCACCAACCCCAGCAGCGCCAGCCAGAAGATCGGGATCGAATACCCCGCCAGCCCGATCAGCCGCACCAGTTGATCGGTCAGCGACCCGCGCTTGACCGCCGCCAGCACGCCCAGCGGAATACCGATCAGCGTGCCCACGATGGTGCCGAACGTCGCCAGTTCCAGCGTGGCGGGAAAGACATGCATGATATCTTCCAGAACCGGCCGCGTGGTCAGCACCGATGTGCCCAGATCCCCTGACAGGATCTGTTTCAGATATAGCGCGAACTGTTGCCACAAAGGCAGGTCCAGCCCCATCTCGGCCCGCACCCGCGCCACCGCCGAGGCCGGTGCCCGGTCCCCCAGAACCGCCAGAACCGGGTCCACCGGCACCACCCGTCCGATGAAGATGGTGACCGCCAGCAGCCCCAGATAGGTTGTCAAGATCACCACGGCGAACCGCAGCGCCCCCGACAGCAGACCGGTCACCCGGGCGCGTTTGCGCCCGGAGACCTCGGTGGCATTGGTGCCTGTCATCAATCAGATCCCGCCGGTCAGTTCTTCGACACCGTGTCCAGGTAATTGCTGTCAAAGCTCGGCCCCAGCTTGAAGCCGCTGAGCGTCTTGGACACGCCCGCCACCTCGACCTGCTGCCAGATGATCGCATAGGGGCTTTCGGCCAAGACCTTCTTTTGCAATTCCTGATACAGCGCGGCGCGCTTGTCGGTATCTTTTTCCAGCAATGCGGCCTCGGTTTCGGCCGACAGTGCCGGAATATCCCAGGCATTGCGCCAGGCGACGGTCTTCGACGGGCCGTTATCGGCATTGTCGGGGTTCGACGCAAAGGTCTGCGCGTTGGAATTCGGGTCCCAGTAATCCGAGCCCCACTGCCCGATGTAGATATCGTGGTTGCGGGCGCGGTATTTGGTCAGGGTCTGCTTGCCGTCGCCGGGGATGATCTCGATCTTCACACCCGCCTGCGCCGCGGTCTGCTGAATGGACTCGGCCACGCCAGACACCGGCTGCGTGCTGCGCACATCCATGGTGACGGTGAACCCATCCGGCAGACCCGCCTTGGCCAGCAGTTCCTTGGCCTTGGCGACATTCAGCGAATAGGGCGTATCATTCAGCGCCCCCAGTTGCCCCTCAGGCAGGAAGGTCTGATGAATCACCCCCACCCCTTTCAGCAAGGTCTTACCCAATGCATCGTAATCAATCAGGTATTTCATCGCCTCGCCAACCTCGGGCTTGGCCAGGTTCGGGTTTTTCTGGTTCATGCTGATGTAATAAATCGTGCCCTTCGGCGCGCTGTCCACCGTCAGCTTGGCATTGGCCGACACCGCATCCAGATCGTTCGGCTCCAGATTGCGGGCCACGTCGATATCGCCCGCCTCCAGCGCCAGACGCTGCGCCGCGCTTTCCTTCATGTGGCGATAGATCACCCGCGCCAGCTTGGCCTTTTCGCCGAAATAGCCGTCGTTTCGTTCCAGCACGACGGCCTCGTTCGCCTTCCAGACCCACACCACGAAGGGGCCGGACCCGGCATAGCCGGTCTTCAGGAATTCATTGCCGAAATCGGTGTCGTATTTGTATTCCGGCGTCGGGGTGACCGCCTTGGCCTTGGACATCGTCAGCTTCTTTTCCACCACCGCACCCGCCGTGGACGACAGCACGTTCAGCACAAAGCTGGGCGCGTAGGGTTTGTCGACCGTCAACTGGAACGTCTGCGCATCGACCGCCTTGGCCAGATCGGTGACGTTATCGCCGTTCATCCCCAACTGGTTGAACAGGAACGCCGGATTCTTGTCCATCTTGACCACGCGCTCGAACGAGAACGCCACATCCTCGGCGGTCAGCGGATCGCCCGAGGCGAATTTGACGCCCGGCTTCAGCTTGAACGTATAGGTCAGGCCATCGTCAGAAACCGACCAGCTTTCCGCCAGATCGGGTTTCACCTTCGAGGTGTCCGACGGGTCCAGCCGCACCAGCAGGCTATAGGCATTGGCGGTGATCTCGGCGGCCGACAATTCAAAGGCCTCGCCGGGGTCAAGGCTGATGATGTCATCAATCGCCAGCGCCTCGACAAGCGTATCCTTGGGCGTATCCGCCAACGCAGGCGCCCCCGCGGTCAGTGCCGCAACGCAGGCGCTGGCGGTCAGCATCACGATGGTCTTGCGCAATTGCATGGTCATATCAATTCCCCTGTTATGTCGGTCACCGCATCGGAAAGCTGTCTGGCATGACAGGGGCATTGCCCGTCGCTTGCCTCGCGGAATTACCGATCTTGCATGACAGGCTAGCGCGCTTGTCACGGCGCCTCAACAAATTGATGCGCGCCGACGTCGCGTCATCCGATTTCGTATATTTTTCGGGCACCAAGGCCCCTGCGCCACGGTAAAAGTCTGACAAACCACTGAATTTTCCGAAACCCAGCCACCGCCCCTGCCGCCGGGCTTTGGAAAATACCTGGTGCGCGGGGGATTTCGGCCCCGGCTTTGATTGGCACATCAGCCGGGCGGCACGGCGGCTCAGGTCTCGCGGAAGGCGCGGGCGAAATAATCGGTGACGGGCTTCAGCAGATAGGTCATCGCCGGGCGGGCGCCGGTGGTCAGCAGCACCTCGACCGGCATGCCCGGCAACACCTGCACCGCGCCCAGACGGCGCATTTCATCGGCATCAATCGTCACCTCGGCGCGAAAATAGCTCTGCCCGGTTTCGCTATCCTCAAACGAATCCGCCGAGACCAGCGTGACATGCCCCGTCAGTTCCGGCGTGGTGCGGCTGGAAAACGCGGTGAAGCGCAGCACTGCCGCCTGCCCCGGATGCACATTGTCGATATCGGTTGGCAGGACCCGCGCCACCACGATCAGCGGCCGATCCTGCGGCACGATATAGGCCACGGTATCGGCCGCGCGCAGCACCGCCTGCGGCCCCGCCACCTGCAACCCATGCACCAGCCCCGCCACAGGCGCCCGCACCTGCAAGCGCGAAATCTGATCGCGCAGCACCGCGCGTTTTTCAAACAGCTGCATTTCCTGCAAGCCCAGATCGCGCAGCTCTGTCGTCGCATCCTCGCGCCGCTGGCTGTCCAGATTCAGAACCTCCAGCCGGGTTTCCACGATCCGGCCCCGCGCCTCGGCCGCCGAGGCGATCAGCGATCCGCGCTCGCCCTCCAGCCGCGCCGCCTCGCGGTCCAGTGCCATCACCGTCGAGGCCTGCACCAGACCACGGTCCAGCAAGGTGCGCTTGTCGGCCACCTCGCGCGCGATCAGCCCGGATTGCCGCTCCAGCGCCACCACCTGCCCATCCAGCCCGGCAATCTGCGCCTGGATCTGGGTGACCCGTTCGCCCAGTTGCTCGCGCTGACCGGTCAGGGTTTCGGCGCGCGCGGTGAACAGCCCCTCTTGCCCGTGCATCAGCGCCGCCACCGGCGCATCTTGCGCCGCACGCGCGGTCAGTTCCGGGCGAAAGGTGATGGTGGTGCCGTCGCGCTCGGCCTCCAACCGGCCGCTACGGGCCAGAATTTCGTAATATTGCGCCTCGGCCATCGCCAGTTCTGCCCGCAACTGATCACCGTCCAGCAACAACAGGGTCTGCCCCTGGGTGACCGCATCGCCTTCCTTGACCAGAACCTGCTCCACCACACCGCCATCGGGGTGCTGCACGATCTGCCGCTGGTTCTGCACCTCGACCTTGCCCGAGGCGACCACCGCCCCCATGATCGAGGCAAACGCGCCCCAGCCGCCCAGCCCGAACACCAGCACCGCCAGCATCGCCAGCCCGGCCAGAACCGGCGTCTTCGCACCATATTTCATGCCCCGCCCCCCGCGTTGGCCGTGCGCAGAACCTGCGCGGTGTTGCGGACCTTTTCACGCAGCACCTCATCGCGCGGACCAAAGGCGGCCTGCCTGCCCCCGTCCAGCATCAGGATCAGATCGCATTCCTGCAACGCCGCCGGACGGTGCGCCATGATCATCACAATGCCGCCCGCCGCCTTGGTCTCGCGGATCGCGGTATTGACCGCCACCGATCCGGCGTTGTCGAGATTCGAGTTCGGCTCATCCAGCACCAGCAGCACCGGATCGCCAAACAGTGCCCGCGCCAGACCGATGCGCTGCACCTGCCCGCCGGACAGCCCGCCGCCTTCGACCGTCACGCGGGTATCGTAGCCATCGGGCAGGCCCAGGATCATCTCATGCGCCCCGGCACGCGTGGCGGCGCGCAGCACATCCTCGGACCGGAAATCGGGCGTCAGCCGGGCGATGTTTTCCGCGATGGTGCCATCAAACAACCCGACCCGTTGCGGCAGGTAGCCGATCAGACGGCCCAGGACATCCTCGCCATATTGCTCGATCGAGACACCGCCCAGCCGCACCGTGCCCGCCACCACCGGCCAGATCCCCGATACCGCCCGCGCCAGGGATGATTTGCCCGCCGCCGACGGCCCGATCACGCCCACCGCCTGCCCCGGTTCCAGCGCGAATGACACCTTCTGCAACGTCAACCGCCGTTCGCCCGGCGGCGCAACGGCCAGCCCCTCGACCTGCAACCGCGCGTGCGGCCGCGCCAACGGCATCCGCGCCGCCCGCGCCGGTTCCGCCGTCAACAGCCCGCCCAGCCGGTCCCAGCCCAGCCGTGCCGATTGCAGAAAGGACCACTGCCCCACCATCGTTTCAATCGGCGCCAACGCCCGCCCCAGCAGAACCGAGCTGGCGATCATCACCCCCGCCGAAATCTCGTGTTGCAGCACCAGCCACGCCCCCAACGCCAGCATCGCCGATTGCAGGAACTGACGGAATATTTTGGTGGCCGAGCCAAACACACTGCCCAGATCACCCGCCGTCACGGCCCGCTCCAACATGCGGTCGCGGGCGGCCTCCCACCGGTCATGCGCCGCGCCGCGCATGCCCAGGGCGGCCAGCGGCCCGGCCTCGGCGCGGAACTGTGCGCCCAGCCGGTCGGTCGCCAGCCCGGCCCCCGCCGCCTCGGCCCGTTTGCGCCCGGTCAGAACCTGGTTCACGATGGCGATGACCAGCAAGATCACCCCGCCCGCAATCGCCAGCCCGCCCATCAGCGGATGAAAGAAAAAGATGCCGCCCAGAAAGACCGGCGTCCACGGCAGATCCAGAAAGGCAAAGAACACCGGCGACGCGGCGAACTGGCGCAGGGTATCCACATCGCGCTCGGCCGAGGTCGCCGCCGGATCACCCGGCCGCACCGCCTGTCGGGACAGCGCGGCATCGAACACGCGCCGGTCCAGTGCCGCCTGAAACCGCGATCCGGCCCGCGACATCACCTGCGCGCGGACGATATCCAGCACCGCCATCGCGCCGAACAGAAACGCCACCAGCGCAAACAGCGCGATCAGCGTCGCCTCGGACCCGCTGGCCAGAACCCGGTCATAGACCTGCATCATGAACAGCGGCCCGGTGATCATCAGCAGATTCACAAAGGCCGAAAACAGCAACACCACCCAGAACAATGGCCGCAGCGGCGCATATGCCGCGCGCAGCTCGGCACGGCCTCGGGCATGGGGGGAACGGTCGGTCATCATCGGTCTTTCGGATCGGCGGATATGCAAAAGACCGGGCCCGCGGGCCCGGCCACATCGTTATCGGGTCGGGCTCAGCCCTTGCGGCGCGCGGCCAGACCCGCGCCCATCGCCAGCGCCCCCAGCATCAGCGGCAAGGCCGCCGGAACCGGCACCGCCGGGATATCGCTGCCCGAAGTGATGGTCATCTGTGCGCTGGTGGTCACGGTGGTGTCGAAACCGAAGGGATCGGCAACCGTCTCGGCCAGGGTAAAGGTCACGCGCAGCCAGTCACCGAATGCACTGCTATCGGCCAGATCAAACAGGAAGCTGAGGGTATTGCCGCCAGCGAAGCTCCAGTCATCGGTTTCCGCGAACAACAGTTGATCGGAACCGTTTTCCAGCGACACGGCGAACATCGGCGCATAGCCGGTGCCGCCACTGAGGCTGGCATAGGTCAGCGCCGGGCCGCTGGATACCGGTGCGGTGGCATCGGCGTAGATATCGCCGAAAAACAGGCCAACCGTGGCGCTGCTGTCGGTGATGGTGGCAGCTTGTGCGGTGGTGCAGGCAAGGGCCGCAGCGACGGCAAGGGCGGGAATGAAACGCATGATCGGTCTTTCAGGGTTTAAGGAATATGAATTGCCGCCCGGTTCCTACCGGGCGGCTGTGACAATCAGGCAAAGGTCAGGTCATCCAGGCTGGTGACGCCGGTCAGCACGATCTGATCGCGATCCGCCCCCACCCACAGCAGCGTCGAGCCACCCGAAACCTGCGACTGGACGATCTGCGCCCCGCCCAGATCCAGCCGGTCTTCACCCACATGGAAATCAGTGATGCGGGTGGTTTCGCGCACGCCATTCGCCGTCTCAGCGCCAAAGACAAAGGTATCCGCACCCGCGCCACCGGTCAGAATATCCAGACGTCCGGCACCGGCATAGAAGACCTCATCGGCATCGGTGCCCACTAGGATATCATTGCCGCCGGTGCCATGAATTTCAAACCGGAAATCATCGCTGAGATCGACGATGGCGATATCGTCGAACGCCGCGCCCGCCGCACCCCAGGACCAGACCCCGGCCGACCCCGTGGCCAGATCCTGCACCGCGATCGGATCGGCGAACAGCTCCAGCCCGTCGATCCACGCCTGGATCTTGCCATCGACCATCTCGGCCTTCAGATCGAAGGCCTCACCCGGCGTATAGGTGGTGGTGGTGCGCGCCAGATTGGTTTCATATCCATCCACCACCTTGACCAAAGTTGTCAGGCCGACGCGCTGGTCGATCTCGATCTTGTAATAATTATCGGCGTCCTGCCAGTTCAGCATCAGGCCCACCGCGCCCGAAGGCGCCTCGACCCGTGTCTGGATGCTGTAATCGGACAGGGCGGCATCGCCATCCCACAGCGCATAGGACCCTTTGTGCAGGGCATAGGCACCGTCCCCTTGCGGCGACCAGCCCTTTTCCCAGACATCGGCGGCATTGGCGCTTTCGTAGGTCAGCTCGCGGCTATAGGCGCCCGATTGTTCCACCAACCGGCCATCGACAACGGCCCAATTGGCCGCGCCGCCCAGTTCGGTGGTATCGACGATCCGCCAACCGGCATGATCACCGTCAGTGAACCGATCAGCCGCGATCAGCCGATCCCCCGATGCCACATTGACGGTAACCGTATCGGTCGTGCCATCCACCGTCAGGGTGAAATCGTTGCGCCCCTGTCCGGCCTGCATCGTGGCGCTCAGCCCCTCGGCCGAAGCACCGCGCCCGGACCAGACCGCATCGGTGCCCACCGACAGGGTGCCGTTCAGATCGACGAACTCGATCCCGTCGCCATCCCAGTCGATCAGCGTCACGTTCACGCCCGCATCGGCCTGCGCCTCGGGGGCGCGCACCACGATATCATCAAAGATCGCGCCCCGTTCGCCCGAGGCATACAGCCCCACCGTGCCCGCCGCCAACGGATCGGCATCCAGAACCGCGCCGCCGAACAGGGCCACGCCGTCCATCGACACCGCGATGACACCCCCCACCGCAGAGATCTTGACATCGAAGGCGTCGTTGAACCGATAGCCGCCGGTTTCCGACGCCAGCACGGTGCGCACGCCGTTCTCGACCCGGATCAATTGCCGGGCGTTGGTGTCGTTATCCAGCGTCAGCAGATACTGGTTGGCGGTATCCTGATGGCGGAAGGCAACGCCGATGGTGTCCTTGTCCATCGAACGCAGGGTGACCTCAATCACCTGATCAGCCCAGGCGCCGCCTTTCCAGATTACCAGATTGTCGACCTGGCTGGATTGATCGAACAGCGCACCTTCGGGGGCGGCGATCGAGGTATCCCCGCCATCGCGCGACACCGCCGAGCCCTTGACGAACATCGACCCGGTATCCGAACCATCCGACAGATCCAGCAAGGCAACCTGCGCCGCGCCGACATCGGTGGCATTCAGCGCGCCATCAAACGTCAGCTGCACCGCGCCCGACGTGGTTTCGCCCGCCAGACCACCGGTTTGCGACACACCGCCCATAGCCGCGACCTCGGTGCCGCTCAGCGCGCGCGGGGTGAACCCCACCGACGAAACGAACAGATCCGATGTCTCACGGTCCTCATCCGAGAACAGCAGGAACCCGGTCTGGCTGTCGATCGTCCAGCGCGAGCCATCAGACACGTCGCTATCCACCGTCTGGGTGCCGATCAGCACGCCATCCAGATATTTGCGCAGCACCTGTGACCCGTTTTCCACGCTGAAGGTCAGCGTGACGCGGTTCCAGGTATCCAGCGGCACGGCGCCCTGATAATTGCCCGAAATCCCGACACCCGCCGTGGCGCCCGAGGTGCGCAGGAACACCTCGGCATCGCTGTTGTTCGTCACATCGGACTGGAACAGCGAGGTATAGCCGCTGGCCGTAGAGGCCGGCAGATACAGATCATAGACCAAGGTGAATTCGGAAATGTTCCCCTGGGTTTCCGGCTTCAGCAGCAGACCCTGATCGGCGGTCAGCGCACCGACCTGCAACACCGCGGTTGCCCCCGCCCCGATCTGCGGCAGCGCAAAGCCCGCATCCGTGCCCAGACGCACCGTGCCGCCAGTGGCATCCGCCCCGGCCTTGGCCCAGCCCTTGGCATCCCCATCGTTGAAGGTTTCCACCAGCCAGACCGCATCGGTTTTCACGATCACCCGTTGCGCATCGGTCGAGACCCCCCCCGAGGCGGTCTGGATCGTCAGCGTCAGGTCATGCACCCCGGCGCCCAGATCGACATTGGCCTGTGCCCCGGTGGCAATGATTTTGCCCTCGGCATCGCGCCAGGTGTAGGTGATCTCCTCGGCGTTCGGATTGGTCGATTTCGCCGCCGACAGGGCCACCGTCGCGGTGTCCGCTCCGGCTGCGGCGGTCACGACCTGATCATCGCCCGCATCGGCCTCGGCCACGGTGGCGCGGTCCAGTTGCGCATCATGCAATTCTTCCTGATGGCCCGCATAAGATCCGGTCAGCCCGTCGCGGTCATAGTCTTCCTGCACCCGCGGCGCGGTGTAATAGGTATCCAGATCGGTGAAATAGGTTTCGGTGTAGATCGCATCGTTTTCCGGGTCGATGGTCACCAGACGGATCGCCCCATTGCCACCGTTGCCACCCTGGGCACTGTTGCCCGCACCGGTGGTCTCGGTCGACACGCCGTTTTGATAGTTCACCAGGAACTGATAGACCGGCAGCCCGTAATCATTATAAGAAACAATGGTTTGCGCGCCATCTCCAAAGATATGGCCACCCGCCGTCATCACCACATTGGCATGTGACGAAATCACCTCACGCCAGATTTCCTCGCCATCCCAGGCACCTTCGGGATCAGTGCCCAGACCGTAGTTGTAGGCCGCGCCCTCATCTTCCAGAACGGTGCCCAGCGGGTCGTGGCGGCTGTCGTAATTGTTGTAGGAATGGGTCACCACAAAGGCTTTGCGGTCGGCATATTCGGTCAGCACGCCATCGGCCCACCGCAACACATCATCGCGCGGCCCGAATTCCAGGCTGAGCGTGATCCACTCGGTGCCGTCGGTTGCCGTCCACAGGTGATAGTTGTTGTCGTAGCGGTCCGGTTCCTGATCATAGACCCCGCCAAAGCTGGGATCTTCGGACATATACCCCACCGAGAACGCATCGTTGAACGTGGTCGTGACCCGCACATCCGATGACCCCGAGGTGCCGATGTCATGGTTCCCCGGCAGCAGCGAAAACGACACTCCGGCCTCGCGCAGGGTGTTCATCGCCTCTTTCGCCATGGCGAATTGCGAACTGGCCGACCATTGCGTGACATCGCCGACATGGGCGACAAAGTTGAGCCCCTTGGACGTGGCATTGTCCGCCAGCCACTGGGTCATGTCGAAGAAGGTGTGGTTGATCGACCCGTTCGAGGTGTAGTCCTGCGTGTCGGGCATGATGGCGATGGTATAGGCCCCTTCGCCCGCCACCCGCACCCGCACATTGTCACTGACCGTCTGACCGGACCCGTTCACCGCCGAAATCACCAGATCCGACAACCCCAACGCGGTGAAGTCCAGCGTCAGGACCCCATCGGTGATGGTCGCCGCCACGGCCTGGCCATTGGTGTTGGTCACGGTGAAATCATGCGCGTTCTGACCGAAAACATCGCTCAGATCATAGGTCACCGTCGCGCTGGACAGGCTGACCAGCATGTCACGGATGGTCACCGTGCCGGTATCGCCCGGATCGACGGGCATGGGTTGTTCCACCACCACCTCGACCGCGCCGGCACCGGCCTCCACCGTCGGCTGATACCCCTCGAAGCCGATCTGCACCAAGGCATTCGCCAACGGGCCATCGGCATCCACCGTGCCCATCGCCGCGACCTGCGCCGGGGTCAGAACCGCATCGGTCACCGCGAAATGCGCCAGATAGCCGGTGTTTACCTCGCCGTCCTCATCGGTCAGGATCACGAAGCCCTTGTCGGCATCAATGGTGTAGCGCGCGGTGGGCATGGATTGGGTACCAACCAGAACGCCATCGACATATTTCGACAGCGTCGAGGTGCCGTCGCCATTGTCCTGCACCGTCAGGGTGATGCGCGCCCATTGATCGGCCGCGACCGTCCCGGTGTAATTGCCGTTGATGCCGATGCCGCCATTGCCCTTGATGAAGAACTCGGCGTCCGAGGTGTTCTCGACGCCCAGTTGCAACAGCGACTGAAAGCCCGAGGTCTGGCCCGGCATCACATCCCACACCATGCTGTAGCTGGTCAGGTTCGCGCTGCCCTCGGCCATGGAAATGCGGATGCCTTCGTCCTGCGTGAAGGCCTGATAGTTCAGCACCGGAATATCGGCGCCGGGGGTGGCGATGCCGAATTGCGTGGCGGTGCCGATGCGGCTGTCGCCGATGGTCACGATGGTGCCGTAATCCGACCCTTGCAGCTGAACCGCCGCATCGCCATAGCGCAGGTTGACCGTCTCATCGGCAAAGTTCACCTCGACCGCGCCCTCGACCGGGCTGACCGGCAGGAAACCCGTGCTGGACGCGGCGGGTGCCGAGGCGACGATGGCCTCGATCACCGCGGTTTCGGGCGGGTTCGGCATGAACAGGATAGACGCGACATAGCCCGTACTGGTTTCGCCATCGTCATCGGTGAACAGCCGCAGCCCGGTTTCCGGGTCGATGGCCCAACGCGTGGTCGCCCCCAGGTTCTGCGTGCCCGCCAACTCGCCATTGACGTATTTGCGCATGATCGTATTGCCGCCCTCGACGGCCACCGAGATCACCACCCGGTTCCACGCATCATAGGCCACCGCGCCGGAATAGGTGCCCAGCGTACCGATCCCGGCGGTGCCATCGCCCTTGTCCTTCAGGAACAGATCGGCATCGCCCGTGCCGGTCTGGATCAGGCCGGTATAGGTGCCCGCCTGCGCCGGAATATACAGATCCAGTGCCAGAACCCATTGGCTGATGGTGGTATCGGACTGCGGTTTCAGCCACACCGACTGCTGCGCCGTCAGCTTGTCAAAGGCCAGAATCGGGGTCGAAATGCCGTCGATGCCGGGAATGCCGAAGGTATCGGTCGTTCCCAATCCATGGGCCGCCAGAATATTGGCCATGAGAGTCTTCCTTTGGTTTTTCTGCTGTTCAGGGATGGCGGGATCAAGCCGCCACAACGGGCGGTGTGCCGTAGCCGGGGCCACGACGCTGATGATTTTGTTACATTTAACCTTGGTTACTATTCCGTTTCCGCGATGGGCTTAGCGCCTGATGATCACAGTTCTGTGTCAGTTTCGGCGCCTTGCGCATACGCAGCGGAACAATTGCCATCCCTATTATCAGGGCCAGATTGTCAGGGGTGGGCCCTGACGTGGCAAACCACGCAAACCGGCGCGGGAAACCCCGCGTCGGTCAGATGATCATCGTGGAACTCCAGATGCGCGATCAGCGCCTGTCAGGCCGACAGCGCCTGCCGGGTTTTGCGCGCAGCGGGAAAAATGGCCTCGAATTCCCCCAAGGCCCGGTCCAGCCGCGTCAGGGCCGTATCGGACCGCAAGGCCCCATCGCTAAAATCCCGATCAGAGACATGGATGGCGGTAGCCAGAACCCGCGCCTCGAAAAACGCGAATAGCGGGCGCAGTTGGTGTTCCACCGCCAGCGCATGGCGATCACCACCCCCGACCGAGGCCAGCAGGACAGGCTTGTGCAAAAATGCCGTGGTATCCAGCAGGTCGATCAGGTGCTTGAACAACCCGGGGTAAGAGCCTTTGTAAACCGGCGTCGCCACGATCAACGCATCCGCCGTCAGCAACCGGTCGATCCGCGCACGTCCGGCGGGCGAAAAATCGGCCAGACTGCGCGCCACGCCCAGTTCAGCGCCAAACCCGGCGATATCAATCACCCCGGTGCGCGCCTCAACCCGCGTCGCGGCCCGGCTCAGGGCCGTTTCAACGAAATTCCGGGTTTTCGACACTGGCGACAGGTTGCCCGCCAGCCCCATGATGGAAATCTGCGCCATTATTTATCCTTTCCGCGTTGTGCCCTTTGTAGCGGGCCGTCGCGGTCGGAAACCATTCCAAATCCCGGCAGCAAAAAGCGGGAATTTTTCGCTGCCGGGGGTAATCTCAGGCGATTTCCGCCTTATCGCGGCAAGATCTTGCCCGGATTCATCAACCCGTCAGGGTCGATGGCGTCCTTCAGCACGCGCATCAGCCGCAACGCCACGGCATCATATTCCTGCGCCATATAGCCGATCTTGCCCAACCCGATGCCATGTTCGCCGGTGCAGGTGCCACGCGCCTGAATCGCACGGGTCACCAGCGCGGCGTTGATCTTCTTAACCGCGGCGACCTCATCGGCATTGTCCGGGTCCAACGCGAAAACAACGTGGAAATTCCCGTCGCCCACATGGCCCAGAATTGCCGCAGGCACCGGACAATCGGCCAGCAATTCACGCGCATGGCGAATACAGGCCCCCAGTGCCGACACCGGCACGCAGACATCCGATGACCAGCCCCGCGCCCCCGGCCGTTGGTTCACCACCGTGTAAAAGGCGCTGTGACGTGCCTTCCACAACCGGGCGCGGTCTTCGGGCGCGGTTGCGGCCTCAAACCCGATGGCACCGAAATCATCCACGATCTCGGCCACGGCGGCGGCCTGTTCGGCCACCCCTTCGGGCGAACCGTGGAATTCAAAGGCCAGGGTATCGGCCACCGGCAGGCTCAGATCAAAGGCGGCGTTGACCATACGGATCAGGTCGCGGTCCATCAACTCCATCCGCGCCACGGGAATGCCGAACTGGGTCACCGCCGTCGCGGCGGCCACCGCGCTTTCGACATCGGGAAAACCGCATACCGCCGCCGAAACCGCCTGCGGAATGCCGAACAGCCGCAAGGTAACCTCGGTGATGATGCCCAGCGTGCCCTCGGACCCGACAAACAGCCGGGTCAGATCATAGCCCGCCGCCGATTTCCGTGCCCGTCCCGCCGTGGTCAACACCTCACCGTCGGGCAAGACCACCCGCAGCGACAAAACCACCTCGCGCATCGTGCCATAGCGCACCGCGTTGGTGCCCGAAGCCCGCGTCGCCGCCATCCCGCCCAGTGTCGCATTGGCACCGGGGTCGATGGGGAAGAACAACCCCTGATCGCGCAGATACTGGTTCAGGGCCTCGCGGGTGACACCGGCCTGCACGGTGCAGTCCAGATCCTCGGGGCTGACCCGCAAGACCTGATCCATGCCCGACAGATCCACCGACACGCCGCCCGCCACCGCCGCCAGCTGTCCTTCCAGCGAGGTGCCCGCGCCATAGGCAATCACCGGCACCGCCGCCGCCCGGCATTTGCGCACGACCGAGGCCACCTCTTCGGTGCTGCGCACCTGCACCACGGCATCGGGCGCGGCCAGCGCGTGATAGGCCTCGCCCCGGCCATGCTGATCACGCAGGGCCTGGGCGCGCGAAAACCGCGTGCCGAATTCCGCCGCCAGCGCGGTGAACAAGCCATCCTGTGCGGTCATCGCGCCCCCCCGATCATCGGTCTTGTCTGCATCATCGGTTGTGTCCCTAGTCGACCAGCGTTTCACCAGCCAGGTGGCGATCCAAGAACGGCAGGCTGTCCTGGCCCCAGAACAGCTCACCATCGGCACGATAGGTGGGCATGCCGAACACACCGGCCTCGGCGGCGATGCGGCGGCTGTCCTCACGTCTTTTGGTGACGGCCTCGGACCGGGCGCGCACTTCCAGCGCGGCGCCGTCGAACCCGGCGGCATCGGCGATGGCCTGACGCACCTGCGGTTGCCCGATGTCCTCGGCACGGCCCCAGAACGCCTGATGCAAGGCCGCCGCCAACGTCAGCCAATCCTGACCGTCCAGCCATGCCGCCACGATCAGATCGCCCGCCGGGGTGGGATCGGACAGCTTGTCACGGTTGGAGAATTCCAGCTTGACCCCACGCAGATGCGCCCAGCGTTTCAGGTCGGTCGTCCAATAGGCGCGCCGCACCGCGGGGCGGTTGCGCGAATAGATACCGCCGTTTTCCTCGATCAGCGTGATGACATAGGGCGTGATCTGCGCATCATGGCGTTTTGCCACCTCGGCAAATGCCTGCAGGCCAACATAGGCCCAGGGCGATCCGAGACCGAAGAAATAGTCTATATTCCGTGTCATTCCATTATCCATCAACATGTCGGCGGGATCATCCCACCGGTAAATTCAGGCCGTCTCGGCAGGTTGCGCGTCAAGCTCCGCGATATCAAGGCTGCCCGGCGCACCGCCCGTCGCCGCCAGCCGCGCCGCCAGTTTCTGCACCGCACGATTCCACGGTGTCGGCACCCCATGCAACACCCCCAGCAGGGCAATTTCTCCGTTCAGGTAATCAACCTCGCTGCTGGCGCCACGGGCGAAGCTCTGCCAGGTCGATTGCTGGCCGCGCACCGCCGGATCGCGCAGGATACGCCATCCCGACAGGCTGACCTGCCGTTCCCTGGCCTGCGCCGGATCGTAACCGGCGGCGTGCAGGACGGCACGGGCCTCGGCCTCGATCCGTGCGGCGGCCTGCGCCACGGCCGCATCATCGCCCGCAAAGATTTCCAGCACGTTCTTGACGTTATGCAACAGTTTGGCGGCCTTCCAGCGCGGCATGTCGGCACGCTCTTCCGCCAGGATATTCGCCCGCGCCAGATCCGCCACGATCTGCGCCGAGACCGTATCACGCCCGGTCGGGAACCGGCCCAGCACGACACTGGCGATCTGCGGCGCGGCCTGAACACTGACCCGCCCGGTTTCCAAATAGGTGGCGGGGGTCAGGATACTGGCGGCGTAAACCCTGTCAAAGCGGCGCGCCACAATGGCCTCGGCCGCCAGCCCGTTTTGCAAGGTCACGATCGGCAGATCGGCCCCGACGCCACCGCCCCGCACCGGCACCGTGGCCCAATGCGCCGCGGCGGCCTCGGCATCCTGCGTCTTTACCGCCAACAGCAGTATATCGCCTGGGTCCAGCGCGATTTCGCCCTGCCCAAAGGCCACGACCGGCACCCGTTTCGGACCCGAGGGTCGGTCATAAACCAAGCCACGGGTCTTCAGATGGGCGATCTGCGCCCCGCGTCCGACTAGGGCATAGGGCACCCCCGCCAGATGCAGTTCAGCCGCCAGGCTGGCCCCCACCGCACCTGCACCGATGATAATATAACGCGTCATCCTCTGCCCCCTGGAATCGCCGCCAGCAATCTGCGTGGATGCGCGGCCCCGAGCCACCGGAAAACGGCCTGTATCAGGCCGCTTTCGACCACACGGCCCGCTCCCAACACCACGATATCATTCGCGATTGCCGATACCACCGCCAAATCATGCAGGCCCGGAACATATCCCGCCGACAGACCGCGCGGCCAATAGGCCAGCCGATCCATCGGCCGCGCCACCACCGGCGCATCGGGAGACAACCGTCCTGGTTCCGGGACCGTGCGCCACCCGGCATACGGCAACCGGACGCCGCAAGACGGGCCCTGATCATGGAAATCCCATGGCAAAGGGGATGCAGGCGGATGTGGCATCAGGCGCCGCGACACCCTGCCTGATGACGGCCAAAGGCCGCACGGCCCAGAATGCCGATCAGGATGTCTTCTTGTGGCGCATGCACCAATACCGTCTGAATATTGCGGAAATGCCGCTCCAGCCCCAACGCGCCGCCCAGCCCCGGATTGCCCAGCGCCCGAACCGCCAACCCCACCGCCGCATGCAATTGCCGCCCCGCCAGAACACGGGCACGGATCAGCGCCTCGGGCGTATCGGCATGATGTTCCAGCGCATCGAAGATGATCTGCCGCGCACCCTGCACCAACAGGTCGATTTCCCCCGCCAGGGTGATGAACCGTTCGGTTTCCGCAATCGGTCGCCCCAGATTGGCAGGGACCCGATCGTGGGCAAACCGCGCAAAACTATCCTGCGCCGCCTCAGCCACGCCCAGATAGATCGCCGCCAGCGCCAGATTCGACGCGGCCCCCGCGCGGTTGTCCTGCTCGGCGCGGTCGGCATCGGTCAGGCCCAGCACATGGGTCTGCGGCACCTCGACCTCATCGAACAGCACATCGTGCGACCCTGTGGCCCGCATCCCCAGACTGTCCCAATTGTCGATAACCGTGATGCCCGGGGTTTCCGCCGCCACCACGAAGGTGCCGACCCGCACCGGGGTTTCATCGGTCTGCGCCCAGACCAGAAAATGCGTCAGCCCGGCGGCGCCGGTCACGAACCGTTTATGGCCACTGATCGCCCAGCCATCACGCGTGCGCCGCGCCCGGGTGATGGGCAATCCGCCCCGCGCGGGCGACCCCAGATCGGGTTCCACCCGTGCCGCGTTCAGCAAAACCGGGCGGGTTCTGGCCTGCGCCAGCAGCTGGCGATACAGGCCATCAGGCCACAGGTTGTTGTTGGCCTGCGCCAGATGGGTGAACAGGGTCATCGCGCTGATCAGCGCCACGGAGGGATCACCGCGCCCCAGATCGGCCAGAATATGCGCCACCGTCAGCAATGATCCACCCGCCCCGCCAAATCGGGGATGCACCGTCGCCTCCAGCAGACCGTTGCCGTGCACGGCCCGGATCCCGGCCCAGGGGAAAGCACCGCTGCGGTCGGCCTCGGCGGCGTTGGCGGCCAATACCTGAACCGTGGCAGGCGATACCACCGCGCGCACAGCGCCGAACGACTTGAATTCCGAGGTCACGGGATATCCTTTCACGCGCGAAACCGGTCAGGCCAGGGCCCGGCCAACAGTCCGCGATGCCTCGGCCCGGACCTTGGCCACATCAGCGGGGCAGATGACCGGGTGCAGCCCGGTCGTCCGGGCCGGGAAAGTTGCGCTGATAATTTCCCCGGTCATGGTCTGTCTCGCGGTGACATGTCGATTACCCTGATCATACCGCAGCAGCACCGGATGACGGAACGCGGCGGCATCCTCTTTGCGGGGCACGGGGCAGAATGGCTGTGCTGTATCCGCAGCCAGACAGAGAAAATTGCTGCCCATCAGCCTTGGCCACCGGATTGGCGACTCGATCCGATCCGGCGAAATATCCAATATGGGGTTGCCCCCGGCCGTGCAGGCCACAACTGTCGCGCAGCAACCGACTCGCAGGAGACCGACATGACCTATCCGAACACACAACTGTTCATCGACGGCATCTGGCGCGACGCGCTGGATGGCCGCACGCTGGCGGTGACCAACCCGGCAACGGCCAGTGCCATCGGCCACGTCGCCCATGCCGCACAGGCCGATCTGGATCTGGCATTGGATGCGGCGGCACGGGCCTTGCCGGTCTGGGCGGCGACATCGGCATTTGACCGCTACAAGCTGATGCGCAAGGCCGCCGAACTGCTGCGCAGCCGCGCCGAGGCCATCGCGGCCATCATGACCACCGAACAGGGCAAGCCGCTGGCCGAAGCGCGGATGGAAACGCTGGCCGCCGCCGATGTCATCGACTGGTTCGCCGAGGAATCGCGGCGCACCTATGGACAGGTCATCCCCGCGCGCCGCGCCGGAGTGACGCAACTGACGATCAAGCAACCGGTCGGCCCCGTCGCCGCCTTCACACCGTGGAATTTCCCGATCAACCAGGTGGTGCGCAAATTGTCCGCGGCCATCGCCGCAGGCTGTTCGATCATCGTCAAGGCGCCCGAGGAAACCCCGGCCTCGCCCGCCGAACTGATCCGCTGCTTTGCCGATGCGGGCATCCCGACGGGCACCATCAATCTGGTCTATGGAAACCCGGCCGAGATTTCATCCTATCTGATCGCGCATCCGGTGATTGCCAAGATTTCCTTCACCGGATCGACCCCGGTGGGCAAGCAACTGGCGGCGCTGGCCGGATTGCACATGAAGAAATCCACGATGGAGCTGGGCGGCCACGCGCCCGTCCTGATCTTTGACGATGTCGATGTCGAGGCGGTGGCGACGCTGATGGCGGGCAACAAATTCCGCAATGCCGGGCAGGTCTGCGTCTCGCCCACCCGGTTTCTGGTGCAGGACGGTATCGCGGATGCGTTTACCGAACGCTTTGCCGATATCGCGGGCAAGCTGCGCGTCGGCCCCGGCACCGATCCGAACAGCCAGATGGGCCCCCTGGCGAACGAGCGCCGCATTCCCGCACTGGAACGAATGATCGCCGATGCGGTCGACAAGGGCGGGCGTCTGGTGACCGGCGGGCACCGGATCGGCAACGCGGGCTGGTTCTTTGAACCCACGGTTCTGGCCGATGTGCCGGTGAGTGCCGAGGTGATGAACGAGGAACCCTTTGGCCCGCTGGCGGTGATCAACCGCTTCGACACCGTCGACACCGCCATCGCCGAGGCCAACCGGTTGCGCTTTGGGCTGGCGGCCTATGCGTTCACCAATGATCTGGCCACCGCGAACCGGCTACAGGATCAGATACGCTCCGGCATGTTGACGATGAACCACCTGGGGCTGGCACTGCCTGAAGTGCCATTCGGCGGCATCCTTGATTCCGGTATCGGCACCGAGGGCGGGTCCGAGGCGATCAACGCCTATCTGGATACCCGCTTTGTCACCCGGCTGGATGCCTGATCACGGTTCACTGATCGCCTGACACTTGCGCAGGGCGGCCCGACACAGCCCAAACAATGGGCAGGGCCGCCCCAATCCCATATCCAGCATTCATTTTTTATCGTTCAGTAAAAAATCGTTGTTTCCGATGCCAAAACCAGACGCCTAACCTGTCCCAAACCGTCCGAAACGGTGACCAACAGGAGGCGTATTGTATGGAAGTCGGCGTTTTCATTCCCATCGGCAACAACGGCTGGCTGCTGTCCGAAACCGCGCCACAATACAAACCCAGCTTTGATCTGAACAAGGCCATCGTGCAAAAGGCCGAGGGCTACGGGCTGGATTTCGCCCTGTCGATGATCAAGCTGCGCGGCTTTGGCGGCAAGACCGAATTCTGGGATTACAATCTGGAATCCTTCACCCTGATGGCGGGGCTGGCGGCAGTCACCTCGAAAATCAAGCTGTTCGGCACGGCGGCAACCCTGGTCATGCCGCCCGCGATCGTGGCGCGGATGGCGACCACCATTGATTCCATTTCCGGCGGGCGCTTCGGCGTCAATCTGGTGACCGGCTGGCAGCGGCCGGAATACAGCCAGATGGGCCTGTGGCCGGGCGATGACTATTTCGGCGACCGCTACCAATACCTGACCGAATACACCACCGTGCTGAAGGATCTGCTGACCACCGGCCAATCGGATTTCAAGGGCGACTTCTTCCAGATGGAAGATTGCCACATGAAACCGGTGCCGCAAGGTGACGTGAAGCTGGTCTGTGCCGGATCGTCGGACAAGGGGCTGGGGTTTTCGGCGCAATACGCCGATTACAGTTTCTGCTTCGGTGTCGGGGTCAATACCCCCACGGCCTTTGCGCCGACCAATGACCGGCTGCTGGCGGCAACCGCGAAAACCGGGCGCGACGTGCGGTCTTTCGTGCTGACCATGATCATCGCCGAAGAAACCGCTGAGGCCGCATGGGCGAAATGGGATTTGTACAAATCCGGCGCCGATGAAGAGGCGATCAAATGGCTGGGTCTGCAAAGCGCCGCCGATACCAAATCCGGCGCCGATACCAATGTGCGCCATATGTCCAGCCCGGTTTCGGCGGTGAACATCAACATGGGCACGCTGATCGGGTCCTATGCCGAGGTGGCCGCGATGCTGGACGAAATGGCGCAGGTGCCGGGCACCGGCGGCGTGATGCTGACCTTTGACGATTTCCTGGAGGGGATCGAGAAATTCGGCCAGCATATCCAGCCGCTGATGGCGTCTCGGAAACACGTTCTGGTGGAGGCCGCAGAATGAGCGCCGATCCCGTAGTCGATACCACCCGCGGGCGCGGTGGACGCACGCTGACCCTGCCCGCCCGCCCCGAGGCCCTGGTGATCAATCCCGGCGACACCGCCGTGGTGGTGGTCGATATGCAGAACGCCTATTCGACCGAGGGGGGTTATGTCGATATCGCCGGATTCGATATTTCCGGCGCGAAATCGGTGATCGAAAACATACGCCTGACGGTCGAGGCCGCCCGTGCCGCCGGTGTGCCGGTGATCTATTTCCAGAACGGCTGGGATACGGATTACGTCGAGGCCGGTGGCCCCGGCTCGCCCAATTTCCACAAATCGAACGCGCTGAAACACATGCGCGCCAACCCCGAACTGCAAGGCACCCTGTTGTCCAAGGGTGGCTGGGATTATGCCATCGTTGATGAGCTGACACCGCAGCCGGGTGATATCGTCGTGCCCAAGACACGCTATTCCGGGTTCTTCAATTCCACCATGGATTCCACCTTGCGGGCACGCGGCATCCGCAATCTGGTCTTTGTCGGCATCGCCACCAATGTCTGTGTCGAAAGCTCTATCCGCGACGCGTTCCATCTGGAATATTTCTCGGTCGTTCTGGCGGATGCAACGCATCATCTGGGGCCGAAATTCATGCAAGAAGCCGCGATCTACAATATCGAGAAGTTCTTCGGCTGGGTGTCCAGCACCGCCGATTTCTGCGGCGCGATCCGTCAAATCGCCCCCCAAGCCCCGCAACAGGAGATCTGAAATGCCGATGCAAATCGTTGTTCCCGCCGGAACCGGCAAGCCGCTGGCCCCCTATTCGCCCGGCACATTGGCCGATGGCGTGGTCTATGTCTCGGGGACGCTGCCGTTTGACAAGGACAACAACGTCGTCCATCTGGATGACCCCAAGGCCCAGACCCGCCATGTTCTGGAGATCATCAAATCGGTGATCGAGGCGGCAGGCGGCACCATGGCCGATGTCACGATGAACCATATCTTTGTCACCGACTGGGCCCATTACGGCGCGGTAAATGAGGTCTATGCCGAATATTTCCCCGGTGACAAACCGGCGCGCTATTGCGTCAAGGTCGAGTTGGTGAAGCCCGGTGCCTTGGTCGAAATCGCCACGGTCGCCCATGTCGGCCAGAAATAGCCGCCGGATCACGCGATGAAATTCGATATTTTCGAGGGCCCCTCGGCGGCGGCGGAAACGGTGCTGCTGTCCTCGGGGTTGGGGGGATCGGCGGGATATTGGGCGCCGCAACTGGATATGCTACGGGCGCACTACCGTGTGGTGAGCTATGACCACCGCGGTTGTGGACGCAGCGCTGGCACCGTGCCGGTCGGCACCAGCATCGCCGATATGGCCGATGATGTGCTGGAGGTCATGGCGGCCTCGGGCACGGCGCGGGCGCATATCGTGGGCCATGCGCTTGGCGGGCTGATGGGGCTGGATCTGGCGCTGCGGGCGCCCGACAAGATCGCCAGCCTGACCCTGATCAACGCCTGGAGCCGCGCCGACCCACATTCCGCGCGTTGCTTTGACGTGCGGCTGGCGCTGCTGGCCAATTCCGGCATCGAGGCATTTTTGCAGGCCCAGCCGCTGTTTCTGTATCCTGCCGAATGGATGGCGCAGAACGCCGCGCGGCTGGCCGCCGAACACACCCACGGTCTGGCGCATTTTCAGGGCGTCGAGACCATCCGCCACCGTATCGCCGCGCTACGGGCCTTTGACGTGGAGGACCGGCTGGATCAGGTTGCCTGCCCGGTGCTGATCCTGGCGACGCGCGATGACATGCTGGTGCCGTGGTCGCGCTCGGTCCGGTTGGCACAGGGCATCCCCGGTGCCCGGCTGGTGCTGGACCCCGAGGGCGGCCATGCGGTCAATGTCACCCATCCGGCACGGTTCAACCGGGTGCTGGAAGATTTCCTGACCGCGCTGACGCAGGGGTGATTCAGGCGATACCGAACCGCTGACGATACAGATTGGGCGGCAATCCGGTCAGCCGCTGGAACAGTTTGCGAAAGGCGGCCGGATCGGCATAGCCCACGGCCCAGCCTATCTGGTCCACCGCGCGGTTGGTCTGCTCCAGTGCGTCACGCGCCTTCATCACCCGCACCTGTTGCAGATATTCGGTCGGCCGCAGCCCCGTCGCCCGCAGGAACCGGCGCAGAAAGGTGCGCTCGGCCAGCCCCGCGCGATTGGCCAGATCGGGGATGCTCTGCGGTTCGGCGGATTTCGCGTGGATATGGTGCTGGACCCGCAAGATCTCGGCATCACCATGATCGAATTTCGGGATGAAACCGGCAAAGGGGCGTTGTTCGCGCCCCGGCGGGTCGATCAACAGGAACCGTGCCGTCGCCAGCATGACACCCGGCCCAAGAAACCGTTCCACCAGGGTCAGCCCCAGGTCGGTCCAGGCCAGAATGCCCCCCGCCGTGACAATGTCGCCCTCATCAATGACCATATGTTCTGCGGCCAGTTGCACCTTGGGAAAGCGCCGGGCCAGCGTCTCGGCAAAGGCCCAATGCGTGGTGGCGCGGCGTCCGTCGATCAGCCCGGTCTCGGCCAGAACGAATGCCCCCGCGCAGACCGAACATAGCGTCGCCCCCTCGGCATGGCGCGCCAGCATCCAGTCGGCGGCCACACGCATCGGCGGCAGTTGATCCGGCATCACGATGCTGGGCGGCGCGATGACGTGGCTGAGCCGATGCGGCAGCCCCGGATGACTGTCCCAGACACAGCTGACCTCCTGCCCCGCCAGCGCCCAATGCGAGACCCGGATCTGGCGGTGCCGATCCTGCTGCGGGTCCTGCCGCCCCCATTCCGTGGCAATCCGAAACAGATCCGTCAGCCCGTAAATCGCCGCCAGCTGGCAATCGGGGTAAATCAACAGCCCCACTTCGGCGGCCAGATCGTCTTTTTGCATCATTTGTCACTTATGCCCCTGAAGGTGTCAGTTCGGCCACGTCTTTTGCGTGCCGCAATCCCTTAGCTTTGTCCATGTCGAAACGGCACATCGCCGCGGGAAGGACAGAACATGACAATACCGGCCAACACGCCCCTTACGGCAACCCGGCGCCAGATCCTGATTTCAGGTATCGTTGCGGTGGCCGGAATGGGACTTCCGCTGACGGCATTCGCCAACAGCGTCTTGCAAACATCTGAACATGGAGACAGTCACATGAGCAACGGTTTCATCACCACACAAGACGGCACGAAGATCTTTTACAAGGACTGGGGCCCGCGCGATGCGCAACCGGTGGTGTTCCACCACGGCTGGCCGCTGAGCGCCGACGATTGGGACAACCAGATGTTGTTCTTTCTGGCCCAGGGCTACCGCGTTGTCGCGCATGACCGGCGCGGGCACGGGCGCTCGGACCAGACCGATACCGGCAATGACATGGATACCTACGCCGCCGATGTCATCGAACTGGCACGGGCGCTGGATCTGAAAAACGCCGTGCATATCGGGCATTCGACCGGCGGCGGCGAGGTCGCCCGCTACGTCGCCCGCGCAGAACCCGGCCGGGTGGCCAAGGCGGTCCTGATGGGCGCGGTGCCGCCAATCATGCTGAAAACCCCGGCCAACCCCGAGGGTCTGCCGAAAGAGGTCTTTGACGGCTTCCGCGCCGCACTGGTGGCGAACCGCGCACAATTCTACATCGACGTCCCCGCCGGTCCGTTCTATGGCTTCAATCGTCCCGGCGCCAAGGTCAGTCAGGGCCTGATCAACAACTGGTGGCGGCAAGGCATGGCGGGCGGTGCCAAGGCACAATATGACTGCATCACCGCCTTTTCGGAAACCGACTTCACCCAGGATTTGCAGGCCATCACCGTGCCGGTTCTGGTGCAGCATGGCGAAGATGACCAGATCGTGCCGATCGGCGATTCGGCGCACAAGGCGATCAAGCTGCTGCGGCATGGCACATTGAAGACCTACCCCGGCCTGCCGCATGGCATGTTCGTCACTGATCCCGATGTGATCAACGCCGATCTGCTGGCCTTCATCACCGCCTGACAGCGCCCGATAGGGTGCCGCGCGCCCCGTTGCTACGGCCATCGTTCCCAGGTCGTAGCGACCAAGACAACCCGGCCACCGTATCGGTTCGCGCGCCAGGACAACCGCGAAATAGGGGCGGATATCAACCTGTTGTCCGGCCCGCGTCGGGCCGGATTGCATGCTGAATTGTCGTATCAAACATCATGATTTCCGCCCCGATAAGGATCGGAAATTCACAATCCCAAGAAAAACTGTCGACTGAAAACGACCAACTAAATTCATCAACTATATGAAAATAAAAGAAAAATCTTGACGATGCCGTTATGCGTGCCTATATATGCCTCAAGAGATAGCCAGCCAGCGTCCCGCCAGCCAGCCATCCACACACAGCAAGCCAGGAGGTTACCATGGCCCATAACTGCAACGCATGTGCATTCTATGAAAACCATGCCGCCAACTCCAACAGCCAGCTCACCGATGCCGGCCTGTGCCGCGCGAATCCGCCGGTCACCCAGAAGGATGCCGACAGTCGTGGCTACTGGCCGGTCGTGAAATCTGACGACTGGTGTGGCGAATTCGCGACCAAGTTCGCCGCGGAATAATCCACCCCGCCAGTGGTGTGATTTCGGAAGGCAGCCCCCGGGCTGCCTTCTGGCGTTTGGCCCCCCTCACGATCAGGTGACCTGGCGTGATCATCTGTTCACGTCGCAAACCGGGTGCCTACCCCCTATCCTTCGCGCAAGTGTTTCCCGCTGGCGAAGGGGCGATGATGATTTCACGGCGCGACATGGGCCTTGGCCTGGGGATGGTGTTGACAACACCCATGATCGGGCGGGCGCAAACCCCGCTGGAACAGGCTGCAAATGCGCTGCCACAGCTTCACGCCATCATCGTGCAACGCGGTGACGTGCAGGTTCTGGCCCATGCGCCGCGTGGGCCGGGGCTGGCCCGGCCCGCCAATATCAAATCCTGTTCAAAAAGCCTGCTGTCGCTGCTGGTCGGCGCGGCCATAGCCCAAGGCGCGATTCCCGGCGTTTCGGCCCGGCTGGGCGATATCGCGCCGCGCCTGGTGCCGCCAGATGCGACCGAAGGCGCAGCGGCGCTGAGCATCGACAACCTGCTGACCATGCGCACCGGACTGGCCGGGACCTCGGGGGCGAATTATGGCGCCTGGGTCGAATCACGCAACTGGATCAGCTATGTGTTGCGCCAACCCCGTATCGGCCCGCCGGGCGCACAGATGACTTATTCCACCGGCACCACCCATGTGCTGGGCGCGGCACTGACCACGGCGACGGGGGATAGCCTGCTGACACTGTCGCGGCGCTGGTTGGGGGAGGATCTGGGTATTCAGATCGCGCCCTGGACCCGTGATCCACAAGGGTTCTATTTTGGCGGCAACGAAATGGCACTGACGCCGCAGGCGATGCTGCGAATCGCCATCATGATGCGCGATGGCGGGCGATATGACGGACGACAGGTCATCACGCCGGATTGGGTCCGCGCCGCGACCCGGCCACATACCCGCTCGCCCTATTCCGGTCTGGCCTATGGCTACGGCTGGTTTCTCAGCCCCAGTGGCTGGCATCTGGCACGCGGCTATGGCGGACAGATTATCGCCGCGCATCCGGGCCGGGCGCTGGCGGTTGCCATCACATCTGACCCCACGCAACCCGCCCGATCCGAGGGCTATTTCGGCGATCTGATGCGGCTGCTGGACGGGCCGATCCTCGGCTTAGCCTGACCCGGACATGCCGAAGGCGCAAAGGTTTCCCTCTGCGCCCCCGGGGAGGTTGGCGGCAAAAACGCTCTGCCGCCATAGTGTGGATCATGCAAAGTCCAGGACGATACGTCCGTCGATCTTGCCCTTTTCCATTTTGTGGAAGACATCGTTGATCTCTTCCAGCTTGGCCGTAGCGGTGTGCGCATGCACCAGACCATGCGACGCGAAGTCGATGGATTCCGCCAGATCCAGACGCGTTCCTACGATCGAGCCGCGCACCGTGATGCCATTCAGCACCATGTCGAAGATCGAGATCGGGAAATCGCCCGGCGGCAGGCCATTCAGCGCGATGGTGCCGCCACGACGGGCGAATTGCAGCGCCTGCTGGAACGCCTTGGGCGACACGGCGGTCACCAGAACGCCATGCGTGCCGCCACCGGTTTCCTTGCGGATCGCCGCGACCGGATCGGTGTTGAACGCGTTGACCGTCACTTCTGCGCCCAGTTCCTTGGCCAGCTTCAGCTTGCTGTCGTCGATATCGACCGCCGCCACATGCAGACCCATCGCCTTGGCGTATTGCACCGCCATGTGGCCCAGACCGCCAACGCCCGAGATGGTCACCCAATCACCGGGCTTGGTGTTGGTCATCTTCAGACCCTTGTAGACCGTCACCCCGGCGCACAGCACCGGTGCCATGTCGATGAAGTTCACGTTGTTCGGCAGATGGCCGACATAGTTCGGATCAGCCAGGACATATTCGGCAAACGCGCCATTGACCGAATAGCCGGAATTCTGCTGTTGCTCGCACAACGTTTCCCAGCCGCCCAGACAGTGCTCGCAGTAACCGCAGGCCGAATACAGCCACGGAACGCCAATCTTGTCGCCTTCCTTGACGTTTTTCACGCCCTGGCCGACGGCGACCACATGGCCCACACCTTCGTGGCCCGGAATGAACGGCGGCTTCGGCTTGACCGGCCAATCACCCATCATCGCGTGCAGGTCGGTGTGGCACACGCCACAGGCCTCGACCTTCATCAGAACCGTGCCCGGCAGAACCTGCGGGATCGCGGCTTCTTCGATCACCAGCGGTTTGCCGAATTCCCGCACTACGGCGGCTTTCATTGTCTTCGTCATTGTATGCTCCCGTTCAGTGGAGGCACCCCGATCACCGGGATGCCTGAATGCATTGCGGGCGTCTCAGAAGAAGCCGAGCTTCTTGGGCGAGTAGCTGACCAGCAGGTTTTTGGTTTCCTGATAGTGATCCAGCATCATCTTGTGGTTTTCACGCCCGATGCCGGATTGCTTGTATCCACCAAAGGCAGCGCCGGCGGGATACAGGTGGTAGCAGTTGGTCCAGACGCGACCAGCCTCGATCCCGCGACCGGCGCGATAGGCGGTGTTCATGTCGCGCGACCATACCCCGGCACCCAGCCCGTAGACGGTGTCATTGGCGATCTCGATGGCTTCGTCAGCGGTCTTGAACGTGGTGACGGATACCACCGGCCCAAAGATTTCTTCCTGGAAGATCCGCATCTTGTTGTTGCCTTCGAAGATCGTCGGCTTGATGTAGAACCCGTCCTTGATATCGCCGCCAAAGCTGTTGGCCGCGCCGCCGGTCAGGATCTTCGCCCCCTCGTTCAGACCGATATCCATGTAGGATAGGATCTTTTCGTATTGCTGTTTCGAGGCCTGCGCGCCGATCATCGTGGCGCCCACACGCGGATCGCCAGCCTGGATCGCCTCGACCCGCTTCAGCGCCTTTTCCATGAACCGGTCGTAGATCGATTCCTGAATCAGCGCACGCGACGGGCAGGTACAGATCTCGCCCTGGTTCAGCGCGAAGAAGGTGAACCCTTCCAAGGCCTTGTCCAGGAAATCATCGTCTTCGTTCATCACGTCGGCAAAGAAGATGTTGGGCGATTTGCCGCCCAGTTCCAGCGTGATGTTGGTCAGGTTGTCGGCCGCTGCGCGCATGATCGACTTGCCCACCGGGGTCGATCCGGTGAAGGCGATCTTGGCGATGCGATTGGAGGATGCCAGCGGTGCGCCCGCCTCGGCCCCGGTGCCGTTGACCACGTTCAGCACGCCCGGCGGCAGCAGATCCTCGATACATTCCAGCAGCACCAGGATCGACGCAGGCGTCTGTTCCGCCGGTTTCATCACGATGCAATTGCCCGCCGCCAGCGCCGGAGCAATTTTCCATGCCGCCATCAGGATCGGGAAGTTCCACGGGATGATCTGGCCGACGACACCCAGCGGTTCCTTGAAGTGATAGGCCACGGTGTCATTGTCAATTTCCGAAACCGACCCCTCTTGCGCCCGGATCACCCCGGCGAAATAGCGGAAATGGTCGATGGTCAGCGGGATATCGGCGGCGGTGGTTTCCCGCAGCGGCTTGCCGTTGTCCCAGGTTTCGGCCAGGGCGATCTTGTCCAGATTGGCCTCGATGCGGTCGGCGATCTGGTTCAGGATGCGCGACCGATGCGTCGAGGACGCCTGCCCCCAGCTGCGCCGTGCCGCATGTGCCGCATCCAGCGCCGCTTCGATGTCCGACGCGTCCGAGCGCGGCACTTCGCATACGACATGGCCCGTTACCGGCGAAATGTTCTGCATGTAACGGCCGGATTTCGGCGCCACCCAGGCACCGCCGATGTAGTTTTCATAGCGGCCCTTGAAGGGCGCTGCCGTGGCAAAAGCCTCGGGTTGAATCTTGTCTTCCGGCATTTTTTCCTCCTCCCAGATATGCAATCGGCGGGGCCGGATTCGGTCCTGCCGTCGTATTCCGTAGTATGCCGATCTTCCCTTTTGCCTCCTCAAACGAAAGGGTGCGACACCACTCCACGGTGCAGACTGTCCCGCTTTCGAGACAGTCTGTATTTCAATTCTCGCGTTCCCCCCGCAGGCCCAGATCCTTGATCTTGCGATACAGGGTCGCGCGACCGATGCGCAGATCACGCGCGGCAGCCGTGACATTGCCCCCGGCGCGGTGCAGGGCGCGCAACACCTCGGACCGCAGGGCACCCTTCAGCCCGCCGCGCGCGTCGATCTCGGCCCCAGCGCGCAGCACATCTGCCGCAGGCCGGCGCAGCGCGATATCCTGATTGGTGATGCCGAATGTCCGCCGCGCCGCCCGGTTGCAGCCCAGGATCAGATCATCGCGGTCCACCGCAATCTGGCACGGACCATGCGCCGGATCCCCCGGCATCACAATGATCCGCGCCCCCGGAAACGCGGCGGAAAACAGTTCGCACCCAATCCGCACCGCCGCATCCTGCACCGTCAGCCCGATCAGGCGGGCCTGCGCCTCGTTCAGATCGCGCCGACAGGACGAAATATCCACCACCCCTGCCAGGCCGCCATCCGGGGCCTCGATCGGCGCGCCCATACAGGTCAGCGCCAGATTGCGGACATGGAAATGCTGATCGTTCCAGATCACCACCGGGCGCCGTTCGGTCAGGCAGGTGCCGATGCCGTTGGTGCCTTCATCCGCCTCAGCCCAGCTGGCCCCGGCGGCCAACCCGGCCGAGCCGAAATCCACACTGTCGGCGGCGCGGATACGTTCTTCCAGGATCAGCCCGTCCGGCCCGCTGAGGATCACCGCGCTACCGGTATCCATCGCCGCCGCCGCCAACCGGTTCAGGATCGGCCCGGCCACCCGCATCAGATCCTGCGCCGCCTCGCGCCGGGCACGCAAGGTGTCCTGGGTCACCCGTTCGGGACGGCGGGCCTCGGCCGGGTCCAGTTGATGGTGCATCAGGGACCGGCGCCATGAGGCAGCCACCGCAGAGCGCCCCGGCGCCGAGGATTCGGCGATCTGGCGGACCATGTCGGTGTGGTTCACAAAGGTCACGTGGGTGGTCAAGGTCGTCATCCTTGTCAGAATCTGCAAGTGCTGGGTCTTGCATGGTCCCCTGGGACAACGGCCGCCGCGGCAGGCAGGCCGGTGGCCGAACGCCGCCCCCCTACGGTTGCGACATTCCGCCACAGACAGTAACCCGCCGCGTGGCAAAGACAAGCGACGAAATCGTGTAGGCCGACTTCCGTGGCGTCAGTCACCGCGCCGTCACAGCCTTCATCCGGACCCTAGCGCGGGTCCACGATCCCCGCCTCGCCCTGCGCGGCGCAGAGCGCGGCATAGCGCCCGCCTTGTGCCAGCAACGCCTCATGCCCGCCCTGCTCGACGATACGGCCCCGCTCCAGCACCACGATCCGGTCCGCACCGCGAATCGTTGCCAGCCGATGCGCGATCACCAGAACTGTGCGCCCGCGTGACAGATCGGCCAGCGAGGCCTGAATTTCCCGCTCGGTCTGGGTATCCAGGGCCGATGTCGCCTCATCCAGAACCAGGATCGGCGGGTCTTTCAGGAAAATCCGCGCGATGGCGATGCGCTGTTTCTGTCCGCCCGACAGCTTCACGCCGCGCTCGCCAATCATCGTATCCAGCCCCTCCGGCAGCATCGCGATGACATCATCCAGCCGCGCGCGCCCGGCGGCGGCCAGGATCTCGGCCTCGGTCGCGCCCAGCCGACCATAGGCGATGTTGTCACGGATACTGCCCCCGAACAGGAACACATCCTGCGCCACCACGCCGATATTGCGCCGCAACGATTGCAGGGTCAGATCCCGGATATCGGTGCCGTCGATCCGGATTGCGCCGCGCCCGACCTCATAAAACCGGGGCAGCAGGGCGCATAGCGTGGTCTTGCCCGCGCCCGACGGCCCGACAAAGGCCACGGTTTCCCCTGCCGGTATCGTCAGGTCGATATCATCCAGCGTGCCGCGATCGCCGCGATAGCCGAACCCGACACCATCATAGCGGATCGCCCCTTGCAGCCGTCCGGCCACCTGCGCACCCGGACGGTCCGCGATCCCCGGCTGCGTCCCCAGAAACGCCAGATACCGGCCGAACCCGGCAATACCGCGCGGATAGGTCTCGATGATCGAATTGATCTTTTCGATCGGGCGAAAGAATACATTCAGCAACAGCAGGAAGCCGACGAACCCACCCGCCGTCAGTTCGCCGCGCACCACATACCAGGCCCCCGCCAGCATCACCACCACCTGCACGAATCGCATCGACAGGTAAGACAGCGACATCGCCGCCGCCATCACCCGATAGGCCTGCAGCTTGGTGGTCAGGTAATTGCGGTTGTTTTCGGCGAACAAGGCCCGTTCGTGGTCTTCGTTGGTAAAGGCCTGCACGACGCGGATACCCCCGACGTTCTCCTCGATCCGGGCGTTGAAATCGGCGACACGGCCATAAATCGCCCGCCAGGTGTTGGTCATCCGGGCGCCGTAGCGCGCCGTAACCCAGGCCGTCATCGGCACGATCACCGCCGTCAGCACGGTCAGCGGTGCGTGGATGTTCCACATCAGCAAAAACGCCCCGATCAGCGTCATCACCGCGATGAACAGATCTTCGGGGCCGTGGTGGGCCACCTCGCCGATCTCTTCCAGGTCCTTGGTCAGACGGGCAACCAGATGGCCGGTTTTCATATTGTCGAAATAGGCGAAGGACAGCTTTTGCAGGTGGTCAAAGGCCAGACCGCGCATGTCAGCCTCGATCTTCACCCCCAGCATATGGCCCCAATAGGTGACGATCACCTGCAATCCGGCATTGAGCGCATAGATCGCCAGCAGGCCCACCGCCGCCATCGTGATCAGGTCCAGTTGTCCGGTTGGCAACAGCCGGTCGATGAACAGCGTGACCGCCACCGGAAAGGCTAGCTCAAGCAGCCCGGCCAGAACCGCACTGCCGAAATCCAGCGCGAACAGGGCCCGGTAGGGCCGGTAATACCCGGCAAATTGCCGCAGCAGATCCTTCATCATTCCTCCGCCGGCGCATCGCCGTCCTGCCAATAGGCCTGTGCCCAGAATTCCTGCCTGGTCAAACCCATCCCGCCCAGGATGTGCCGGGCCCGGCTGGCCTGGGTGCGGCTGGCGGCAAAGAAGACGAAGCGATCTGTAGCAGGCGGGCGCAGATCGGCAAGGGCGTCCAGCAGATCCTCCGCATCCCCCCGCAGGCACCACCGCAGCGCCACCCCCGCCGGGCGGGACAGCGCCTGAATATCGGCGGCACTCGGCACGCTGATCACCGCCTGCCCCACCGTATCGCCGGGCAACGCCGCCAGTATACGCGCCACCGCAGGCAACGCCGTCTCATCGCCGAACACCCCGATCCAGCCGGTTTTCGCCGGAACATCCCCGCCCGAAGGGCCGGTCAGGCCGATCTGATCCCCAACCCGCAGCGTTTCGGACCAAGCCGAAACCCGCCCCCCCACATGCAGGAAAATATCGAACCCCACCCGTGTCACGGCCCCCGCGCCATCAATGTCGCGCACGGTATAGACCGGGCGATGCCAGACCGCCGCGCCGCCGGGCCACTGGGTCACACCCGCCTCGTCGATCTGCGGCCAATCGCTGCCGCCCGGCCCCAGCAGCAACCGGAAATGCAGCCCGCCCCCCAGTAACGCCGCCAGATCCGGCCCCTCGATGGTGATGCGGCGAAAGGCCGGGCTCAGGGTCTCGACCGACACCACCCGCGCCAGACACAGGTTGGCCGGACGCCCGCGCCGATGCCGCTCGTGCCATTCCGGGTCCAGCCCGGACTGACGCGCGGTATCGGTGACAAAATCGCGCAAGACCTGTAGCCCCGCCGTATCCGCCGCCCGCACAAGCAGCGCGGTGTGATGCTTGCCCCCGGGCGACAACCGCACCTGGCCCACACCAAAGGTCAGCTCGACCATGCCATCGGACAGGATCGCGCCGCAGTCCTGAAACAGCGGCGCGGCCAGAACGTGATCGCGCACCGGATCAAAGGGCGCGTGCAAGGTGGCATGGGCGTCAATCGGCATCTCGGGTCCATTCGCGGCAAGGTTTCACAGCGGACACGCAATCGGCGCGCGGCTGACCGGCCCGGATCATACGGCACCGCCCGCGCACGGGGCCGACGCAGATGTTGGGTGCTACCCCGGCGCAGGCGCAATGTCTTGACTATTTCTGTCGTGTTTTGTCGAAAACGCCGGAAATGCGCGAGCGGATACCACGATCCGTGTGCAAGACCGCCTCTCGGCGTAGCGGCGATAGGGTTGGAATGATTTACCCTGTGCGATTTTCCTCGGCGCGATTTGCGCGCCGGTACGCATTGCCGCATCATCACCAAGACCAGATTGCAAAGGAACCCGCCATGCGCCTGCTGCTTACCACCCCCCTGCCCGCCATCGTCGAAACCGAGGCACTGGATGCCTTTGGTGCCCATGCCTCCCCTGAAAACCTGACGCCCGAGGCCCTGCTGGCGGTGGCCAATCGGGAACGCCCCCGCACCATTCTGGTATCGTCGCGGCAAAAGCTGGGGGCGCAGGCGATAGCGGCCCTGCCCGACAGTGTCGGGCTGATCGCCACCTGCAGCGTCGGATTCGACCATCTGGATATCGCCGCCGCCACAGCCCGGGGCATCGCGGTGACGAATACCCCCGATGTATTGACGGCCGCGACGGCGGATATGACCATGCTGCTGATGCTGGGCGCGGCACGGCGGGCACGGGAATATGCCGCAATCATGGATCAGGGCTGGCGGCGCGGCTTTGCGCTGAACGAAATGCTGGGGACCGATCTGACAGACAAGGTTCTGGGCATCGTCGGCATGGGCCGGATCGGGCGCGCGGTCGCACATCGGGCCCGCGCCTTTGGCATGCGGATCGCCTATCACAATCGCCATCCGCTGCCGCCGGAACAGGAATCCGGTGCCGAATACTGTGCCGATCTGGACGCGCTGATCGCACGGGCAGACGTCATCAGCCTGAACCTGCCCGGATCGGGCAATGTGGTGATGACCGCCGCGCGCTTTGCCGCGATGAAGCCGGGCGCGATACTGGTGAATTCCGCGCGTGGATCTCTGGTGGATGAAGAGGCGCTGATCAATGCGCTGGCCTCGGGGCATCTGGCGGGGGCTGGGCTGGACGTGTTTCAGGGCGAACCAGCCTATGACCTGCGCCTGCGAGATCAGCCACGCGCCTTTCTGATGCCGCATATGGGCAGCGCCACCAATGAAACGCGCACGGCGATGGCGCGCCGTGCCCTGGCGAATATCGCCGCATTTCTGGCGGGGAAGCGACCGGGGGACGGGGTCAACGATTATGCTCCATAATTGAACAGATTCACTATGAACCGCGATAAATCATTATAATGCGGACTATAGGTAAAAGAGAATATTCGGATCGAAGGCGGGCCAAAGCAAATATTGTCGCTTTCGGTTCGCTAGGGTCGCTGTCATGCGTCTGCGCCGCCGCTGCCCCCGCTAAGCAGCCCCCAACAGACAGGAGGTGCCGATGCAATCCACAAACCCTGCGCCGCAAAGGACCGGGCAAAAATTGCTTTCGGGATTTTCCATCGAGGTCACCCCGAAGACCCTGATGAAAACCCCCGAGATAGGCACCCTCTTGCCGCGCGGTACCACGGTGTTCATCGCCCATATCGCAGGAACGCCGGTGGCCGATATGGTGCGCGCCGCCCAGACGCTGCGGGCGGCGGGCCTGCAACCGAAACCGCATATTCCGGCCCGGTTGCTGCGCGACCGGGCCATGCTTGGCGATTGGCTGACCCGCTATCAGGCCGAGGCCGGGGTGGATCGCGCCCTGTTGCTGGCCGGGGGCGTGGCCAGCCCGGCGGGGGATTTCGCCAGTTCGATGGATCTGGTCGAAACCGGGCTGTTCGATCGGCTTGGGTTTCAGGACCTGTCCTTTGCGGGTCACCCCGAAGGTAGCCGGGATATCGACCCGCAAGGTGGCACCGCGCTGGCCGACGGGGCGCTGTCCTGGAAACAGGCCTTTGCGCAACGCACCGATGCGCGGGTATCGCTGATCACCCAGTTCGTCTTTGACACGGCGCCGGTTTTGGCGTGGCAGGCACGGACCTCGGCACTGGGCATTGATCTGCCGATCCATGTCGGACTGGCGGGCCCCGCATCATTGCAAACCTTGATCCGCTATGGGCTGAGTTGCGGGGTGGGGGCGTCACTGAAGGTCCTGCAACGGCGGGCAGCCGATCTGCGCAAGCTGATGCTGCCCTTTGCCCCCGATGACCTGCTGCGCGATCTGGCCACCTGCGGCGACGATGGCCGTATCGCCGGGATTCACCTGTTCCCGCTGGGCGGCATCACGCGTTGCGCCGACTGGGCCAAGGGCGCGATATAGCCCGCTACAGCTTGTTGATCGGAACCTTCAGAAACACCTGTCCGTCATCGTCAGCAGGCGGCATCTGCCCCGCACGCATGTTCACCTGCAACGATGGCAAGATCAGCTTTGGCATAGACAATGACGCATCGCGGGCCTCGCGCAGCGCGACAAAGGCATCCTCTGTCTGGGTGCCGCCGACGTGGATGTTATGGTCGATCTCATCGCCCACCGTGGTTTCCCAGCGGATATCGCGCCCGTTCGGACCATAATCGTGGCACATGAACAGCCGGGTTTCGCGCGGCAAAGCCAACACCCGCCGGATCGAGCGGTATAACGTCCGCGCATCGCCGCCGGGAAAATCGGCCCGCGCCGAGCCGCCATCGGGCATGAACAGCGTATCTCCGACAAAGGCCGCATCACCGATCACATGCGTCATACAGGCGGGCGTATGGCCCGGCGTGTGCAGGACATGCGCCGTCATCCCGCCGATGGCATAGCTGTCACCGTCGCGGAACAGCCGGTCGAACTGCGACCCGTCACGCCGGAATTCGGTGCCCTCGTTGAAGATCTTGCCGAAGGTTTCCTGCACCACGGTGATGTTTTCACCAATGCCCAGCCGCCCACCCAGGGCATTCTGGATATAGGGGGCGGCGGACAGGTGATCGGCGTGGACGTGGGTCTCGATCAGCCAGTCCAGCTGCCACCCCTGCGCACGGATATGGGCGATGATCCGATCGGCGCCATCGTGGGTGATGCGCCCGGCCGCGTAGTCGATATCCATCACCGAATCGATCACCGCACAGGCGTTGGATGCGGGGTCACGCACGACATAGGAAATCGTATTGGTGCGCGCGTCGAAAAACGCAACGATCTGCGGCTTGCAGGTCAAGTCCGGGAGGAAGGGCAACTCTGGCATGATCAACCTCTGGACAGGATGCGCGCGAGCAGAATACCCGCAATCATCGCCACAATGAAGATCAGCGTATCGGCATGGCCCAGCCCCAGTGCCGGAATGGCCGCCCCCGGACAGAAACCGGCGATGCCCCAGCCGATGCCGAACATCGCCGCCCCCGCGATTAGCCTCAGGTCGATATCGCGCCGCACCGGCAGCTGGAACCGCGCCCCCCATAGCGGGCCGTCACGGCGCAGCACGATACGATAGCCGATGGATACAACGATCAGCGCCCCCACCATGACCAAGGCCAAAGACGGGTCCCACGTTCCCACAACATCAAAGAAATTCAGAACTTTGGCCGGGTTGATCATGCCCGAAACGGCAATGCCAGCCCCAAAGACCATGCCGATCAGCAGCGCCGATATCATCCGCATCACAGCCCTCCGATGACATGACGGATCACGAAAACCGTCAGCCCCGCCGTGATCATGAAGGTCACCGTGGCCGCGATCGACCGGGGCTGCAGCCGCGCATTGCCACAGATCCCGTGGCCCGAGGTGCAGCCCGCCCCGAACGTCACCCCCATGCCCACGATCAGCCCGCCGATGACCAGCCACAGGCGCGGCACCGTATTGTCGAACCCCACGGGCCACAACCGACTCAGCACGGCGGGGGCCAGAACGGCGCCCAGCAGAAACGCGCCACGCCACGCCCAATCCCCGGCTTTGGGCAAAACCGTTCCCGCGACGATGCCCGACAGCCCCATGATCCGCCCGTGCAGCGCCATCATCAGCACCGCTGCCACCCCGATCAACCCGCCGCCCGCCAACGACAGCAGTGGCGTGAATTCCGTCATGCCGCCCCCGATGGCGCACAAAACAACCGGTGCAAGGTGGCGATGAAATCAACCACCCGCGGATCGGCCAGACGGTAATAGATGTGGCGGCCATCCTTGCGGCCCTCGATCATCCCGGCGGCCCGCAGCGCGGCGATCTGTTGCGACAGGCCGGGTTGGCGGATCGACAGGCGTTCCTCCAGCGCGCGCACCGAAACCTCGCCCTCGACCAGCGCGCAGCATATCTGCAACCGGTCCGGGTTGGACAACCGTTTCAGAAAGAAGGACGCCGCATTGGCATTGGCCCGCAGCGTTTCGGCCTGACCATCCGCCAGATCGGAAACGACAGTCACGCGCGATCACGCGGGCAGGTGTTGATGCCCAGAACGGTATACAGCGGGCAGAACCGGACCACCGCCGAACCCAGCGGCAACAGGCCCACCAGCCCCCACCACCGCATCGGCCCCGGCACCCACAGGATCAGCGACAACAACGCCAATCCGATCACCACCCGCAACACACGGTCAAGTCCACCGACATTTCTGTGCATGATCACCCCCGGCAACAGCAGTTGATCATGACCGTATAACGATTGCAAAATAACGCAATCATTATTTTATCATAATTCAGCCCGGCCCCGCGATGGGGCCGGGCCGGTGGTCTCAGGACAGGTGATGGGGCGGCGTGATCCCCCAGACCGGGGTTTCAAGCCCCACCTGCCGCGCCTTCAACTGCAACGCCAGATAGCGCGAGTAATGCCGCGATTGATGCAGATTGCCGCCGTGGAACCACAAACCTTCCTGCATGGTGGGCTTCCACATGTTGCGTTGCTCGCCCTCCCACGGGCCGGGGTCCTTGGTGGTCGCCGACCCCAGACCCCAGCATTTGCCGATCTTGTCCGCCACCTCGGGCGAGATCAGATCCGCCGCCCAGCCGTTCATCGACCCGTATCCGGTGGCATAGACCACCAGATCGGCGGGCAATTCGGTTCCGTCATCCAGCACTACCGCCGTCTCGGACAGATGGCTGATCCCCTTGCCCGATTGCAGCTTGATCGACCCGTCGATGATCAGATCGCAGGCCCCCACATCAATGTAATACCCCGACCCACGGCGCAGGTATTTCATGAACAGCCCGCTTTCATCATCGCCGAAATCCAGCATGAATCCGGCCTTTTCCAGCGCGGCATAGAACCCGGCATCGCGGCGCTTGATCTCGTCATATTGCGGCACGTGGAATTCATGCATGATCCGGTAGGGGATCGAGGCAAAGATCATATCCGCCTTGTCATGGGTAATCCCGTTCGCCACCGCCTGTTCGGAATACAGACCGCCCAGACAGACCTCCATCAAGCTGTCGGATTTGACGATATGGGTAGAGGACCGCTGCACCATCGTCACATCGGCCCCGCCTTCCCACAGCGCCGCGCAGATATCATGCGCCGAGTTGTTCGCCCCGATCACCACCACCCGCTTGCCGCGATAGGCCTCGGGGCCGGGGTGCTGACTGGAATGCTGCTGTTCACCCTTGAACACGTCCTGTCCGGCGATCTTCGGCACATTCGCCTTGCCCGACATCCCCGTGGCCAGCACCAGTTGCTTCGGGTGCAGGGTGACCTGTTCCCCGTCGCGGTCCACCACGACGGTCCATTCCTTTTTTACCTCATCCCAGCTGGCCGATTGCGCCGTGGTTTTGGACCAATAGTTCAGCTCCATCACCTTGGTGTACATCTCCAGCCAATCACCGACCTTGTCCTTGGGGGCGAAGACCGGCCAGTTGTCGGGGAACGGGATATAGGGCAGGTGGTCATACCAGACCGGGTCATGCAGACACAGCGACTTGTAGCGTTTGCGCCACTGATCGCCCGGGCGTTCGTGCCGATCAACGATGATCGTCGACACCCCCAGTTGCCGTAGCCGCGCGCCAAGCGCGATGCCACCCTGCCCGCCCCCGATGATCAGCGTGTTGGGTTGTTCGTCATAGCCCAGACGCAGGGCCTCATCCTCCCGCTTTTCCTTCCAGGTCTTGCGCAGCGGATCATGGCCATGTTCCGCGCCCATGGGACGGCGCAGGCCCCGGGGTTCCTCATATCCCTTCAATTCATGCAGCGTGGTCAGCAAGGTCCAGATCTTGCCCTCTTTCATGCGGATATAGCCAACGCCGCGCCCGGTCTCGGTCTCCAGCTTCAGCCAGCCTTCGGTCACGCCCCCGGCGTCGCTCACCTGTTCGTCGGGGTCCAGATAGATTTTCTGCGGCCGGATCGTCTCCAGCTGCGCGATGGTCATGGCGGCGATCTGGTCGCGGCCTTCGCTGGTATGGATGTTCCAGGTAAAGGCCGCCAGATCGCGCCAGAAGCCGGTTTCCAGAAACAGGTTCGCCACCGCCTGCGGATCACGCGCCACCAGCGCCTGTTCCAGATCGGCGACCAAAGCGGCCAAGGCACCCTGTTGGGTCGAATCGAGCATGGTTTCCTCCCTTTGAATGTCATCCGCGCCGGTGCCGGGGCCTCCCAACCCCTGTTCTGGCACGTTGGCGGATCAACGATTTTCAGCCTGCACCACCGCCCTGTGCGCCCCAAGCCCGCCTGTCACACCGTGCGATTTCAACGGGTTGCGTCCCCCCTCTGTGGCACGGCACGCCACACCTGTGGCATTGCGCCGCCACAGCGGGAAATTCGATGTTTGCGGTATCGCGCCATGCGGTTACGCTACCCCCCGTCGGCCCCTTTGGGAGGAGAGACCGGCAAGGGAGGGCTGCGTGGAGGATCTGCGGCATATCCGCGAAATCGAGCAGGTTTCGCAAGGCGTTCTGGCGGACGTCGCGGCGGCGCGCGACCCGGCGGTTGTGGCCAGCTGGCTGCGCTGCCTGCATCAACACGGGCTGGACCCGGCCCAACGGGCCCGCGCCCACATCGTCACCGATGCCGAGTTGCGCGCCCACAGGCAACGGTCCCAGGACCTGATCGCCATCGCCCGGACCGGCATCGAGAACCTGTATCGTCTGGTCGCGGGGCAAAATTACGTGCTGCTGCTGGCCGATCATTCCGGGGTGACGGTCGAATATATGGGCGATGCCGCGCAGAAGGCCGATTTGCGCCAGTCCGGGCTGTTTCTGGGGGCGGAATGGTCGGAATCGCGTGCCGGGACCTGTGCGTTGGGCGCCTGTATTGAAACCGGCGAGGCGCTGGTCATCCACCAAAGCGACCATTTCGATGTGACGCATGGCGGGCTGTCCTGCACCGCCGCGCCGATCTATGACACGCGGGGGCGGCTGGCGGCGGTGCTGGACATTTCGTTGCTGTCCTCGCCCCGGGCACGGGTCAGCCAGATGCTGGCGCTGAATCTGGTGCGCCAGACCGTGCGCCGGATCGAACTGGCGAACATCATGGCCGAGAGCCGCCGCGAATGGGTGCTGCGCCTGTCGGACGGGCCGGATTTTCTGGATGTCGACCCCGAGGCGGCGGTGTCCCTGGATGGCGCGGGCCGGGTGATCGGGCTGACACATGGCGCAGCACGGCTGCTGGCCCGGGCGGCGGGCCAGAACTGGCGGGATGCGGCGGGGCTGATCGGGCGGTCGATCTCGGATTTCCTGCATGTCACGCCGGACCGGCTGGAGGATCTGACCCGCCAACATCCCGCCGCCGATCGCCTGATCCAGACCCGCGACGGCCATCACCTGTTCGGCCACGCGATCGAGCCGCGCCGCGCCCCGGTTCGCGCCCCGGTCCGCGCCCTATCCCCACCCAACGCGCTACCGCCCCCGCTGCGCGATCTGGCCGGGCAGGATGCGGCGATGGCGGCGCTGCTGACCCACGCCGCCCGTCTAGCCCCCGGACGCCTGCCCCTGCTGATCGAGGGCGAAACCGGCACCGGCAAGCTGACCCTGGCACGCGCCATCCACGCGGCGGGACGGCGCGGCCCCTGCATCACCGTGCCCTGCGCCGAGCTGTCCGAAGGGGATGAGCCCCTGCTGTTCGGTCGGGTCGAGGGACGGCGCCATGACCCCGGCCTGATCGACGCGGCCCGGTGCGGCACGCTGATTCTGGACAAGGTGGGAGAATTGCCCCGGCGGATGCAGGGGCGGTTGCTGCGCCTGCTGGCCGAGGGCAGCTGGCTGCCGGTCGGCGCGACGCGGCCCGAAACCGCCGAGGTGCGGCTGATTGCCACCCATCAAGGCGATCTGATGGCGATGCAGACCCCGGCGCCGTCCCCCATAACAGGGGCGGGGTTCCGCCGTGATCTGGCACATCGGCTGGCGGGGGCAGTGCTGCGGCTGCCGCCCTTGCAGGCCCGGCGCGACCTGCTGTGGCTGGCGGAACGGTTATTGGCGGGGGCGGTGTTGTCGCCCGCGGTCTGGGCCGGTCTGGCGGCGCATGACTGGCCCGGCAACCTGCATGAACTGCAACATCTGGCGGCACAACTGGCGGCCATCCCCGGTCCGATCTCGGTCGCGGATCTGCCCATCACCCTGCAGCAGACCGGCCCCGCCCCGGGCGGACCGGCCGCGCTGCTGCGCCAGATCCTGACCGAAGCCGATGGCAATGTCTCCGAGGTAGCCCGGCGTCTGGGCGTGGACCGCACCACCGTGCATCGCCGCATCCGGCGCTATGGGCTGTAACATTGCATGATATCAAAAAATTATGGTGTTCCGGCCGGACCTTGGTAATGGAGGGGGCAGACACTATGTGAACGCCAATGCCTTTGACGCCTGGCCCCACGGAGCGACCGGTTTCTGACATGACAAAACGTTTCATCATCGCAATAGTCCTGCTGGCCCTTATTGTCGTCGGCATCGTCGGCTTCAACCAGTTCCGGTCAAAAATGATCGGCCAGTTCCTGGCGGCCATGAAAAATACCACCACGCCGGTGACCGTAACCCAGGCGCAGCCCGGCGACTGGATGCCCGGCATCGACGCGATCGGCACCGCCAACGCCCGGCAGGGCGCCGATCTGTCGACCGAGGCCTCGGGGGTGGTGCGTGAAATCCGGTTCCAGTCGAACGACATGATCATCCAGGGCCAGTTGCTGGTGCAGATCGAGGATCGCCAGGAACGCGCCGATCTGGACTCGGCCAAGGCATCGCTGAATCTGGCCGGAATCACGCTGAAACGGTCGCAGGACCTGCAACAGCGTGGCGTGACGGCAACCAGCACATTGGACAGCGCACAGGCCGAGGAAATCTCGGCGCAGGCGCAGGTGGCGAAACTGGAGGCGGCGTTGCAGACCAAGCAGCTGATCGCCCCCTTCGATGGCACCATCGGCATTCCGCGCGTCGAGGTGGGCCAATATGTCGCCGCCGGCACCGTATTCGCCACCTTGCAGGACCGCAGCCAGATGCGCGTCGACTTCGCCCTGACCGAGCAACAGGCGGCACAGGTATCGCAAGGCACCACCGTCACCGTGACCGATGACGAAGGCGGCACCCCGTTGCAGGGCGCGATCACCGGCATTGACCCCAAGATCGACCCGAACTCGCGTCTGTTGACCATGCGCGCGGTTCTGGACGCCTCGGGCGATGCGCTGACGCCCGGACAATTCCTGCGGGTGCGGGTCAACCTGCCGGTGCAGCAAAACGTGCTGTCGCTGCCGCAGACGGTGGTCACCACCTCGCTGTATGGCGATTCCGTTTTCGTGGTGCGTGATGAAAAACCCGAAGGCTCGGACACGGTGCAGACCGTCGCGCGGGAGGTGTTCGTGAAACTGGGACGCAGGCACGGATCGTCGGTGGAAATCGTCGACGGGCTGAAGGCCGGTGACCAGGTCGTGGATGCCGGGCAGAACCGGCTGAGTTCTGGCGCGATGGTGAAAATCGTCACTGACCCAGCCGAAACGGGCACCCAGCCCGCCGCGAACTGAGGGCGGCCCGATGCATTTCACCGAAACCTTCATCCGCCGCCCCGTCCTGTCGATGGTTCTGGGCGCGTTCATGCTGTTGCTGGGCATCGCCGCCTATTTCAACCTGCAGGTCCGGCAATACCCCGAGGTCGAGGAAACCGTGGTCACGGTCACCACCTCTTATCCCGGCGCCTCGCCCAGCCTGATCCAGGGCTTCATCACCGCACCGATTACCGAGGCGGTGGCGACGACGGAAAACATCGATTACGTCACCTCGACCTCCAGTCCCTCGGCATCGGTGGTCTCGGTGCATATGAAGCTGGGCTCGAATTCCGATGCGGCGCTGACCGATGTGCTGGCCAAGGTGCAACAGGTGCGTTCGTCGCTGCCCTCGGAATCCGAGGACCCGGTGATCGTCAAGGGCACCGGCGATACGTTCGCGCTGATGTATATCGCCGCGCTGAACCCGAACATGACGCCGGAACAGCTGACCGAATATATCGAACGGGTGATCCGGCCGCGCATGTCCACCATTCCGGGCGTCGCGCAGATCCAGGTGATCGGCGCGTCGAAATATTCGATGCGGCTGTGGATCGACCCCGACAAGCTGGCGGCGCGCGGCATCACCGCCTCCGAGGTATTGTCGGCGGTGAATGCCTCGAACTATCTGGCGGCGGCGGGCAAGACCGAAAACGTTTTCTACGCCCATGCGATCACCTTGCAGACCACGTTGCAGGACCCGGATGCCTTTGGCATGCTGCCCCTGCGCGGCGCGGGCGATCAGGTGATCCGGCTGCGCGATGTGGCGCGGGTGGAACTGGCCTCGGATGAATCGGGTGAGATCGTCACGTTCGAGGGCAAGGCCGGAACATTCATGGGCGTGACCACGACGCCCTCGGCCAACCCGCTGGATACCGCGGCGGCGGTGGTGCGGGAATTGCCCGCCATCAACGCAGGTCTGCCCGAAGGTATGCGACTGGAACTGGTCTACGATTCCACCGAAACGATTTCCGCCTCGATCACCGAGGTGTTCAAGACCATCGCCGAGGCGGTGGCGATCGTGGTGGTGGTGATCCTGCTGTTCCTGGGGTCGTTCCGATCGGTGCTGATGCCGGTGGTGACAATCCCGCTGTCGCTGGTTGGCGTGCTGGCGGTGCTGCTGGCGCTTGGCTATTCGATCAACCTGCTGACGCTGCTGGCGATGGTTCTGGCCATCGGTCTGGTGGTGGATGACGCCATCGTGGTGATGGAGAACATCCACCGTCATATCGAAGACGGGATGAAACCCATTCCCGCCGCCGTGCAGGGCATGAAGGAAATCACCGGCCCGGTGGTGGCAATGACCATCACCCTGGCCGCCGTTCTGGCACCGCTGGGGTTCACCGGCGGGCTGACCGGGGCGCTGTTCCGCGAATTTGCCTTTACGCTGGCGGGATCGGTGATCCTGTCGGGGATCATCGCGTTGACCATCACGCCGATGATGTCGGGGCGGTTGCTGAAGGCCGGGCACGGATCAAGGTTTCAGGTCTTTGTCGACCGCACGTTCGAGCGGCTGGCGAATTGGTATGAACGCCGCGTCGAGGGGTCGCTGGACTTCCGCCCGGTGACGATTCTGGTGGTGGTGGTCTTGCTGGGCACCATGCTGTTTATGATGCGCAACACGCAGTCTGAACTGGCGCCGGAAGAAGATCAGGGCGCCGTCATCGCCATCGCCAATGGCCCGCGCTATGCGACCGATGATTACACCGCGAAATACATCGACCAGATCAGCAAGGCCACCGGCGGCATGGCCGAGGTCAAGACCGACTTCTCCATCGCCGGGTTTGGGGGCGACGATACCCAGGGCATCCTGATCTGGGCCTTGAAGGACTGGTCCGACCGGTCCCGGTCACAGGCCCAGGTGCAACAGGATATTCAGGCCGGGCTGGACCAGAACACCGGGCTGAAGGGCTTTGCCTTTGCGCCCCCCACCCTGCCGGGCACCGGGGGCGGGTTGCCGATTTCGGTGGTGATCCAGTCGGTGCATGATTCCGCCCGCGTCGCCGAGGTGGCCGAGCAGATCCGCAAACGTGCCGAGGCATCGGGCAATTTCATCGCGGTGCAGAACTCGTTGAACTTCGACGCGCCCGAGGCACGGGTGATCATCGACCGCGAACGGGCGGCGGCGCTGAATGTGCCGATCTCGGATATCGGGGCGACGATGGGCCTGCTGGTCGGTGGCTACAAGGTCGCGCAGTTCGACCGCGATTCGAACAGCTATGACGTGATCCCGCAGGTGCCGCAGCGGTTCCGTGACAACCCGGATCTGCTGGGGTCCTATTTCGTGCGCTCGGGCGGGGGCGATCTGGTGCCGCTGTCGTCGGTGGTCAAGATCGAAACCGATGCCATGCCCTCGTCGATCCAGCAGTTCAACCAGCTGAATGCCGCCACCATCACCGCATTGCCGATGATCGGGATTTCCACCGCCACCGGCGTGGCCGAAATCGTCTCCATCGCGCGTGAGGTGATGCCGGACGGGTTCTTCATCGACTACGCCGATCAATCCCGGCTGGAACAGACCCAGGGCAACACCATCGCCATCGCCTTCGGGGTGGCAATCCTGGTGATCTATCTGGTGCTGGCGGCGCAATTCGAAAGCTTCCGCGACCCGTTCATCATCCTGATGTCGGTGCCGCTGACCCTGTTCGGGGCGATCTTGCCGCTGAATCTGGGGCTGGGCACGCTGAACATCTACAGTCAGGTGGGCTTGATCACGCTGGTCGGGCTGATCACCAAACACGGGATCCTGATGGTGGAATTCGCCAATCAGCAGCGTGAGGAACACGGGCTGACCCGGCGTCAGGCCATCGTCGCGGCGGCCAAGACCCGTCTGCGTCCGATCCTGATGACCACCGCCGCAATGGCCCTGGCCGTGGTGCCGCTGGTCTTTGCCGAGGGGGCGGGTGCCGCCGCGCGCGAGGCGATGGGGATCGTGATCTTCTTCGGGCTGATGATCGGCACGATGTTCACGCTGTTCGTGGTGCCGATGTTCTACAGCTTCATCGCGCCGTCGGATCAGGCCATGCAACGGGCGCGGGAAAAGCGTCTGGCGGCAGGCTGAAAGAAAAACGGGGCCGGATCACCGGCCCCGTTTTATTTTGCGATCACTGATCCTTCAGGAAGGTGCTGTCGACCTCACCCTTGAAGAAGTTCCGCCCGTAGATCAGCAGGCACAGCAGCACGCCGGTGGCAAAGGCCCAGCCCGCACCACGCGTGGCCAGAACCGCGCCGGTCACCCCCGCAATCCCCAGATCACGTTGCGAGCGCGCCTCCATCACCCCGATCCGCACCGACACATAGCCCTGGATCAACAGCGTCAACGTCAACGCCACCCCCAGGATCGGTTGCACCAGCGTCACGATCGGCATCAGGAACAGCCCGGTATTGGTGCCCCAGCGGAACGAACCCAACCCCCCGAACAGCGAATCCATCGACTTGCGCCCCTTGGCAAAGCGTTCGCAGATCACCACCTGCATCGCCGCCCATGCCGGACCACACATCGTCACATCCGGCCCCAGCACCGACATCGCCGCATTGCGCGACCCAAAGATCAGGTGCGCGCGATCCGGGTTGTAGTCGATCTTTTCGTCGGGACGGTGTTCCTGGGCGTCACGAATGATCGCCTTGGTTTTCAACACATCGCCGAACAGCACGATATAGGCGGCCGCAGCCGTCGGAATCGCCGCCAGAAACATGTGCAGGGGCGGGAAGCCCAGACCGAAGATGGTGTATTCCTTCCACAGCGTGTGGAAGTCAGGGGCAGAGAAGCTCCATTCCAGCTTGGGCCAGGGGGCCTCGCCAAAGATCGGCGCGATCACCACCGCCAGCAGGATGCAGGGCAGAATGCCCAGCTTGCCGATGAACCCCCAGATGCCGCCACGGCGCGATGCCTTGGCAAAGGCGACCGAGAACATCAGGAAGAAGCACAGGCCGATGGCGATGGAAATGGTGAACGGGAATTTGTCGAAATTGCCGCCAACCTTGAACACCGAGATCACCGCCGCGAATCCGGCCCCTATGATGATGCCTGATTTGATCGCCTGTGGAATGGCTTGCACCACCCGATGCGCCATGCCCGTCGCGCCAATCAGGATGGACATCACCCCCAGCGTCATCTGGAATGAGACCAGCGCATGCACACGTTCCGGCCCGGCGGGGAAGGTTGCGCAATAGGCCATGATCAGCGGCACCGCCGGGGTGATCCACCCCGGAATGACGGGGTCGCCCAGCAGATGGTGGGTCAGATAGAACAGACCGTTCAGGATAACCACCGCCAGCGCCACCTCGAACGGCATTCCCAGCAATTCGGTCATCAGCGGAATCGCCGACAGGTCGACCGCGCACATCAGCAGACCCTGACAGTAATCCGGCCATTCAAAACGGTAGTGGATGAACGGCAAACGGATCTTGAAGGGGCCGGCAGGCCAATATGGCTGCTCCTGCCCTTCGATGCGTTGCCCATCCGTGCCTTGATTGAGCATAAGCTCCTCCTCTTGCGCATCACTGTCCAATCAGGTGCCGCTGCGCCATGCGGACCCGCTTTTTGACTGTTTTTGGGATTGCGGCCGTGGCGCGGCGCTTTGGCGCCTGCGGTCAAGGCCGAGGTATTTCCCGCCCGGCCCGGTTCTCCTCAGGGCCGGGCGGGAAATGTCGTCAGTAGGCTTCGCGATACAGACGCAGGGCGTCGGCCTCGGTCACCTCAACCGGGTTGTTGATCAACAGGCGCTGTTGCACCATCGCGTCCCGCGCCAGCATCGGCAGATCGGCTTCGGGCACCTTGACATCGCGCAGCTTCAGGGGCGCACCGGACCGATCCATCAGATCTTGCATGAAGTTGACGAAATTGGCCGAACGCGCCTGCACGCCCTCTTCCGACGGGCCGATGACCACATCGGCCAGCTCGGCATACAGATTCGCCGCGCCGGTCATGTTGAACCGCAAAACCGGTCCCAGCATCAGTGCATTGGTCAAGCCGTGCGGCAGGTGGTAGTGCCCGCCCAACGGATAGGCCAGCGCATGAACGGCGCCCACCGGGCTGTTGGAAAACGCCTGCCCCGCCAGATTGGCGCCCAGCAACATGCCTTCCCGCGCGGCGCGGTTGGACCCGTCCTGACAGGCCGCGATCAGATGCGTCGACAACAACTGCAATGCGGCGCGGGCGAAGACATCGGACATGATGTTCTTCTTGTGCTGGCCGGTGAAGGCCTCGATGGCATGGACCATCGCGTCGATCCCGGTCGCGGCGGTCTGAATCGCGGGCAGACCCACGGTCAGTTCCGCATCCAGCAACACCCGATCCGCATAGAGCTGATGCGAGACCACGCCCATTTTCGTCGTCGCACCGGTGGTCAGGATGGTGATGTTCGTCACCTCGGACCCGGTCCCCGCCGTGGTCGGCACCTGCACCAGCGGCGCGCGCTTGCCGGTCACCTTGCCGATGCCATACAGCTGCGACAGTTCCTGTTGCGAGACCAGCATCACCGCCACCAGCTTGGCGATATCCATCGAGGACCCGCCGCCCAGCCCCATGACGATATCGGCACTCGCCGCCTTGCCCGCCTCGACACAGGCCATCAGCACCGCTTCGGGCGGATCGGCCACGACATCGTCAAACACCGTGACGGTGAAACCCGCCTGCGCCAGCGATGCCTTGGCCGGGTCCAGAACGCCTGCCTGATGCAGGAATTTATCCGTCACGATCAGCAGGTTGCGTTCACCGAACCAACCAGACAGCAATTCACCGATACGCTTGGCCCCGCCCCATTCGACCAGCATTGATCCGGGCGTATCAAAGGAAAACGGCTTGATTCCATCCGACATGTTTTCTCTTCCCTGATTGCGGAAAATTCCCGCGCCGCCTCCTGCGGCACGGGCCACAAAAGCGCGCTTACAAGGCGCTGCAAATGTATTTCAACTCGAGATATTCCTCGATCCCGTATTTCGAGCCTTCGCGGCCCAGGCCCGATTGCTTGACCCCGCCAAACGGCGCGACCTCGTTGGAAATCAGCCCGGTGTTGTGGCCGACCATGCCGTATTCCAGCGCCTCGGACACGCGGACCATGCGGCCGTGATCACGGGTGTAGAAATAGGCGGCCAGACCAAAGATGGTGTCATTGGCCATCGCCACGACCTCTTCTTCGGTATCGAAGGCGAACAGTGGCGCCAGCGGGCCAAAGGTTTCCTCTTGCGCCACCTTCATCTCGGCGGTCACCCCGGTCAGGATCGCCGGTTCAAAGAACAGCCCGCCCAGACGCTTGCCGCCCACGATCAGCTTGGCGCCCTTGGCCACGGCATCGCTGATGTGGTCTTCGACCTTGTCCAGCGCCTTGGGTTCGATCATCGGGCCGATGTCGATGCCCGGCTGGGTGCCATCGCCCACCTTCAGCGCCCGCACCCGTGCGGCCAGCTTCTCGGCAAAGGCATCATAAACGCCGCGCTGCACATACAACCGGTTGGCGCAGACACAGGTCTGCCCGGCGTTACGGTATTTCGAGGCCATCGCGCCCTCGACCGCCGCATCCAGATCGGCATCGTCAAACACGATGAACGGCGCGTTGCCGCCCAGTTCCAGGCTCATTTTCTTGATCGTCGGGGCGCATTGCGCCATCAACAGCCGCCCGACCTGGGTCGAACCAGTGAACGACAGCTTGCGCACCACGTCGCTGTCGGTCAGCACCTTGCCGATCTGTTGGGCCGATCCGGTCACCACCTGGAACACGCCCGCCGGAATACCGGCGCGGTTCGCCAGCTCGCCCAGGGCCAGCGCCGACAGCGGTGTCAGATCCGCCGGGCGCACGATCATCGAACACCCCGCCGCAAGGGCGGGGGCCGCCTTGCGGGTGATCATCGCCGCCGGGAAGTTCCACGGCGTGATCGCCGCCGTCACGCCGATCGGCTGACGCAGCACGGTGATGCGCTGATTGGCACGCGGCGCGGGAATGGTGTCGCCGTAGATCCGCTTCGCCTCTTCGGCGAACCATTCGATGAAGGAGGCCGCATAGACAATCTCGCCCCGCGCCTCGGCCACCGGCTTACCCTGTTCCAGCGTCATGATCAGCGCCAGATCGTCGGCATTGGCCAGCATCAGGTCGAACCATGCGCGCAGCTTGGCCGCCCGGTCACGCGCCGCCAATGCCGCCCATTCCCGCTGTGCCGTCGCCGAAACCGCGATCACCGCCGGAATTTCCGCCGGGTCCATCGCCGGAACCGTTCCCACAACCGAACCGTCGGCCGGATTGGTGACCGTGATCACCGCGCCCGAGGCCGCTGCAACCCATTGGCCATTCACCAGACAGGCGTCTTTCAACAGGGTCGGATCTTTCAACTTGGACATGGCCGGGCTCCCACGGTAAATCTTGATCAGATAGGAAAGTTGTTCAATATATGGAACAACGTTCTAAATTTCGACCGGTATGCCTCAGCATACCCAATTTGTCAACGGATTTACCAAGCCAGGGGGCATGATGGCGCAGGCAGATGGCACCGAGAAACGCCGCGTTCCGGCGATCGAGCGGGCGGTGGCGGTGATGAACCTGCTGGCCGACAGCCCCAGACCGCTGGGCGTTTCGGATATCGCCCGTGATCTGGGCCTGCCCAAAAGCTCGGTGCATGGCATCTGCGAAACGCTGGCCGATCTGGATCTGCTGCGGCTGGGGCCGACCGGCTACGGGCCGGGACCGCGCCCGCTGCGGTGGGGCTCGGCCTATCTGGCACGCACGTCACTGGTGCAGGAATTCCAGACCCAGGTGGCGCGCGACAGCCTGCTGTCGGATTATACCGTGACCCTGTCCACGCTGGATGGCCCGAACGTGGTCTATCTGGCCTGCCACAATGCCGACAAGCCGCTGGGGTTCACCTTTCAGTCCGGCCAGAACCTGCCTGCGGTCTTCACCGCCACCGGCAAGGCGATGCTGGCCGCCCTGCCGCCTGAGGATCGTCGCGCCCGGCTGTCAGGCCCCTGGCACGCGCCCTTCACCCGCAACAGCGTCGCAGATGCCGCCGCCTTCGAGGCGCAACTGCCCCGCTGGCGCGCCCTGGGTTATGCGATGGACAATGGTGAAATCCGCGAGGGCATGATCTGTCTGGGCGCCGCCGTGCTGAATGCCGACCGCCGTCCCGTTGCGGGCATCGCCATATCCCTGACCGCCGCCGAGGCCCGCCCGGAGGTCTGCGAAACCCTAGGCCGGGTGATTGTGGCGGTGGCGGCACGGCTGGCGCAATACTGACCAGTATCCAGCGCGAAGGGATGGGCGCATCAATCGTGTTGATGGCCTGTCCTGTTGTGGGCAGGGCCGCATGGCCCCACCCGATCAGTCACATCAGAACGAAGCGCCAATTTCGCGCAGTTCCGGCAACGCCGGGGCCTTGGGCACCCAGATGTCGTCATAGGCCTTGATGATCTCGGCGGTGTTGGCCATGTTGACATCGGCGATCTTGATGCCGCTCTCCTGGAAGTTCTTCAGCAAGACTGGCTCATTCGCCACCGTGCCGTCGATCTGCTTGTCCAGCTCTTCGCGGATCAGCGTCGAGATCAGTTCGCGGTCGGCCTCGGGCACCGTCTGCCAGGCACGGCCCGACGCCAGCGCCACACAGGGCATGAACAGCGCATTCAACCGCAGCATGGTTTTTGCGACCTTGTCGTAACGCTGGTTCCACGACAGATCCAGATCCGCCTCCAACCCGTCGACCTGTCCGTTCGACATGGCGTCGAACACCTGCGGCGTCGGGATCGGCGTCGGCGCGGCCCCCAGCAGCTGATAGAAATCGCGGTAGGCCGGGGTGGTGTTGATCCGCAGCTTCATCCCCTTGATATCCTCGATGCCGTTCACCTCCTTGGCGGTGAAGACGACGCGCAGCGTGGTGATGCCGTAGCCCAGACCGATGGTGCCGGTCTGCGCGGGCAGAACCTCCAGCAGCTTCAGCGCCGCCGGGTGGCGCACCAGTTTCGCCACATTCGCGGTGCTGTTCACCAACCACGGCGCATTGATCGCGGCGATCGACGGAATGCGCGAACCCAGCTCCGCCGTCATGATCCAGCCCAGATCCAGCGCGCCGGTCTGCATCTGTTGCAGCATGGCGCCTTCGTTGCCCAGCTGGTTCGAGGGGAACACCTGAATGCCCAGACGACCACCGGTGGCCTCGGCCAGGCGCTTGCCCACCGCTTCAGCGGCAATGTTCCACGGGTGGCCCGGCGGGGTGGTGATGCCCAGGCGCAGGATCTTGGCCTGTTGCGCCCGCAGCACGGTCGGCGCCGACAGCAGCAGCCCGGCCCCGATCGAGGCAGAGGTCAGAAAGGAACGACGGGAAACGGTCATGGAATTCTCCTGTTGGATCAGAGGTCTTTGAGCAAGGTCGAGAGACTGGGGAAAATCGACAAGATCACCAGCAGGATGCAGCTGATGAAAAAGAACGGCAGGGTGACGATGAACATCTTGCCGGGTTTGGCCCCGGTCACGGCTGCGGCCACGAAAAAGTTCATCCCGACGGGGGGCGTCATGAACCCCAGCACCAGATTCAGCACCGCCACCACGCCGAAATGCACCGGGTCGATGCCGTAGACTTCGGTGGCAATCGGCAGCAGGATCGGCACGGTCATGATCAGCCCCGGCGCGCCGTCGATGGCGGTGCCGATGACCAGCAAGATGACATTGACCAGCAGCATGAAGGTCACCGGGTCATGCGCGATGGTCTGAATCCAGGCCGCCACCTTTTGCGGGATCATGCCATAGACCAGCACCCACGAGAAAACCGCCGTGCCCGCAATCAGGAACAGGATGCCGGCCGACAGCACGCCCGCCTTCATCATCATTCCCGGCAATTGCGCGAATTGAAGGTCCTTGGTGACGAACCGGCCTACCAGCGCCACGGCGACCACGCCCATCCCCGCCGCCTCGGTCGGGTTGGCGATCCCCGTGGCGATCGAACCGACAATGACCAGCGGCACCAGCAGCGTCGGCAAGGCACGCACGGTGATCTTCAGGCGCGCCCTGAACGGCAGGCTCTCGCCGCGCGGATAATGATAGACGTATCCCATCACCGCGATGATGATCAGGAACGACACCGTCAGCAGGACGCCCGGAATGATCCCCGCCGTCAGCATGGTGCCCACCGGCACCTGTGCCATCACGCTGTAGATCACGAACATGATCGAGGGCGGAAAGATCGGCCCCAGCAACCCGGCATAGGCGGTCAACCCGGCGGCAAAGGTCTTGTCATAGCCTTTCTTTTCCATCTCGGGCACGACCATCTGCGACATCAGCGCCACCTGCGCCGCCGCCGACCCCAGGATCGAGGCAACGAACACATTGGCCAGCAGGTTGACATAGGCCAGACCACCCTTGAGCGAGCCAACAAAGGCCATCGCCATGTCGATCAACCGTCGGGTGATGCCGCCGCCGTTCATGATCTCGCCGATCAGGATGAATAGCGGAATGGCGATCAGCCCGTGGCTGTCCAACCCCATGAACATCTGCTGCGGGAAGGAATTGAACAGCACCGTGTTATCCGTGCTCCAGATATAGGCGACGGCGGTCATGCACAAAACGATGGTGATCGGCAGACCGATCATCAGCAGGACTGTAAAGGCACCGAAGGTGAACATCAGGCGGCTCCTTCCGCGGTATTGCTCAGGCCGGATTGCACGCGCGGCGCGGCAAGGCCCAGATCTTCCAACAAGTTGGCAAACAGATGCAGGCTCAGCGTCAGCGAAAACACCGGCAGGATCAGGTACAGAACCCAGTTCGGCCATTCGAGGGTCTGGCTGTGTTCGGTGTAGAGAAAATTGAAGGTCTTGGCCGCATAGGCGCTGGCGTCGAACCCCGCCCCGGCAATGCCAAGCGGGTCCAGCCAGTTCCAGCACATCACCGCCAGACCGATGCCGAAGCACAGCGACACCGCCGTCGCCACCGCCCGCAACACCCGCACCGCAGGCTGCGGCAGGCTGTCCGACAACAGCGTGACCGCGAAATCGACCCGCAGCCGCGTCATCACCGAGGCCCCGATGAACGCCAGCCAGACCATCGTGAAGATCGACGCCTCATCCACCCAATACAGTGGCATCCGGGCAAAGCGCGTCACCACATTCAGCAAGATCAGCCCCAGCAGCAGCGTCATGAACGCCCCGGCCAGCACCTTTTCGGCGCGCAGGACCGCCTGCGATAGACCAGTCACCAGCTCGGCCCAGTTGTGCCGCGATGGCGGCATGCTTTTCCTGTCTGACATCGCCCACTCCACTGACACGCGCCGCCTTTTGTATTTATCGAAAATACAAACGATATGCAAAAAGGGAATCGTCAATACAAAACCATGCTTCGCGCCGCAGATCTGGCCCGAAGCCTAGATTTTATGCAGCCAATGCCGTCGATGGTCGAAACAGTGCGGTTTCGTCACGCCCAATCATTCAGCCACACGGGCAAGCCCTGCGCCACCCGACCGGTGCGGGCGGCCTCGACACAGGCCGCCAGACCGCCGAAACGCACGGCGCGGCCGCTCAGACCCGGCGCGTAATGGGCGTATTTCCCCGAGTTGGTCATCAGCACCCGTGCCGAGGGCGGAAAGACCGGCTCGGTGATCGAACACCAGCACAGGTCCGGCACAACGCGAATGCCAAACCGGGCAAACGCATCCAGCAGCCCTTCGGACCGTGCGGCCCGCAACACATCACGGCCCAGGGTGACGATCACCGCAACCCCCTCGGCCCGACGCCCGTGCAGGAGCGCCGTAAGCGCGCGACATTCGGTGATCGAGAAATGCGGACTGCCCAAGGCTATCAGATCAACCCGCTCGGGCGCCTGGTTGAACTGTGCCCAGAGCTGCGCAAAATCCGCGCGGCCAAGATCGCGGACCACCGCATCGGGGCGCGGCGGCAGGTCAGCCTCGGGCGTGTGCCCCGCGACATGCAGCATGGGGGCGGCGGATGTGGCGCCAAAGGCCGCGCACATCGCCCGCAGATCATCGGCACAAGCGGGCATATCGTGCAGACCGGTGATCAGCGGCACGACATCGGGGGCATGCAATCCGGCCAGATAGCCCAGCATCGGCCAGAACGCGTCATCGGCATGCGCAGGCCGCTCCACCCGCAAAATTCGCGCAGGCGCCCGGTTTTCGGTCAGATAAACCCCGGACCTGGGCGCCCGCCCGGTCACGGCGATGCACAGATCCAGAAAATCCGGGTGCTTGACCGTACGCGCACCCAGCACCGAATTGGCATAAATGACGGCATTGGATTCAGCCCAGCCCACCGCCTCGCCAAGGCCGGGCGCGGTGTCCAGATGATAGGGCGCACAGGTGAACGTGGGGCGCGCGCCCATATCGACATAGGCATCGGCCAGCCGGGCGGCGGGCGCGCCAAACGCCGGGTCCACACCCTGCGTGCGCCAATGGGCGTGATCCACCGAAATCGCGTTCATCGTGGTCGGGATGCACACCCGCGCCCCCCTGTCGCGCATCATCTGGGCAAAGCGCAGATTGGCGGGGCTGGCATAGATGCAGCCGTCGATATGCGCCTGTGTCACATCCATCAGATCGGGCGCCCCCTGTTGCGCGGCCATCGCGCACAGGATCTGCATGGCGATCTGTGCCCCCGCACCCGCCGCACCCGACAGCATGTCACGGTCGCGCGGGGTCAGCGCCAGATCGGCGTGCCGGGGCGGATGCAGCGGCACCGCCAGCGAACCAATGCGCAGGTGATCGTGGTCGATCTCGACATGCTCGGCGGCGCTGACGGCCGCAAACTGTGCGGCATCCAGCCGCAGAACCGGGATCGGCCGATCGAACAGCGTCCCCGCCACCAGCGCCCCCAGGGTCAGGACATCCTCGGCCTCGCGGAAGATCAGCGCTGCCGGGGCACGCCCGTTCAGCGCCAGATCCAGCAACACCCCGGACCCCGAACAGGATCCCCGGCTGCTGGGCATCACCAGCACCCGGCCCCGCAGATCCTGCCCCGTCCAGGGGTGATGCGCGTCAATCACCCGTGCCGAGGCCGGATCGACCCCACCCCAGAAACTCAGCCCCTGCTCTGCCGCCAGCACACGCCCGGTGGCGCGGCCGGCGATGATGCTGTGGGCTGACCCTGCGATCATTTCACCACGAAACCATGCGCAAAGGGATCGCGGTCGTCGATGAAGATGGTGTTGTAGCCGGTCATCCGCGCCCAGCCGGCGATGGACGGGATGATCGCCGGACGGCCGGCCACCTGAACCGCCGCCTCGACCCGGCCCTTGAAGATCGAGCCGATGATCGATTCATGCCAGAATTCATCGCCGACCTGCAATTTGCCCTTGGCCGCCAGCTGCGCCATACGCGCCGAGGTGCCGGTGCCACAGGGGCTGCGGTCGATGGCTTTGTCACCGTAAAACACCGCGTTGCGGGCATGGGCGCCCGCCACCGTCGGGGCGCCTGTCCACTGGATATGGCTCAGCCCGTTGATCGCCGGATGTTCGGGGTGGATGAATTCGTATTTCTCGTTCAGGGCCTTGCGCAGCTTCGGGCTAAACCCGATCAGCTCACCCGCGGTGAAATCGGCCATGTCGCGGAAGTTCTTTTGCGGCTCGACGATGGCGTAGAAATTGCCGCCATAGGCCACATCCACCACGATTTCACCCAGCCCCTCGACATGCGCGGTCAGGCCCTCGGAATGCAGAAAACCCGGCACATTGGTCAGCCGGACCTCTTCGACAAAGCGGCCCTCCTGACGATAGGCGATGTCGACCTTGCCCGCCGGGGCCTCGATCGACAGCTTGCCCGGTTCGCGCGGCGTGATCAGGCCGTTTTCGATACCCATGGTAATCGTGCCGATGGTGCCATGCCCGCACATCGGCAGACAGCCCGAGGTTTCGATGAACAGCACCGCCACATCGCAATCGGTGCGCGTCGGCGGATACAGGATCGACCCCGACATCATGTCATGGCCGCGCGGCTCGAACATCAGGCCGGTGCGGATCCAGTCGAAATCGCGCAGGAAATGCGCGCGCCGTTCCAGCATGTCGGCGCCCTCAAGACGCGGACCGCCGCCCGCGACCAGACGCACGGGATTGCCACAGGTATGACCGTCGATGCAGCTAAACGTATGAACCGCCATTGTTCAGAACCTTTGCGGAGAGAAGGGGGTGATATCGACCGGCGGCACCTGCCCGGTCAACAGATCGGCCACGATGCGTGCCGTGCCCGCCGATTGCGTCAGGCCCAGATGGCCGTGGCCAAAGGCGTGGATGATGTTGCGCGACGCCCGCGCGGGCCCGAGCGCCGGCAGGCTGTCGGGCAGCGACGGGCGGAACCCCATCCACTGCACGCCGCCCTGGGTTTGCAGCCCCGGCAGAAAGGCCGCCGCCTTGGTCAGCATGGCCGCCGAGCGCTTGTAATTCGGCGGCGCCGACAGCCCGCCCAGTTCCACCGCACCACCGACCCGGACGCCGGTGGACAGATTGCTGACCACGAACCCGTGCCCGCCAAATGTCACCTGACAGCGCAGATCGAATGCACCGGGCGGCAGGGTGGTGTTGTAGCCGCGCTCGGTCTCCAGCGGGATGGCCTCGCCGATGGTGCGTGCGATCCGGTGCGAGAACGCGCCCGCCGCCAGAACCACCCGATCGGCCTGCCGGACACGGTCGGCGATGACCTCGACCCCGGTATCGGTCGGACGCAGCGCGCGGACTTCGGCCTGTGCGATCACCCCGCCACGCGCCCGGACATGATCGGCCAGCGCCAGCGTGTATAGTTTCGGATCGGCAATCGAATACCAGCCCGGCGTGAAGGTGCCGTGGGTAAAGCGCGGTGCCAGCCCCGGTTGCACATCCACCATTTCCACCGCCGTCAGATGGCGGAACTCGATTCCATGGCGGGCACGGGCCGCCCATCCGGGCAGGCTGGCGTTGAACTGTGCCGCGCCCTCATAGACCTCGAGGTTGCCGTTCTTGCGCAACATCGGCAGGGTGCCGGTCTGCGTCAGAAACCCCTCCAGCTCGGCCTTGGACAGATCCATCATCGCGGTTTGCGCCGCGACGGATGCAGCCACCCGGCCCGGCGCGCAGGCCCGCCAGAACCGCCACAGCCAAGGCACCATCCGCACCGCATAGGCGGGCGGCAAGGACAGCGGCCCCAGCGGGTCCAGCAGCCATTTCGGCGCCTTTTTCAGGATCCCCGGCGACGCCAGCGGAAAGATGTCGGTGAACGCGAACGCCCCGGCATTCCCCGCCGAGGCCCCGGCGGCCGGGCCCTCGCGGTCCAGAACGGTGACCGAAAACCCCCGGTCCTGCGCCGCGATGGCCGCCGACAGCCCGATCACCCCGGCGCCAATGACAATGACCGAGGGCATCAGCGCACACTGGCCAGAAACTGTTGTGTTTCGGGATGTTGCGGCGCGTTGAAGATCTGCTCGGGCGTGCCGATCTCGGCCATGATCCCCTTGTGGAAGAATGCCACCCGGTCCGAGACATCGCGCGCAAAGGCCATTTCATGGGTGACGCAGATCATCGTCATCCCCTCTTCCGCCAGCATCTTCAGCGTGTCCAGAACCTCGCCCACCAGTTGCGGATCAAGGGCCGAGGTCACCTCGTCGAACAGCATGTATTCGGGCGACATCGCCAAGGCGCGGGCAATGGCCATGCGTTGCTGTTGGCCCCCCGACAGACGGCCCGGATAGGTTGACAGCTTATCGCCCAGCCCGACATGTTTCAGATGCCGCACGGCGATATCCTGCGCCTCGGATTTCGACAGCCCCAGCACCTTGCGCGGCGCCAGCGTGATGTTTTCCAGCACCGTCAGATGCGGGAAGGCGTTCCACTGCTGGAACACGATGCCGATCTTGCGGCGCAGCCGGTTCAGATCGGTGCCGGGCGCATGGACCACCGTGCCATCCACCGTGATCCGCCCCGAGGCGATCGGCTCCAACCCGTTGATACAGGTCAGCAATGTCGATTTCCCCGACCCGGATCCGCCGATGATGGTGACCACCTCGCCCTTTTGCACGGTCAGGTCGATGCCTTTCAGCACCTCCAGCTGACCAAAGGATTTGTGGACGTTTTCGATCTCAATCATTGGACCACCGTTTTTCGAGATAGCCCCCGAACCGCGCGATAGGGAAGCTGATGATAAAATAGAACGCCCCGCAGATCATCAGCAAGAACAGCGGTTCCTGTAGCCGGGTGATCAGGATCTGGGTGGATTTCAGCAATTCCGTGACCTGCACCACATAGACCAGCGCGGAATCCTTCATCACCCCCAACGCCAGCCCGATCCAGGACGGCAAGGCGATCCGGGTGGCCAGCGGCAACACGATATAGGTCATGTCCTGCCACCAGCTCATCCCCAGGGACCGCGCCGCCCGGCGGGTGGTGGCCGGCACGGCACCGATGCCGCCACGCACGATTTCGGCGCAATAGGCGGCGGTATACAGCGACAACACGATGCAGGCGACGGTGAAACCGGACATCTTCAGCCGCAGCACCGTGCCGATCAGCGCATTGGCCAGAACCAGTTGAATCAGCAGCGGGATCGAGCGGAAGATATCCAGCACAAAGGTGATCGGCGCGGCCCAGACGGGCCCGATCTGCACCCGCAGCACACCGCAAACGACGCCCAGCACCGTGCCGATGACAACCGAAATGGCGGTGACCAGGATCGTCATCCCGGCGCCTTGCGCAAGCAAGATCAGATCCTTGGCGGAAAGGGCGGTATCGAACATGGCCTTCCCCTCAGTAACGGAACAGCCGCGCGGCGATCAGCCGGGCCGACAGGTTGATGATCTTGGTGATCGCGTAAAAGATCACGGCGGCGATGGTGAACAGCTCGAACGTGCGGAAGGTCAGCGAATTCAGATCCTGCGTCACACCATACAGGTCGCTGTTCATCCCCACCGTCACCCCCAGCGAGGTCATCAAGATGGCCCAGACCATCTGGTTGCTCATCGGCAGGAACGCGATGCGCAGCATCTGCGGCATGATGATGTAGCGGAACGCCTGCACCGGGGTCATGCCCAGCGATCGTCCGGCGCGGGTCTGGGTGTCCGGGATCGCCTTCAGCGCGCCACGGAAATTCTCGGCCAGATAACCGGCGTTGTTGAAGGTGATGCCGATCAGCAGCGATGTGAACGGGCTGAGGTGGATGCCGAAACTGCCCAACCCGAAATGCGCCATGTAGATCTGGAACAACGCGGGGGTGTTGCGGGCGATTTCCACCCAGGTGGTGGCAAACCCGGACAGCACGCGGTTGCCCGACAACCGGCACCCGGTCAGCAAGATCGCCAGCACGATACCCAACACCATCGAGGCCAGGGCGACCTCGACGGTGATCAGCGCACCATCCAGCATCTGCGGCAGTTTTTGCAGAGCCTGCTTCCAATGGAAGGTATAATTGAACATGACCGTCTCGCTTGACGCCGGTTACGGGGCAAGGACGGCGCCGCCAACCGGCGCCGTCGCAACCTGTCAGCGATAGACGCCGTGAACGGTCAGGTCTGCCGGGGCGCCATCACCGATCCATTTCTTGTACAGCTCGGCGTAACGGCCGGTGCGGACCTGCTGGTTGATGAACAGGTTCATGAAATTGATCATGCCATATTCGTCGCGCCGGGTGATAAGGGCCACATAGTCGGGCACCATCGGCACCTTGTCGACAATCTTCAGCCCGGCAAAATTGCCCGATTTCACATTGGCATTGGCGACGTCGGTGGTGGCGACGGTGGCGTCCAGCTGACCCTGGCTGAGCGCCAGGAACACGTCGGCCTGGCTTTGATACGGGCGGAAGGTGCCGGTGCCCCAGGCCTTGACCTGATTTTCCAGCCAGATCGCCTCATAGGTGCCCGCCGTCGCGCCGACGGTCTTGCCCTTCATGTCTTCCCAGCTGCTCAACCCGGCCTTTTCGTTTTCCACGACCGAATTTTCAAACGCGTAATACGGCACCGAGAACCCGACCGTCTTGGCGCGCTCCAGCGTGTCCGAGGTCGAGGCCACCGCGATATCGACCTTGCCCGACATCAGCGCAGGAATACGTTCCGGGAAGGTGGTTTCGACGATCTCGGCGGTCACGCCCAGAACCTTGGCCAGATCATTGCAATAATCCACATCGAACCCGATCGGATTGTTGTCGCCGTCACGCATCCCCATCGGCGGGAAGTCCAGCACCACCGCGCAGCGCAGCGTGCCTGCCGAGATGATGTCATCCAGTTGATCGGCCTGTGCCGCACTGAAAAAACCGCTGGCGGCCAATGCGGCCCCAACCAGAAATGCCTTGTTCATAATCGTCCTCACTGCTGGGTTGATCCCTTGTTTTCAGTATGTGCCTGTATTCTCGCGCAGGCAAATACAAAACACAAATAGTATACAAGATTGCGGTGCCGCCCGGAGCGAACCGGAAAAACACCACAATCCCGGATTATATGCCGATATTTTGTGCAAATATAAAAATCAGCGCAGGTCCTCAGGCAACAGATCGGCGGCCAGATTCTGATAGCAGACCGGACGCAGGAACCGACGAATGGCCATCGTGCCCACCGAGGTCGCGCCGAAATTCGTGCTGGCCGGATAGGGCCCGCCATGCACCATCGTGTCGCAGACCTCGACCCCGGTCGGGTAACCATTGGCCATCACCCGCCCCGCCTTGCGTTCCAGCACCGGCATCAGCTGTCCGGCCAGCGCCAGATCGCCGTCATCCATGTGCAACGTCGCGGTCAGCTGGCCCTGCAACCCCTTGGCCAGCGCGATCATGTCTTCGGGGCCGTTGACCGTGACAAGAATGCCCAGCGGACCAAAGACCTCATCGGCCAGCACCGGATTGGCGATGAAATCGGCGGCCGTCACCCGGAACAGATTGGGGCGCGCGGTGCGGTCATTGCTGCGCGATTGATAGATCGGCTGCACGCCCGGCTGCGCCGCGATGCGGTCGGCGCCGTCGCGATAGGACTGGGCAATGCCATCGGTCAGCATGAGCTGCGCCGGGCTGGTTTCCAGCGCGGTCCGGGCCGCCGACAGAACGGTTTCCGCCTGCGATTCCAGTGCGATGGCAATGCCCGGATTGGTGCAGAATTGCCCCGCCCCCATCACCAGCGATCCGGCCCAGCCCGCCCCGATGGCCGCCCCGCGTGCCGCCACCGCCTGCGGCAACAGGAACATGGGGTTGATCGAGCCCAGCTCGCCGAAGAACGGGATCGGCGTGGGGCGCGCGGCGCACAGATCGAACAGCGCGCGTCCCGCGCCCAGCGATCCGGTAAACCCCACCGCGCAGATCAACGGATGCTGCACCAGAGCGGCGCTGACCTCGCGCGCGCCACCTTGAACAAAGCTGAACACCCCCGGATGCAGACCGCATTGCGCGGCGGCCTGCGCGATGGCCTCGGCGACAATCTCGCCGGTGGCCGGATGCGCCTCGTGGCCCTTGACCACCACCGGGCACCCCGCCGCCAACGCCGAGGCCGTATCGCCCCCCGCGACCGAGAACGCCAGCGGGAAGTTCGAGGCGCCAAACACCCCGACCGGCCCGATCGGCCGTTCGATCATCCGCAGATCCGGGCGCGGCATCGGCTGACGGTCCGGCAAAGCCGGATCATGACGCCGGTCCAGATAGTCTCCCTGGCGCAGATGGCTGGCGAACAGGCGCAATTGCCCGGTGGTGCGGCCACGTTCGCCCTGCAAACGCGCGGCCGGCAGACCGGTTTCGGCACTGGCGATGGCGGTTATGTCCTCGCCACGCAGCTCGATCTGCTCGGCGATGGCCTCCAGGAATTCGGCCCGGGCCGCACGCGTGCTATAGCCATAGGTCCAGAACGCCGCCTCGGCCGCCTGAACCGCCTGATCCACCAGCGCCGCCGATCCGGTCTGCACATCGAACCCCGTTCCCATCGCCGGGCTGGACCGGAACACGCCTGCGCCCCCCAGCCATTTGCCCGCGATCAGGTGTTTGCCATGTGGGGTATAGGTCATTGCCGTATCCTTTCCGCTTGCCCGCCGGTTCACGCACGACGAATCCGTGCGCTTGCCTGGGTGATGCAGTATAAATACAACGTGTATGCAATCACGCAACCGCCTGTTTCACCATCACAGGCCAAAAGGATCAACGGCCAGGAGCATGAAATGACCCAGACCACTCCGTTCACCATCGCGCAGCTGACGCAGACCGTCGCCGGGATCTTCGCTGCGGCGGGCGTAACCCCGGCAGGCAGCGCCGCGCTGGCCGATGTGATCGTCCACGCGGAACGCGACGCGTGCAAATCGCACGGGGTCTACCGGATCGAGGGCTGTCTGCGCACCATCAAGGCGGGCAAGACCCGCCCCGATTCCGTGCCCCGGCAGGTCGACGGATCGGGCGCCATAATACGCATCGACGCACAGGGCGGGTTTTCACCGGTGGCCTTCCGCCACGGCCTGCCCGCGCTGGTCGAACGCACCCGCGAATTGGGGCTGGCGGCGCTGGTGATCAACGACTGCACGCATTTCTCCGCGTTGTGGCATGAGGTCGAGGCCCTGACCGCGCAGGGTCTGGCCGGGCTGGCGATGTGCCCAAGCTATGCCACCGTGGCGCCCACGGGCGGACTGCGGCCATTGCTGGGCACCAATCCGCTGGCCTTTGGCTGGCCCCGCGCGGGCACCAACCCCTATGTCTTCGACTTTGCCACCAGCATGGCGGCACGGGGCGAGATCGAGCTGCACCGCCGCGCGGGCACCCCCCTGCCCGCAGGTTGGGCGCTGGATGCCGATGGCTTGCCAACGACCGATCCGCAAGCGGCGCTGAACGGCGCCATGCTGCCGTTTGGCGGCCACAAGGGATCTGCGATCTCGACGATGATCGAATTGCTGGCGGGTGCGATGATCGGCGATTTCCTCAGCCCCGAGGCGCTGGACTGGTTGGGCACGACCTCGCTGGCACCCCGACATGGCGAGTTGATCCTGGCCTTTGATCCGGCGCGGTTTGCCGCGGGCCGGGGCGATCCGCTGGCCCATGCCGAGACGCTGTTCACCGATATTGTGGGCCAGGGCGCACGCCTGCCGTCACAACGCCGCTTTGACGCCCGCGCCCGCGCGCTGACGGATGGCATTGTGCTGGATGCGGCCGAGGTCGCCTTGCTGGACCGGCTGCAGCGTGACGGATTGGCCGCCGTCTGAACGCAACAGGCCCCCGGAATACCGGGGGCCCGCCATCAGGATCACCGACAGATCAGGGCTTGCAGGTTTGCACCGCGCCCGGCAGCTTCGACCAATCGGCATACCAGGCATCGAACAACGCCAGTTGACGGGTGACATAGCCACGCTGGCTGTCGGTCAGGGCATCGGTTTCGTTGAAGTGCAGGGTGTATTCCGCCTCGCCCTTCAACACGAGCATGTATTTGAAGAACAACACCAGATCCGGGCCTTCGTCGAAGGACGACAGGATCGCCAGCGCCGCTTCCAGTTCCAGCGCGCGGGTGCGGGCATCGGCATCGCCCTTGGCTGCGGCCTGCGACAGCGCGACCAGATGCAGCACCTCTTTCGGCAGCACGTTGCCGATACCGGTGATGGCGCCCGCCGCGCCGCAATTGACGAAACCGTGGAACACGGCGGTATCCACGCCGATCATCAGGGTCACATTGTCATCGCGCGAGGTGATGTTTTCCGCCGCATAGCGCATATCCGCCGGGCCGCCGAATTCCTTGAAGCCGATCAGGTTGGGATGTTCGGCGCGCAGCGCAAAGAACAGGTCGGCGCGGGTGGCAAAGCCGTAATACGGGCTGTTGTAGATCACCGCCGGCAGATCGGGCGCGGCCGACAGGATGGCTTTGAAGTGGTCCTTCTGCGCCGAGATGACCGCACCGCGCGACAGCACGCGCGGGATCACCATCAGGCCCTTGGCACCGACCTTTTGCGCATGGGCGGCATGGGCGGCAGCGATCTTGGTGTTGACGGCACCGGTACCGACGATGACCGGGATACCGGCCTGGGTCAGGCGGGCGACACCCTCCATGCGTTCGGCGTCGGTCAGCAGCGGCCAATCCCCCATCGAGCCGCAATAGACCACCGACGACATCCCCGCCGCGATCATCTGTTGGGCCTTGCGCACCAGCGCATCGTAATCGGGCGTGCGGTCCGCCTTGCAGGGCGTCATCAGGGCGGGAATGGTCCCGGTGAAAATCGACGAATCCATGTTGGAGTCCTTCCGTTGGGGAGGCTGGCGACATGCGGGGAGGCCGTTCTGTGCGCCGCCAGATTGTGATTATGTCATTCACGATACCATTTGTATTTTATTTGTCGACAACTTTTCTACCCCCAGTCGCAGATTTCCCCGGACCGATCGACCGCGCATGAAAAAACACCGGATGGCGCGGGCCATCCGGTGCGGCAAAGGCGCAATATTGGTGGGATCACAGCGGAATCGGGCGGCGCCGATCGCGTGAGATCATCTTCTGGATCTGGCCGATGATCTGGTTGGCATGTTCATTCGCCAATTGATCGCACAGCGCGATATCGCGCGCGGCGATTGCGGCGACCATCTTGTCATGTTCCTCGACATATTCATGCGGTAGCTGATCATCGAAGGACTGGTAGTAGATCCGCAGCAACCGCCGCCCCTCGTCCAGCAGACGGCAAAACAGGCTGGTATAATAGGGATTGCGCCCGGCATCGGCGATGGCGGCATGGAAATCGCGGTTGGTTGCGATCATCGCCAGGGCATCCTGCGCGGTGACGGCATCCGCAAACGCCTGCTGATGCGCGCGGATGATTTTCAGATCGGCCGCGGTATGGTTTTCCGCCGCCAACCGGGTGGTGACCCGATACATCAATGTCAGCGCGTCGAAAAACGTGTGCAGATTCAGAAAATCAATATTCGACACCACGGTCGAGCGGTTCGGCAAGGTCGAGACCAGCGACTCGCTGGCCAGGCGCACCAGGGCCTCACGGATCGGGGTGCGCGACATCTTCAGCCGCTCGGACAACTGGATTTCGTCGATCGGGCTGCCCGGCGGCAGGGTCAGATCCAGAATCTCATCGCGCAACACGTCATAGACGTATTTCACGCCAGAACCGCGTTTGCGTTCGGTCGGGGTCGGGTCTGGCTGCTTGCTCATCAATCCATCCTTGTTGTCCGCAGCTTGCATACATCATGCCCCGTGACAAGCAGGCCCCGCGAAATCCGGCCTATGGGAACCATCATCCCAGATCCGCGTTATGCCCACATGGTTATCGTAACGATCATGGGCCGCGTCACGCGGCCCGCTTTTCGCAGCCATGTTTGCACAGGAGGACACAATGCTTGGATGGGCTTTGACATTCCTAGTCGTCGCGCTGATCGCGGCGGCACTCGGGTTCGGCGGCATCGCAGGTGCGTCGGCCGGTATCGCCAAAATCTTGTTCCTGATTTTCATCGTGCTGTTCGTCGTGGCGATGGTGGCCCGCGCCGTTAGGGGCAAACCACCGATCTGAGGCCATCAACCACGCTGTCAGTCGCCACCTTGACCCGCGCCCAGATGTGGCCCCGTGCCACGATCCCGCGCCAGTTGCATCTGATGTTCGCGCTCGCGGAAGCGGGCGCGATCATCGTCTGAATAGGTGCCGACGCAGCGTGGGCAACTGACACCCTGTTCGTAATCCGGGCTGGCCTTGTCAACGGCGGAAACCGGGCGGCGGCAGGCATGGCAAGTCTCATATGCGCCCTGTTCCAGACCATGCGTCAGACTGACCCGACCATCAAAGACAAAGCAGTCGCCCTGCCACAGGCTGTCTTCGCGCGGCACCTGTTCCAGATATTTCAGAATGCCGCCGCGCAGGTGATAGACCTGATCCACGCCCTGCCCCATCAGATAATTCGTCGATTTCTCACAACGGATTCCGCCGGTGCAAAACATCGCGATACGCTTGTTGTGAAAGCGCGCGGCATTGTCCTGCCACCACTGCGGGAATTCGCGGAAACTATGGGTTTGCGGGTCGATGGCGCCCTGAAAGGTGCCGATCTGGACCTCGTAATCATTGCGGGTGTCGATCACCACAACATCGGGCGCCGAGATCAACTCATTCCAGGCCTCGGGTTCGACATAATGGCCTACGGCGGCACGCGGATTCACATCCGGTTCGCCCATCGTCACGATTTCCGCCTTCAGCCGCACCTTCATCCGGCCAAATGGCATCGCGCGCGCGGTGCTTTCCTTCCAGTCCAGATCGGCACAGCCGGGCAAGGCGCGGATATGCGCCAGAACCGCATCAACCCCGGCACGCGATCCGGCGATTGTGCCATTGATCCCCTCACGCGCCAGCAACAGCGTGCCGCGCACACCATGCGAACACGCCACCTTGGCCAGCGGGGCGCGCAGGGCGTCAGGGTCTTGGAAGCGGGTGAAATGATACAGGGCGGCGACGGTCAGCATGGGGTCCTCAACTGAAATAGTGATTTTATAACATATTAATATTGTTATAAAATCACCTGAATGTGGCGGCTTTGGCGGCATTTTTCCGCGACAATGGCGCATACCGCCCCAGGACGCGGGAAAAAGCAATAGATTGTCACCCGACTGTGACAATAGCGGACTACCGCGTCGGCAGGAGATCACGACCATATGAGGCGATCATGCGAATCCTGCTTGCTGCACTGGCGGCGTCTACCGTCCTGACCGGTGCGGCCCATGCCGACACCACGATCTATCCCCTCGACCGGGCGACGATCCTGGTCAACTCGAAATTCGACTTCAAGGTCGAGCTGGACAAAGTCCACGCGGAAAATACCGTCGACGTCACCGTCAACGGCAAACCCTATGCCGAAGTGTTCGGCAAACCGGCCGAATTCGTCGCCGAGGAAAAGGGCAAGGATGACAAGGTTCTGGGCTCGGCGCTGATCCTGCGCGATCTGGCGATTGCCGCCCCCGGCACCTATACCGTCGCGGTCAAGGCTGGTGACGAAGCAAAATCGGTCACCTGGGATGTCTACGGCACCCCGGCCACCCCCAGGGCCAAGAACATCATCTTCTTCCTGGGTGACGGCATGTCCGTCGCGCACCGCACCGCCGCGCGGATCATGTCCAAGGGCATGACCGAGGGCAAGGCCGACGGCCGCCTGGCGATGGATGACCTGGACCATATGGCCTTTATCGGCACCTCCTCGACCCATTCGATCGCCACCGATTCCGCCAATACGATGTCGGCCTACATGACCGGCCACAAATCGCGGGTGAACGCCCTGGGCGTCTATGCCGACCGCACCCCGGCCAGCCAGGACGACCCCAAGGTTGAAACCATCGGCGAGGCCCTGCGCCGCACCACCACCAAATCGCTGGGCATCGTGTCCACTGCCGAGCTGGAAGACGCCACCCCGGCGGCGCTGGTGGCCCATACCCGCAAACGCGCGGACAAGGCCGACATCGTCGGTATGTTCTATGATGTGAAACCCGATGTCCTGCTGGGCGGCGGTTCGGCCTATTTCCTGAAATCGGATATCCCCGGTTCCAAGCGCAAGGACGACAAGGACTACATCCAGCTGTTCCGCGACGCGGGCTACACGCTGGCCACCGATGCCGCCGAACTGACCACGGCGGCGGGAACCAACAGCGGCAAGATCCTGGGCCTGTTCCACACCGGCAACATGGATACCTGGCTGGACCGCAATCAGTTGCACAAGGGCACGGTCGGGAAATTCCCGAACCAGCCGGGTCTGGTCGACATGACCAAATCCGCGCTGGAGCAGCTGTCGAAAAATCAGGACGGGTTCTTCCTGATGGTCGAGGGCGCCTCGGTCGACAAGATGTCCCACCCGATGGACTGGGATCGCGCCGTCGAGGAAACCATCGAATTCGATCAGGCCGTTGCCGCCGGTCTGGAATTCGCCAAGTCCAACCCCGATACGCTGATCGTCGTCACCGGTGACCACACCCACGGCGTTTCGGTGATCGGCACGATCGACGATGAAAAGCCCGGCGATGACATGCGCGCCAAGGTCGGCGTCTATGACGAGGCCGGTTTCCCGAACTATGTCGACGCAAACAAGGACGGTTTCCCGGACAAGATCGACGTGACCCGCCGTCTGGCGATCTTCTCGTCGAACTACCCGGATTATTACGAAACCTGGCGCCCCAAGATGGACGGTCCGTTTGAACCGGCCGTGAAGAACGAAAACGGCGAATACGTCGCCAACGAGGCCTACAAGGACGTTCCCGGCGCGGTTCTGCGCATCGGCAACCTGCCCAAGGACAATGACACCGCCGTTCACGCGGTCGATGACGTCGTCTTGCAGGCCACCGGCCCCGGCGCCGAAGAATTCAAGGGCTATATGGAACAGTCGGACGTCTACAAGGTCCTGGCTGATACCTTCGCGCTTGGCGCCGACAAGAAATGATGTGACCCTGACCTGCCCGGAGATTCCGGGCAGGTCTGCTATTTGACAGGAGGCCAACCATGCACCGCACCCGCCTGAACCGCAGGGATTGCCTGACCGGACTGACGGCCCTGACCGCCCTTCTTCCGGCGCATCCGGCGCTGGCAAGCCCCCCCGAGATCAGCTTTGACGAGCTTTATGCCTCGTTCAGCGCGCTCGGTCTGAAATTCTCCGACAAGATCCTGACCCTGACCGATCAGACCATCCGCATTCAGGGCTTCATGGCGCCGCCGCTAAAGGCCGAATCTCAGTTCTTCGTACTGACCCAGATCCCGATGGCGCTATGCCCGTTCTGCTCCAGCGACTCGGATTGGCCCGACAACATCATGGTGGTCTATCTGGACAAGCGGCAGACCTTCACCCAGCCGAACCAGCGCATCGCCGTCACCGGACGGTTGGAGCGCGGCTCCTGGATCGACCCGGAAACCGGCTTCGTCAGCCAGCTGCGCCTGCGCGATGCGCGCTATGGGCTGGCCTGATCCATGTTGTCGCTGCGACTGACCAATATCACGGTGGCCTATCCGGGGCTGGCCGCGCCGGTCCTGCGGGTCGCTGGGCTGGATATTCCCGCCTCAGGCCGGGTGGCGGTATCGGGCCCATCCGGATCAGGCAAATCGACGCTGGTCAATATCATCACCGGGCTGGACCGGACCACCGCCGGACAGGTGATCTGGGGGGCCACCGATATCGGCACCCTGTCCGAGGGGGCCCGTGACCGTTGGCGCGGCGCCAACATCGGTTTGGTGATGCAGGATTTCCATCTGTTTCCGGGGCTGTCGGCACGTGAAAACGTGCTGTTGCCCGCGCGATTGTCGCGGGTGGCCGATGCCGCGATGGTGGCACGGGCGGATGTGCTATTGGCACAGGTCGGCCTGACGCGCCCGGATCAGCGTATCGAAACCATGTCACGCGGCGAGATGCAGCGCGTTGCCGTGGCCCGCGCCGTCCTGCGCCAGCCGGGCGTGATCGTGGCCGATGAACCCACCGCCAGTCTGGACCCGGAAAACGGCGCGGCGATCGGCACGCTGTTGCTGGATCTGGCAACGGAAACCGGCGCGACGTTGATTGTGATATCACACGATCCCCGCCTGACCGCGCGTCTGCCGCGCCATATCGTGCTGGCGGATGGCGCCATCGCCGCTGACCGGATCAAGGACACCGCATAATGTTACGTTTCGTTCTGGCAGACCTTCGGCGGCTATGGGCTGGATCGGTGGTGATCGTGCTGCTGATCGCGCTGGCGGTCGCCCTGGGGGTGGGGGTCAGCCTGCAAGAGCGGGCATTGCGGCTGGGCTCGGCCCGCGCGGCGGAGAAATTCGATCTGGTGATCGGCGCACCGGGCAGTGAAACCCAGTTGATCCTGTCATCGGTGTTCTTGCAACCGGCGGCGCTGACGCTGATCTCGGGGGATGTTCTGCTGGATCTGGCCGATGATCCTCGGGTGGATTGGGCAGCACCGGTGGGTTTTGGCGATTTCTACGCCGGTTACCCGATTGTCGGCACCACCACCACGCTGATCGCGCGCACCGGCAGCGGGTTGTTGACGGGCGCGGTCTTTGCCGCCGAAGGGCAGGCCGTGGTGGGATCGGCGGTGGATCTGGCAATCGGCGCGACCATCACGCCGACGCATGGCAAGATCGCCGAGGGCGGGCATGACCACGAAGGCAGCGGCTATCAGGTGGTGGGCAAGCTGAAGCCCACCGGCACGCCGTGGGATCGCGCCATTCTGGTGCCGATCCAAGCGGTCTGGCATGTGCATGGGCTGGGCGGGGAAGACCCGGATCACGCAGCGCAGGAAACCCCCGATGACCACGGCCCCGACGAACACGGGCTCGATGAACATGAGCATCACGACGAACATGGACATCACGGCGGCATAGACGCCGATGCGCCGATTGACGAACACTGGCACGCCGGGGCGGTGCCCGGCCTGCCCGCGATCCTGGTGAAACCCAAATCCATCGCCGATGCCTATAAACTGCGTCAGGAATACCGGTCGGCCCAGACGCTGGCGGTGTTTCCGGGCGAGGTTCTGACGGGCCTGTATGCCACCTTGGGCGATATGAAGGCCGTGTTGTCGGTCATCGCCTCGGGGGCGCAAATGCTGGTCGCGGCGGCGCTGTTGCTGGTGACGGTGATCCATGTCGGACAAAGGCGCAAACAGATCGGGGCGCTGCGGGCCTTTGGCGCGCCGCGCGGCGCGGTGTTCGGCATCGTCTGGCTGGAACTGTTCGTTCTGGTGGCATCAGGGGTGCTGGCGGGCTTTGCGGTGGGCTTTGGCGCGGCACAGGCCCTGTCGCGGGCCTTCGCGGCAGAACGCGGCTTTGGCCTGCCGGTGGCGTTCACCGCGCAGGATGGCGGCCTGCTGCTGATCTTGCTGGCGGTGGCGGCGGTTCTATCGGTGCTGCCCGCCGTGCTGGCCTATAGACAGGCGCCCTCGGCAGCGCTGCGCGGTTGATGACTATTTCCCTCTGACGGCAATTGACCGGGCGGCATGTGCGCCCTAGGCATATGTCAAAGAGGGGGAAGACATGGCCGACGTTACCGAAGCCCTGATCGTCATCGACATTCAGAACGATTTTTGTCCGGGCGGTGCGCTGGCCGTGGCAGAGGGCGACACAATCATTCCACGCGTCAATGCGCTGATGCAGGAATATCCCGTCACGGTGCTGACCCAGGATTGGCACCCCGAAGAGCATTCCTCATTCGCCGCCATGCACGATGCCGCCCCCTACAGCAGCATCGACATGCCCTATGGCCCGCAAACCCTGTGGCCGGTGCATTGCGTCTGGGGCACGCCCGGCGCGGCCTTCCACCCGCAACTGGCGGTGGACCCGGCGGACCTGATCCTGCGCAAGGGCTTTCGCGCCCATGTCGACAGCTATTCGGCGTTCTTTGAAAACGACCACACTACCCCCACCGGGCTGGCCGGATATCTGCGCGAACGCGGCATTACCGATCTGGCCTTTGTCGGGCTGGCACATGATTTCTGCGTGGCCTGGTCGGCCATAGACGCCGCCCGGCTGGGCTTCAACGCCCGGGTGCGGGAGGGTGCCTGCCGCGCGATTGACCTGAACGGGTCTCTGGCCGCCGCACGCACCGCGATGCGCGCCGCCGGCGTGATCTTGGCGGAGTAAGCGAGATGGCCGATATCGCAGCCCGCGTTTACAATCACAAATGGAAGATCGACCCGATCGTGCGATCGCTGATCGACACCGATTTCTACAAATTGCTGATGTGTCAGTCCGTCTTCCGCAACAAGCGCGATACGCGGGTGGAATTCAGCCTGATCAACCGCTCCAAATCCATCCGCCTGGCCGAGCTGATCGACGAGGGTGAGCTGCGCGAGCAACTGGATTACGTCCGCACCCTGCGCCTGACGCGGGGCGAAAGCACCTGGCTGCGCGGCAACAACTTTTACGGCAAGCGGCAGATGTTCCGGTCGGACTTCATGGAATGGTTCGAGACCGTCCAACTGCCGCCCTATCATCTGGAAAAGCGCGACGGCCAGTATGAGCTGACCTTCGAGGGTGCCTGGCCCGAGGTGATGCTGTGGGAAATTCCGGCGCTGGCGATCTTGATGGAGCTGCGCTCGCGCGCCGTGCTGAACCGGATGGGGCGGTTCGATCTGCAGATCCTGTATGCACGGGCGATGACCCGGCTATGGGAAAAGATCGAAAATCTGCGCCAGTTGCCCGGCCTGAAAATCGCCGATTTCGGCACCCGGCGGCGGCACAGCTTCCTGTGGCAGGACTGGTGCGTGCAGGCGATGGTCGAGGGGCTGGGCAATACCCCGCAGGGCGGCGCATTCACCGGCACCTCGAACTGTCTGATCGCCATGCGCCGCGATCTGGAGGCGGTGGGCACCAACGCCCATGAACTGCCGATGGTCTATGCCGCGCTGGCCGACAGTGAGGATGAATTGCGTCAGGCCCCCTATCGCGTTCTGGCCGACTGGCACGAAGAACATGACGGCAACCTGCGGATCATCCTGCCCGATACCTATGGCACCAAGGGATTTCTGGAACATGCGCCCGACTGGCTGGCGGGCTGGACCGGTATCCGCATCGATTCCGGCGATCCGGTGGCGGGTGCGGAACTGGCCATCGACTGGTGGAAGTCGCGCGGCGAGGACCCGCGGGAAAAGCTGGTGATCTTCTCCGACGGGCTGGATGTGCCGGAAATCCGCGACCTGCATGCGCGGTTCCTGGGGCGGGTCAAGGTCAGCTTCGGCTGGGGCACGCTGATGACCAATGATTTCCGCCATCTGGTGCCGAATGACGCGCTGGCGCCGTTCAGCCTGGTCTGCAAGGCGGTGTCGGCCGACGGGCGGCCCACGGTGAAACTGTCCGACAACCCGGCCAAGACCACCGGCCCGACCGATGAGATCGAGCGTTACCGTGGTATCTTTGCCGTCGGCACACAACAGGCCAGGGCGGTTGTCGTCTAGGCGTATCGGGGGCCGTCATGGCCCCCGATAGACATCACATCAGATCGCGCGGGATGGTTTCATCCCAGCTGCGCTGCGCCGCCTCGACCCCGTTTTCCCAGGCACGCAGGGTGCCGGAAATATAGAAGTTCGTCAGGTCCGAGCGCATCTCCGTCACGCTCTCGATCCGTATCTGCCAGCCTTCGCGGCCGATATCGTAAGATTGCGCCAGATGGTAATGCGCCGAGAGCGGATCTTCGTCGCGGATCTTCAGCGTGCGTTTCAGCGAATGGCCGATGGTGGTGCCGACCTCGTCAAAGCGCAGGACGCCTTCCCCGAACAGACCGCCCACCCCCTGGGTGTGATAGGTGGTTTCACCGGTAACGTGGTCCTGCTCGCTCCAGCGACGCACCAGACCGGGATCGACCTGGGTGATCGGGCAGGCCGGGCCGGGTTGCGGCGGGGCAAAGGTCACCGGGGCATCGCCCGCAAAGGCCGGGCGGATCGGCAGCTCGGCGCGGCTTTCGCCCCCGCGAATGGTCAGCGTGGCGTGTTCCGGCGCGGGCCAGATCATCGGCCAATACGCCGTCCCGATGGAGATACGCATACGGTTCCCCTGCGCGAACCGATGCGCCATCGCGTTCAGCGTCACCGTGACATCGTAGAACTGGCCGGGCACCAGTGGCGTGGGATGTTCGTGGCTGTCGCGGTGGGTCAGGTTCAGCACCTGATAGCTGATCCGCGTCACCTGCCCCGAAGGCAGAACCTCGGACAAGCGCGCCACCAGCTGTGCCACCGGCTTGTCGGAGGCCAGTCGCAGTTGCAACCGGGGCGCCCCGACCACCGCCATATCCTGCGTCAGCGGCGCCGTCTCGAAATTCAACGAGCCGCCATCATCCAGACGCTGATCGACCGGGTTTTCCCCGACGCAACCCGCCCCCATCCATTCACCCGATGCGTTGCCGTGGCTTTGCGGGGAACAGATCGCCAGATCCCCCACCTGCGCCGAGCCCAGAACATGATCCGCCCCCAGGGCAAAATCGGTCCAGTTCAACCGTGGCGAGGGCCATTCGGCCTCGGCCACCCATTGCCCGGCATTGGCCAGACGGGTGCCTTCGGGCGGGTAGCTGTCTTGCTGATACAGCCGCATTTTGGGTTCCGCCTCGATGCCACGGTCAATGCCGCGCAGCCAATGGTCCCACCAGCGGGTCGCCTCTTGCAAGAAGCCGAGGGCCGGGCCGGGCTGACCGTCATGCGGATAGATATGCGCCCAGGGACCGATGATCCCCCAGCTGGGCGCCGTCAGGTTTTCAACCAGACGCGGCACGGTGTTGGTATAGCTGTCCGACCAGCCGCCGATCACCAGAACCGGGCATTGGATCGCCGACCAGTCCTCTTGCACCGAGCCGTGTTTCCAATACGCATCGTAACGCTGATGGCTGGCCCAGATCGCCGGGAAGAACGGCAGATCGCGCAGACGGTCCAGCCATGCGGCACGCCAGGCATCGCCGACAATCGCCGGGTCCAGCGGGCGGGCCTGATAGGCCAGCATGATCGTGCCCCACCACAGATTGTCGTTCAGCAGATTGCCACCCATGTAGTGGATGTCATCACGGAAACGGTCATCGGTCGAATAGCAGGTGATGATCGCCTTCAAGGCCGGGGGCCGCCGTGCGGCGACCTGCAGGGAATTGAACCCACCCCAGCTTTTACCCATCATGCCGACATTGCCATCGCACCAGTCCTGCGCGGCGATCCAGGCGATGACCTCCAGCGCGTCGTCCTGTTCCTGCAACAGGTATTCATCCGCCATATGGCCGTCGGACTCACCGGTGCCGCGCATGTCGACGCGCACCGCCACATAGCCCTGCTGGGCGAAATGGCCGTGCATCGGTTCATCACGGCCCCGCGTGCCCTCGCGCTTGCGATAGGGGATGTATTCGAGGATCGCCGGGGCCGCCGTGCCCCCCGCAGGATACCAGATGCGCGCGCCCAGACGGGTGCCGTCGCGCAGCGGAATCCAGACATGTTCCTCAACCTTGATCGTCATTTCATTCTCCACAAGGGGTCATACGGGCGTGCGCCGGGCCAGGACATCGTCCAGCCAGTCGCGTCGCATTTCAGGGACCGAGGCGATCAGCTCGCCGGTATAGCCGGTCCAGGGCGGGGTGAAGATCTGCTCGGTCGGGCCCTGTTCAACCACCTTGCCCTTTTGCATGACCAAGGTGCGGTCGGCGATCCGGCGCACCACGCCCAGATCGTGGGTGATGAACAGATAGGCCAGATGGTGTTCCTGTTGCAGCCGCGCCAACAGTTGCAACACCTCCTCGGCCACCAGCGGATCCAGCGCCGAGGTCACCTCGTCGCAGATGATCAGGTCAGGTTTGGCCGCCAGCGCCCGGGCCACGCAGATCCGCTGTTTTTGCCCGCCCGACAGCGATCCTGGCAACCGCGACGCGAAATCGACCGGCAGGCCGACATCGGTCAACAGGGCGGCGATCCCCTCGGTCAGGGCCTTGCCCTTCAGCCCGAAGTAGAATTGCAACGGCCGCCCCAGAACCTCGGCCACGGTCTGACGCGGGTTCAGCGCGACATCGGGCAACTGATAGACCAGCTGAATGCGGCGCAGCATATCGCGTGAGCGGGCACGATAATTGGCAGGCAGCGCGGCGCAATCGAACCGCATCGTGCCTTGCGATTGCGGTGGCAGCCCGGCGATGGCGCGGGCCAGCGTCGATTTGCCCGATCCGCTTTCGCCCACAATCGCCAGCGTCTCGCCCCGGCACAGCGTCAGGGACACGTCGAACAGGGCCTGCGACTGGCCGTAATGCACCTGCAACTGGTCGACCGACAGGATCTGCGGCCCCAATTCGCGGGTCTTGACCAGACGGTCATGTGCGCTGCGCTCAGCCACCAGACGGCGGGTGTAATCCTGCTGCGGGGATTCCAGAATCGCCTGCGCGGTGCCCTCTTCGACCAGCGTGCCGTGGCGCAGCACCATGATCCGGTCGGAAATCTGTGCCACCACCGCCAGATCGTGGGTGATATACAGCGCCGCCGTGCCATAGCGCCGGATCAGGCCGCGCAACAGCACCAGAACCTCGATCTGCGTGGTCACGTCCAGTGCCGTGGTCGGTTCGTCCAGCACCAGAATATCGGGACGGCACGCCATCGCCATGGCAATCATCGCGCGTTGCAACTGGCCGCCCGACACCTGATGCGGATAGCGGTCCGGGAAGGTCTCGGGGTTGGGCAATTGCAGCACACGGATCAGCTCGTCGCGCCAGGCGATCGCCTCGGGACGGGTCATCGCCCCGTGATACAGCGCCGTTTCGATCATCTGGTCGCCCAGACGCTGCGCCGGGTTGAACGCCGCCGCCGCCGATTGCGCAACATAGGCGACGCGCGCCCCGCGCACCTGTTCCCGATCCTGACGGCTGCCTGGGATGATCTGGCGGCTGGCGACCTGAACCGTGCCGCCGGTGATGGTGCAACCACCGCGACCATAGCCCAGTGCCGCCAGACCGATGGTGGATTTCCCCGCCCCGGATTCGCCGATCAGGCCCAGAACCTCGCCGGGGGCCAGATCGACATTGATGCCATCGGTCAGTCGCCGCCCGTCGGGCGCGCTGACAACCAGATCGCGGATACGCAAGATGGGATCGGTCATCGGTTGTCTCCTTGCGGCGCGGCGCGGCCAGCCAGCATCCAGTCCACCACCAGATTGACCCCAACGGTCAGGATGGCGATGGCAGCGGCCGGGTATAGCGGTGCGTAAAGGCCGTAGACGATGGCCTGTTGGTTGTCCTTCACCATGCCGCCCCAATCGGCAAAGGGCGGTTGCACCCCCAACCCCAGGAATGACAGCCCCGCGACGAACAGGAAGGTGAAACAGAACCGCAGCCCGAATTCCGCCACCAGCGGACCGGCGACATTGGGCAGGATTTCCTTGCGGATCAGCCAGAACCCGCCTTCGCCCCGCAGCCGCGCGACCTCGGCGAATTCCAGGGCGTTGACGCCCTGGGCCAGAACCCGTGACAACCGGAACACCCGGGTGGAATCCAGCAAGGCGATGGTCAGGATCAGCACCGGCAGCGACGACCCCAGGGCCTGCAGCACCACCAGCGCCGAGATCAGCACCGGCACGCACATGATGGTGTCGACGAACCGCGACAGGATGGTATCGAACCACCCGCCCCGGATCGCCGCCAGAAAGCCCAGCGGGATCCCGACGCTGAAGGATATCAGCACCGCCGACAGCGATACCCCGATCGACATCTGACCGCCAAACAGCAGCCGTGACAGCATATCGCGGCCATTCTGGTCAAAGCCGAACAGATGCCCCGGTTCCGGGTCGCCAAACGGCGATCCGATGATCTCTTCCTGACCAAAGGGGGCAAGCCATGGCCCCGCGATCAGCACCAGCAGGTAAACGGCGATGATCGCCAGCCCCAGCCAGGCGGTGAATGTAGGTTTGCGCATGTGCCCTCCTCAGCGCGGATGACGCAGGCGCGGGTTCAGCGCGATGGCTGCGATATCCGCGACAAGATTCAGCAAGACAAACGCAGCCGCAAAGGCCAGCGCCGATGCCTGCACCAGCGGCAGGTCACGCTTGGCCACGGCATCGACCATGAACCGCCCCAACCCGTTATAGTTGAAGACGGATTCCACCAGAACCACACCGGTGATCAGATAGGCGATGTTGAACGCGACGACATTGACGATGGGGGCGGCGGCATTGGGCAGGGCATGGCGCATGACCACACGCGGCGCGCGCAGCCCCTTCAGCCAGGCGGTTTCGACATAGCTCTGGTCCATCACCTCCAGCAGCGCGGTGCGGGTCATACGCATCATCTGCGCCATCGTCACCAGCACCAGCGTCAACGCCGGCAAGGTGGTCGCGGCCAGCCAATCGCCCAGCGACATCCCCGGATAGGTATCGGCCAGACTGGGCAACCAGCCCCATTGCACCGAAATCCACAGCACCAGCAGCAGCCCCAGAAAATATTCCGGTAACGCCACGCAGGCCAGCGCCAGGATATTCAGCACCCGGTCAAAGATCGTGCCGCGAAACACCGCCACCAGAATACCCAGCGTCACCGCCAAAGGCACCGCAATCACCGCCGCATATCCCGCCAGCAGCAAGGTGTTGATCAGCCGTGGCACCATCAGCCCCGCCACCGGTTGCCCCGAGGCCAGCGAATTGCCCATATCCCCGGTGACAAAGCCCATCAGCCACTGGCCGTAACGCACCACCAGGGGCGCATCCAGCCCCAGATCGCGGCGCAGCACGGCCAGCGATTCGGGCGTGGCATTCTGCCCCAGGATCGCCGAAGCCACATCACCGGGCAGAACCTGCGTGCCCGCAAACACCAGAATGGAGACGAGCCAGAGGGTAAACACCCCCAGGCCCAGCCGTTTCAGAATAAGTCCGCTCATGCGTTCAGCCAGACCTTTTCCGCCATGCGCGCGCCCATGAAGTTGAACATCGGGTGCGGCGTCACCCCGCCCAGCTTGTTCGACACGGCATCCAGATAATCGCCGAACATCGGGATCACCGCACCGCCATCATCCGAAACGATCTGTTGCAGCTCGGCGTAGATCTCGGCGCGTTTGGCATCATCCAACATGGCCCGGGCCTGCAACAGCTTGGCGTCGAAGGTGGCATTCGCCCAATGCGTATCGTTTTGCGACGATTTGGAATAATAGGCCGCCGTCAGCATCTGATCGGCCGTCGGGCGCCCGCCCCAGTAGGACATGCAGAACGGCGCCTTCATCCAGACGTTTTCCCAATATCCGTCCGAGGGTTCGCGCTTGATGTCGATCTCGATGCCACCTGCCTGCGCGTTCTGACGATACACCGCCGCCGCATCCACCGCGCCCGCAAATGCCGCGTCCGAGGCCGCCAGCGTGACCTTGATACTGTCCAGCCCCGCCTGTTTCAGATAGAATTTCGACTTGTCCGGGTCATAGGCGCGCTGCGCCAGATCCTTGGCAAAGAACCGGTCGGTTTTGGGGATCGGATGGTCATTGCCCACCGAGCCATAGCCCATCAACGCGGTTTTCAGCAGTTGCTCGCGGTTGACGCCATGTTTCAGCGCCATGCGGATGTTGTTGTCGGTGAAGGGCGCCTGCGTGCAATCCATCAGGAAGGTGAAATGCTGCCCGCCCGCCGATTGCACGACATGGATGTTCTTGTTGCGCTTCAACAAATCGACAGTCTTGAAATCCAGCCGGTTGATGGCGTGAACCTGGCCCGACATCATCGCATTGGTCCGCGCAGAGATGTCGTTGATCACGATCACCTCGACCGCGTCGACCCAGGCGGTATCGGGCTTCCAGTAATTCGGATTGCGGGTGAACCGCGACCGCACGCCGGGTTCGTAGCTTTCATAGACAAACGGGCCGGTGCCGACCGGCTTGGCGAAATCGGTCCAGCCATCGGGCACCACCAGGAAATGGTAATCCGACAGCATGTAGGGCAGATCGGCATTGCCCCCGTCCAGCGTCAGCTTGATCTCATGCTTGCCGGTCTTTTCCAGATCCTTGATCGGGGCCGCAACCGAACGCGCCGCGGAGGTGGTTTCCCCCCGGTGCAGGTTCAGCGAATAGATCACGTCATCAGCGGTCAGCGCCTTGCCGTTGTGAAAGGTCACGCCCTGACGCACCTTCAGGTGCCAGACCACGGCGCCTTCCTCGGCCTGCCAGCTCTCCAGCAATTCCGGCGTCGCCTGATTGTTGGCGTCGATCTCGACCAGACCGTTCATCAACATGTAACCCTGATTGACCGGCACCCAGTCCAGCAGGATGCGCGGGTCGAGGTTGTCGGTGGTCGAGCCGCCGCCGATCCCCAGTTTCAGCACGCCACCGCGTTTGGGCGCCTCTTGCGCCAGAACCGATCCGGCCGGCAGGATCACCCCCGAGGCCAGTGCCGTTGCCCCCAGCGCGCCCAGGAACTGGCGCCGACCAAGTGCGGGAAATTTCGCAGACGATTGCATGAACAAAGCTCCTTGCTGGGACACGGCATTTTGCCGCGATATTTTGAGATCCGTCATACTGTCTGCAAAAGCGCCGGATAAAGATAGCGGCAGCTGTTTTTACAGTGATAAAATTAGATAGGGTCATCGTAATTTGGAATGTGTGATCCCCGATGCGGTAGACTAGCACTGCGCCGAAATCACCGCCCCCATTTGCATTTGACGGGGGCCAAGGAGACGGCAAGACATGACGATCGCAGATGTTGCAGGTATTTTCGGGGCATGCGCCTATTTGCTGGCCTATGCGCTGCTTCAACTGGGCGTCCTGCGGCTGGAAAACGTTCTTTACACGCTGCTGAACATCCTGGGCGGGGCCGCGCTGATCTGGTCGTTGCTGTCGAATTTCAACATGGGGGCGATGATTACCCAGGTGGCATGGCTGCTGTTCACCATCGTCGGCTTTTTGCGCAACATGCGGCCGCGCGCCCAACCCTGAAACGCTACGCCGACGCGTCGCGGTTGCTGTCGATCAGCCATTCGGCCACCGCGCGCGCAATCTTGCGCTGATGCCGATGCGCCGGGTACATCAGGTAAAAGCTGCCACGCGCCCGAAATACATGGTCATGCACCGGCACCAGACGGCCCTCGGCCAGCATGTCAGCGATCAGCCATGTCCAGCCGATGGCCGTGCCCAGCCCCTTGGCGGCGGCATCAATCACCATGCGATATTCCCCCAGCCGCCAACGCCGCACGCGGTCGGGGGGCATCAGACCCGCATCCTGAAACCAGTCGGCCCAGTCGGTCCAGTCGCGCATCGCCCCGTCGATGGAGATCAGCACCGGATCGCGCTGTTCCATCAATGGGGCGCTGCCCGGTGCGGACACCGGTATCAGCTCTTCACGGCCCAACTCGACACATTTCACATCGGTGCGCGGCGAGGCCTGAAAGAAGATGGCAAAGTCGAATTCGTCAAAGGACAGCCGCTCAAAGTTGTTCTCGCAGTGGATCCGCAACTCCAACCCCGGAAACGCCTGTTCCAGCCGTTGCAGCCGGGGTGACAGCCACATATCGGCCACCGCGGTCGAGGCGGCGATGGTCACCTGACGCGGCCCGACCCAGGACCGCAACCGTTCGGTCGAGGCGATCAGATCGGTCATGAACCGGCTGACATCCTCGGCATACAGTTCCCCGGCGGTGGTCAGGGTCACCCCCTGCTTGGACCGGTTGAACAGGCGTGTTCCGATCGACGCCTCGAGAATCGAGATATGCCGGCTGACCGCGCTTTGGGTGATCCCCAGTTCATCCGCCGCTCGCGAGAACGAGAAATAGCGCGAGCATTGCTCGAACACGACGATGGATTTCAGCGGTGGCAGTTTTCGCGACAAGGTCACGGCGGGGAAACCTTCCGGTCAGGACAGGCGCTGTTGATACGGCGCATGTCCAGGATGCGTCAAACAGCTTGTGGATCAGACATACCCATCAGGCAACGCCAGAAAAGATCAGGGACCCCGGTGTTTTTACCCAGACCTGCTGCAGGGTCAAAAGTTGATCTGGGAAATTGAACAGGCCTGACAAGTGGCTTTTCCGCGCACCAGCGGGATGATGCTGCGCATGAGGAGAAGACCATGGCACGACGGCCACGCCGGAACCCGAGCCCAGCATTTCCGCGCGAAAGTGGCGGTTACCGCGATCAAGGGCGAGAAGACGCTGATCGGGCTGGCGCAAGATTTCGATGTCCATCCGACCCAAATCAAGCAGTGGCGCGATCAGCGTCTTGAGGACGCGCTGGCACATCACGGCGCGCCCGAGATATTCAACATGGAGCGTGGGTCGCGCCATCGATTCGAACGGCCGTCAGGGCCGTCAGTTCACCTCGCCCGCCGTCGTCAAGGTGCTGGCCGCCCGCGAGATCAGCATGGATAGCAAAGGGGCTTGGCGGGACAATGTAATCCTGACGGACGGCCTTTTAGCGGGTGATCGTCTTGCAACAGCCGATCACCCGACACGCCCGCCGTTCACTCATCCCGTGGCGCGCCACCAGATGCGCGACTGTTTGCCGCTTTCCGCCGGGCGTCACCACTTTTTCTCAAAAGGTCCTTCAACGCCATATTGTCGAGCATCGCGTTGGCCAACAAGCGCTTCAGACGGGCATTCTCGTTTTCCAGGCCCTTCAGCCGACGCATTTCGTGCGGCAGTAGCCCCCACGACGCATCTTACTGATGAAATAGGTTGCCTAGCAGATCCCCGCCTTGCCACAGACGCGCCACACAAGTGCCCGTTGCAACGCCTCAATGGCCTTGATCCCATGCAACTCA
>DASWPI010000108.1:0-10575 GCA_036398515.1 Paenirhodobacter sp.
ATGGCGAAGACCGCGATGGTCAGTTTCGGCACCGACAGACCGGCATGCGTTGCGGCGGCCGGGTTCGCGCCCACCACCCGCAGTTTCAGCCCGAATGCCGTGCGCGTCATCATCCAATGCACCGCCAGAATGACCACCAGCCCGATCAGCAGCCCGCTGGAGATATTGGTGCCGAACAGGGTGGGCAGGCGGTCTTCCACCGCCAGGGTGCGGGTTTGCGGCACGGTCGTCGCCGGGTCGGCAAAGGCCAGCTTGACCAGCGCCGAGGCCAGCGAAATCCCCAGGAAGTTCATCATCAGCGTGGTGATGATCTCATTGATACCCTGATAGGCGCGCAAGATGGCGGGCAACAACCCCCAGATCGCGCCGAATATCACCGAGATCACCATAGACAGCACCAGCACCGCCCATACCGGCAGATATTGTACCATCAGCGGTGCCGAGGCCGCCACGAACACCGCCCCGATCAGGAATTGCGCATCGCCCCCCAGGTTCCACAACCCGGCGCGGAACGCCACGATCAGGCTGGCCGCGATCAGTAGCAATGGCCCCATCCGTGTCAATGTCGCCTGCACCCCTGATGGTGACAGCAACCCGCGCTGGAACACGTAACCATAATAATCCAACGGGTTGACCTTCATGATCAGCAACACCAACCCGGACAGCACAAACGCCCCGATCACCGGCCCGACCGACAGTGCCACCGTCGACAGTCCCGCCCGCAAACGCGGAGACAGGCCCGCAACGGCCAAATTCGTGGTTTCCGATGTCATGCGGAAAATCCTTGTAAGATTCGGGGGGTCATGCGGCCACCCCGCTCATCAATTCACCGATACGCTGGCGGGCGTTGGCGTCATTCGGCACGATACCGACGATGCGGCCTTGCGACATCACCGCGATGCGGTTCGCCAGTTCCAGCAACTCGTCCAATTCGGTCGAGATCACGATGGCGGCGCAGCCCCGGTCGGCGGCGTCGCGGATACGGCGGCGCGTGGCCGCAATGTTTTGCAGATCCAGACCATAGGTGGGCTTGGCAAAAATCACCGCCCGCGCACTGTCGGTCAGTTCGCGCGCCAGAAGCACCTTCTGGATATTGCCGCCCGACAGCTTGCCCACTGGCGTGTCGATCGACGGTGTGCGGATGTCGAAATCACGCACCTTGGCGCGGGCGTTGTCGTCAATCAGGGCCGGGCGCACCACGCCGCCCTGCCAGAATGGCGCCAGGCCGATCTGTTTCAGCAACAGGTTGATCGAGACCGGAAATCCCCCGACCGTGCCTTCGCCCAGACGGTCATCGGTGACATAGCGCAGCCCGGCGCGGCGTCGGGCGCCCGCGTCCAGCCCGTCGATATAGGCACCGTCCAGCCGAATGCGGCCACTGCTGATCGGGCGTTGTCCGGCCAAGGCCTCGGCCAGTTCCTTCTGGCCATTACCGTCGATTCCGGCGATGCCCAGAATTTCACCCGCCGCGACCTTCAGGTTGACCGCCGCGACCGGCACCGTGGCATTGTCCACATGCAGCGCCAGACATTCCAGCACCACCGGCGCATCATCCGCCACCGGCAGCGGCGCGGCGGTCACCGCCGCACTGGTTGCACCAAACATTAGATGCACGATGCGGTCGGTGGCGGTGCGGGCGTCCATCGCGCGCATCTCGGCCGGAGTGATACCGCCAACCTTGCGGCCCAGCCGCAACACACTGACGCGGTCGCCATATTCGATGGCCTCGTTCAGCTTGTGGGTGATGAACACCACCGCCACGCCCTCGGCCGCCAGACGGCGCATCAACTGGCCCAGTCGCGCGGCGTCATGCGGTGTCAGCATTGCCGTGGCCTCGTCCAGAATCAGAAACCGCGCTCCGCGCATCAACGCCCGCACGATCTCTGCCTGCTGGCGTTCGCCCAGCGACAGGGTTTCAGTCAGCGCCGCGGGGTTCAGTGTCACGCCGATTCGCGCCGCCGTTTGCGCCATGCGCGTCTGTTGCCCCTGCCGGTCGGGGTTCGCCCACCAGCGTCCGCCAAGGGCCGCGTTTTCCGCCAGCGTCAACGTCGGCACCAGCATCGAGTGCTGAAACACCGTACTGATCCCCAATTCCAGCGCCCGTTCGGGCGAAGACAGCGGCGTGGCCACCCCGTTCAGCTCGACCGCGCCGTCGTCAGGTTGCTGCAACCCGGCCAACATACTGACCAGCGTCGATTTCCCCGCACCGTTCTCGCCCAGCAGGACATGCACCTCGCCCGGCCAGAATTCCATGTCGATGCTGTCATTCGCCACAATGCCGGGGTAACGTTTCGTCACGCCGCAGAGCCGCACGATGGGTGCCGTATCGGCCATTTTTCTCTCCATCACTGTCGTGCCGGGGGACCGTCGGCCCCCCGGTTGCCGTTTACTGGGTGACCAGCGCGTGGACCGAATCCGCATCGTATTTCGGCGTCACGGTGATCTTGCCGTCAATGATGTCTTGCCGCACCTTTTGCACATCGGCCCAGACCGCATCGGGGATATTCGCCGTTTTCAGCAAATCGACCGAGCCATCCTTCAGGTTGATGTCGTAGTTGTGCGTGCCGAAGGTATCGGCCTTCAGATCGGCGATCATGCCGGCATAAACCGGCTCCAGGTTCCACATCACCGAGGACAGCAGGAAGCCCTTGTCGATCGGGGTCTTGTCGCCGATCACGTCGATGAACAGCACCTTGCCGCCATCGGTGGCCTTGGTGGTCTCGACCGCCTGCAGCATGCCAAAGGATGATCCGTTGCCCTGACCAAAGATGATGTCCGCACCCGCCGCGATCAGCGATTCGGTGACACGCTTGCCGCCCGCCGCATCGGAATAGGCGGCCGGTCCGATCACCGCGTAACGGATGACCGCGTCGGGCTTGGTCGCCTTGACCCCTTCAGCAAAGGCCACCGATTGCGCGTTCCACGAGGGCGGCTCGCCCGAAACCACGATGCCCACGGTGCCGCTGCGCGACATTTTCGCCGCCAAGACCCCCGCCAGAAAGGCGCCCTGATGCCCGGATGCGGTGTAATCCGCTACCGCGCCCGCCTTCAGCGATGCGGGCGTATCGACCACCGCGACCGGCACCTTGTATTGCGCGCCGACCTCGGGGGCGGCGGTGTTGTAGCCGCTGGCATGGGCGATCAGCAGGCTGGCGCCATCTTCGGCCAGTTCCTGCAACGTCGGGCGCACATCGCCGTAGCCCAGGTTTTCGGCTACGATGACCTCGACCCCGGCGGCCTTGCCCGCTGCCTTGGCACCGTCCACGCCTTGCTGGTTCCAGCCGTAATCGGTGCCCTGTTCCGGCGTCAGGATGGCGATGGATTTCACATCCGCCGCCCCCGCCGCACTGCCCAGCGTGACCACCAGGGCCACGCTGCCCAGCAGGCGGCTGATGCCCTTCATTGTACCGTTCAACATATTATGACTCCCTGTTTTTGGTTGTTGACATTCTAGTGCATCGGCTGCCGATTTCGCCCCGGATCAACCGAAAGGGGATAAGGTCACGATGAAAACGCTTGCCATCGCAACCATGATTTCTGTCGTGGCCACCGCAGCCCTTGCCGATAGCGATCATCGCAAAGGCACTGACGGGCTGACGCGTCTGGATTATGTGGTCGAGAATACCGGTGCCGACGCCCTGTCGTGTGATGTCAAGCTGGCGCATTGGTATTCCGATCATCTGGCCACCGTCGCGCCGGGGGCGCAGGGTGGCTTTACCCTGTGGGCGGATCCCGGCATTGGCGCGGTTTACCTGCTGAATGCGGCGGGGGACCGGATGCCGGTTGAGCGGCTGTGGTGCGGGCTGGATGGTAAGTCCTGGGAAACCCGCCACGAGGTCGACCCCACCGGCCAGGCCAAACTGGCGCTGCGTTGTGCCGCTACCCAGATCACTGCGACCCAGGCCGCTGCGACAACCTGCACCGCGCGCTAGCGGCGCGGTCGGGTGGGTGTCGGGGTGGAATAGCGGCATGGCATAGCCTTATCGAGGTGACTGGCGGACAGGGCAGGGCGGTTCTACGGCTCAACCATATTCTGCGTCATTTGGTCGTCAACACATTGCAACCGATTAAATGGTTGAGAACCCCACTCTGTGATCGCATTTCCAGCATAGCGCAATTTACGTTCAAAATTTGCGCATTTTTACCGGAAATGGCAAAATTATCGCCTGAAAAAGAAGATATAACCGGTGTATTCGCTGCGGGTGCTGCCTGAAAAACCGGCAATACAATGTGATTCATGCTTCAACCATTGTTTTTGGTTGCGCTGCATTGGTCGTGCTGCTTAGCTGATTCCAACGACGATGGCGCCCCGTGCCATCGGGCGTATCCCGTTCAGCGGCCGGTGCGGCCCTCAGACAGTTCAGGAGAACAGCATGACATCGCAACACGCGACGGCACCGGTGAACCCGGCCGCAAATCCGGTCAGCCGGTTGAAGACAGGCGCGGAATTCCTGGAAACGCTGCGCGATGGCCGCCGCATCTATATTGGTGGCCGCAAACTGGACAGCGTGTTCGACGAACCCGGCCTGGCGAAGGGCGCCGAGCTGATGGCGTCGACCTTTGACGATCAGTTCAAACCGGAATTCACTGACGCCACCACCTTCACAGATCCCGCCACCGGCGAGCTGTCCAGCCGCGCCTGGCAGGTGCCGCGCAGCCCGCAGGAGCTGATCAACCGGCGCAAGATCATCGAACATTCGTCACTGCGCACGGGTGGCACCTTTGGCCGTCCGACCGATCTGGCGCCGGGGATCGTGGCGGGGCTGATGGCCTATCTGCCGACCTTCAAGCAGAAGAAGTCGATGATCGACGGCTGCGACCCGGATTTTGCCGCCAATATCGAGGCCTATATGGAATACGGGCGGCAGAACAACCTGACCGCATCGGAAAGCCTGGCCGGGCCGCAGACCGACCGGTCCAACCCCAAGGCCGCCGAGGCCGCGTTCCTGCGGGTGAAAAAGGCGACCAAGGATGGCATCTATGTCTCGGGCGCCAAGACCGTCGGGTCCATCGCGGCGCAGGCCAACGACATCTTCTTCACCAACCTTGGCGGCCTGACCACCACCCCGCCCGAGGCCTGCGTCTGGGGCGCGGTGCCGATTGCCTCTGAAGGCATCACGATGATCTCGCGCGAGATGGTCTCACAGCCCGAGGCCAGCAAATTCGATCACCCCGTCGCTTCGATGGGCGAAGAGGCCGATCAGTTCATCGTGTTCGACAATGTTTTCGTGCCCAAGGACCGGATTTTCAACCTGGGCGACCCGGATGGCATGTCGTGGTATGGCCCGGTCTGTGTGTTCGCGCATTGGCATGTGCTGACCCGGCTGGCGGTGAAATCCGAACTGTTCGTCGGCGCGGGCCAGATGGTGCTGGACGTGCTGGGCACCGGCAAGATTCCGGCGGTGCAACAGATGCTGGGCGAATTGGTGCAATACCAACAGACCCTGCGAGCCTTCATCACCGCCGCCGAGGCCAAGGCCACCTATACCGAGGCCGGTGTGCTGACCCCGGATGTCGGCATGCTGACGGCGGGGCGGCTGTATTCGATCCAGGAATATTCGCGCATCATCCACACCTTGCAGGAACTGTGCGGCCAGGGGCTGGTCATGCGCTTTGGCAAGAATGCCTTCGAGAACCCGGATGTCGGGCATTACCTGAACGATCTGCTGCCCGGTCACGGGGTTTCGGCGATGCAGAAGGAACACCTGATGAACTTCATCTGGGATATGACCAGCGGGGCGTTGGCCGGTCGGGTGGCGCTGTTTGAAAACGTCAATTCCAGCCCGGCCCCGCGTCTGCGCGCGCGTCTGCACGACGAGGTGGACCGGACGAAATTCGTCGATCAGGTCAAGACGCTGGCCGGGATGGATTGGTAAAAACCTGCCGCGCGGCCCCGGTCGCGCGGCGCTTGCAGGGGGCAGGGATGCTGGACGCAACGGAAACCGTCACCGCCTTCATGGCGGCCTACAACGCGCATGCCTGGGACGGGGCGGTGGCGTTCTATGCCGAAGATGCCACCCATGCCGAGGGCGCCAGCCCAAGAACCCGCACCGGCCGGGACGAGATCGCCGCCGGTCTGCGCGGGTTCGGCGCCATGCTGCCAGATGCGGTCTGGGCCGAGCGCGAGCGGATCAATTCCGGGCCGCATGTGCTGCTGCGCTATGATCTGACGGGCACATTCACCCCGCGCGACGGTGATCCGCGCCCGCTGCGCCTGCCGGGTATCTTCATGTTCACCCTGACGGAGGGCCGGATCACCGCCACCGTCGATTACTGGGACAAGGACCAATTCCTTGCCCAGATCCGATAGGCCCGAAATGCTGACGTTCGATGAATATGACCGCCTCGATGCCACCGCCCTTGCCGATCTGATCCGGCGTGGACAGGTCACTGCGCAAGAGGTGTTCGACACCGCCGTGGCCCGGATCGCCACCCTGGATCCGGCGCTGAACGCCATTGTCCACAAGCATTTCGATCTGGCTCAGGCGCAGATCGACGCCGGTCTGCCGCAGGGGCCGTTCACCGGCGTGCCCTTTGCCATCAAGAACACCGGTCTGGACGTGGCGGGGATGGAGCTGTCGACCGGATCGGCGCTGTTCCGGGGCTATGTCTCGCCGGGGGATTGCACTCTGGTGGCGCGCTATCGGCGGGCGGGTCTGGTCATTCTGGGCAAAACCAACACGCCTGAATTCGCGCTGAGCTTTGCCACCGAACCTGCCGCCTTCGGGGCGACGCATAACCCGTGGAAGCACGGGTATTCGGCCGGGGGGTCATCGGGTGGTTCGGCGGCGGCGGTGGCGGCGGGGCTGTTGCCCTTTGCCAATGCCTCGGATGGCGCCGGATCAACGCGCCTGCCCGCCAGTCACACCAACCTGTTCGGGTTCAAACCCAGCCGGATGCGCAACCCGCTGGGGCCCGTCGCGGTCGAGGCCATCGCGGGCATGTCCACCCCGCATGCGCTGACCCGCACCGTGCGTGACAGCGCAGCTTTGCTGGATGCCACGGCGGGCGCGGATCAGGGCGACCCCTATGGTCAGCCGCCGCAGGCGGGCAGTTTCCTGGCCGCTGCCGGGCGCGATCCGGGGGGGCTGCGGATCGGGATGACCCTGACCTCGCCGGTTGGCACGCCGGTCGATCCCGAGATCGTCACGCGGGTTCAGGCGGCGGGGCGTTTGCTGGAATCGCTGGGCCATCAGGTCGAAGAGGTTGCGGATGCGGGGTATGACGGCCACGCCCTGAAGACCGCCTGGCAGGTGATCCCCGGCACCGGGGTCGCGGCGGCGGTGATGGCGCGGGGGGCGGCGCTGGGGCTGGCGGATCCGCCAGCCGCGCTGGAACCGGTCAATGCCGAATGGGTGCGGGCGGGCCTGGGCTATACCGCGCGTGACTATCTGGCGGCGGTGAACCAGTTGCACCGGACCGCCCGCGATCTGGGCCGTTTCTTTGGCCGCTATGATATATTGCTGTCGCCGGTTGCCGCCGAACCCGCGCCGAAACATGGCGAAATGGCCGGGGCGGGCAAATCCCTGCAACATTTCTACGACCGGTTCTGGATGCACAGCCCGTTCACCTGCGCATTCAACGCCGCCGGGTTCCCGGCGATGTCGGTGCCGTTCGGGATGCTGGCCTCGGGGCTGCCGGTGGGTGTGCATTTCGGCGCGGCGCTGGGGCAGGACGAGATGCTGTTTTCGCTGGCCGGACAGTTGGAACGCGCCGCCCCCTGGGCGCATTTGCGGCCCGGTGCCGCCCATGAGGTAACGCAATGACCATGACCCCCGAACAGATCCGTGCGCTGGATGCCGTGACGCTGACCGCCGCGGTGCGCGCCGGAACCCTGACCGCCGTCGCCGTGACCGAGGCCTATCTGGACCGTATCGACACTCGCGAACCCGATGTGCAGGCCTGGCAACATCTGTCGCCCGCACAGGCGCTGGATGCCGCCCATGCGCTGGACCGGCGCGGGGCGACGGGGGCGCTGGCCGGGCTGCCGGTGGCGGTCAAGGATGTGATCGCCACGCATGACATGCCGACGGGCTATGGCAATGCCTCCTATGCCGGGTCGCGTCCGGTCTGCGACGCGCCCTGCGTGGTCTATACCCGTGCCGAGGATGGCATTGTTCTGGGGAAATCGGTCACCACCGAATTCGCCATGGCCAGTCCGGGCAAGACCCGCAATCCGCATGATCCGGCCCGCACGCCGGGGGGATCGTCCTCGGGGTCCTGCGCGGCCGTGGGGGCGGGGATGGCGCTGTTGGGGTTTGGCACGCAGACGGCGGGCTCGGTCATCCGGCCGGCGTCCTATTGCGGCGTGGTTGGGTATAAACCCACGCATGGGCTGATCAATCCGGCCGAGGTCAAGGTGCTGGCGCAAAGCCTGGATACCATCGGGGTGCTGACCCGCACGGTGGCCGATGCGGCGCTGGCGGCGGGGGCATTGGGGCGCCGCCCCGATCTGCTGGCGGTGGAACCCGCGGCGCGGCTGCGGGTGGGGATGTTCCACCCGGCGCCGTTTGACAAGGCCGGGCCGGGCACGCTGGTGGCGCTGGAAACCGCCGAAAAGGCGCTGCGGGATCGCGGGGTGGATATCGTCACGCTGGCCACCCCGGACTGGTTCAACGACAGCCATCTGGCGCATCACCGCGTCATGGGGTTCGAGGTCACCGCCGCATTGGCCTATGAACGGCTGTCGCCCAACGTTCACATGACCGAAATGACCCGCGCGTTCCTGGCCGCCAAGGCGCAGGTGACGGCGGCAGAGTATGACGCCGCACTGGCCTTCCGGGATGATTGTGCGCGGCGGATGGCGGCCTTGATGGAGGGGGTCGATGTGCTGCTGGCGCCCTCGGCCCCCGATGTGGCGCCCATTGGCCGTGAAACCACCGGCGATCCGGTGTTCAACACGCCCTGGACGTTGTTCCAGATGCCCGCGCTGACCCTGCCCGCGATCCGCTGGCACGGGATGCCAGTGGGGGTGCAGGTGATCGGGCGGCGCGGGGCCGACCAGGCCACGCTGGCCGCCGCATTGCGGATCGAGGCCGCGCTGGCCTATGACTGGGCGCCTGCATGATTGTCTTGCCGCAAAACCGGGCTGTGCAATGGGCGGGGCTGATTGCCCTGGTCGGCGGGCTTTGGGGGCTGTTCGCGTTGGCGCATTTTCCGGCCGCGCCATTGCTGGGCGGTATGGCGGCGGGCATTGTCGCGGCGACGGCGGGGGGCGTTTCGTTGCGCAACCCGCGTCCGGTCTATGTGCTGGCGCAGGGCGCGGCGGGGGTGTTTATCGCCACATCGCTGAAGCCGGGGATCTATGCCGACATGCTGGCGCATCTGCCGCTGGTCTTGCTGGTGACGGTGGCGACGCTGGCGATTTCGTTTGCCACCGGCTGGGTGCTGAATCGCTGGGCCGGAATTGCCGCCGATGCCGCCGTGTTCGGCAGCCTGCCGGGCATGTCGGGCGCCATGGTGATCATCGCGCGCGAACGCGGCATCGACAGCCGGATCGTGGCGCTGATGCAATATTGCCGTCTGGCCTTTGTCATTGTGGCGGTGACCTTCGTGTCAAAACTGCTGCCCGAGGGCACCTCCGCCGCCCTGCCGCCCGGTGAAGACGGGCCGGGATCGCTGCTGCTCAGTCTGGCGCTGATCGGGTTGTCGCTGATCTCGGCGCGGTTGAAATGGATGCCGGCGGGCGGAATGCTGGTGCCGATGGTGGTGGGCGCGGTGATCGAGGGCTTTGGTCTGGCGCGGCTGTCGGTGCCGGGGTTGCTGCTGGACCTGACCTTTATCGTGATCGGGCTGGAGGTCGGGTTGCTGTTCACCCGCCAGATGCTGGGCCATGTGATGCGGCTGATGCCGGTGGTGCTGGCGGCGAATGTGGTAATGGTGGCCTGTGGCGGCATTCTGGCGGCGGGGCTGGCGGTGCTGCTGGATCTGGACGCGGCGACGGCGTTTTTGTCGACCGCGCCGGGCAGTGTGGAAACCGTGACGCTGGTGGCGGTGGCCAGCCATGCCAATGTGTCGATCGTGCTGGCATTTCAGACGGTGCGGTTGTTCACCGTGGTGCTGTTCGGCCCCAGCATCCTGCAATTTCTGCTGCGCCGCCTGCCGTGGCGCGAAGGCGCCCCCGAACCCAGACTATCCCCGAAAGGAGAGCAAAGGTGACCGACGTTTCCCCCGACTGCATTGCCGAATGTATTGCCGATCCGACGGCGGGCCTGAAGGCCGCGATGCGCCATTACGCGGCGGGCGTGACGGTGATCACCACCGGCGCGGGCGCGGACCGGCGCGGGGTGACGGCGACGGCCTTCACCTCGGTCACGATGGACCCGCCGACGGTGCTGGTCTGCGTCAACCGGGGCGGATCGGCCAATCCGGCGATGCGCGCGGCGGGGCGGTTCTGCGTCAACATTCTGGCCGAGGGGCAGGAGGAGGCCTGCGCCGCCTTTTCCGGTCAGAGCGGGTTGACGGGGGCGGATCGGTTCTTGCCGTTCGAATGGCGGCCCTGCGGCGGGCCGGGGCTGGCGCTGGAGGGCGCGCTGGCCTCGATCGCGTGCACCGTCACGGGGATGATCGAGCAGG
>DASWPI010000109.1:0-48137 GCA_036398515.1 Paenirhodobacter sp.
AGAGGATGACCAGGTTCTGTTGCTGGCAACGCCGTGGCCGCCCAGCGGGCTGTGGGGCAACAAGCCGCTGAATTCCATCGAGGCGCTGAAGGGCGTGCGGCTGCGCACCTATGACGTCAATGGCACGCTGACCTTTGGCAACGCGGGCGCCACGCCGATCCAGCTGTCATGGGCCGATACCGTGCCGCAGTTGACGACCAACGGGCTGGATGCGGTGCTGACCTCGGCCGATGGTGGCGCGGCGTCGCAATTGTGGGAACATCAGAGCCATTTCACCGAAGTGAACTATGCGATGCCGTTGCAGTTCCTGCACATGAACAAGGACATCTATGATGACCTGAGCGACGAGCAGAAGGGCTGGGTGGCCGCCGCCGCCAAAGAGGCCGAGGATTTCGGCTGGTCGCTGCTGGACAACAATGTGGCGGAAAACTACGCGCGGATGACCGACAAGGGCATGACCATCGTGACTGATCTGGCGTCGGGCTATCTGGATGCCCTGGCAAGCGCCGCCGCGCCCAGTATCGAGGACTGGAAGAAAAAGGTCGGCCCGGATGCCGATACCATTCTGACCGCCTATCAGGCGGCCCGGGCCAAGTAAGCCCCGACCGGGCCCGTCCCCGAAAACGGGCCCGGTTCCTTGCAGACAGAGGGATCACGGATGAACGCCTTTCAGAACGGGGTCTATGGCCTGTCGCGTGCGGCGGCGGCGCTGGCCGCGTTGATCATCGTCGCGATGACGCTGCATATCCTGCTCGAGATCGTGCTGCGCAGTTTCTTTGCACGCTCGACTTTCGTGCTGGATGAAATGGTGGGATATGGCATCGCGACGGCGACGTTTCTGTCGTTGGGCTATGCCTTTGAACAATCCAGCCTGATCCGCGTCGGCGTGCTGGTCGACCGGTTGCACGGCCGTGCGCGGCGCACGGTGGATGCGGTCTGTGCGGTGCTGATGCTGGCGATGATGGGGCTGGTGGGGTGGCATCTGGGCAGCACGGTGCTGCGCAGTTTCGCCAAGGGCCGCAAATCCAGTTCGCTGGCCGAGGTCCCGCTGTGGATACCGGAATTCCTGTGCTGGCTGGGGATATTGATCCTGTGCCTGCAGGTCTTTGCCTATTTCTGCCGCCAGCTCAGCGGTCATCCTGGCCCGGTGCCGCGTGCCATTGGCACCGGCCAGGCGCATTGAGGGGGAAGTCATGGAACCTTTGGCCGCGGGTCTGGCGCTGACGGCGTTTCTGGTGGTGTTTCTGGGGCTGGGGGTATGGATCTTTGCCGGGATCATGCTGGTCTCGGCGGCGGGTCTGTATCTTTTGCTGGGAATGGACCTGTCGCGGGTGGGGTCGATTGCGGCGTCGATCAGTTACCGCAGCGCGGCCACTTGGGAATTGGCGGCGGTGCCGCTGTTCATCTGGATGGCAGAGCTGATCTTTCGTTCGGACGTATCGGATCGGCTGTTTCGCGGGCTTATTCCGTTTGTCGACCGGGTTCCGGGGCGATTGCTGCATACCAACGTGCTGGGCTGCACGCTGTTCGCGGCGGTTTGCGGATCATCGGCGGCGACCACGGCCACGGTGGGCAAGATCACCATGGGGGAACTGGTGCGGCGCGGCTATGACCAGAATATCGCGGTGGGATCACTGGCGGGTGCGGGCAGCCTGGGGCTGTTGTTGCCGCCCTCGATTGCGATGATCATTTATGGCGTGCTGGCCGAGGTTTCCATCAGCCGGCTGTTCGCGGCGGGGGTGATGCCGGGGCTGCTGGTTGCGGGGCTATATTCGGGCTATATCGTGGTGATGGCATGGCTGCGGCCCGGCATCGCCCCCGAGGGCGCCAGCCGGTTCAAACTGCGCGATTATGGGGTGGCGGTGCTGAACCTGTTGCCGATCTTCTTCCTGATGGGGATCGTGCTGGGCGCGATCTACAGTGGACTTGCCACACCGTCCGAGGCCGCCGCCGTCGGGGTGTTCGCCGCCTTCGCCTTGCTGACGCTGACCGGGCAGATGCGCTTTGCCCTGATCCGTGACAGTCTGATGGCCACGGTCCGCACCAGTGCGATGGTCTGCATGATCCTGGTGTCCGCCTCGTTCCTGTCGACGACGCTGGGGTATCTGCACTTGCCGCAGGAACTGGGTGCGGCGATTGCGGCGATGCATCTGGACCCGATCGGGTTGATCATGATCCTGAGTATTTTCTATCTGGTGCTGGGGATTTTCGTCGAAGGGGTGGCGATCATCGTGATGACCCTGCCGATGACCTTGCCATTGGCGCTGGCGGCGGGATTTGACCCGGTGTGGTATGGGGTGTTTCTGGTGCTGATGGTGGAAATCGGCCTGATCACGCCGCCTCTGGGCATCAACCTGTTCATTTTGCAGGGCATGTCGGGGTGGTCGCTCTGGCGGGTGTCCCGCGCTTGCGGGCCGTTCTTCGTGCTGTTTTGTCTGGCGGTCCTGTTGCTGGTGATGTTCCCGCAGATCGCGCTGTGGCTGCCAAATCTGTTGTATGGAAAACCATGACCGGCAGGCGGGGCGGTAAGGATCGGTCTGGACCGGCGGATACAGCGATCATGACGCCCGCTGTCGTGGTGCAGGATCGCAGCTATGTTGCACCCGGTGTGGCCCATGTGCCCGTAGCGGCCGTTGCCGCCCCGGTCACCATCAACTTTGTGCTGGCGCCGCGTTTCACCATGCTGGCCTTTACCGCCGCGCTGGAGCCCTTCCGGGTGGCCAATCAACTGGCGGGCCAGGTCCTGTTTCGCTGGCATGTCTATTCCGAGGACGGCCTGCCCAAGATCAGCTCGAACGGCGTGCCGGTCATGTGCGACGGTCCGATGCCGGCCGAGGCCCCGCCGGGCTATGTGCTGATCTGTGGCGGGGTCGAACCCGAACGCAATATCAGCCCGGCGATCGGCAATTGGGTGCGGCTGGCGTGGCGGCGCGGCTGCACGGTGGGGGGGCTGTGTACCGGGGCCTATGCGCTGGCGCGGGCGGGGATCCTGAAGGGGCGCAAATTCACCCTGCACTGGGAAAATATCGCCGGATTTTGCGAGACTTTTCCAGATCTTGCCCCCAGACGGCAGATCTATTGCATCGACGACCGGATCGTGACCTGCGCGGGCGGTGTGGCGGCAGCGGATCTTGCGTTGCAGATCATCAGCGATACCTGTGGCGCGGTTCTGGGGCAGGAGGTGATGGATATGTGCCTGTTGCGCCAGCGCCGCACCGCCGAGGACAGCCAGACCACCTCGCTCGCGGCGCGGATCGGCACCCGTAATCCCAAGGTGATCGCCGCGATCCGCTTTATGGAAGGGCAGGTCGAGAACGGGTTTGACCTGGAGGCCTGCGCACGGTCCGCGGGCGTGATTGGCCGCCAGTTGCAGCGGCTGTTTCGCCAGCATCTGAATACCACGCCGCAGGCCTATATGGCCGATCTGCGGTTGCGCCACGGGCGGGTGTTGCTGGCGGAAACCGAGATGTCGGTGCTGGATGTGGCGATGGCCTGTGGCTACAGTTCACGGTCCAGCTTTTCCAAGGGGTTCGCCAAGAAATACGGTATTTCGCCGCATAAGTTCTCACATTTCAGTGGTTAGGCTGATCGGGCGCATGGGCATCGGTGGGGATGGCCGCAGGATGGGGGGGCGTGGGGCACCACCCGCATGGCCTGCGGGTGATCTCTGGGTTGCAACCCCGGCTTTTGCGTTGCCATATGCAGGGATGAATTGCGGGGCGGGCAGGGTCTGTCCCCCCGCGATACCAAAAGGATCTGCATCATGACGAACCCGCTGTTGACCGAATGGACCGCAGATTTCGCGCTGCCGCCCTTTGCCGCGATCAAGGATCAGGATTTCGCGCCCGCCTACGATGCCGCCCTGGCCCAGGCCCGCGCCAATATCGCCCGCATCGCCGGTGATGACCATGCGCCGACCTTTGCCAATACGATCGAGGCGATGGAGCAGGCGGAGACCCTGTTGGACCGTGTTTCCGGGGTTTTCTACAATCTGTCGGGCGCCGACAGCACCCCGGCGCGCGAGGCGCTGATGCGTGATCTGGCGCCGAAAATGGCGGCGTTTTCATCGGAAATCACCATGAACGGGCCGTTGTTCCAGCGTATCGACACGTTGTGGCAGCGGCGTGCGGATCTGGGGCTGACGCCCGAGCAGGTCCGTGTGCTGGAGCTGTATCACAGCAGTTTCGTGCGCGCCGGGGCCGCCCTGACCGGGGATCAAGCCAAGCGGATGGCCGCGATCAAGGAACGTCTGGCGGTCCTGTCCACCGCCTTCAGCCAGAATCTGCTGGCCGATGAACGCGACTGGTTCCGTCCGCTCACGCCCGAGGATCTGCAAGGCTTGCCTGATTTCGTGGTGCAGGCCGCACGGGGCGCGGGGCAGGAACGCGGGCTGGATGGTCCGGTGCTGACGCTGAACCGGTCGTTGATCGTGCCGTTCCTGCAATTCTCGCCACGGCGCGATCTGCGCGAGATCGCCTATGCCGCCTGGGTGGCGCGTGGGGCCAATGGCGGCGAAACCGACAACCGCGCCAATGCCGCGGAAATCCTGCGCCTGCGTGCGGAACGCGCCCGGCTGCTTGGCTTTGACACATTCGCCCGGTTCAAGCTGGATGACGAAATGGCCAAGACACCGGCGCAGGTGCGCGATCTGCTGATGCGGGTCTGGGCGCCCGCCAGGGCCAAGGCGCTGGCGGATGCCGATATCCTGACCCGGATGATGCATGCGGATGGGGTGAATGGTGATCTGGAGGCATGGGACTGGCGCTATTATTCGGAAAAGCGCCGGGTGGCGGAATTCGATTTCGATGAAGCCCTGCTGAAGCCGTATCTGTCGCTGGATGCGATGATCAAGGCCGCTTTCGATACCGCAAACCGTTTGTTCGGGCTGGACTTCCGGGCCTTGCCCGGGCCGTTCTATCACCCCGATGTGCGCGGCTGGGAGGTGACCCGCAAGGGCCAGCATGTGGCGGTGTTCCTGGGCGATTATTTCGCGCGGGGATCGAAGCGGTCGGGCGCGTGGTGTTCGGCGATGCGGTCGCAAAAGAAACTGGGGGGCGACACCCAGCCGATCGTGGTGAACGTGTGCAATTTCACCAAGGGTGACCCCAGCCTGCTGTCCTATGACGATGCGCGGACCCTGTTTCACGAATTCGGTCACGCGCTGCATCAGATGTTGTCGAATGTGACCTATCAGCTGATCTCCGGCACTTCGGTGGCGCGTGATTTTGTGGAATTGCCCAGCCAGCTGTATGAGCATTGGCTGGAGGTGCCCGAGGTGCTGCAAAAACACGCAACGCATTGGCAGACCGGGGCGCCGATGCCGCAGGACCTGCTGGACAAGCTGCTGGCCGCAGGCACCTATGATCAGGGCTTTGCCACGGTGGAGTATGTGGCCTCGGCACTGGTCGATCTGGATTTTCATGATGGCCCCGCGCCGCAGGACCCGATGGCCCGTCAGGCCGAAATCCTGCGCGATATCGGCATGCCCCATGCCATCCGTATGCGCCACGCGACGCCGCATTTCAGCCACATCTTCTCGGGGGACGGCTATTCCTCGGGGTATTACAGCTACATGTGGTCCGAGGTGATGGATGCCGATGCCTTTGCCGCGTTCGAGGAACGGGGCGATGCCTTTGACCCAGAAACGGCCGCCAGGCTGCAGCAATTCATCCTGTCTGCGGGCGGGTCGCGGCCCGCGGATGAGCTGTGGCTCGAATTCCGTGGCAAGATGCCGGGTATCGAGGCATTGCTGAAGGGTAGGGGACTGTTGGAACCGGCCTAGGCGGCAGAGTGCCAGACATCCATATGGATGATGACATCCGAACGTGGGTAGGCGGCGACGATGCGCCGCTTGACCTGCGCGGCGATGTCATGGGCCATCGACAGCGGTTGATCACCGTCCAGCTCGATGTGCAGTTGCACGAACAGCCGGGTGCCGGCCGTGCGGGTTTTCAGGTCATGAAACCCGCGCACCCCCGGCGTCTGGTGGACCAGTGCCGCGATCCGGGCCAGAATGTCATCGGGGGCCGACCGGTCCATCAGCGCGTCCCAGCCGCCCACCCCGATACGAACGGCCCCCCGGATCATGATCAGCGCGGCCAGAATGGCGATGATGCTGTCCACCCGGCCCCAGCCAAAGCGTGCCGATAGCAGCAGCGCCAGGATCGCACCACAGGTGGGCATCAGATCGCCGACGTAATGCAGCATATCCGCCGCCACGACCTTGTTCTCGGTGGTGCGCGCGACCCGTGACTGCCATGCCACCAACCCCAGTGTGATGGCTGCCGACAACGCCATCACCGCCACCCCCAGCCCCTCTTGCGTCAGGGGATGCGGTTCGGGTGCCACCAGCCGATGGGCCGCCGACCACAGGATGGCACAGCCCGAGGCAAAGACGAACACCGCCTGTCCCAGTGAGGTCAGATCCTCGACCGCCGAATGGCCAAAGGCATGGTCCTGATCGGCGGGGCGCGCCGCATAGATGATCGCCCCCAGCCCGATCAACGAGATCAGCAGATCCATGGCGGAATCGGCCAGCGAGGCGGCGATCGACAGCGCCCCCGTCGCCCATAGCGCCCATAGTTTCAGCCCCACCAATGTCAGCGCCACGGTGACCGAGGCAATCCCCGCCGACACATTCAGGCGCAGTTCTGGATCTAGCTTGGGCATGACGGGGTTCCCGGGCACTGGCGCTGTTGCTGGAATGCGCCCGGTCTAGTTGCGGATTTCGCCCGGATCAACACCCCAGATCTTGGTTTTCTCGATCCAGCCATCGGCTTTTTGCGCCGAGATCTCGCACCAGTCGGCATTGCAATCGCCCAGCTTGGCGATTGATCCGGCCTCGGCCAGCGCCACGGTTGACGATTTTTCATCCGGGCGGGTGTGCAATTCGGCCATATCCTCGTCGATGATCACCGTGCGCGACCCCGACAGCAACGAATAATGTATCCAGCCGCCTGCGCCGTCGCGGTCTTCGACCCGGCGCCAGTTGCCGAATTCCGCCGTCACCTTCAACGGCATCCCGGCATGTTTGAACACCCAGTCGATGCGATTCGACAGGCTGGGGCCACGCCGGGCGTTGCCTTCGGACCCTTTCAGCGACAGATATCGCGGCAGCGGCAGGTTGGTCACCGGTCCGCGCCCGGCTTGGTTGGCGATGGCCATCGACACGTCCATGTCCGACGGGGTGGATGTATCATCCTCATCCTCTTGCGCATATGCTGGTGCGCCCAAGGCCAGCAGGGCCGCCAGAATCATAAAGGCAAAACGGGATGGGTTGGCGCAATGAAATTGCGCAGGGCGGGTATGTGCTGCGGCCATGTCTGCTCTCTCCGGGTCTTGTGTCTCGACCCTTTGGGCGGCAGTTTGCACGTTAGCCCCGCGCTTTGGAAGAGAGGAGTGCCGATCCATGCCTGCACGAGACCTGAGTGTTGTCGTGACGCGACGCCTTCCTGAACCGGTTGAAACCCGCATGAAACAGCTGTTCAACGCGCAGACGCGGGAGGCCGATGTGCCGATGACGCGCGAAGAATTGATCGCGGCCATGCAGCGGGCCGATGTTCTGGTGCCGACGATCACCGACCGGATCGACGCCGAGATGATCGCCGCAGCCGGTCCGACCCTGCGCCTGATTGCCAATTACGGTGCCGGGGTGGACCATATCGACATTTCTGCGGCCCGCGCGCGGGGGATCATCGTCTCGAATACCCCCGGTGTGGTGACCGAAGATACCGCCGATATGGCTATGGCGCTGATCCTGTCGGTGACACGGCGCATCCCCGAGGGGTTGGCGCTGATGCAATCGGGCGAGTGGCAGGGATGGTCGCCCAATGCGCTGCTGGGGGGGCGGATCGGCGGGCGGCGTCTGGGCATTCTGGGCATGGGACGAATCGGCCAGGCGGTGGCACGGCGCGCCCACGCCTTCGGGATGCAGATCCACTATCACAACCGCCGCCGCTTGCGGCATGAGGTCGAGGCCGTGCATGGCGCGACATTCTGGGAAAGTCTGGATCAGATGATCGCCCGCATGGATGTGATCTCGGTCAACTGTCCGCACACGCCCTCAACCTACCATCTGATCAATGCCCGACGATTGAAGATGATGAAGCCCACGGCGGTGCTGGTGAATACCTCGCGCGGCGAGGTGATCGACGAAAATGCCCTGACACGGGCGTTGCGCGCGGGCGAGATCGCCGGTGCCGGGCTGGATGTGTTCGAGGGCCGCCATCAGATCAACCCGCGTCTGCGGGCGCTGCCGAATGTGGTGTTGTTGCCGCATATGGGGTCGGCCACGGTCGAGGCGCGGGTCGAGATGGGCGAAAAGGTGATCATCAACATCCGTGCCTTCGCCGATGGTCACCGTCCACCCGATCTGGTCGTGTTGGGGATGATCTGATGACGGCAAGCAGGGCGGGGGTGTGGCTGCCGTGGATGTTGGCGTTGTATTTCGTCGCGCAGGCTCTGGTGCGGTTGTGGGCCGGGCCGGGCGTGCAACTGGACGAAGCCGAGATCCTGGTCATGGCGCGCGATTTCCGTTGGGGATATGGGCCGCAACAGCCGTTGTACAATTGGGTGCAGGCCGGAGTTTTTGCGCTGTTCGGTATCAATGTCGCGGCGATGGTGGTGACCAAGAACGTTTGCCTGTGGCTGTTTTACATGCTGGCCTTTCTGGGGCTGCGCAAATTCTGCGATGATCGGCGCGCGGCGGTGGCCACGCTGGGGCTGTTGTTCGTGCCGACCATCGCGTGGGAGGCACAGCGGACCCTGTCGCATTCGGTGGCGCTGATGGTGACCTCGGCGGCCTTCCTGTGGGCGGTGTGCGGGTTGTTGCGTCGAGACAGCTGGGCCGGTTGGGTCGTGCTGGGGGTGACGCTGGGGCTGGGGGGGCTGTCCAAGACCAATTTCTGGATCCTTCCGCCTGCGGTGGCCTTGGCGTTGCTGATGCTGCCAGCCGCTCCGGGGCGGGTCAGGGGACCGGGGTGGGCGCGCGGGGGGGCGCTGGCCCTGGTCATTGCTGGCGCGATCCTCATTGGCCCGCTGTGGTGGAGCATGGCCCACCGTGATCTGGCATTGATGTCAGTGGGCAAGCTGTACCGTTCCGAGGGACCCGCCATCGGTGGCCGCCTGCTTGGGGGCACGTTCGAGGTGCTTGAGGCCCTGGTCCTGAGCTTCGTATTGCTGGTGCCGGTGGCGTTGCTGGCACGTCGGGTGGGGCGCGGGGAGAGGGCGCCCGAGGCGGCGGTGTGGCTGCGCCGATGGTTGCTGTGGGTGCTGGTTGTCGGGCTGGTGTTGTTGGCGGTGGTGATGACGGTGGCGGGGGCAACACGCGTCTCGCCGCGCTGGTTGTTGCCGCTGGCGATTCCGGGGGCGGCGGGCGTGGTGTTGTGGGCGCTGGAAACCGGGTCCATTCGCGGCGCCCGGCTGATGACCGGTGCGGCATCGGCGGTGGCGGCCACGGCGCTGGTCGGGATGGCGGTGATCTTTGGCCTGCAGCCATCGCGGGTCACCGACGATTATACCGTACTGCATGACAGGGTGCAGGGATTGGCGGCCGAAAACGGTGCGGTGGTGACCGGCCCCATCCGCGACCTGGGGGCGTTGCTGGCGGTGGGGCCTGATCTGCCGGTGATGCCGCCGCCGCCGCTGGGGCCCGGTTATCCGCCCGGGAAACCCTTGGTGCGTCTGGTCGAGGGGGCGGGCGATGATACCCCGCCGCAACTGGGCGCAACATTGCGTGGGCGTCAGGATCTGCGCGTTGCAAACCGCATAAATCCCGCCGAGGGGCAGGATTTTGCGGTCGAATTGTGGGATCTGCCCTGATCGGTGGATCAGGGCAGATCGCGTGTTATTGCCGCCGTGCCGTCAGCCAGGCACGCCAGACATCGGTCGATCCGGCGAAGGCGTTGATATCTGAAATGCCGCCGACGCCTTGCACGACCCCGGTGCCTGTCCATTGCCAGAAGCTCCAGCGTTCGCCGGCATAGCGCGCCGACGGATGCCCGGCGGTTGACCGCAACCAGAATTCCACCCCTTGCAGGCGGCCCAGTTCGTTTTCCGCATAGAAATCCGGGGTGGTATAGATCACCGCGCGGGTGTGGTAATTGGCCTCGACGATCGAGGTGAACTCCATGATTTCGGCCCGGACCGTGGCTGGATCGGGGAAGCGGCGACAGGTCTTCGACTGGTGATTCCACTCGATATCTAGCACCGGCGGCAGATCACCGCGTACGCGTGGCACATTCTGGATATACCAGTTCGCCTGCTCGCGCGGCGTGCGGCAGAAGTAGTAGAAATGATAGGCCCCAACAGGCACCCCGGCCGCGCGCGCCTGTGGTGCATTCGCCGCGTATCCCGGATCGACGTAATTGCCGCCCTCGGTCGCCTTCAGCCAGGCGAAATTCACCCCGCCTGCACGCGCCGCGAACCAGTTGATGCGCCCCTGATAGCGGGCCGCGTCGATGCCATGAATCGGCAGCATCGAGGGCGAGATATCCGTCCATTCATGCGGTCGCGTATCACCGAACTGGTTCGGCACGCCCGCCGCCCGATAGTCGGCGGGGTTCATTGCCGTCGGGCTCATCAATGTGCCCCGTTTCACGCCGCTGTCCTTGCTGCCCCCGCAGGCGGCCAGAACCCCCAACAGGGTCACCGCCGCCAGTGTTTTTATTGTTCGCATCGAAGCATCCTTTGTTTGCCCCAGAATCGGGCAAAAATCGCTGGATGTCACGGGGGCGCACTATTTTCTTTGCTGCCATTTGGCTATTTGATCAGAAAAAATGTTAATTTAATTCATGCTTATTATCCGCATTATTATAATATATAGCGGATATTGGGGATATATATTTGAAGTAAAATGTCATGTGAATTTTGGCATCGTGTGTTGAGTTCCCCCTGCGCAAGCAGTTAGCTGTGTCCGGCAGGCACAGAAGGCGGCATGATGCGGATGGAATGGAAAAAGCTGTTGACGGCGCAGCGTGCGCCGGGCGTCGCGGCTGATGAGGGCCGCCCCGCGCGGCCATTCTATGATCGTAACTATGAGCGGATCTTGTTCTCAGCCTCGTTCCGGCGTCTGGCGAACAAGACCCAGGTGCATCCGCTGTACCAAAACGACAATCTGCATCACCGCTTGATCCATAGCGTCGAGGTCGGCTCGGTCGCCCATACATTGGGGGTTGAGGTCGGGCAGAAATTGGCGGCCCGTGGTGATCTGGAACCGGATCAAGTCGCACGGATCGCGGGTATCTCCCGTGCGGCGGCGCTGGCGCATGATATCGGCAATCCACCGTTTGGGCATTCAGGCGAAGAAGCCATTGGCGACTGGTTCAAACGTAAATTCAAAAATGTGGATGGTCTGTGGGCGGAACTGACCCCGGCGCAACAGGCCGAATTCACCGCGTTTGAGGGTAATGCCCAGGGCTTTCGTATTTTGACCCGCAATGAAATCTATCATCCCGACCTGTATGAAAATGGTGAGGGGATGGCGTTGGCGGGATCAGTTCTCGGGGCATTCACCAAGTACCCGGTGCGGGCCGAGGTCAGCCAGAAAGCAATCGAGAACCAAGGGCGGGAAAATGTCTATTGTGGGCTGAAGAAATACGGGCTGTTTGAAAGCTCCTGGCCCTATTTTGAACAGATTGCCCAAGCCTTGGGGCTGATCCGTCAAACCGGGCTGGCCGGGGTTTATTACAGCCGTCACCCGTTGGTGTTCCTGGTCGAGGCGGCGGATGATATCTGCTACAATATCATGGATTTAGAGGATGCCGTAACCTCGGGTGATCTGCCATTTGCGCGGGTAGAGGCGCTGTTGTTGCAGGTGACGGGCGCGGTCAATTTACCCGATGCACTGGCCGACTATCCCTCGCGCCGTATTGCCGCGCTGCGGGCCCATGCCATCACCAAGGCGGTCGCGGCCTGTGTCGATGCGTTCCTAAAGCATTACGACGCGATCATGACCGGCCGGTTATCAGGCGATCTGATCGGCCATAGCATCTATTCGGCAGCCTTTGCCGAGATGAAGAAAGTTTCCAGCAAAGAGGTCTTTACCGCATTGCGTAAGACCGAGCTGGAAATTTACGGCCGCAATCTGATCCATGAGATCCTGAACCAATTAGCGGATTGTCTTCAGGCATTGGCGCGTTGCGATTATGACCGCGACCGCTTCAACCGTGAAGAACCCTATTCGGCGCGGCTATTGAAAGTGGTGAAATTTGATCTGTTGGGAATATGCGATGCCTATTCCGCCGTGCAGGCAATGACGGATTTCGTTTCGGGTATGACGGATCGTTATGCGGTGCATTTCGTGAAAATGACAAAAGGCGGGCTGTAAGCCCGCCTTTCAGTCAGATCTGGATGGTCTCAGGCCTGGAGCGGACGAACGCTGATTTCACCTTCGCCACGCGATTGCATGGCGGCAACAGCCGCAATCGAGGCCGCCGCCGTGGTGAAATAGGGGATGCGGTCATACAGGGCGACCGCGCGGATATCGCGGCTGTCCGAAACCGATTGCGATCCTTCGGTCGTGTTCATCACCAGGGCGATATCACCGTTTTTCAGCCGATCGACAATGTTCGGTCGGCCTTCATAAACCTTGTTGACCTGCTCGGCCGCAATCCCCTGCGCCTTCAGCCAGACGGCCGTGCCGCGTGTGGCAACCAGGGTAAAGCCCATGGACACCAACCCTTTGGCGGCCGAGGCCAGCTCTTCGGATTTATCGGCATCCTTGATCGACAGGAACACCCGGCCGCTATCGGGCAGGTTGGTGCCCGCACCCAGCTGTGCCTTCAGGAAGGCGCGCGGGAAGTTCCGATCCCAGCCCATCACCTCACCGGTCGAACGCATTTCCGGCCCCAGCAACGTATCGACACCGGGGAAGCGGGCAAAGGGCAGCACCGCTTCCTTGACCGAATACCACGGGGTGTTCGGGTCGGCCAAGGTCAGCGCATCGGCCAGCGGCAGCGGATCTTCGGGGCCGACGCCCGCCGGATAGGCCGGACGATGCGGGAAGTTCGCCAGCGGCTCTCCGGCCATCAACCGCGCCGCGATCGAGGCAATCGCCGAATCTGTCGCCTTGGCGACAAAGGGAACGGTGCGCGAGGCGCGGGGGTTGACCTCCAACACGTAAATCACGCCATCCTTGATGGCGAATTGCACGTTCATCAGGCCGACAACCCGCAGCCCGAGCGCCATTTGCACGGTCTGCGCCTTCAATTCCGCCACTGTTTCCGCCGACAGCGAATAGGGCGGTAGCGAACAGGCCGAGTCGCCCGAATGCACGCCGGCCTCTTCGATGTGCTGCATGATGCCCGCGACATGGACGTTCTCGCCGTCCGAGAGGGCATCGACATCCACCTCGATCGCGCCGGACAGATAGCTGTCCAACAGCACCGGGCTATCCCCCGACACATTCACCGCCGTGGCGATATAGCGTTTCAGCTGCTCCAGATCGCGCACGATTTCCATCGCCCGCCCACCCAGAACATAAGAGGGGCGAATGACCAGAGGATAACCAATCCGGCCTGCGATTTCAAAGGCTTCGGCCTCGCTGTGTGCGATGCCGTTGATCGGTTGCTTCAGCCCCAGATCGTTCAGCAGATGTTGGAACCGCTCGCGGTCTTCCGCCAGGTCGATGGCGTCGGGGGTGGTGCCCAGGATCGGAATGCCCTCGGCCTCCAGCGCATTGGCCAGTTTCAGCGGGGTTTGCCCGCCGAACTGCACGATCACACCGTGCAGCGTGCCATTTTCCTGCTCGACCCGCAGGATTTCCAGCACCGATTCCAGCGTCAGCGGTTCAAAATACAGCCGGTCAGACGTGTCGTAATCGGTCGACACCGTTTCCGGGTTGCAGTTGATCATGATCGTTTCGTAGCCGACATCGGCCAGCGAGAAACAGGCGTGACAGCAGCAATAATCGAACTCGATCCCCTGGCCGATACGGTTCGGACCGCCGCCCAGAATGACGACCTTCTTGCGATCAGACGGGCGGGCCTCGCATTCCACATCGCCCATCGCCGGGGCTTCGTAGGTGGAATACATATAGGGGGTCTGCGCTTCGAATTCGGCGGCGCAAGTGTCGATGCGCTTGAACACCGCCTGAACGCCCAGATTGCGGCGGGCCCGGCGGACGTGGGTCTCATCCCGGCCGGTCAGTTTCGCCAGCCGTTGATGGGTAAAGCCCATCATCTTCAGCTTGCGCAGACCCTCTTCGGTGAAAGGCAGGCCGGTCTTGCGGATCTCGGCCTCGGCCTCGATGATCTCGCGGATGCGGGCCAGAAACCACGGGTCAAAGGCCGTCGCGGCGACGATATCATCATCCGTCAGGCCGAACCGCATTGCCTGCGCGACGACGCGGATACGATCCGGGGTCTTGTCGGCCAGTGCCTTGACGATGGCGGCCTGGTCCGGCGCGCCGGGAATGTCGATTTCGTCAAAGCCCGACAGTCCGGTTTCCAGCGAGGCCAGTGCTTTCTGGATCGATTCATGGAAGGTGCGGCCAATGGCCATTACTTCGCCCACCGATTTCATCGCCGTGGTCAGCTCGGGCTTGGCGCCGGGGAATTTCTCAAAGGCAAAGCGGGGGATCTTCGTCACGACATAGTCGATGGTCGGTTCGAACGAGGCCGGCGTAACCTTGGTGATGTCGTTGTCCAGCTCATCCAGAGTGTAGCCCACAGCCAGTTTCGCCGCGATCTTGGCGATGGGGAAGCCGGTGGCCTTGGACGCCAGGGCAGATGACCGCGACACCCGCGGGTTCATCTCGATCACCACCATGCGGCCATCGGCCGGGTTGATCGCCCATTGCACGTTGGAACCGCCGGTTTCGACCCCGATCTCGCGCAGCACGGCGATGGAGCCGTTGCGCATGATCTGGTATTCCTTGTCGGTCAGGGTCAGCGCGGGGGCAACGGTGATCGAATCGCCCGTATGCACGCCCATCGGGTCGATGTTTTCGATGGCACAGACGATGATGGCGTTGTCGGCCTTGTCGCGGACCACCTCCATCTCGAATTCTTTCCATCCCAGCAGGGACTCGTCGATCAGCACCTGCGCGACGGGCGAGGCATCAAGGCCGGACCGCACGATTGCTTCGTAATCGTCGCGGTTGTAGGCGATGCCGCCGCCGGTGCCGCCCAGCGTGAAGGCCGGGCGGATGATCGCGGGCAGGCCGATGTGGTCCAGATCGTTGATCGCCTGACGCACCCCGGCGTTGACGTCATATTTACCGTTCGCCAGCTTGGGCGCGGCGACGATCGTGGCCTTGGGGTTTTCCAGCCCGATCCGGTCCATCGCCTCGCGGAACAGCTTGCGATCTTCGGCCATTTCGATGGCATTGCGGTTGGCGCCGATCAGCTCGACCCCGAATTTCTCCAGCACACCCATATCCGCCAGCGCCAGCGAGGTGTTCAGCCCGGTCTGGCCGCCCATGGTCGGCAGCAGCGCGTCGGGGCGTTCCTTTTCGATGATCTTGGCGACGACCTCGGGGGTGATCGGCTCGATGTAGGTCGCGTCCGCCATATGCGGATCGGTCATGATCGTGGCCGGGTTCGAGTTCACCAGAATGACCCGGTAGCCCTCTTCGCGCAGGGCCTTGCAGGCCTGGGCGCCAGAGTAGTCGAACTCGCACGCCTGACCGATCACAATGGGCCCCGCGCCGATGATGAGGATGGACTGGATGTCGGTTCTCTTCGGCATGGCGGACCTCTTGGATATGGCAGCGTGAGACACAGGACCGGTGGCCCTGCGCAAATTGATGGGGGTTATAGTCAGCACGCGTGATAGCGCAAGGGCCAAAGCAGGCGGTGTTGCCCCCGCGCGCTATTCGGTGATGTCGGGGCGATACAGGTAGTCGCGGGTCAGCGGCACATCCGTGACCTGATGGCACAACTGATACTGGAACACCACTTGACCGGCATAGCGGAATGCCATCTCGGACCCGATCAGGTAAAATCGCCACATCCGGGTGAACCGCGCATCATACAGGGCGCGCGCCTCGTCCAGATGCTGCTCAAAGCGCAACCGCCACTGGCGTAGGGTCTCGGCGTAATGTACGCGCCAGACCTCGACATCGGCGATGATCAGGTGTTCGCGTTCCACCGCGGCCGAGGTTTCCGACATCGACGGGCAATACCCACCCGGAAAGATGTATTTGCGCACCCAGTCCGAGGTGACCCCCGGCGGATCCGCCCGCCCGATGAAATGGATCAGCGCCACGCCGCCCGGCGCCAGCATCTGCCGAACATGGCGGAAATATTCCCGAAAATGCGGCGCGCCGACATGTTCAAACATGCCGACCGACACGATCCGGTCAAAACGTTCGGTGACCGAGCGGTAATCGCACAGCCGGATGTCGATACGATCTTGCAGCCCCGCGGCCCGCACCCGTTCACGCGCCAGGCTATGTTGTTCTTTCGACAGCGTGACCCCCACCACCTGCGCACCGAAGTCACGCGCCAGCGTCAGCGCCATCCCGCCCCAGCCGCAGCCGATATCCAGCACCTTCATCCCCGGCTGGATCAGCAATTTACGGGCAATATGCTGTTTCTTGGCCGCCTGCGCCTGTTCCAGGGTCATCTGCGGATCGGCGAAATAGGCACAGCTGTATTGCCGGTCCTCATCCAGAAAAAGATCGTATAGCTGTGCCGACAGGTCGTAGTGATGCGCGACATTGCTCTGGGCGCGGCCGCGCGGATTGAACTGTGCCAACCCGCGCCCCAGATATTTCAACCAGGCCATTGGCCGCTCAAACCAGGGCATCCGATGATGCGCGCCATTCGCCATCATCAGCGCCAGAAATCCCTGCAGATCATCGTCACGCAGGGTATAGGACGCGTCCATGTAGCCCTCACCCACGCCCATATCGGGGTTGCGGATGATCTTTTGCGCCAAGGCTGAATCGTGGATCGTCATGGCCACGCCCGTGCCCGTTCCGTCGCCATAGCGGCGTATCGTTCCGTCGGCATAGGTGATTTCGAACGTGCCGAACCGCACGATCTTGCGCACAAGCCTGTCGACCAGTTGATCCCATATTGTCATGTTGCCCCCTCAGTTGCCTGGCCGCGACGACGCGGGCGCGCTGTGCGGTATCGTCATGCGGGCGATCGGCAAAGTGGCGGCGGCGTTGCGGCAACGGAATTGTCACACGTTAACAAAGCAATGTGGCTTGGCCAGTTTTTCCGTCAATGGCTGGCGGGGCGGACCCGTGTTCCGCACTGGCGCAACCCGCCACGGCCGGGATTTTGCCTGATTTTTGCGCAAAGCATCCGTCCCCACGGGGGGCGGGGCGATTCTCGGCTCCTGCGGAATGGGGCGGGGGCGGCGTTCCGGCCTTGACTTTCGGCCCCCATGCGGGTGTATCGGCCCGAACGGGATGACCCCAGAAAGCCCTAAGGAAACAAGTCATGAACGCCTATCGCAGCCATACCTGCGCCGCGCTTTCCGCACGGAATGCCGGTGAGACCGTCCGCCTTTCGGGATGGGTCCATCGGGTGCGAGATCACGGCGGTGTGCTGTTTCTGGATCTGCGCGACCATTACGGCATCACGCAGATCATCTGCGATGCCGACAGCCCGGCCTTCGCCGCGCTGGAAAAGGTGCGTGCGGAATGGGTGATCCGCATCGACGGCACGGTCAAGCTGCGCGACGACAGCCTGATCAACCCGAAGATCCCCACCGGTGAAATCGAGGTCTACGCCCGTGACATCGAGGTTCTGGGCGCGGTCGAGGGCGAACTGCCCCTGCCGGTGTTTGGCGAACAGGATTATCCCGAAGAGACCCGGCTGACCTATCGTTTCCTCGATCTGCGCCGCGAAGGGTTGCACAACAAGATGATGTTGCGCTCGAACGTGGTGCGCTCGATCCGCAACCGGATGTGGGATATGGGGTTCAACGAATTCCAGACGCCGATCATCACCGCCTCTTCGCCCGAAGGCGCGCGCGATTTTCTGGTGCCGTCGCGCCTGCATCCGGGCAAATTCTACGCGCTGCCGCAGGCGCCGCAACAGTTCAAGCAGCTGATCATGGTGGCGGGTTTTGACCGTTACTTCCAGATCGCGCCGTGTTTCCGTGATGAAGACCCGCGGGCTGACCGTTCACCCACCGATTTCTACCAGCTCGATGTGGAAATGTCCTTTGTCGAGCAAGAGGACGTGTTCGCTACGGTGCAACCCGTGATTCAGGGGCTGTTCGAGGAATTCGGCAAGGGCAAAACGGTTGATCCGAACTGGGAACGCATCGCCTATCGTGACGCGCTGCTGTGGTACGGGTCGGACAAGCCCGATCTGCGCAACCCGATCAAGATGGCGGATGTTAGTGCGCATTTCCGCGACTCGGGTTTTGGCATTTTTGCGAAATTGCTGGAAAATGCCGGCACCGAAGTGCGCGCCATCCCCGCGCCTACCGGTGGTTCGCGCAAGTTCTGCGACCGGATGAATGCCTTCGCCCAGGCGCAGGGTCTGCCGGGTATGGGCTATATCTTCTGGCGTAAGGCCGAAGATGGGGCGATGGAGGCCGCAGGCCCCGTCGCCAAGGCCCTTGGTGCCGAGCGGACCGAGGCGATCCGTGCGCAACTGTCGCTGAACGAAGGCGACGCGGTATTCTTCCTGGGCGGCAAGGCCGAGCAGTTCGAATCCGTCGCTGGCCGCGCCCGCAACGAAATCGGACGCGAACTGAAGCTGATGCAGGAAAATACCTTCCGGTTCTGCTGGATTATCGACTTCCCGATGTATGAAAAAACCGATGAAGGGAAAATCGATTTTTCGCACAACCCGTTCTCGATGCCGCAAGGCGGGTTGGCGGCGCTGGATGGCGATCCGCTGCAGATTCTGGGCTATCAATACGATCTGGCGTGCAATGGCTATGAGCTGATTTCGGGGGCAATCCGCAACCATGAACCCGACGTCATGTACAAGGCCTTTGAAATCGCAGGATATCCCGCCTCCGAGGTCGACAAGCGCTTTGGTGGCATGGTCAAGGCGTTCAAGCTGGGCGCCCCGCCGCACGGTGGTTGCGCGATGGGGATTGACCGGGCGGTGATGCTACTGGCCGATGAAAGTAATATCCGCGAGGTCATCATGTTCCCGATGAACCAGCGCGCCGAAGACCTGATGATGAACGCGCCGTCGGAACCCACGAATGACCAGTTGCGTGAATTGCGGCTGCGGGTTTTGCCCAAGGACGCCTGAGCGGTTTGTTGGCAATTGGACGGGCGTCGGGGAAATCCGGCGCCCGTTTTGCTCAGTCCAGCACGACGGACCAGATTACCGCGCTGGACCACAGGCAGAAACACAGGATGCCCATCGCATAAAGCGAACTTTGCGTGCTACGAATCGCAGCGGGGTTGCGCGACAGGCGGATAAAGAAACGCTGCACCATGATGGCCTCTATGAATTGTGGCGATGGTGTGAACGTGGGCCGGAATGATGGCGGATTTCCGGGCTTTTCAGCGACGGTTTGGCGGCAATTGCGCAGGATTGCGCGGCACGCTAGCGTAGGTCTGATCGCGTAAGGAGACCGCCGATGATTGACCGACGCTTCGGAGATCCCGTTCCCGACTGGGTTGCGCCGCCACGCCCCGATGCAACAGTGTTGCATGGGCGCTATGTGCGCCTGGAGCGTTTGACCGAAGTCCACGCCCATATGCTTTTTCGGGCCAATGCCGACGATAATGCGATCTGGGATTACCTGCCCTATGGGCCGTTCACCTCTGAGGTCGCCTATATGCGGTGGGTCAAGGATATGTCGGTGCTGTCGGACCCCTATCTGTATGCGGTGATTGATCTGGCGACGGGCCAGCCCGCGGGGGTCATGGCCTATCTGCGCATCACACCCGAGGTCGGGGTGATCGAATTGGGGCATATCTGCCTGTCGCCGCTGTTGCAGCGCAGCCGTGCCGCGACCGAGGCGATGGTACTGATGATCGAATGGGCATTTGCGGCCGGATATCGCCGGTTTGAATGGAAATGCGACGCCTACAATCTGCCCTCGCGCCGGGCCGCGCAACGATTGGGGCTCAGCTACGAAGGCACATTCCGTCAGGCGACAATCGTAAAGGGGCGCAACCGTGACACCGCGTTGTTTGCGGCGACCGACAAGGATTGGCCCGGCCTGCAAGCGGCCTATGATGCGTGGCTCAGCCCGGCCAACTTTGGCCCCGAAGGGCAGCAGAACGAACGCCTGTCGGATTTGACCCGGTTGGTGCGGGTTAGCCCTGATCCGGTCCTGGGGTGAATGATTAGATCGCGGATCCGGTCGACAGCCGCGATTGCACCAGATGTGCGGCGCATGATAGCGCCGCAGCACTGGGCAAGCCGCCATGCAAGGCCTGTGCGGCATGTTCCAGCGTTTCATCGCGCGACAGACGTGCCAGCCCGCGCAAGAATTGCGACAGATATCCGGTGGCGTTTGCATCCGGCCGCTGCGCCAGCAGGCGCGCCGCCTCATGCAGATCATCGCGTAGGGCAATCGGGTCCGGGGTCAGGATTTCTTCGGGCAGCAGACGCGGCATGGCAGGTCGCGCGGTTACCGGCATCGCCGTCAGCAGTGCCTGTTGAAACTGCGCCAGACTTTCGAGCGGCTTGAACAGAAAGCCATCGGCCCCGGCATTCATGGCTTCTTCCTTGCGGTGCGTATCGCCTGACAGGCCCAGAATGACGGGCGAGGGTGTCCTTGCGGTACGAATTGAGCGGATCAGATCCGCCCCGTTTCCATCAGGCAAGCCCATGTCGATGATGATTGCGCCGGGCCGGTAGGTTTGCAGGTGGCGTTGCGCCGCGCGCAGGCAATCCGCCCGCCGCATCCGTGCCCCGGACCGCTGCGTCATCAAGCGCAGCGCTTCCGATGCAAAGCGGCTGTCCTCCACCACTAACACCGTCAGGCCAAGTAAGGGTTGATTCGACGTGGGCGGGCGTTGGATGAAAAGGTCTTCAAGTTTGTCGGTCATGGCAGCACCTTGGCAGAGGATTCGCTAATATCTTCATTAACCGACTGATTGGCTAATAAGCCCTTAACGGCGACGATTTCCCGAGGCGGCTCCAAGGTGGTTGATAAAATTCCGGGCCGATGGCTGGATATGAATGCTTTGCGATGGGCGAAGTCCCTGCTATGCCGTGGAAAAACCTACCCGGAGTTGGTGATGATCCGCGCTACCGCCCTGTCGCTTTCTGTTGCGCTGCTGCTGTGTGCCTGCACGATGGAAGGATTTCCGTCCGCGTCCAAGCCGAAGGGGCCGAATACCACCACGGCGGGCACCTGTTTTGCGGTGGTGTCCAAGGCCGAGGACGGCAGCTACGCGATTGCTTCCGGGGTTGGGGATGGGTCCTTGCAGCCGCAGGCGGTTTACACCCGTGGCCTGAATGCCAGACAGGTGGATGCTGCAGTCGAAAAGGAAAAGCAGATTATGACAGTCAACCCGGAGTGCCTGACGACCTATGTCTATGACCGTGCCGTGCTTGATCCGAAATCGGTTGAGCCGGCGCAGGGCTGATCGCCCCACCAGCAGATTTTCATCATTTTACACAATCCTGCGCGGGTAAATCCGCGCAGGATTTACCTTATGCAACATTTCCTTTGCATGCGGATGCAATTCTGAGTCCGCTTGGCCACAGTTTTGCATGGCTATCTGGTGGTCACAGAAAGATTCTATCCAACAGATCGGCTGCCGCCTATAGTCTGGTGGTCAAAGGGGCATCAGACCCCATATGAGGCGGGAAAACAGAGAAGGGGGACGCGATGCGCTGCCCATTTTGCGGGAATGTTGATACCCAGGTGAAGGACAGCCGACCAGCGGAGGATCACGTTGCCATTCGGCGACGCAGATTCTGTCCGGCATGTGGCGGGCGGTTCACCACCTATGAACGTGTGCAGTTGCGTGATCTGGTGGTGGTCAAATCCTCGGGCAAGCGCGAAGATTTCGACCGTGACAAGCTGGAACGTTCCATCCGTATCGCCATGCAGAAACGCCCGATCGAACCGGAACGCGTCGATCAGATGATTTCGGGAATTGTGCGGCGGCTTGAATCGATGGGAGAGACCGATATCCCCTCGCGCACCATAGGGGAAATCGTGATGGAGACGCTTGCCCGGATCGACACCGTTTCCTATGTTCGGTTTGCCAGTGTTTACAAGAACTTCCAGGCTGCGGATGATTTCGATAAATTCGTATCTGAATTGCGGCCACAACCGGGCGATACCGTGTGAGTGACGCCGACCGACGGTTTATGACGCTGGCGCTGTCGCTGGCGTCGCGGGGGTTGGGTAATGTCTGGCCCAATCCCGCCGTGGGGTGTGTCATCGTGCGCGATGGGCAGATCGTCGGGCGGGGGTGGACCCAGCCGGGCGGTCGCCCCCATGCCGAGCGGCGTGCGCTGGATCAAGCTGGCGCGGCGGCGCGGGGGGCTACGGCCTATGTCACATTGGAACCCTGCGCGCATTTTGGCCATACGCCGCCTTGTGCTTCGGGTCTGATCGAGGCCGGGGTCACCCGCGTCGTCAGCAGCTTTGAGGACCCCGATCCCCGCGTCGCGGGGCAGGGGCATGCGATGCTGCGTGCGGCGGGGATCAGGGTCGATATCGGGATGATGCAGGCCGAGGCCCGTGCCTTGCAGGCCGGGTTTCTGAACCGGATTACGCAGGGACGTCCGTGGGTTGCGCTCAAGCTGGCGACCAGTTTCGATGGGCGGATCGCGTTGGCGAATGGGGAAAGCCAGTGGATCACCTCGGCCGCCGCGCGGATACGCGTGCATGCGTTGCGTGCCCGTTACGATGCGGTTCTGGTCGGCGGGGGGACGGCGCGGGCGGATGATCCGCTGTTGACGGTGAGGTATTTTCAGCCGCTGGTGCAGCCGGTGCGGGTTGTGGCTTCGGCCCGGCTGGATTTGCCACGCGCGGAAATGGCGGCCTCGGCTGCGCGGACGCCGTTGTGGCTGCTGCATGGTGAACAGGCCCCTGCGCAGGCCCGTGACTGGTGGCGTGACGCGGGGGCGGAACTGATCCAGGTGCCCTCAGGTTCTGACGGGATTGATGTTGCTGCAGCGATGCAAGCCCTGGGCGCACGCGGATTGACGCGGGTTTTTTGCGAGGGCGGTGGGGTTTTTGGCGCGGCATTGATGCGGGCGGGCGTGGTGGATGAGCTGATCGGCTTTACCGCCGGGGCCGTTCTGGGCGGCGATGCGCGGGCAGCCTTTGGCCCGCTGGGGCTGGAGCATCTGGCCCAGGCGCCACGTTACGACCTGCATTCGGTCGAGGTGATTGGCGGCGACGTGCTTCACCGTTGGCGGCGCCAGATCCAGGCGTAGTCCGCCAAGGCCCCCTGTAGTTTGGCGGCGGCCCGGTTGAGGCGACCGGGGCGGGGCAGGTTGCCCTGGGCCAGTCGTGCGACGACGATTTCGGGTGGGCAGGGGCGGCGTGAAACCGGATCATGGTAACGCGGATAGGCGATCAGTGCCGCATAGGCCAAATCCAGCAGATCGGGCCTGGCGCGGCGTCGATCCGGCACCGTGCCCAGATCACGCGTCAGTCCCCACCCTGCGTAAAACGGCGCGCCTGTCACGGTGACGGGCTTGCCGCGCAGCAACGCCTCAAACCCCAACAGGGATGTCATCGTCCAGACCTCATCCACCGCTGTGATCAGGGCGATGGGATCGGTGTTTGACGCAAGATGATCGGCATGGCGCAATGCATCGGCTGGGGGCACATGACCGGGGCGCAGGCCAGCCTCGACATCCGGGTGAGGTTTGAAAATGATAATGGAATGCGGGTTTTCTGACCGAACGCGGGCCAATAATGCAAGATTTGTGCAAGTCTGCCCCGCGCCCAACCGGATAGAGGCATCGTCTTCGACCTGTCCCGGCACCAAAATCCGGTGCCCCGGTGGTAAAATCGGCGGGGCACCGTGCAGGTTGTATTTCGACAATCCCGCGTCGCGGATCGCCTGTAACAGCCGATCCGCCCGGTCCCGGCCACCGGGGGGCGGGGGCTGGGCGATCAGCGTCTCCAGATCCGAGGGCCGGGTTGGATCGTAGTAGATTCCCCGTGCATCGGCGACCAGCGAAAGCGGCGGGATCAGATCCGCGCCCAATCCGCGAGAGCGCAGAAAGCCGTCCTCGACGCGATAATGGGGCGTCTCCATCCCGTTCTCCCGCCCGGCCCAGACCAGCACGGATCGCCCGGTGGCTTTGGCGACACGGGTGGCGCGGGCGGGCGGGTCGACGAAGCGTAGCGGCCGATCCTGCCCGAAAAACTGCTGTAACGCGCGACGCTTCCACAGACGCATGCCTGTGGCGACATGGCCGTGGCGATCCATGCGATAGGCGCGGGTTTCGGCCTCCAGCTGGTCAACCGCCTGCTCGAAGCTGCACAGGCGCTTGCGGCACGGGTCGAACCAGGTGGGCGCCAGAAGATGGCTGACGGCAAAAAGCTGTGCGGCGGTCAATATACGGTCGCGGCGCGGACAGGGGGCCTGATCCTGGCTGCACCCCCAGCCCGCGTAGAACGGTTGTCCGAACAGAACCGGGCGATGACCCGCCAGGATCGCCTCATACCCCAGTTGCGAGGTGACGGCATAGACCGCATCCGCCCCCTGCAACAGCCGCCAGGGCGATATCGGGGCGTCGCAGAACAGCGTGCGAGCATCGGTGTCCTGCGGGCCGAAATGCCCCGGACGCAGCCCGGCGCGGGTCTCGGGATGGGCGCGGATGACAATGCGCGCCTGCGGGTGATCACGTCTTGCGGCGGCCAGCATATGCCGAAAACTATCCGCATTCGCCCCGCCATGACGGATCGCGGCATCACCCCGGGTCTGATCAATCACCAGCACATAACCGGGCGGGGGGGGCGGCAAGCGATCATCGAAATCGTTGTATTTGGATAGATCCAGCGCCTGTAATCGGGCGATTCCCTGCGTAGCCCGGGCCAGCAACGCCGGATCATCGAGATCGGCGGATGCCAGCATCTGTTCCAGCATCGAAGGGGCCGCCGCGTCATAATGCACGCCCACGGGGTCGATGAACAGGCCCAGTGGGCTGCCGCCGCGCGGGCTGCGGCCGGGGTGTACCGATCGCAGGAATGCATCCTCGACCCGCACAACCCCCACGCCACGCCAACGTGCGATGGCCTGTCCACGGCTGGCATAGGGTGAGCGACCCCAGGTCACGACACGATCCCCGGCATCGGGCAGGCCCGCATGCAGCGACCAACCGGCCGCAGACAGGATTTGGCGCAGCCCCGGATCACGCAGAAACCCGGCCGTATAATAGAACAGCCGCCGGGTTTCTTCCCCGGCGGCCGATTTTGGTCGCGATGGCATCAGTTGCCGGTGGCCAGATTGTCCATCGCATTCGCCGAAGTGACCGGGCCGGTCAGCGCGGCCAGCGTTTTTTGCCAACGGACATACGGTGCCTCGGTCACATAAAGCGTATCGCCGTCGCGGATCATGAACTCGCGGGCGACAAACATGCCATTGGGCTCGGTCAGGTTCAGCACATAGGCGATGCGTTGGGGCGTGGCGATATCGGCGCGCTCCAGCACGGTGCGGGCGATCGCGGGGGTCTCATCGCGGAAGATGAAGATCCCCTTGGGGTCGGCGATATTGGTTTGCAGGCCGCCCACCGTCGCCAGTGCCTCCAGCGCCGTCAGCGTCTGGGCCTCGAACGGAATGCGCGATTGCATGCCGGTGGCGCCAAGCGCGGTATAGGCGCGGGTGTCTTTTTCGACCAGGATCACGTCGCCGGGGCGCAGTGCGATATCCATTTTCGGGTTTTCATACAGATCCTTCAGCCAGACCGTGCCGCTGCGCGCGCCGCGCGTGACGGTGATCTTGGCGATCTCGGGCTTGACCGAGACACCGCCCGCCCGGGCGATCATGGCCGACAGGGTGCGGGTCGGGCGCTCGATCGCGTAGACGCCTTGCTGGGCAATGTTTCCCATCACCGAAACGGTCGCGCCATCGCCCGCCGTGCGCGCCACGGCCACCTGCGGATCTGGGGTCTGCGCGGCCAGACGTTCGGTGATGATGTCGCGCAGCGATTCGGGGGAATTGCCTGCGGCCTTCAGCTTACCCGCATAGGGGATGAAGATGTTGCCATTGCCATCCACCTGCACCTCTTGCAACTGCGTCGGCGCGCCGCGCGTGGTCAGCACGCCCTGATCGACGTTTTCCCAGATCGAGACCGCCAGCGTGTCGCCCGCACTGATCGTGTCGGACCCCATCTTACCCGCGCCGGTGAAGGCCGAGTTGAAGCCCAGCCCCGGCCTGATCGTGGTGGCCTGGGCCACGCGGCCATCGACATTGACGACAAAGGTGTTGCTGCCCTCGACCTTGCCGCCCGCCAGGATTTCCTTGCGGCTGGGGCCGGACCGCGGCAGGCCGCAGGCGCTGGTCAGAAGGGCGGCGGACAGCCCAAGGCAAAAGATCCTGCGGTTGGCGGTGACGATCACAGAGGGGCTCCTTGTTCGGGGAATGCTGTGGTGGGCAGGCTGAATGAAGGGTCGAAATATGTAACGCACGCTAACCGATGAAAAAGTCAAAATCGAGTGGCCGCAGCGCCGATATCATGCTGTTTCGGCACAAGTGTATCCTTGAAGGTTCAGTTCACCACGCGCAACTGTTGGCGCGGGGTGGCATTGCCGACGCTGAGGGCATCATAGGGATCTTCGCGCGACAGCATCATGTCCACCACCTGACGCAGCAGGACGCGGCGGCCGTGGGTGGAATAGAAACCGCCCGGTATCTGGCTGGTTTCCAGCAGATAATGGCGGAAATCGCGATAGGCGCGGGTGTCGGGGCGGTGGGGCGCGGCGAAAAACTCCTCGATCGTCTGGGCGGAAACGAATTCGGGCTTGCCATAGACCGCGCGGCCAAAGGCCTTCAGCGGCAGCCCCCGCCACAGCGCCTGTTGCCCGGAGGTCGAGTTCACCGTCACCGCCGAGCGTGCCTGCGCCAGCAATCCGGCCAGCTTGCCGCCGCCAAGATAATGCACCCGGCCCTGTAACCCGTGTTTGCGCATCGCCTGTTCGACGGTCCTGCGTATCGGGGCGCGGCCGTCCTCCAGCGGGTGGGCCTTGAAGACCAGATGGTGGTGCTTCGGGGCGCCCTCGGCAAACCCGGCCATCACCACGTCGATGAATTCCGTTTGCGAGGTGAAATCCGAATGCATGCGGAAACTGGAATCATGTTCCAGTTGCATCAACACCAGATGGATGGGAAAGCCGCCGTTGCGCACCCGCCGCGTGGCCAGTGCGCGTTGCAGATAGTGCCATGGCATGGTCAGCAAACGGCGCAGATACAGCCGGAATTCCTGCCGGACGGTGATGTCGCGATGCGGCTGGAAATTCGGGTAGGCACCATTGTTCATCATGACGAAGAAATGATACAGCGCCCCGTAGAACACATGGTGGCGCATGTCACCCCAACGGGCCGGTGCATCGGGAAACTCGATTTCGCTGCGGTTCAGGGCGGCGCGCATGTCGGCCACGTCCAGCGACATCAACCGCGAATGGCCGTTTGAACCACCGCGTTCGTAGGTGACCCAATATGGGCGCAGATAGCCCTCCTCGAAAACATGCACCATCACGCCCATTTGCTGCGCGACAAGAATGGCCTGCGCATGGACCGGGCGGGTGTCGCCATACAGCACGATATCCGTGATCTGCCGCGCGACGATCAGTTCGGCCAAGACTTCAGGCCAGGATTCGGGCTTGCTGGCGTAGGGCGTATAACTGTTGCGGTCGGGCCAGAAAATTTCATCGCCGCGATTGAAACCGACACGCAGCACCTCATGCCCGGCCGTGCGCAGCATCTGTGCCAGCCGATAGAAAAACGGCCCATGCGGACCCTGTAAAAAGAGAAAAATTTTCTGCGTCAAAAGCATGCCTGCTACTTAAATGCCGTTATTTAGGGCGCAAGCCGATGGCTTGTCACGCGATAATGGTTGCCCCCCGAATTACGGCCTTGATATGGCGCAAGGGCGGCTGGAAATTCGCCGAATCCACGGCGGTTATCAGGGGCTGTTGCGGAAAAGTTCACCGGTGCAGAACGGTTGTGCCCTTCGGTGCCCCATGCCGGTCTTGCGTGCCGGGGGCCGGGCGGCTAACGAGGACTGCAGCAAAAGGGGATGCGATGTTTACTGGAATCGTGACCGATGTCGGCGAGGTCCGGCAACTGACCCAGGCGGGCGACCTGCGGGCGCGGATCGGCTGTCATTACGATATGGCGGGTGTCGATATCGGCGCCTCGATCGCGTGCGAAGGTGTCTGCCTGACCGTCGTTGCCAAGGGGGACGATTGGTTCGATGCCGAGATTTCGGCGGAAACCGTGTCCAAAACCAATATCGGGCGCAATTCCTGGGCACCGGGGCGGCGGCTGAATCTGGAACGCGCGCTGAAGGTGGGCGACGAACTGGGCGGCCATATTGTTTCGGGCCATGTCGACGGTGTGGCGGAAATCATTGCGCTACAGGATGAAGGCGACAGCACCCGGTTCACCTTTCGCGCCCCCGGACCCCTGGCGAAATATATCGCCTCCAAGGGATCGGTCGCGCTGAACGGCACATCCCTGACGGTGAATGAGGTCGAGGGGGACACCTTCGGCGTCAACATCATCCCGCATACCAAGGCCGTCACCACCTGGGGCACCGCCCGGGTCGGCGATCCGGTAAATCTGGAAATCGATACGCTGGCACGCTATGTCGCGCGCTTGCAGGAGTGGCAAGTATGACCAAGCAAACCCCGCCGACCCCGGTCGACAAATCCGTCCCCGCCGATGTTCCGGGTCCCGTCGAGCAAAGCTTCCGCGATGCGATTTCCTCGATCGAGGAAATCATCGACGATGCCCGCAACGGGAAGATGTTCATTCTGGTCGATCATGAAGACCGCGAGAATGAAGGCGATCTGGTGATCCCGGCGCAGATGGCAACGCCGAACGCGATCAATTTCATGGCGACACACGGCCGCGGTCTGATCTGTCTGTCGATGACCGGGCCTAGGGTCGATGCCTTGGGGTTGCCGCTGATGGCGGCCCAGAATTCGTCGCGCCACGAGACCAATTTCACCGTGTCGATCGAGGCCCGCGAAGGCGTATCGACCGGGATTTCCGCGCATGACCGGGCGCGGACGATTTCGGTGGCGATCGACCCCAGCAAAGGCCGCGCCGATCTGGCCACGCCGGGCCATGTGTTCCCGCTGCGGGCGCGTGACGGTGGCGTGCTGGTGCGTGCGGGCCATACCGAAGCCGCCGTTGACGTTGCCCGTCTGGCCGGGCTGAACCCGGCGGGCGTGATCTGCGAGATCATGAATGAAGACGGCACCATGGCGCGCCTGCCCGATCTGGTGGCCATCGCGCAGAAACACGGGCTGAAGATCGGCACGATTTCCGATCTGATCGCCTATCGTCGCCGCTATGACAATCTGGTGCGCGAAACGGCGCAACGGCCGGTCACCTCGATTTTCGGGGGCGATTGGTCGATGCGGGTGTTCACCGACCAGACCGAGGGCGAAGAACATATCGTGCTGACCAAAGGCGATATGAACGCCGACGCCCCGGTTCTGGTGCGTATCCATGTGCTGGACCCGATGAGCGATGTTCTGGGGCTGAACCCCGACCGCGCGGGTGATCTGGGCCGCGCGATGGAGGTGATCTCGGCCGAGGGACGTGGCGTTGTCGTGGTGCTGCGTGATACGGCGATGAAGATGACCGCGCCTGGGCAGGTCTCGCCGCAAACCCTGCGGCAATATGGGCTGGGGGCGCAGATTCTGTCGGCACTTGGGCTGACGAAACTGGTGCTGTTGACCAATTCGGCGATGCCGAAGGTGGTCGGGATCGAGGGCTATGGCCTGGAGATCGACGGCACGCGCGCATATTGAGGACGGATCATGGCCGGAAACGAATTGCACTACACCCTGCCGCTGCCGGCTTTTGACAAGCCGGTCCGGTTGCTGATCGTGGTGGCTCCTTATTACAAGGACATCGCCGACAATCAGATCGCCGGCGCCCGCGCCGTGGCGGCCAAGGTCGGCGCCGAGATCGACCTGATCGAGGTGCCCGGCGCATTGGAAATTCCGACCGCCATCGGTATGGCGGCGCGGATGGCGAATTACGACGGGTTCGTCGCCCTGGGCTGTGTGATCCGTGGCGAGACCACGCATTACGACACGGTTTGCAACGATAGTTCGCGCGGGCTGACAATGCTGGGGTTACAGGGCATCTGCATCGGCAACGGCATCCTGACGGTGGAAAACCGCCCGCAGGCCGAGGTGCGTGCCGACCCGGCCGATCAGGATAAAGGCGGCGGTGCTGCGGCTGCGGCCTTGCATCTTGTCGCGCTCTCGCGCAAATGGGCGGGCCTGACGAAGGGGATCGGCTTTCGCCCATTGGGTGAGTCGATCCGCTTGGCCGGAGAACCCGAAGGAAACCCACAAGCATGACCGAAGCCACCGTCCCCGAGAAGCCGCACAAACCCTCGGTTGAGGAAAAGCGCCGGATGAAATCCGCCGCGCGGTTGTATGCCGTGCAGGCGTTGTTCCAGATGGAAGCTTCGGGGCAGGGGCCGGACCGGGTAGCGCGTGAGTTTGAGACCTTTCGGTTCGGCTTGCCACTCGAGGACGATGGTGCGGAACTGGCCGAGGGTGACAGCAACCTGTTTCGCCGCGTCCTGGAAGATGCCGTCGTCTGGCAGGCGAAAATTGACCAGGCGACCGATCACGGATTGGCCGCGAGTTGGCCGATTGACCGGATCGATCCGGTGCTGCGCGCGCTGTTCCGCGCGGCAGGGGCCGAGCTGGCAACGCCGGTAACGCCGCCCAAGGTGGTGATCAACGAATATGTCGAGGTGGCCAGGGCCTTTTTCCCCGAGGGCCGCGAGGCGAAATTTGTCAATGCCGTGCTGGATCACATGGCCCGAGCGCTGCGTCCCGAGGCATTCTAGGCGGGTTATTGACGATAAGATCGCAAATTTTCGCTGATCGTGTCATTCGCCTGTTTCAATCTCCGAAAGCAGCATTACATTGGATGTAGATCAAGGAGATGTCATGACCGGTTTCATTCGTTCTTGCCTGCACAAAATCGCCTCTCTGGCCAATGCTGTGTTAACGCGATTGGATGCGGTTGTTGGCGTTACGCCTGCGCTCCAGTTGATTCCAATCCGGGTGGAAGACCGTTCGAAGCAACGCGGTCGGCGCTGATCCATCCATTCCCAGAATGATAAAAGGCCCTCCAGAAATGGAGGGCCTTTTATCATGTGGCGGAAACCGCAGCAGCCGTTGGGGCGTGAATTTCCCGAGAGCCTGATGAGATCAGGTGGGAGCCGGGTAACGAGGCCAAGGCCCCGACAGAGCCAGCCCCCTCAGGAATGGTTATCGGCCACTGGAAAAGGGCCCCGTCACGAGAAGAGCAGAATCCGCCTGTGTCAAAGATAGGATTTGCTGGGGGCGCAGGCAAGGGCTGTTGCCGATGTGGATGGGAATCTTGTTCCCCTGCTTTGGTGTGATGGATTGTGCCGTGTGCCAGACGGCGCGCACCGCGATGCTGATCGGTTTTGTCCCAATAGCAGACGCATTCTGGTGGTCGCGCGATTTATGTGGTGGGAGCGTTGATGCAGCAGTCCTCGGCGAGTGGGATATGTATGTGGTTAATGGTCCATCATGATCCGGACTGATCCCCCCGCTACTGTACGGCGAACTGGGAAAACCTATAATGATGTGCTGCGGCTCTGGCCGGACAGGGACATGGCGTGGCTTGCGCCAACGGCCGGTCGTAATGGTCGACCGGCGGTTTTCTGCGGTGAGCAGGATGAGCAAATAGTCCGGTGAACTGTTATCCTAACGGATGTGATCCAGCTCTGCCTGATAGTGAAGGTCCTCTTCAGGTTGCCGCTTCGGCGCACCACGGGGGTGGGGGAAATTATCCTGTCGATAGCAGGGGGCGCGATCCTGCTCTGACCTGCCGTCAGCTCAGGGTGGAGAAGTCCGGCACCGGCCAGTCGAGTTCGGCCACATCAAGTATGGCGGCAACCAGCCCGCCTCGCCACTGTTGCCCGAACTGGCGGCGCAATATGGTCTGCAGGTCTTCAACATCAAAAATTGTATGATGGCGGCGGAGAAGATCAGTGGGTGCCCGTCTTTTGGCACGAGCTAGGCAATCTCTTTGTCCTGCCAGATCAGTAGCGGGCCACGTTTCTTCAAAGCAGTATTATGGGCTTTCCAGTTCGTCGTGCGGTAGTGGCTGAGGGCAAGCGTGCTTATGCGTAAGCTTCCAACCCACAGTGACCCAATGTGAAACAGCGACATCAGACAGTTGCGCAACAATATCGCAATAGCCCGGACGTAGCCCCAGTAATCCGCGGCTGTTCGCCTCCATAACGGCCTAACCGCGCCCACCGACAGTCCATCCTCCTTGCGATGCGGCCCGTTGATTTCCGCACAGGATGGAAGGGTTCCGTCGTATCAGTGGCCAGCCGTGCCGCCCTTGACTTGGCGAAGCAGGGGCATGATCTGAGGTTCAATGAAACGGCACTTCTCCGTAGAATTTTCTCAGCTTACGATGCACGAGAAAATTTTACTTATGCGCTCTGCCAACCATGGTGACGTTTCACAATGAGCTATGGCGATTGTCACGATCTCTGCGATTATAAGATCGCAAATGCGCTACACGGCAAGCATCAGCCTGCGTCACGACTACATGCGGCCTGGATTCGGGTGATGGTAGGCCTACAAGACGTGATTATTTCTTTGCTTTAGGATGCGGGCGGCCTTTGGCAACATGCGGTTTGGCCGGTTTTCCTGCTTCACGATCCGCGATTTCACGCGCTGCCTCGGCCGCGGCCAGCAGTTCTTCGGCGATATCTTCGGCTTCTTCAGGCTCGAAGTCGAACGGCAGTTCGAAACCATTCCCCACGACATAGATCCGCACCATGCCTACAGTGGTCGGTCCGATCTGCAGGTCGCCCGCGACCTCACTTTCCTTGTTGATGCTCATTCCCTGTCTCCGCTGATGCCCGCATATCCGGGCTAAACGCTCTGCGCGGACGTGGCAATAAAAAACCGATGCCTCGGTCAGCGGGCGAAGGCCCCCAGCATCAGTGATAGCCACAGGGTTCCGGCCAACGGAATGCCAAAGGGAAATTCGGCGCGGTTCCAACTGACCCAATCCGGGGCGCAACGGCGCAGGGGCGGCAGGGCGCGAGCGGTGCGGTGGGTTAACAGGGCGGCCACGGTCAGAACGGGTAATAACAGGCAGATCAAGTGCAGGCCTTCGAGGGAACCTGGAACAAAGAGCGTGGCGGCAGCCGCGAATTTTACATCCCCCGCACCGAAACCCGCCAGAAAGTGCAAAATCAACCCGATGATCAGCACGACCGCGGCATTCCACCAACGCCACAGCCAGCTTTCGATGGGGAGAATGATCGGTCCGAGCAGCAGAAACAGGATCAGCAGCGCCAATACGGCATGATTGCGGATCTTCATATATTTCAAGTCGGTAAAGATTACCCATGCGCAGATCGGTGTGACGAACAGCAGGAAAATCAATGCCTGGGTCGCAGGTACGAGGGGAATCATCCGGCGACCTTCGGCGTTTCATCCAGCGCGGCGAGCGCCCGGGCAGCCTCTTCGAAATAGACGGGCGAGGTGTCAACTGCATCTTGCAGCAGGCTTTTGCCTGTCGCCGCATCCCCTTGTTTGAGCGCCGAAAGCGCAGCAGTATACATCATCTGTGCGCGTTCGGTCTGGGTCATATCGACCACCGGCATATCGTATTTTCGCTGCGCCGCACGGGCCAGGACCAGGTTGTTCTTGCTGGTGAATGATGTAGGATCATAGGTGATCGCTTCGGCAAACAGCTTTTCCGCCCCGGCGGGATCGCCCCGGCTGAGCTTGGAAAACCCCCAATTGTTCAGGATTCCCGCTGGCCGCGTGGTCAACCCGGCAGCCGTATCGTAGAACGAATCCGCCTTCTTCCAGTTCTTTTCGCTATCAGCGACCATCGCTTCGATCCGGTAGCGATCATAGCTTTCAAACGTGGGCGGGATGGTACCCAGCGTGGCCCGCGCCGCCTGCCAGTTTCCGCTGCGGATCTGCGCCTCGGCCAGCGAAACCCGATCATCATTGGTGGCGGTGGGCTGCGTGGTGACGATGTTCCAGACCTTGACCCCTTCGGTGATCTGTCCGTTACGAACCAACGATTTGGCCAATCCGCGTTGTTGATCTATCCGGTCGGGGTGTTCCGATGTGGTGCGGGTGAAATAATTCACTGCCTCCTGCGGTTCCCCCACGGTCAACATGATTTCGGACATTGTCGTTTGGTCGACGGCATTCATCGACTGAACTGCCTGGTTGGTATTGGCATTGCCGCAGGCCGCACTCAGCAGCGGCAGAAATATCAAGATCTTGCGCAGCATCAGGGCACCTTTCGGATCAGGGTTGCGTCAGCAGTAAATAGTCGCCAGAGCCGCGTCGGATCAGGCGGAAAGACTGGTCATCACGCGCGACATCCATCGGGCGCTGCATCCGCGATTGTGCCAGTTTCAGGTTGTCACCAATGAGTGTGGAACGACCGCTGTCCAATGCGTAGGCGGTTTCAAAGATCTTAGCTGCCTCGCCCGTTTTGCCACGCTCGAACAGGGTGACGCCCAGATTGTTCCAGGCGGGCACAAAGGTCTGATCGGCTTCGACGGCGCGCCGCAGGACCTGCTCGGCCTGGTTCAGACGACCAAGCTTCAGGTCAGCGGATCCAATGGCCGATAAAACCTCGGCGGTCGGGCCCTGTTGTGTTGCGGCGCGGTAAAAGGCGCGCAGAGCCAGTTCGTATTCGCCAGCCGCCATCAAGCGATGTCCGACGATCAGCCCATCGGCATCCTGCCCGCCAGAAGGGCCAGGCGCAAATGGGCTGCCGCGATCAGGGGTCAAGGGGGCCGTGCAGGATGCCAATAGCAAGAGCAGAACCAGAATGCGCGGTTTCATGGTCCGCCCATCTGCTTGAAGCTTTCCATCATTCCATGCACCGATGGTCCGATCAGAATGATCAGCAGCGGCGGTACGGTGAACAGCATCGTGCCAAGCGTCATTTTTGTGGGGATCTTGTTCGCGGCCTCTTCGGCGCGCATCACCCGTTTGTCGCGCATATCGGCGGAATAAAGGCGTAACGCCTCTGCGATTGAGGTCCCGAATTGCTGACTTTGGATCATCACGGTGACGAACGATATCACATCTGCAACCCCGGTACGTGCACCAAAGGTCCGCAGGACGGTTGCCTTGTCCAGCCCGGCCTTGATTTCATTTGCGACTGTATCCAGCTCCTCGGCGAGAATTGGGCTGGAATCGCGCATTTCTCGTGAGACGCGCAAAATCCCCTGATCCAGCGACTGTCCAGCCTCGACACAGACCAGCAGCATATCCAGCGCGTCAGGAAAGCTGTCTTGAATTTCCTGCGTGCGTGCCGCGACCCGCCCATCGACCCAGCGGCGCGGGGCGTAATAGCCCAGTAATCCCGGCAAAAGAATGATCAACAGGGTAAAGACCGGCGATTGTGGTGTGTCATTCGTGACATTGCGCAGGGCAAGAAAACCCAGGCCCATAAGAATGCAGCCAACCCCGCCGACGCATTGGGTGGCATGGAAATTACGCACCGCACTTGGCCCCCGGTAGCCCGCGCGGTTCAGCCATTCGCGGGTGCGCGACATTTCCTCTTTATTCTTGGGTTCTAGGAAGCCCGCATAGCGGTCCAGCCGATCCGAGGATGCCTGTTGGCGCAGGTTCTTCTTGTTGTTGGTTTTGGCAGGGGTGGCCTTGCGTGGGTTCAACCGATCCAGCGGGTCACTTTTCTGCCGGAACAATAGAAACAGTGCCAAGGCTGCCAACGCGATACCTGCCGCTGTCAACACGAAGACCATGATCATGGGAGACGGTGCGAGCATCCGTTTAGACCTTGATTGTCGTCATGATTTTCATGAACAGAACATTTGCGCCCAGCAAGGCAAAGACCACGATGGTGGTCGGAATGAAGGCGGGCGCCTGTTTGACCCCATCATAAAAATCCGGTGAGACGACCAGAATGATCCCCATTACCGCCAGCGGAAAGGCGGACAGGAAAATGCCGGACCAGCGGGGTTCTGCGGTGATCGCCGAGACCCGGCGCAGCAATCGGAATCGCGCACGGATCACCTTGGACAAACCCTCCAGCACTTCGGCCAGATTGCCACCTGAGCTTTGCTGGATCGAAACGGCGACCGCCAGAAATCGGAGATCCTGCATATCCAGCCGGTCAGCCAGATCACGCAGGCTTTCCGATATATTGCGTCCATAGGATGCCTCATCCGCGACAATGCCAAATTCCGACCCCAACGGGTCTGGCAGTTCGCGGGCAACACTTTGAATCGCTGAGACAAAAGGGTGTCCCACCCGCAGGGCCCGCACGATCAGTTCGACCGCATCGGGCAGTTGCTCTTCGGCCAATGCGATGCGTGCGGCCGCGCGGCGCGATACCCAGACCCAGACCGCACCGACCCCCATGCCTACTGATAAGATGATCCGCAGGATCAGCCCGGTCTGTGTGCCCAGTGTCAGCCCCAAAAACGCGACCACACAGGCCAACCCCATCACCCCCATCAATGCCTTGGGGGAAAAGGCGATATTGGCTTTCTGCGCCTTGTCGGACAGCAGCGCGTATAATGGAATTCCGCGCGTGCCCCGATGCTGGTTGGTTTCCTTGCGCAGTTGTTCCAGCACTTCTTCGCGCTGACCACCACGCGACAGCAGATCCAGCCGGCGGTTCATCTTGCGATCCAGCATGATCGAGCGACCAAACACCGCAAGATAAAGCACGTTCAGCAACAGCAGAACGGCCAGGAAAACAGCAAGATAGATCAATGGGGTCAGGGATGCCATTGGGTCAGCCCCGCGCCGGTTCGTAGATCGCGGCAGGCAGATCATAGCCCCATTGCCGGAACCGGTCGGAGTAATGTGATCGCACCCCGGTGGCCGTGAACCGCCCGAGGATCTTGCCGTCCGGGTCGACGCCGTGACGCTCATAGCAGAAGACTTCCTGCATTGAGATGATTTCTCCCTCCATCCCGGCGATTTCGGTGATCGACACCATGCGGCGCGAGCCATCTTGCAACCGGCTGACCTGCACGATCAGGTTGACCGCCGAGGCGATCTGTTGGCGCACGGCCTTGAGCGGCATTTCAATACCCGCCATGGCGACCATATTTTCCAATCGGGAGATGCCATCCCGCGCCGAATTGGCGTGGATCGTGGTCATTGATCCATCGTGGCCAGTGTTCATCGCCTGCAGCATGTCGATCACCTCCTCGCCGCGGGTTTCGCCCACGATAATCCGGTCGGGCCGCATGCGCAGTGCGTTGCGCAGGCAGTCACGCTGGGTGACCGCACCGCGCCCCTCGACATTGGCGGGGCGGCTTTCCATCCGGCCGACATGGGTTTGTTGCAGTTGCAATTCGGCAGTATCCTCGATGGTCAGGATACGCTCATGATTGTCGATAAAGGATGAAAGCGCGTTCAATGTGGTCGTTTTGCCCGAACCGGTTCCGCCCGACACGATCACATTCAGCCTGGTTGCGACGGCCGCCTGCAGATAGGCCGCCATATCTTCGGAAAAAGCGCCAAATCGGACCAGATCCAGAATGTTCAATTTGTCTTTCTTGAACTTTCGGATCGAGACCAATGCGCCGTCAACCGCCACCGGCGGCACCATTGCGTTGAAACGAGAGCCGTCGGCCAGACGGGCGTCGACATAGGGGGTGGCCTCATCAACCCGGCGTCCAACCGCCGAAACGATCTTGTCGATGATCCGCAAAAGATGCTTGTCATCTTTGAAGGTTGTTTCGCTCAGGCTCAGTTTACCGCTGCGTTCAATGAAAACCTGATGCGGGCCGTTGACCAGAATATCGGAGATACTTTCATCTTTCAGCAGTGGCTCCAGCGGGCCCAGCCCCATCACCTCATCATACAATTCCTGCACCAGCGCTTGCCGTTCCAGACCGGTCAGGGCCACGCCCATTTCCGTCATTGCCTCGGTCGAAATCGCGGCAATTTCGCTTTTCAGATCCGTCTCGGTCGCATGTTCAAGTGCCGCAAGGTTCAGGCTTTCCAACAACCTTTTGTGCAGTTCCAGTCGCAGCTCGCCCAGCCGTTCCTTGCGCTTGCGTTCCTTGTCGGATTGCGCCGGTTCCATTTTCGGGGAGGCGGTCGGAATTTCCGTTTTCGGCACGCCGGCAAGTGATGAAGGGGGTTGCGGGGTCTGCGGGCCGTTCTTGCGATAACGTGAAAACATCGGTCACCTTTGATGCTGAAGCGCGGTGCGCGTGCGTTCCTGATCAATGATCGAGGCTGCCAGCTTCTGAATTTCCCGGCGTAATGCTGCGCGCGGCATCGTCCGCGCCAGCGGCAGCGCCTGATCATTCGCCACAGTGACCGGGTGTCCGCCATCTGGCAGTTGAATGTCGATCGAGACGCCCAGACTTTCGGCCAGCCGTTTCACCCGTGAGCGGCTGGTCAGTTCCGTCAGGCCGGGCGCCCGATTCAACACGAAACGAAACCGCTCCACCGGCAGGTTTTCCGCCCGCAAGGCCCGCAGCAGCGTTTGGGTGTTTTGCGCGCAACGCAGTTCCAGTTCCAGCAGCGCGAAATGGATATGCGTGCGGTTCAGAACGGCCTCGCTCCAGTTCAAAATCGGCTTTGGCATATCGATCAGGACAAAATCAAAGCGTGTCCGCGCTAGGTCGATCAGCCGCCCGACATCGTCGGGTGTAATGAAATCGAGGGGCAACAGATCGGGCGGAGAGGTCAGCACATGCAGCCGGTCATTATAGGTTTGCAGGGCCGCGCCGAAGCTCTCGGTATCCATATGTTGGGTGTCCGACAGCAATTCGAACACCGATTCCTGACGAGGCAGATCCAAGTATGTCGCCACAGACCCGAATTGCAGATCCAGATCCAGTAGGCAAACGCGTGGCGGTGGTTCCAGAACACCCTTTCTGGACATCGTCGGATTGGCCAGTTCCCACGCCAGATTCACCGCCAGCGTCGTGGCGCCCACCCCGCCAGCAAGACCCTGAACCGTCAGAACCGCACCGTCACGTTGGGGCAGGGTTCCAAACCTTGGCAATGTGCTGGCGCTTGGGGTAATAACACCCGGCGCGGCCAGGTCGGCCAATAGCGGTGGGCTGTTGCATGCCTCGGGTCCCGGGGTGCGCAGCCGGATGATGGCATCATGAAGGGCATTTTCCGGGGGAGGGTAGGGGACGAAATCATCCGCCCCGCTACGCAACAAGCGGTGCAGAATTGCCGGGCGCACGTCTTCGGCAATCAGAATGACATTGACCCCCCGCGCCTTGGCGACAGAAATGATTCCGGTCGCGGCGGCCAGCCGCTCTTCTTCCTCATCCGTCGAATCGAGGGTTAGTGCGATGAATTCGAGCGATTCCGCCTCGGGTTGACGCAGATAAGCCAGGGCGTCCTCAAACCGCAAATTGCCCCAGTTCTCCCCCAACTCTGTTTCCATATCCTCGACGAGCAAGGCGAATTCCGTCAGGTCATGCGAAACCGTGCAGGCCAGAAACTGGACCGGGACCGGGTTCGGTGCCTTGGCGGCGCTCATGCTATGTCCTTTCTTGCCTGTGCGGCGTTGCCGAACGCGGATTGTCCGCGCCATAACGGCAGTGGTTAATGACGAATTCTGGCGGTTTTCCGGCGTGATGAGCGGTTTATCAGCCGCCGGGTGACGTTCCCGCACCGGCGGTAGACTGGTTGCTGACGCTGTTTTGCGGTCTGGCCGCGGCGCTATCGATGTAGCCCTGAGAAATTCGCGCCGCATATTTTCCATCAAGTTGGGTGGGTGTGCGGCGCAGGACACCAATCACCTCGGTGACTGTTCGGCGGTTTTGCGCATTCGGACCCGGGGTGAACACCAGTGGCTGGGTTTTGCCTTCGGAGACGACGGCCTCCAGCTGCGACCTGGACACCCCATTTGCGATCAGGAAGGCTACGGCAGTCTGTGCGCGGCGCAAACCCAAGCCCTTGTTATACGCTGCGCTTCCGACCAGATCGGTATGGCCGTAGACCCTGAAGCGGACTTGCGGATAATTCCGTATCCACGCCGCCTGACGCTGCAAAGCCTGCTGCGCCATCCCGTCCAGAACTGCCGAGTTGAAGGCGAAATTCACGGTATTCGCCGTCTCGGCAGCGAATTTTCGGGTCAGGTTGATAGCGAAATCACGCTCTCCCGTCATCAATGCGGTATTGTTGGTGGTGGAACTACCAAAATCATCGATCTCTTCACCGACGGGCCCGGTCCCGCAACCCGCGGTAAACATTAGGACCATCAGCACGACCCAAGGCGATATCTGTGCGTGTGTCATCGTTCACTCCATCACATAGCCGTAGGAACCGGTGAAATCCTGCTTGGCGACATCGGCGGCGGGGCCCTTCAACGTTTTGTTGCCGGTCATTTTGCCGCGTAGGAACAGATCGGATTCTGATGGAAGCCGAACCCGATCCGTCGGCAATGCCAACGCCTCCCCCCGGGTGGGCGTGACGAGATGCGGGGTGACGATGATCACCAGTTCGGATTGCCGCCGATCAAATGAGCTGGATCGGAATAGGGCGCCAAGGATGGGGATGTCACCCAGCCATGGCACCCGGCTGCTCAGGTCGTTGAAGTCATCTTGCAGCAGCCCGGCGATAGCGAAGCTTTCGCCGTCACGGATTTCGACGGTGGTCGACGCCTCGCGGCGCTTGAACGCATTCACGGAAAATCCGCCATTCGTCATGGTTACCGTCGTATCGATAGCCGAAACGGAGGCCGCGATTTCAAGATTGATCAGGCTGCCGTCGACGACGCGCGGGGTAAAGGCCATTTCCACGCCGAAGGGCTTGTATTCGACCGTCACGCCGTTGTCGTCGCCGTTGTAAACCGGGATCGGGTATTCCCCGCCTGCCATGAATTTCGCCTGCTGACCGGATAGCGCCGTCAGGTTCGGTTCCGCCAACGTGCGCACGACCCCCTTGGATTCAAGCGCTTCCAGCAAGACATTCAGTTGCAGGTTGCCAGCGGTGAAACCGATTCCCATGGCACCCGCCGCGCTGGTCGTCACGGTGGTTCCGCCCGACCAGTTGTTGATGCCGGTTATATTGCCGGTTGCGGCTGCTCCGCGCCAGTTGCCGCCACTGCTGGCCACGCCTAACGACGAAGACAGGCTTTTGGATACCGAACGTTGCATTTCGGCAAAGCGGATTTTCAGCATCACCTGTTGCGTGCCCCCTACCGTCATCAGGTTCGAGACCCTTTCGCCGGCGTAGCGTCGGGCCAGATCCAGCGCACGGTCCAGCTTGCCGGTCGAGGTTACGGTGCCAGACAGCACGATGCCGTCATTGGCGGTGCGCACCTCGATGGTTTCGCCGGGCAGGATCTGGCGTAGGCGTTCCTTGAACTCGGCGATATCAGGGGTCACCTGCACTTCGACGTTCGAGATCAGCCGCCCATCCTGGCCCAGAATGGTCATGGTGGTGCGTCCGGGCAGTTTGCCCAGCACATAGACCGTTTTTTCCGTCAGGGTGGTGATGTCTGCGATACCGGGATTGGCGATGGACACCTCACTGAACGGTGCGTCGCTTTCGACCACAACCGCGCGGTTCATTGGCACGGCCAGCGGGGCACTCCCCGACCCGGACATGACGCGCAATGTATCCGCCTGCGCGCTGCCCAGTGATGCGCCGAGCATTGCCAGGGCCGCGCCCAGCATCATCCAATTCTTGATCCTGCTCATCTGAACCAGCCTTTGTGGTCTTTGGTGGAGGACGAATGCCATAACCTGTTCCCGAATAGATTGGCCCCATACCATTCCCAATTCGTGAACAAATCTGGGTCGTCACAACGTTTTCTGATCATTCGCGGCATCAGTTTTGCTGCGGGCACGGAATTTGAGTTTCCTGCAATTCGTTACCCTTGCGCGTCTTGATGGTGCAGGCAGTCGGCGCGGCTGCGGCGGCGCGGGGTGCCTGAAGGCCCAGCAACTGGTTGCGGTCGATCTCGATGGCATCAACAGCGGTCGTATCGTTCTGCCCGACCAGTGCCAGCGTCAGCTTGCCGGTCGATTGCGCCAGCGTCAGGATCGCGACCTGTTCGGGCGTCACCTCGGCGGTGACCGTTCTTGCAATCACCGTTTCCGCCGATCTATCTGCATCGGCACTCTGATCCACCGCGATCAGTTGCAGATTGGCATTGATCAAGCGCGTGACGGGCTGATCATTTATCGAACCGGACCAATAGACATCCACCCGATCACCGGGGCGCAGGAACCCCGACACGCCCGTGGTACGGTCAACCTGAATGGTAAAGGCCCGCATGTTCGGTGCCAGATCCGTCATGATGCCCGCATCCACACCGGGCATCGTGACCCGGCCTGCCAGTAGAATTTCGTTCGCCAGGAAGGACCTGCGTGCGGCGCGTGGGCGCGATTCCCTCTCGGGAAAGGCTGCGCTTTTGCTGGCATCGCTGCCCGCTGCGGCGGTAATCGTGCGGAATGTGTTTTCAGGCAGCATGTTTGCCTGAATACGAATCGTGCCCAGATCTGCGGCGGTGAATCGTTCGCCATATTTCAATGCGCGCTTCACAATGACGGCGGTGGTCATCGGCGGCATGCTGGCCTGTATGGCCATCAGCTTGTCGCGCTCGGCCTGATAACGGCCGATCTGGCTTTGCGCCATATAGACGGCGCCTGCGGCCAGCCCGATGCCGAGGGTCAGACAGATGATGATGATCAGGCGCATAGGATCGCTCCGTCAAAGAGAGGTGGTCAGGGGCGATCGTTGACTTCGCGCGATCCCACAAATTCACCGACGCGGTCAGCCGCTGTTTCGGTCTTGCCCCAGATCAGCGATCCGGCAACAAAGCCGATGCCGACCAGCAGGGCCGTCAAGACGACCCAATCAACGGTGACCGCGCCGCTTTCTGTCCGGAATCTCGTAAACGTCTGTTTAATAATAGACATTTTCAGCATTTATTTTCCCTATATGTCGGGCACATACTGTCATCAGAGGTTATGGGTGACATGAATTGTTGTCTGAAATGCGGCGTTACTTGGCCACGAAGCGGGCTTGTTTCCGGCGTGGCGAAAGAAAAGGCCACACCCTGCGGGCGTGGCCTGATTTTGCGTTCGTCTGCCTTGCGTGCAGGATCAGCCGCCGGTGCCAGTGCCGCTACCGGTACCCGTGGTGGTGGTCGAGGTGTCGACCTTGACGTCCTCCAGGTAGTCGCCAATGGTTGTAGCAGCACTCATGGTCTGTTCGCGGATCAAGAACAGCGCGGCGGCACCCAGACCGACGACGGCGGCGGTCAGCACGACCCAGTCGACGGTGACTGCACCGTCTTCGTCGTGGCGCAGATTGCGGATTTTGTTAACAATTTTGAAAAATTTCATTGATATCTCCTGCGTTCGGGTTTTCTCCGCGTCACAGGCATGCGGCCTTGCCTCGCGGGATGGGGGAATATGGCACCCGGAAGGTGGCGGGATTTGGGCAGGTCCTAGGCAATTTTACGATCTATTCACGATTGGATAAAGCCGTCGCCACCTTTGCCGCATCGGATACAGGATCGGTATTTCGCCTGTCCATTGCCGTATTGCCGCCGAAATCGTCATTTACCTAAATTTAGGTGCGAGGATGTCGTGGCACTGGAAATCCGATGCCAAAACGCAATACTCGGCAGGGAGCGCCACGGGGCGGCGTCGCAGTGGCGGAAGGATGACATGCAGGGTTCGGTCTGGTTCGGATGTGTTGTTTGCGCTGCGCTGACCTTGGCGGCAGTCTCGGGCGCGCATGCTGAAACTATTGCCGAGCCCGCTATGCAGGATGGCATTTTAAAGGATTCCGTACCGGAAAATGCAGTCATTGAGCCTGCGGTTCAAATCGTTGCACCCAGACGTGTTCAACCCCCGGTGCCGGGGGCGCGCCGTCTGACGATACAGATCGATCCCGAGGAACAACGGCGCGGCCTGGCCGTCGCGGATGCGCGACGCGCAGGGGCGGTGATCCGCGGTGGGGTCCTGCATGGCGGCATTATTCGTGGGCCTGCGCTTGCGACCGGGGCAGTGCCGGGCGCGGCACCGGGGGCGTCTTACGCGTGGTTTTGGCAGATCGTCTCGCCCGCATTGACCGATCGTGATGGCCGGTTTGAGCAGGCAATCGAGGCGCTGACTTCGGGCGGGGCGGGGTCACAATTGCGCGGTCCGCGCCTGTCACATTTGCAGGAAATCGCCCGCAGGCATGGGCGTGATATCCTGGGGGCGACCATCGGAACGCGGGTTTCCCCGGCGTTGGTGCTGGCGGTGATTTCAACCGAATCGGCCGGTCGGGCGGATGCGGTGTCTCGCGCTGGTGCGGTTGGATTGATGCAGTTGATACCGGCGACGGCCACACGTTTCGCCGTGGATGACAGCACCGATCCGGCCAAGAACATACGGGGCGGGGTTGCGTATCTGGATTGGTTGATGCGCGAATTTGACGGTGATCCGCTGATGGTGATTGCCGCCTATAACGCCGGAGAGAACGCCGTCCGGCGCAATGGAGGCGTGCCGCCCTATGCGGAAACCCGCGATTATGTGCCCAAGGTTCTGGCTGCATGGCAGGTGGCGCGGGGGCTGTGCGCGACGCCGCCCGATCTGATGTCGGACGCCTGCGTCTTCATCGGTGATCTACTGTAGGAAAAGGCCGGGTGTCCCCGGCCCAATGTTTTAATTGACAATCGTCGCCAGGGTCGCGGCGCGCAGTTCTGCCTCGGTTACGCCTTCAGCGGTCTCGATGATCTTCAAGCCACCCGGAACCACGTCAAGCACCCCCAGATTGGTGATGATCCGGTCGACCACCGCCTGCCCGGTCAGTGGCAGGGTGCAGGCCTGCAAGACCTTTGATTCGCCGTGCTTGTTGGTGTGATCCATCACCACCACAACCCGCTTGACCCCGGCAACCAGATCCATCGCGCCGCCCATGCCCTTGACCAGCTTGCCCGGAATCATCCAGTTCGCCAGATCACCGTTTTCGGCCACCTCCATGGCGCCCAGAATCGCCATGGCGATCTTGCCGCCCCGGATCATGCCAAAGCTGGTCGCGCTGTCGAAATAGGCGGTGTTCGGCACCTCGGTAATGGTCTGCTTGCCGGCATTGATCAGATCCGGGTCCTCGGTGCCTTCCAATGGGAACGGTCCCATGCCCAGCATGCCGTTTTCCGATTGCAGGGTGACCGTCACACCTTCGGGGATGAAATTCGGCACCAGCGTGGGAATCCCGATGCCCAGGTTCACATAGGTGCCGTTTTCCAGCTCTTGTGCGGCGCGTGCCGCCATTTGATTGCGATCCCACATGTTTCAGGCCTCACGTTTGCGCACGGTGCGCTGTTCGATCCGCTTCTCATGCGTGCCTTGAATCAGGCGATGCACGTAGATACCGGGTAGGTGGATGTGATCGGGGTCCAGGCTGCCAACCGGCACGATCTCCTCAACCTCCATGATGCAGATCTTGCCGCATTGGGCGGCGGGCGGATTGAAATTGCGCGCCGTCTTGCGAAAGATCGCATTGCCGGTTTCATCGGCCTTCCATGCCTTGACGATGGAAATATCCGCAACGATTCCACGTTCCAGAACATAGGTCTGACCGTCGAATTCCTTCAGTTCCTTGCCGTCGGCGACCACGGTGCCAACCCCGGTCTTGGTGTAGAAACCGGGGATACCGGCTCCCCCCGCGCGCATCCGTTCGGCCAATGTGCCTTGCGGGTTGAACTCCAGTTCCAACTCGCCCGACAGATATTGCCGCATGAATTCGGCATTCTCACCGACATAGGATGAAATCATCTTGCTGATCTGCCGGGTGTCCAGCAGCTTGCCCAGCCCAAAGCCATCCACCCCGGCATTGTTCGAGGCTACCGTCAGGCCTTTGACCCCGCTGTCGGCCAATCCCTGGATCAGCAGTTCGGGGATACCGCACAGGCCAAAGCCACCGGCCGCGATCATCATCCCGTCGAACACAAGACCATCCAGGGCCTCGGCCGCCGAGCCGTAAATCTTCGTCATGGAACCCTCCCGGTTATTCCACAGACTGTGTGAAAAACCGGGAGGGCTGTCAATCGGGCGTGGTGATGCGGCGCCGGTTGACGCGGCCTCTATTCTGCCGCGTCTTTCTTGCGCGGGGCGGGTTTTGCCGCAGCCTTTTTCGGTGCAGCCTTGGCAGTTGCCGCTTTCGGGGCCGCCTTGGCCGCAGGCTTTTTGGCGGACGCCTTTTTCTTGGCGCCCTTCGGCGCCTTTGCCGCGATCAGCGGCAAGGCAATCTCCAGCGTCACATCCTCAGGTTCGATATCCTTGGGTAGGGTCGCGTTGACCTTGCCCCATTTCACATAGGGGCCATAACGACCCGGCATGACCTGCACCGGGCCGCCGTCGGGGTGTTCGCCCAGATCCTTGAGGGGCTGGGCCGCCGCACCGCGTCCGGCACCGCGCGCGGCCTTTTGTGCCAGAACTTCGATGGCCCGGTTCATGCCGATGGTAAACACCTCTTCGACATCGGGCAGATTCGCATAGGTCGAATTGTGTTTCACATAGGGGCCGAAACGGCCGATCCCGGCCTCGACCCGGGCACCATCCTCGGGGTGAATCCCGATCTCGCGCGGCAATGCCAACAGCGCCAGCGCCTTGTCCAGATCAATCGATTCGGGCGCCCAGCCCTTGGGCAAAGAGGCGCGGGGGGGTTTGGGCACCTCGGTTGCGGCTTCGCCCTTTTGCACATAGGGGCCGAAACGCCCGACGCGAAGCGTGATATCCTGCCCCTCGTCCTGACCCAGAACCTTGCCGTCCAGCGCCGCCGAACCTTCGCCGTCGGGCGCCGAGATCGGGCGTGTGTAGCGGCATTCCGGGTAGTTGCCACACCCCACGAACGCCCCGCCCGAGCGCGCGGTTTTCAGATGCAGCCGACCTTGATGACACACCGGGCAGATGCGCGGATCCGAACCGTCGTGGCGCGGCGGATACAGATGCGGGGACAGAACCTCGTCAATCTTATCAAGCACTTCGGTGATGCGCAGTTCCGACGTTTCACCAATTGCGGCGGAAAAATCGCGCCAGAACCGGGCCAGAACATCCTTGTAATCGCGCTCACCGGCCGAAATATCGTCCAGCTGATCTTCCAGATCGGCGGTGAAGTCATATTCGACATAGCGGCGGAAATAGTTGCTCAGAAACACCGTCACCAACCGCCCGGTATCTTCGGGAAACAGCCGGTTCTTGTCCTTGCGCACATAGCCGCGGTCAACGATCGTCGTCAGGATCGAGGCATAGGTCGAGGGCCGGCCGATACCCAGTTCCTCCATCCGTTTCACCAGCGTTGCTTCGGTGTAGCGGGGCGGCGGCTGGGTGAAATGCTGTTCCGGGGTGATCTGGTTCTTCTGTGCCGGTTCGCCCTGCATGATCTGCGGCAGGCGGGCGCCGTCGTCTTCATCCTCGTCGTCGCGGCCCTGATCGTAAATCTTCAGAAAGCCGTCAAAGGTCAGCACCTGCCCGGTGGCGCGTAATTCGACCTGATGGTCGGGCGATGTCACATCGACCGTAGTGCGCTCCATCTGCGCGGCGGCCATCTGGCTGGCCAATGTGCGCTTCCAGATCAGATCATACAGCTTGGCCTGATCATCCGCCAGTTTCAGCCGCGCGGTATCCATCGCCATATCGGTCGGGCGGATACATTCATGCGCCTCTTGCGCGTTCTTGGCCTTGTTTTTGTACATGCGCGGGCTGGACGGCACATAGCGATCACCGAAGCGGCGCTTGATTTCGTCGCGTGCCGCCATCACCGCCTCGGGGGCCATGTCGATGCCGTCAGTCCGCATATAGGTAATGTGACCCGCCTCATACAGCCGCTGCGCGGCCTGCATCGTAGCCTTGGCGCCCATGCCGTATTTGCGTGACGCCTCCTGTTGCAGGGTCGAGGTCATGAACGGCGGGTAGGGGTTGCGGGTTGCCGGCTTCGCCTCGACCGATTTCACCGTCAGCGGGCGCGAGGTGATCGCCTGCACCGCCAGCTCGGCATCGGTCTCGGTGCCCAGATCGAATTTATCCAGCTTCTTGCCGCCCAGAACCGTCAGCCGGGCGCTGAATTCCTGACCA
>DASWPI010000110.1:0-6916 GCA_036398515.1 Paenirhodobacter sp.
CCCTCATTGTCGAGAACCCGCCGCACGGCCCCGCTCGCGCACTTCAGGCGCACACTTCAGCGGAAAACTTGTTTGTCGTCTTGCTCATGAGGCTCCATCCTACTCAGAAGTTGGAGCCTCAGGAAAACCCGCTGCGGTTCAATATGGTGGAGCGCTGCTTCAACAAGCTCAAGAATAGCCGTCGGTTTGAACCGCTACGACAAAACTGCAGACAGTTTCCTCGGCTTCATCGACATCGCGTGCATCAGGCTCTGGCTACGCCATTTGTCAACATGACCTAGACACGGTAGGCTTTCGAAATAGCATTTCACCATAATTTTCGTCAAATCCTACCGTATTTGGCATTTTGGGGGTTCGGAATTGCGCCGCAGCTGATGCCAATGCCTGTGCGCCTCGCGTCAAGGCATGGCTTGCTGCAGTGGTTTCCTCAAACATCGCTGCATTATGCTGTGTGGCCTGATCAAGTTGGTTCACTGCTATGTTAATTTCTGACAGACCCGATGCCTGCTCGTGCGAGGACGCAGCAATTTCTGCTACCCGCGATGCTATATCATTAACAGACATTAAAATATTTTCTAACGCGGTACCGGTTTCGCCCACCAGATCAACGCCGCTGCGCACCTGACTGGAAGATGCGGTGATCAAGCCGTCGATTTCCCGTGCGGCATCAGAAGAACGTTGAGCCAAAGCGCGAACTTCGGAAGCGACCACCGCAAAGCCACGGCCAGCATCGCCAGCGCGGGCGGCCTCTACACCGGCATTAAGGGCCAAGAGATTGGTCTGGAACGCGATATCGTCGATCACCCCAATGATCCTGGAAATTTTGCGCGATGATTCCGCAATCTCGCCCATTGCGGCAACCGCTTCCTTCACGATCCGCCCGGATCCTTCTGCACTTTCTCGGGCCAGCTTCACAACACGATTGGCATCCATCACACCAGTAGTGGCGGAACTGACGGACGCGGTCAATTCGTCCAACGCTGCGGCGGTTTGTTCCAGGGTCGACGCTTGGCGTTCGGTACGGCGGCTAAGATCTTCGGCCGCCGCGCTGATATCACGGGCTTCGCTATCAATGCTTTCGGCATTGTCGATCACCACTTGGATGGCCTCTGACAAATTCTGTACCGCTGCGTTGAAATCATGGCGAAGCTGTTCGTATTCCTGCGGAAAAACCGCCTCTATATGAGTGGATAGGTCACCGGCGGACAGCGCGTTCAGACCGATACGCAAGGCCTCAACGACCTGCATTTGATCCTCCAACATAGTGTCCGCCCTATCCCGTTCCGATTTCAGCGCCAAATGCGACTCCGTCACATCATTGGCGATCAGGACGATTTTAAGCAATTGGTCGTTACGATCAGGCACCGAAGTCATACTGCCTTCGGCGATCACCATAATGCCGCTTCCGCTCTGCATCGTAAAGCTGCCGATCACCGGTTCCAGTTTCTGCAACTGCTCCCAGAAGTCCGGCAACTCACAATGGATCAGCCTGTCATAAGGCAGCCCCAACAGATGTTCCGCCTCAATTCCAAGGGCCACCGACAGGTTTTTGTTCACACGGGTCACCCGACCCTCGGGCGAAAGCTCCATGATCAATTGCGTATTGCCAATCGCGGCGAGCAAGGCCCGGTTCATGCGAATTTCGGTCACATCGCGCCATTCAATGACAAATCCAATTCGGCCTTTTTCAGGCAATGAAATTTCATTGACATCCACGCCAAATCGCCCATCACCGATAACAATATCAACGTGATAGGGTAGATTTTTTGGATCCCCCAGATCCACACGCAACCGCCCGACCACAACGTGAAAATCCTCGATCGATTTCCCGATCAGATCGTCGGCACAAACATCTGACGGCAACATGCTGAAGTCACCCAGCCGCGACAGGATCAATTTCACCAATGCGTCATTCACGTAGGTGATAATGAATTTCGAATCCACCATCATCATGGCCGCCGAGGACGTCCTGAAGGCAGTGCCCTGAATCGTCGCCTCTCGCTGTGTCGCCTCGGCATGGGCCAGATCGTCGCGCAGCCCGCCGAGCGCGCGTGCGATATCGCCGACCTCGTCACCACGCTGCGCCCCCTTGATCGCCGTGTCATACCGCCGTTCGGAGATTTTTCGAATTATCTGTGCCAGCAATGACAAGGGCGAGGAAACAGAGCGCGCCAACAACCATGACAGCGCCCCCAACATCAACAGTACCAACCCGCCATTCACCGTCATATCCCGCGCCAACTCGCGCGCGGGCGCATAGATTTCATCTTTGCTTTGCTCGACAATCGCGGCAAATCTGCGACCGAACAGATCCAGGGGGGCGTAGGCTGAGACCACGTCCATCCCGTCAATCCCCAGCCCTTCGCGTTGCCCGCTTTCCCCCCTCAGGGCCATGGTCACGACATCCTCGGGGCTGTCAAACGTGCCATTGGCAGGACGTGGAACATCACGAAGCGGGGTCTGCAAGGTGCGCCAGCCATCAATCAGGTAACCTTGCCCGGTCACCCCCAACGAATCCGGATCGCCCATCGTTTTGCCCAGCATCGCCAAAGGGACCTCGAACACCAGCACACCGATGATCAGCCCGGATTCAGAACGCAAGGGAACCGAAAGATAGACAACACGCGCACTCTTTGCGCCGGTAAAATCATGGGTGAATTGTGAAATGAACGGCCCAGAACTGGTCTTGGCATTCAATGCCTCACGCGTGACACGCACCAGTTCAGGATCATCCTGGCTGGCCGTAAACAGGTTCCGCCCGAAATTCTCATCTTTCTGATAGGAATACAGCACATCGCCAGCCGGGCCGACAACAAAGATATCCATCAGGTTGTTCTGATCCACCAGCGCCGAAAACGTCATGCTGTAGCGGCGGTGCTGCAACGTGTAATCGTTCAATACGCTGGAATAATCCTGCTTGTAGCGTTCCGCCTCCGGGTGCGGATTCTCGGTGACAAATATCTGGCGCAGTTCCGCACCGGGGTTCACCCCCAATCTGGACCAGGCGGCCATGAAATCGCGCGCCGCACGCGGCACCCCGGTGCTGGCCCCGGCCGCCCGGATCGAAGAAAGCTGCTGTTCCGACCAGTGGCGCAGGACCTGCCCACGGCTTGCCAGCGCCTGTTCCAACCTCTGGGTGCCATGCGCCTTAAGCATGCTGGAGGCCAGATGGTAGGATGACACCCCCATAAAGGCCAATGCCACGAAGGATACCGACACCAGCATCAGCGGCAATTTTGTCCCAAGTCGCAAATTCTGCGTGATCGACATGCCCATCTCCACACAGTTTCGTACCGATGCCCCTGACAGGGAACGATACCGAAACATCCGATTAAGGACAAAGTGACGAGGACATCTGAAGATTCACTTAAGGGCGTTGACTTTGAAATGCAGCCCATAACAGGCTGAATCGACGTGAAAACTCTGATCCCTCCAAGGCTGCCTCGGAAACGCGCCCCGGCATCTTGGCGGCCCGCGCCAGAATGCCCCCGGCCTGCCATCCTGGCAGGGCCGCCAAACGCGCCGCCCGCGATGCCCCGCGCAATGCCGTCTGTGTCCGCCTCAGCACGATCAACGCATCACGCGCCAGTTCCTCCAGTGCGGCCTCCGGTAGAACCGGACGCTCGCGCTGGATCAATTCGGGCACCGCCAGCAACCACGAGGCCACCCCCGCCGACGCCCCGAAATCCATCAGCAACGCCCGTTCCGTCGCATCCGCACCCAGCAAATCAGCCGCGGCACAATAGATCTGCCCGGAGGTCGCCCGCAGATACACCTGCACCTCCGCCGCGTCGGCAAAGCCCTCGGCCCAGCAATCCCGGCGTCGCGCCTCGGCCGCCTGCATCAGATATTGCGCCACCTGCGGATAGGTCGCCAGTGCCGGACCAAGCGCATGATCGGGCACCCGATCAGACAACCCCGCCAGCGCATCGACCCACCATTGCAGGCGCATCTCGGCCACCAGGGGCTCCTCCGAAGCCCAGGGCGCCCGCGCGATTTCCAGATTCACGGCATAAAGCGGCCACAGCCGCACCCGCAAATCGGCCGGCGTCGCCATCGTTGCGCGAAACCGATCCGGGTCCCCCGTTTCAACCCGCTGCGCTGCGGCGTTCAGGCTAAGGGCAAAAGTTTCATCATCGGCAAGGGGGGCTGGCGTGTTTTGCTGGCTCATAATGGCTAGTCCAGAACAGGCAGACGCCTCGGATCAAAACCCGCCCCCGGCAACAATTCCACACCGGTCTTGGCCATCCGCACCTCAACCCCAGCCGCCATCAGCACCGCCTTGAACGCGTCAACCGGGGCGAAATCCTTCAGCGCCATCGCCTCCACCCGCAACTGTGCCAGATGTGCGGCATATGGCGCCAGATCCGCCACCGGCACCGTGGCCCATGCCCCCATGTGATCCTCCAGCAGCCCCAGAACCTGCGCCGAGGCCTTCAACACCGCTGGTTCCCCGACCAACCCATGCAACGCTGCAATGGCGCCCGCCGTGTTCAGGTCGTCGCGCAGCGCGGCGGTAACCGAGGGCGCCGGGCTCGGTGCGGGCTCGATGCCCGCAACGAGCCCTCTCCACTTGCGCAACGTCGCAGCCGCCTGCGTGGCCTTTTCCGCTGTCCAGTCCATCGGTTTACCATAATGCGTCTGCAAGAACACGAACCGGATCACCTCGCCCGGAATCCCCTGATCCAGCAGATCGCGCACGGTGAAGAAATTGCCCAGACTCTTGGACATCTTCTTGCCCTCGACCTGCAACATTTCGTTATGCAGCCAGTATTTCGCAAACCCCCCTTCCGGGTGGGCACAACAGCTTTGCGCGATCTCGTTTTCATGATGCGGAAATTGCAGGTCGATCCCGCCGCCATGAATATCGAACGTATCGCCCAGCAACTCATAGGACATGGCCGAGCATTCGATATGCCAGCCCGGCCGCCCCCGTCCCCGGGGGCTGTCCCATCCCGGCACATCGGCATCCGACGGCTTCCACAGCACGAAATCCATCGGGTCTTCCTTGAACGGTGCGACCTCGACCCGTGCGCCCGCAATCATATCATCGACCGAACGCCCCGACAGTGCCCCATAATCCTGATAAGACCGCACCCGGAACAGGACATGACCTTCCTTGGCATAGGCATGGCCCGCCAGGATCAGCCGCTCGATCATCGCGATCATCGCGCCGATGTAATCCGTCGCGCGCGGTTCGGCATCTGGGCGCAGGGCGCCAAGGGCATCCATGTCGGCGTGATACCAGCCGATCGTTTCCACCGTGCGCTCATGGATCAACTGCTCCAAGGTGCCCGTGGCCCCGGCATCCTTGCGCGCCTTAGCAGTGGCGTTGATCTTGTCATCCACATCGGTGAAATTGCGCACATAGGTCACCGCCTCCGGCCCATAGACCATACGCAGCAACCGATACAGCACATCGAACACCACCACCGGTCTTGCATTGCCCAGATGCGCCCGGTCGTAAACCGTGGGGCCGCACAGATACATCCGCACATCGGCGGCATCCACCGGCACGAAAATCTCTTTGTGGCGGGTTTTGGAATTGTGCAGGCGAATTTCAGTCGGGGCGGTATCGGGCATGCGTCCTCGCGGGGGTTCGCGCGGGCCTGGCTGGTTCATCTGTGAAAAAGGAAGAACGCGCCCGCGTGACGGTGTCAGCGGATGATAGTGGGGCAGGTGTTGATGGCGCCAGTCTTCATGCCGACCTTCTAGCCTGCCGCGCCGTGGCGCACAAGCATTTCACGTGGCGCAATTTCGGCGGGTTTCGGACGGAAAGGCTCAATCACCACCTGTGTGCCGACAAAGGTGCAAAACGATCCTTGCGGAATTTCAGCCCAGTCGTGCTGACCATCCTCCAAAGGTTCGGACACCACCGCCTGCCCCGCGCGGCTCTCTGACCAGCGATGGTATAACGTCGGGGCCTGATCATCCGAAGAATAGCGCACGGCATACAGCCGTTCGCCGTCCGACAGCGCCGCCGTCAACCGCAGATAGGGCGCATGGCCGCGTTCGCGCGCCAGGGCCTCAAACCGCGCGGTCGCCCGCTCCAGCGCCGCTTTCGGATCAGTCTGCAAACCCTCGGCAATGGCCACCAGAAACAGCGCCTCGCTATCGGTGGCGCCGCGGCGGTGCGGATACAGCGCATCGGGGATCATCATCTCGGCCGCGCGACGAAACGCATCGTAGCCGCCGATCTGACCATTGTGCATGAATGACCAGCGGCCATAGGTGAACGGATGACAATTGTTGCGCGAACTGGCGGTTCCGGTCGATGCCCGCACATGCGCCATGAACAGAGGCGATTTTACCGAAGCCGTCAGCGATTTCAGATTGGGGTCGGACCAGGCGGGCATCGCATCACGATACAGCCCCGGTTCCGGCTTTTCCCCATACCACGCGATGCCAAAGCCATCGGCATTGATCGCGGTATGGCACTGCGTCGCACATTGACTTTGCCGGATCAGCGAATGACCGGGCCGACTGACGATATCTTCCAGAAAGATAGGTTGCCCGATATAGGCTGCCCAACGACACATACCCTGCCTCACAGAGGCGTTGACCGCCCCGATCCATTTTCTGCGATGCAGAAAAGATAGCAGAACCGGGGCGATTGTAAAATCAGATCTGGTGTAAAATCAGATCTGGCCGATTACTCGACCGCCTCGACGATCATCAGATCACGTTCAGATGTGCCATTGGTCAGGGCCAGCGCGGCTTGATATTCCGGGCTGTGATAGCAGGCCTCGGCCTGTTCCAGGCTGGGAAACCAGATCACCACATGGCGCCCCCGCTCCTTGCCCTCCAGCGTCACATAGCGTGATCCGCGTGCCAGGATCTTGCCACCGAACTTGGCGAATGCGGGGCTGGCCGCCGCCGCATAGGCGCCATGCGCCTGTGTATCGGTGACGGTGAT
>DASWPI010000111.1:0-8608 GCA_036398515.1 Paenirhodobacter sp.
ACAGGGTCACCGGCTGTTTCGCGGCGAATTGCATATAGATTTCAAGGTGATCTTGCAGATTGGCACCGACCCCCGCGCGATCAGCCAGCACCTGGATTCCATGGTCGCGCAGATGCGCCGCCGGGCCGATGCCCGACAGCATCAGGATTTTGGGGGTGTTCAGCGAACTTGCGGCCAGAACCACCTCATGGCGGGCACGCAGCACCGATACCTTGCCGCCCGCCTCATATTCCACGCCCACGGCGCGACCGTTTTCAAACACCACCCGGCGCGCCAGACCGCGCAGGATCTTCAGGTTGCCACCCTTCAGCGCCGGGCGCAGATAGGCATTCGCCGCCGACCAGCGCTGGCCCTTCCAGATGGTGGCCTCCATCGGGCCGAAGCCCTCTTGCTGGCGGCCGTTATAGTCATTGGTCACCGGATAGCCCGCCTCGCGGCCCGCGGTGATGAAGGCGTCGAACAGCGGGTTGTTGCGCGGACCGCGGGTCACATGCAGCGGACCGGAATGGCCACGCCAATCCGGGTCACCGCCATCCGCCCCACCGTGCCAGTTTTCCATCCGCTTGAAATAGGGAAGCACATCGGCAAAGCGCCAGCCATCGGCGCCCTGCTCGGCCCAATGGTCGTAATCGCGGGCATTGCCACGCACATAGACCATGCCGTTGATCGAAGATGACCCGCCGATCACCTTGCCGCGCGGCGTCACCAGTTCGCGCCCGCCCAGACCCGGTTCCGGGTCCGACTTCAGCCCCCAGTCATACATTGGCATATTCATCGGATAGGACAATGCGCCCGGCATCTGGATGAATGGCCCGGCATCGGTGCCACCGAATTCGATGATCACCACCCGCTTTCCGGCCTCGCACAGCCGATAGGCCAGCGCCGATCCGCCAGATCCCGCCCCGATCACGATGTAATCCGCTTCCATCAGCGCCTGTCCCTTTTTCGGCTATCATGAATGACCGGGGGCCGACCGCCCCCGGTTTTTGCGGTCAATACGGGCTGTCGACCGGCCCGGTGCCGACGTAAACCGCCTTGACCTGGGTGTAATGCTCGATCGCCGCCTTGGAGTTCTCGCGCCCCACCCCCGAGGCCTTGACCGCCCCGAACGGCATTTCCACCGGCGTCAGGTTGTAGGCGTTGATCCAGCAGGTGCCCGCCTGCAATTGCGAGATCACCCGATGCCCCCGCGCCAGATCGGCGGTGAATACACCGGCAGCCAGGCCGTATTCGGTGCCATTCGCGCGGGTGATGGCCTCGGACTCGGTCTCGAAATCCAGCACCGCCATCACCGGGCCGAACACCTCTTCGCGCGCCAGTGTCATATCGTCGGTCACATCGGCAAACACCGTGGGCTGCACGAACAACGGGCCCTGGTTGCCGGCAGCACCACCACTGATCAGCCGCGCACCTTCGGCCTTGGCGGTGTCGATATAGGCCATGACCTTGGCGTGTTGCGCCGCGCTGACCACCGGGCCGAATTGCGTGCCCGCATCCAGGGGATCGCCCGCGACAATCGCCCCGGTCCGCTCGGCCAGACGGGTCAGGAACCGTGCCTTGATTCCCTTTTGCACGAACACCCGGGTGCCGTTGGAACAGATCTGCCCGGAGGAATAGAAATTCCCCAGCATCGCCGCGCCGATCGCGCTTTCCAGATCGGCATCGTCAAAGATCACCAGAGGCGATTTTCCCCCCAGTTCCATCGTCACATGTTTCATGCCCGCTGCTGCGGCGGCATAGACCCGGCGCCCGGTCGGCACCGATCCGGTCAGCGATACTTTCTCGACCCGCGAATCGGTCGCCAGTGCCGCACCCACCGGCCCATACCCCTGCACGACGTTGAACACCCCTGCGGGCATCCCCGCCTCGATGAAAATTTCAGCAAGTTTCAGCGCACCCAGCGGCGTCACTTCGGACGGTTTGAACACCATCACATTGCCCAGGGCCAGCGCCGGGGCGGCCTTCCAGCAGGCGATCTGGCTGGGATAATTCCACGCGCCGATGCCCACACAAACCCCCAGCGGTTCACGGATCGTATAGGCGAAATCACCGCCCAGCGGGATGGTCTCGCCGGTCACCGTCGGTGCCAGCCCGGCGAAATATTCCAGTGCGTCCGCCCCCGAAGGCCAATCCGCCACCGTGGTTTCCTGGATCGGTTTACCGGTATCCAGCGTTTCCAGCCGGGCCAGCTCATCGCCGCGCTCGCGGATGATCGCCACGGCCCGCATCAGGATGCGCGAGCGTTCCACCGGCCGCATCCCGCCCCATGCCAGCTGCGCCTCGGCCGCCCCGGCCAAGGCCGCCTCGATCACCGCAGGCGTGGCCGCGTGCAGCCGCGCGATCACCGCGCCGGTGCCGGGATAGATCACCTCGATGACCTCACCCGCCTGATCCTCAAGCCATTGACCATTCACGAAATGGCTGGCCTTGGGTTGCGCAATCATGTCCGGTTCTCCAATTCTCTATCCACATATTCCATGACGATTTTCAGCGCATAGGCGCGATCGGGCGCGTTCTCGGCCAGGGCCGCACGGATATAAACGCCGTCGATCAGCGCCCCCAGACCACGGGCCACGGCCTCGGCGCGCGCCCCCACCAGAGGGCGCAATTCATGCCGCAGGTTTGAGCGCATACGTCGCTGATAGACCCGCAACAGTCGCCGTGCTTCTGGCTGGGTCTGCGCCAATACGTAAAAATTCAGCCATGCCGAAATCGCCTCACGCCGGAAACTGCCTTGCGAAAAATTCCCCAGCACGATCGCCCGCAAACGCTGTTCTGGCCCGGCCGCCGTGGACAGCGCACCGCGCACCTCGGCCCCGTAAATCGTCAGGATCGAGCGCATCGCCGCCAGAAAAATGCGCTCTTTCGAGCCAAAATAATGGTGCGCCAGCGCCGAGCTCATACCCGCCCGCCGCGCGATCTGCGCCACGGTCACCTCCAGCGACCCCGCCTCACCGACCGTTTCGATCGTGGCTTTTACCAAAGCTGCCCGTCGAATAGGCTCTGCACCAACCTTCGGCATGGCTTCCCGCCCTCTGCGATAAAAAACAGTTGCACAATGGAGCTAACTGCAAGTTTATTGACTCGTCAATCAACAAAAACCGGATTTCAATCCATCCCCCAACAGGAGACCACCCTAAAATGACGTTGCGCGCATTTCTTCTGGCAGGCACGACACTTCTGGCGCTTGGATCGACGGCCCATGCCGCTGGTTGCGATAAAGTGACCTTCTCGGATGTCGGCTGGACCGACATCGCCTCGACCACGGCGGTGGCGACGACCATCCTGCAAGCCCTGGGCTATGAAACCGATATCAAGCTGCTTTCGCTACCGGTCAGCTACACCGCGATGAAAGCGGGCGATGTGGATGTGTTTCTGGGCAACTGGATGCCATCGCAAAGCGCCGATGTCGGCCCCTATCTGGCCGATGGCTCGGTCGAGACCCTGCGCACCAACCTGACCGGGGCGAAATATACGCTGGCCACCAATGCCAAGGGCGCCGAGCTGGGGATCAAGGATTTCGCCGATATCGCCAAGCACAAGGCGGAACTGGATGGCAAGATCTACGGAATCGAGCCCGGCAATGACGGCAACCGGCTGCTGATCGAAATGACCGACGAGGACAAGTTCGGCCTGAAAGGGTTTGAAGTGGTCGAAAGCTCGGAACAGGGCATGCTGGCGCAGGTCGCACGGGCCCATAAGGAAGGCGCCCCGGTGGTGTTCCTGGGCTGGGCGCCGCATCCGATGAACGCGAATTTCGACCTGACCTATCTGGCGGGCGGTGACGATATCTTCGGGCCGAATTATGGCGGCGCGCAGGTCGATACCAACGTGCGCAAGGGCTATGCGCAGGAATGCCCCAATGTCGGCAAGTTCCTGGCCAATCTGGAATTCACCCTGCCGCTGGAAAACGAGATCATGGGCAAGATCCTGGATGACGGCGATGAACCCGCCGCCGCGGCCAAAGCCTGGCTGAGCGCGCATCCCGACACCGTCAAACCCTGGCTGGTCGGTGTGACCACCAAGGATGGCGGCGATGCGCTGGCAGCGGTGGAGAAATCGCTGAAATAATCCGCCTCGGCCCCTTCCACCGTGAAGGGGCTGTTTCTCTTCCCTCGCGTAAAGGGAGATCGCGCGATGGATTGGCTAACGGCCAATAAAATTCCGGTCGGCAAGACCGCGAAAAACATTTTCGACTGGTTCAAGGATCACGCGAGCGGTTTTTTCGATACGCTCGCCACGATCTTGCAGCATTTGATCAATGGTATCCTGTGGACGCTTCAGGCGCCGCATCCGCTGGTGATCGTCGCGCTGTGCGCGGTGTTGACCTGGGTAACGCAGCGCAGCTGGAAAACCGTGGTTCTGGTGATTCTGGGGTTCATGTTCATCCTCAACCAAGGCTACTGGAAGCCGATGACCGAGAGCCTGACCCTGGTTCTATCGGCCTGTGTCGTCTGTCTGGCGATCGGGGTGCCGATCGGCATTGCCGCCGCACACCGGCCGCGCCTGTATGCGGCGATGCAACCGGTTCTGGACCTGATGCAGACACTGCCGACCTTTGTCTATCTGATCCCGGCGATTGTGTTTTTCGGCATCGGCATGGTGCCGGGCCTGATCGCCACGGTGATCTTTGTGCTGCCCGCGCCGATCCGGCTGACGCATCTGGGGGTGTCGTCCACCCCGCAATCGCTGCTGGAGGCGGCACGGTCCTTTGGCGCAACGCCCAGCCAGGTGCTGTGGAAGGTCGAGTTACCCTATGCCATGCCGCAGATCATGGCGGGGCTGAACCAGACCATCATGCTGTCGCTGTCAATGGTGGTGATCGCCGCGCTGGTGGGGGCCAACGGGCTGGGGGTGCCGGTCGTGCGGGCGCTGAATTCGGTCAATACGGCACTTGGGTTTGAATCGGGCTTCGTCATCGTCATCGTCGCCATCATTCTGGATCGGATGCTGCGCAAGGGAGATCCCAAATGACCCGCACCGCCGTTGAATTCGACGCCGTCAACATCGTCTTCGGCGATTCCCCCGAGAAGGCCCTGCCGTTGATGGATCAGGGGCACAGCCGCGCCGATATCAAGGAACGCACCGGCCAGGTGCTGGGGGTGCATGATTGCAGCCTGAGTGTCGCCGAGGGCGAAATTCTGGTGCTGATGGGGCTGTCCGGGTCCGGAAAATCGACGCTGTTGCGCGCGGTGAACGGGTTGAACCCGGTGTGCCGGGGCAATCTGCGCATTCTGGATGGCGGCAAGCTGACCTCGGTCACGCGGGCCGATCCGGCGACGCTGCGGCGGCTGCGTCTGAACAGGGTGGCGATGGTGTTTCAGCAATTCGGCCTGCTGCCCTGGCGCACGGTGCGCGAAAATGTCGGGCTGGGGCTGGAGCTGGCGGGGCTGCCCAAGACCGAATGGCGTGAAAAGGTTGATCGGCAACTGGCGCTGGTCGGTCTGTCCGACTGGGCCGAGCGGCGTGTGGGCGAATTGTCGGGGGGCATGCAGCAGCGTGTGGGCCTGGCGCGCGCCTTTGCCACCGAAGCGCCGATCCTGCTGATGGATGAGCCGTTCTCGGCGCTGGACCCGTTGATCCGGGCCAAGTTGCAGGATGAATTGCTGGATCTGCAACAGAAGCTGCAACGCACGATCATCTTTGTCAGCCATGATCTGGATGAGGCGTTCAAGATCGGCAACCGGATCGCCTTGATGGAGGGCGGGCGGATCGTGCAGATCGGCACCGCGCGCGATATCATCGCCAATCCCGTCGATGCCTATGTCGAGGATTTCGTCGCCCACATGAACCCGCTGAGCGTTTTGACGGCGGCGGATGTGGCGGAAACCGGCACCGCCGAGGGCCCCCCCATCCCGCCCGAAACCCCCGTGCGCGCCGTCATGGCGCAACTGTGCCACGTCGACAGCCTGCCTCTGGCAGATGGTCGGCGGATCACCCGCGCCGGTGTGATGGCACGGTTGCTGGACCCGCGCGGCACCGCGTGATGGTTCGGGGTGCGGCTTGCCCGCGCCCCTACTAAACCCCGCGTCCTTGGGCCTTGGTTTCGATAACGCCACCGGTGATCCGGCGCTGCACGGCGGCCTCACGCAAGGTCATGTAGCTGATCGCGGTGATGATCAGCCCGCCGCCCAGCAGCACGAATGGGTCGATCCTTTCGCCAAACAGCAACCATCCGGCCAGTGTGGCCCAGATCAGTTGCAGGAATGTCACCGGCTGCGTCACCGTTACCGGCGCACAGGCAAAGGCCCGCGTCATGCAATAATGCCCGAGTGTGGCGAATGCCGCCGTCAGCCCGATCCAGCCCAGCTGCGACCAGCTGAGCGGTTGCCATACCATCAGCGCGACCGGGGCCAGAAACAGCGTCACACAGACCGTCATCATCGCCACGATATCGCCCGCCGTCGCATGGCGCGTCAGGCCTTTGGCGATGATATAGGCCACCCCGAACGCCAGCGCCGCCCCCAGTTCCGCCAGATGGCCGGGCTGGATCTCGCGCAGGCCGGGGCGCAGAATGATCAGCGCGCCCACCAGCGCCACGGCAATCGCCACGCCACGCCGCCGGGCAAACCCCTCGCCAAGCAGAAACGCCCCGCCCAGCGTCACCACAATCGGCGTCAGATAGCCAATCGCCGTCACATCCGCCATCGGTATCCGCGCCATCGCATAGAACCACAGCACCACCCCCACGGCATGTGCGGCCCCGCGCAGCCCGAACAGCCCCCAGACCCGGACCGGAAACCGTCGCCGCGCCAGTGTCAGGATTGCCGGTGCCAGAAACAACCACCCCCAAGCAAACCGCAAAAACGCGTTCTGCGCTGTCGGGATGGAGGTGCCGATCGAATGCACGATGATATTGACGCCCACGAAGCTGAGCGTAGTGGCCAGCATCCACATCACCCCTTGAACGGGCTGATCGGGAACCGGAAGCAAGGGAACAGGGGCGCGGTGCATGGCGCATGTTCTGCGATGCCTGTGCGCCCGTCGCAAGCGCGCGATTGTATGCGCACAGCAGGTGCCGGAACCGGACCTACAAAACCAAATGGCCGGGGTCACCCGCCGGCCATCCGCATCCGCGTGGAAAGAATGCTTATTTCTTGCGGGTTTGCGCGGCGGCCTTCATCCGTTCCAACAGCGCGGCCTTGGATTTCGGATCGGCATCGCCAAAGGGATTTTTGTCCGATCCCTTCTGATTGTGTTCGGCGTGGCGCGGGCTGCCCTTGGCGGCCTTGGCCCCACCTGATTTGCTGTAATCCATCTGATTTCCTTCAACTAAAAAGGGCGCCCAGTCCATGATAGAACAAGGCGCCCGCTTTGACGATCCATTCAGGATCACAGTTGCGCGGCAACATCCTCGGGGACGTCGAAATTATGCGTCACCGTTTGTACATCGTCATCATCTTCCAGCGCGTCGATCAAACGCATCAGCTTCTGCGCGGTTTCCAGATCGACTTCGGTGGTGACCTGCGGCTTCCAGATCAGTTTCACCTCATTTGCCTCGCCCAAGGGCGGTTCCAGCGCATCGGCAACATCGGACAGATTTTCCACCGAAGTATAGATCCAGTGGCCTTCGTCATCGGATTCCACGTCATCGGCACCGGCCTCCAGGGCCGCCATCATCACGCTGTCCACATCGCCCGCAGCGGCGGAATAGGTGATTTCGCCAACCCGGTCAAAGCCGTGGCTGACCGATCCGGTCTGCCCCAGATTGCCGCCCGCCTTGGTGAAATAGCTGCGCACGTTGGAGGCGGTGCGGTTCAAGTTGTCGGTCATCGCCTCGACGATGATCGCGATGCCGTTCGGGCCATAGCCTTCGTAGCGGATCTCGGTGTAATCCGCCGCATCGCCCATCTGCGACTTCTTGATCGCCCGGTCGATGACATCCTTGGGCATCGACACCGCCTTGGCGGCCTTCACCGCCAGGCGCAGACGCGGGTTTTTATCCGGGTCGGGGTCGCCCATCTTGGCCGCGACGGTGATTTCCTTCGCCAGCTTCGAGAACATTTTTGAACGGATCGCATCCTGCTTGCCCTTGCGGTGCTGGATGTTCGCCCATTTGGAATGGCCTGCCATGCCCTTCTCCGTCGAAATTCCATGAAATTTTGCGTCTCTATATGACAGCAGGCCCCCTACCCGCAAGCCATCGTCCGGCCCGAACCGTGAACAAACCAACCGAAACCGGTCAGTTTACCGCAAACAAAGCCGGTTTTCGCCTCAGCGCTCGTCCCTGGGGGTTGTCCAGACCCAGTCGCGGCCGTCTTGCGGCCGGGTCAGGGTGACCGTGGCATAGGGTTGGAACATCGGTTCCAGCGCGGTCCCGGCAACGATTGGCGGATGGCGGATATCGACGATGTAATCCACCGCCTGCGCACAATCGGGCAAACGACCCGCCTTGGCCACCGTCAGATCCGCCGCACAGGTGGTTCCATCACGAAAATACACCTTCAGACGCTGTGTGTTCAGCGAGATCCTGTCTGGATCTGGCAGGTGTTGTGCCGCGCAAGCCGTCAGGCCCAGCACGACAAGTATCACGGTTGAAAGGCGCATGGCCCCTCCTTTTGCACGGCCGGATGGCAAGGCATCCGCCGGGCCGCCGGGCGAATGCAGG
>DASWPI010000112.1:0-29563 GCA_036398515.1 Paenirhodobacter sp.
AGATCTCCGCTGCCTGGATGCCCATTATCCGACCTCTTTCATGGTGTTCTGGAGGGAGGCGAGTTTCGCACGGACCGAGGTATCGATCATTTGCGAACCCAACCTGACAATCATGCCGCCGATAAGGCTTTCATCGACGGCAACATTCAGTTTTACGATTTTTCCGGTCTTCTCCGCCAAAGCGGTGGACAGCGCGGTTTCCTGCGCGGTCGACAGCGGCGCGGCAGAGGTCACATCGGCGGTGACTTCGCCCTTGGCCTCGGCGATCAGCACCGACAGCTGGACCAGCAGCTGCGGCAGCGCGAACAGACGGCGTTTCACCGCCATCAGCGCCAGACCATTGGCCATCGGCAGCGACAGGCCCATCGATTTGGCCAGTGCCTCAATAGCGGTTTCTTGCTGCGCACGGCTGTAAACCGGCGAGGCGATCAGTTCACGCAGATCGGCCGAAGCGTCCAGCGCGTCACCGAGCGCGGCCACATCCGCGGCCAGTGCGTCAACCCCCTGCGCACCCTGCGCAAGGTCAAATATGGCCGCGGCATAGCGCCCGGCAATGGCTGCGGAAATCGAAGCTGGTTCGGACACGTCCACCCTTCCGATGTTCTGTCCCCGCCTGCAGCCGCACGGCCGGACGAAGGTTCCCGTTGAGATGGCGCGTGGGTCGCCACACGCCAAAATTAATCAGGCCTGCGTGTAACAGAGCGCCACCCACCTCGCAACCATCTTGGACAAGAGAATGTGAATGGAAATACATGATTTCGGCCTGTTGGCGCTAGCGTATCCATTTGCCCCCCGACCACGGCGCCAGCCTGCGTCAAGTTGACGCAACGCGGGGCGTATAGGCATCAACAGCCCGTCCACATGCTCCGGATGCCCTGTCGCGGTGATTCCCCGGCGGCGCCCGTCAGTCGCGCGGGCAGACCGGCCCCATCCCCAATCCTGCGACCGGGCCGCCGACCGGACCCGCGACCCCGTCCAGCACCGACAGCGGGCGGCGAACCCTGTCACCCAGGCCCGTTCGACGGGGCGCCTGCACCTGTTTGGAGACCTCGAGCAGCACCACCCCGGCCGCCAGCAGCCCCGGCAGTCGCGCGCCCACCCGTTCCCACATCGCCGCAGACCGCAGCCAGAACCGGCGATGCGAGGGCGGGATATACAACGCGGCTTCATGCCGTTCGGGCACGAACCCGACACGGCGCACCTGCATGTCTAGCTGTGACAACGTATAGGGGCGGCCGAACCCGAACGGCGTTGTCTCCCGCGGAGCCCACAGACCCGAGCGGTTCGGCACGATCAGCACCGCCCGCCCACCGGGGCCCAGCACGCGCCAGCATTCCTCCAGCAACAGATCCGGGCTGTCCGAGACCTCCAGCCCATGCAGCACGACCAGCCGATCAACCATCCCGGTTTCCAGCGGCCAACGCAATTCATCGCACAGCACCGAGACATTCGGCTGTCCGGCGGGCCAGGGCATAACCCCCTGTTCCGCCGGCATCAGACCGATCACCCGCCGTGCGGTTTCCAGATAGGGCCGCAACATCGGCGCGGCAAACCCATAGCCCGCCACCGTCAGCCCGGCGTTCAGCGCCTGTGTCGGTGGCCACAATTCGGTCAGCCGGTCGCGGATCGCCTTTTGCGCCGCACGGCCCAGTTGGGTGCGATAGTAGAAATTGCGCAGATCAACCACATCGAGGTGCATTGCGTGCGGAGGCTCCTTGGGCGATGCTTACCCACCATAGAGCAAAGATCGCGGAACGCCATGACCCTCGAATTGCAGATCGTCCCCTGCCTGTCGGACAACTACGCCTGGCTGATCCATGACGAGGCCACCGATACCACTGCGGTGATCGACGTGCCGGACGCCGTCCCGGTTCTGGATGCGTTGCGGGCGCGTGGATGGAAGCTGAACCACATCCTGATCACCCATCACCATGACGATCACATCGCCGGGGTCGAAGCCCTGTCGCAGGCCACCGGGGCGCGGGTGATTGGTGCGGCGCAGGATGCGCACCGGCTGCCGCCACTGACCGATCCGGTCGCGCCCGGCGATGATTTCCCGCTGGGCACGCATGGGGTTCAGGTGCTGGATGCGCCGGGCCATACCGTTGGCCATATCGCCTATTACATCGCCGGGGCCCGGTTGCTGTTTTCCGGTGACAGCCTGATGAGCTGGGGCTGTGGCCGCCTGTTCGAAGGCACACCGGCGCAGATGTTCGACACGCTGATGCGGTTCGCTGCGCTGCCGCCGCAGACGCTGATCTGTTCCGGGCATGAATATACCCAGGCGAACGGCCGCTTTGCCCTGAGCCTGGAGCCGCTGAATTCAGATCTGCTGAACCGCATGCAGGATGTCGAGGAGCGTCGCCGCAAAGACGCCCCTACCCTGCCGGTCACGCTGGAGCTGGAACGCGCAACGAACCCGTTCCTGCGGGCCGGAGACGCCGATCTGCAAGCGGCCCTTGAATTGCCCGCCACGACCAGCGCGCTGGATGTCTTTACCCGGATCCGCGCGCAAAAAGACAGGTTCTGACACATGGACACGATCAAGACCGCCCGTCCGATGGCAGATTGGCGCAACGTGTTGCGTCGCTTTGGGCCACAGATGGGGCGGCGCCGGGCGGTGGATATCGTACGCTCGGCGGTTGGGGCGGGGATCGCCATCCTGCTCTGCGCGCTGAGCCTGCGGATGTTGCCGCATGCGCGGGAAACCGGCCTGTTTCTGGTATCGGGCTTCGCGGCCATGTCGGTGCTGCTGTTCGTGCTGCCGAATTCGCCGCTGGCACAGCCGTGGTCGGCGCTGGTCGGGATGATGGTGTCGACCACCGTGGCGCTGACGGTGCTGAAGCTGGTGCCCGCGCCCTATGCCGATGGCATCGCCGTCACGCTGGCGATCGCGGCGATGATGGCCGTGCGCGCGCTGCACCCCCCGGCGGCGGGGATGGCGCTGTATTGCGCACTGGAATTTGAAGCCGGTCGCCCTTTGGGATATGAATTCCTACTGTTCCCGACCGGGGTGATGACCGTCGCGCTGATCGTTTTGGCGATGCTGTGGAACACCGCGTTCGGCATACGCTATCCGGTGCGTGCGGTCGTGTCGCCGCCGCAGACCCCGCGCAGCCACCCGCGGCAACGGCTGAGCGACGCCGAACTGGCAGTGCTGCTGGCCGATTTCAACCAGTCGGCGAATGTCGGCGCCACCGATCTGGGCCGGATGATCGACGCCGCACAGCAGCGGTCCGCCCATGCGCTGCTGATCGGCACGCGGGTGTCCGATATCATGACCCCCGCGCCCGCGACGGTGGCGCCCGAGGCCTCATTGACCGAGATCGCCCGCAAGATGATCGTGCTGGGGGTCAAGAGCCTGCCGGTCACCGATAGCGAAGGGCATCTGCTGGGGTTAGTCGATGAACGCCACCTGATGGCACGGCTGACCCGCGAAATGGGGGCACAGCGGCGCGGGCTGGGGCTGCGCGCCGCCCCGCCCGAACCCGAGGCCCGCGCCTTGATGGGCACTGAATTCAACCCCGTGCAGCCTGAAGATCCGGTTTCGGATCTGTTGGCCCGGCTATCCGATCACCGCGCCCTGGCGATTCCGGTGACGCGGGCCGGAAAGCTGGTGGGAATCGTGTCGCGCACCGATCTTGTCGCGTTGCTGCTGTCGCATGCCCCGGTAGAGATCGCCATATTGGAGGTCCCCCCATCCGTTGCCCCCTGACAGGGGTCTGCGGCACAAAAAACGTGCTTTTTTTAGGCACAATGTCAGATTTGAATGGATTTTGCGCATGCAGCACTTGAAGCAAAACGAAATCCACCAAACCTTAACCCTCATGAGGCCATGATCGGCCGGATTACCGCGCCGCAGAAAGGAGCATCAGATGCCGTCGTTCTCGACCACGCTCGAACAAGCCATTCATGGGGCACTCGCACTGGCGAATGCCCGCAAACATGAACTGGCGACACTCGAACACCTGCTGCTCGCATTGATTGACGAGCCCGATGCCAGTCGTGTCATGCGGGCCTGCGGGGTCAGCCTGGATGAATTACGCCAGACGCTGACCGAATTCATTGATGATGACCTGTCGACCCTGATCACCGAGGTCGAGGGGTCCGAGGCGGTGCCCACCGCCGCGTTCCAACGGGTGATTCAGCGCGCGGCCATCCATGTGCAATCCTCGGGCAGGACCGAGGTGACCGGGGCCAATGTTCTGGTTGCGATCTTTGCCGAACGCGAAAGCAACGCCGCCTTCTTCCTGCAAGAGCAGGATATGACCCGGTATGACGCGGTGAATTTCATCGCGCATGGCGTGGCCAAGGACCCGGCCTTTGGCGAGCCACGCCCGGTGGCAGGCGCCGAAGAGGAACAAAAGCAGCAAGAGCAGGCCACGCAGGGCGAGGCCAAGGAATCCGCGCTGTCGAAATATTGCGTCAACCTGAACGTCAAATCGCAAAAGGGCGATATCGACCCGCTTATCGGTCGTGAAGAAGAGGTTGAGCGCTGCATCCAGGTGCTGTGCCGTCGGCGCAAGAACAACCCGCTGCTGGTCGGCGACCCGGGCGTGGGCAAAACCGCCATCGCCGAGGGATTGGCGCTGAAGATCGTGCGTGGCCTGACGCCGGAGATCCTGTCTAAGGCGACGATTTTCAGCCTGGATATGGGCGCGCTGCTGGCCGGCACGCGGTATCGTGGTGATTTCGAGGAACGGCTGAAGGCGGTGGTCAAGGAACTGGAAGACCACCCCGATGCGATCCTGTTCATTGATGAGATCCATACCGTCATCGGGGCCGGGGCGACGTCGGGCGGGGCGATGGATGCGTCGAACCTGCTGAAACCGGCGCTGGCCGGGGGCAAGCTGCGCTGCATGGGGTCGACGACCTACAAGGAATACCGCCAGCATTTTGAAAAGGACCGCGCCCTGGCGCGTCGGTTCCAGAAGATCGACGTGAATGAACCCTCGGTAGGAGACAGCATCAAGATCCTGATGGGGTTGAAGCCGTATTTTGAGAAGCATCACGATCTGCGCTATACCAACGACGCGATCAAGGCGGCGGTGGAGCTGGCCGCGCGTTACATCAATGACCGCAAGCTGCCCGACAAGGCCATCGACGTGATCGACGAGGCCGGGGCCGCGCAGCATCTGATGCCCCCCTCGAAACGGCGCAAGACCTTGGGAGAAAAGGAAATCGAGGCGGTAGTCGCCAAGATTGCCCGCATTCCCCCGAAGAATGTGTCCAAGGATGATGCTCAGGTGCTGCGCGATCTGGAAAAATCGCTGAAACGGGTGGTCTTTGGTCAGGACAAGGCGATCGAAGAGTTGTCTTCGGCAATCAAACTGTCTCGTGCCGGATTGCGTGACCCGGAAAAGCCGATCGGCAACTATCTGTTCGCCGGCCCAACCGGTGTCGGCAAGACCGAGGTGGCGAACCAGTTGGCACGCAGCCTTGGGGTCGAGCTACTGCGGTTCGACATGTCTGAGTACATGGAGAAACACGCCGTCAGCCGTTTGATCGGCGCACCTCCGGGCTATGTCGGCTTTGACCAGGGCGGGATGCTGACCGATGGCGTGGATCAGCATCCGCATTGCGTTCTGCTGCTGGACGAAATCGAAAAGGCGCACCCGGATGTCTACAATATCCTGTTGCAGGTGATGGACCACGGCAAGCTGACCGACCATAACGGTCGTCAGGTGGATTTCCGCAATGTCATCCTGATCATGACCTCGAATGCCGGGGCGTCGGATATGCAGAAGGCGGCCATAGGCTTTGGCCGTGACAAGCGCGAAGGAGAGGATACCGCAGCCATCGAGCGGATCTTTACACCTGAATTCCGCAACCGCCTGGATGCCATCGTCAGCTTTGCACCGCTACCGCGTGAGGTGATCATGCAAGTCGTGGACAAGTTCGTCCTGCAACTGGAAGCCCAGTTGATCGACCGCAACGTGCATATCGAACTGACAGAGGAAGCCGCTAGCTGGCTGGCCGAAAGGGGTTACGACGACAAGATGGGCGCCCGCCCGTTGGGGCGTGTGATTCAGGAACATGTCAAAAAGCCGCTGGCAGAAGAACTGCTGTTTGGCAAATTGACCAAGGGTGGCACCGTGAAAATTGGTGTTCTGGACGGCAAAATCGTTCTGGATGTCGAAGAACCCGGCAAGCCACGTCTGTCAGGGCCCAAGCAAAAATTGCTGCCTGCGGGTTAAGTCGTAAAAACAACAAAGGCGCCAACATATAATGTGGGCGCCTTTTCCATATCTATAACGGCTTTGATGATGTGCCGCCCCGACGGTATTGGGTATTGATGTGCAAAAGTAAGTCTGCAACGATCTAAAAAGCCATCGATACATCAAAAATTCTGTATCGCACGCTACCGTGCCGCGCATTAGGATGTGATTTCATACAGTTCCAAGGGCAAACCATCGGGATCATTGAAAAATGTGAACCGACAGTTGGTCAGTGCATCAATTCGCACCGCTTCACAGACCACGCCATGACGCAACAAATCCCGAACCGCCTGTTCAATATCCGGCACGCGAAAGGCAAGATGGCGCAAACCGCGTGCTTCGGGCCGGGTGGGGCGTGAGGGGGCGTCGGGAAAGGAAAACAACTCGATCTGGCTGCCATCTGTCAATGCCAGATCCAGTTTCCAGGATTGCCGCTCGGCGCGGTATGTTTCGGCGATGATGCGCAACCCCAGAACATCAATATAGAATGCCTTCGAGACGGCATAGTCACCGCAAATAATTGCGACGTGATGAAAACCATCCAGGGCGATAGGCGACATGATCAGACCCGTTTGCATGCATGACTTTAGGTGACGATGCGCCGGGATTGTTCCGGCGCATCAATACTCAACCGATCCGCGCCGTGCTTTCGGTATCGAAGACCACCGCCCGGGTCAGGTCCAGCCAGACCGGCTGCACCGCCCCCGGTTTCTGCTCGAACGTGGCCGGAAAACGCGCCGAGACCAGCGCAGACCCCAACCGCAACCACAGATACAGGTCCGACCCGGTCGGTTCGACAATCTCTACAGGCAGATCCATTGCGATGCCGAATTCGGATTTCTCCGGCCCAATCGCCTCGGATCGCAGCCCTAGCGTGATCTTGCGCCCGGGGGCCAGCGGCGAGGCCAAAGGCACGGTGAAATTCCCCGCCGCCAATGCAACCCCCAAACCATCGGCCGTCACCGTTCCCGGCAACATGTTCATCGCCGGTGAACCCATGAAATCGGCTACGAACATATTCGCCGGGGTATTGTAGATCTGCGCCGGGGTGCCCGCCTGCTGAATGATCCCGTCCTTCATCACCACGATCTTGGTGGCCAGTGTCATCGCCTCGATCTGATCATGGGTGACATAGATGATTGTCGCATGGGTATTCTGATGCAGGCGCTTGATTTCCGCCCGCACCTCGACACGCAATTTGGCGTCCAGATTCGAGAGCGGTTCATCGAACAGGAACAGCCGTGGCTTGCGCACCAACGCCCGCGCCATTGCCACCCGCTGCCGTTGCCCGCCCGACAGTTGCCCGGGCTTGCGGTCCAGAAGATGCTCGATCTGCAAGGTCTTTGCCACGCCGCCCACCGCCTGTGCGCGGCTTTCCTTGGGGGTGCCCGCCATTTCCAGCGGGAAGGCGATATTCTCGCCCACCGTCATATTGGGATAAAGCGCGTAGCTTTGAAACACCATCGCGATATCGCGTTTTGACGGGTGCAGGTTGACCACGCTGTCACCGTCGATGCGGATATCACCGCCCGTCGGTTGTTGCAGCCCGGCGATGGCCGACAGCAGGGTGGATTTCCCACATCCCGACGGCCCGACCAGAACCAGGAACCCGCCTTTTTCCAGCTCAATATCAATCCCTTTCAGGATCTTATTGCCACCGATCGTGCGTTCCAGATTGTCGATTTCGATAAAAGCCATTGCTCCCCCCTTAGCCCTTGATCGCGCCCGCCATCAGCCCGCGCATGAAATAGCGCCCGGCGACGACATAGACGATCAGGGTTGGCAGGGCCGCAATCACCGCGGCCGCCATATCCACGTTATATTCCTTAACCCCGGTAGACGAGGACACCAGATTGTTCAGCGCCACCGTCATCGGCGAATTGTCCCCCGATGAGAATGACACCCCGAACAGAAAATCGTTCCAGATATTGGTGAACTGATAGATCACCGTCACAACGATGATCGGCGCCGAGGATGGCAACAAAATCCGCCGGAAGATGGTGAAGAACCCTGCCCCATCCATCTGTGCCGACTGGATCAGCTCGGTCGGGAAGGTGTCGTAATAGTTACGGAAAAACAGCGTGGTGAACCCCAGACCGTAGATCACATGCACCAGCACCAACCCCGCCGTCGAATTCGAAAGACCAAGCGCGCCCAGCACCCGCGCCATCGGGATCAGCACCGACTGGAACGGAATGAAACAGGCGAACAGCATCATGCCGAAGACGATCTTATGCCCCGGAAACCGCCATTTGGTCAGCACATAACCGTTCAGCGCCCCCAGCACCGTGGAGATCAGCACCGCCGGAACCACCATCTTGATCGAGTTCCAGAAATACCCCCGGATCCCCTCGCAGGTGACCCCGATGCACGCCGAACCCCAGGCCTTGCCCCAGGCATCCGCCGTTGGATGGGCAGGCAGCTGAATGATGTTGCCCGCGCGGATTTCATCCAGAGTCTTGAAGGACGTGGACAGCATCACGAACAGCGGTGTCAGGTAAAACAGGGCGAAGACGATCAACAGACCATAGATCACCACACGGCTCCAGCGCGCGGGGCCGGCACCGGTGGCAATCGCCATTTCCTGCGCGCTCATCGGTTCTTCTCCTTCAACTCGGAATAGAGATAGGGCACCATGATCGCCGCGATCCCCATCAGCATCACCATTGCCGAGGCCGAGCCCACCGCCATCTGACTGCGGGTAAAGGTGTAGGAATACATGAAGGTCGAGGGCAGCTCGGTCGCATTTCCCGGCCCGCCGCCCGTCAGCGCAATGACCAGATCGTAGCTTTTGATCGCCATATGCGCCAACACGATCACCGCAGACAGAAACGCCGGGCGCAGCAACGGGATGACGATGCGACGATAGATGGTGAAGGTCGAGGCCCCGTCAACCGTGGCGGCCTTCAGCATTTCGCTGTCGATCCCGCGCAGCCCAGCCAGAAACATCGCCATGACAAAACCGGACGCCTGCCAGATCCCGGCAATGGCAATGGTGTAGATCGCCATATCGGGCCGGGTGATCCAGTCGAACTGGAAATTCTCCCAGCCGGTGATCGACCGCACGGCATGTTCAAACCCCATGCCAGGATTCAGAAACCATTTCCACGCCGTCCCGGTGACCACGAAAGACAACGCCATCGGATACAGGTAGATCGGGCGCAGAACCCCCTCGATGCGGATCTTCTGATCCAGCAAGATCGCCAGAAACAATCCGATGGCGATACAAGCCACGATATAGATTGACCCGAAAATCGCCAGATTTTTCAAGGCAACATACCAGTTCGGCTGATTGAACAGACGCTCGTATGCGTCGAACCCGGCCCATTGATAGACCGGCAACAGGCGGGATTTCGACATCGACAGCACCGCTGTCCAGACGATGAACCCGTAAACGAAAACCAGGATCAACGCGAAAGAGGGTGCCAGGACAAGCCGCGGCAGCCAATCTTGCAGACGTTTTCCCACGGCAGGAAGGCGAGAGGCTGACATGGCCAACTCCGGCTGAAACGAAGACGATGCCCCCCGCGATACGCAAACCGCGATGCGCGGGGGTGGGCGGTTCGGTCGGGACGGGTTTCCCCCGCCCCGACCGGCGTGCGGATTACTGTGCGGCGGCAATCGCTTCCGGCAGGCGCTTCAGCGCCTCGTCGGTGGTGATCTGGCCGTTCAGCTGTTGCGTCACCACGTCAAAGATCGCTTCTTTGACCGCGCCCGGCTGGCCATAGCCATGCGCCAAAGACCCCATGAACGTGCCGTTCGCGGCGGCTTCGCTCAGATCCTTCATGCCCTTTTTCGCACAATCATCGAATTCGGTATCGGCGATATCGGTGCGTGCGGGGACCGACCCCTTGACCTTGTTGAAGGCGATCTGGAATTCCGGGCTCATCACATCCGAGGCCAGTTTTTCCTGCGCATCCTTAGCGCCCGCATCTTTCTGTTCAAACATCACGAATTGGTCCGAATTGAACAGAACATCCCCCTGCGTGCCCGGGAAGCGCATGCAGACGAAATCCTTGCCCGGCACCTGACCAGCCCGCAGGAATTCGCCCTTGGCCCAATCGCCCATTTCCTGCGCGCCCGCCTTGCCCTCGATCACCATCGCCGAGGACAGGTTCCAGTCCCGTCCCGAGAAACTGTCATCGAAATAGGCGCGCAGCTTGGTCATGTCGTTGAAGACCTGACGCATGGTATCGGACCCGAGCGCCTCGGGATCGGCCTGCAACACGGCCTTTTTGTAGAAATCGGCACCGCCAACCGACAGCACGACGGCTTCCCACAGGGTGCCATCCTGCCAGGGCTGCCCGCCATGCGCCAGGGGGGTGATCCCCTGCGCCTTGAAATTGTCCAGCAAGGCGAACAGTTCGTCCATGTTTTCCGGCGTCTTGCCACCGGCCTTGTCCAGTGCGGCCTTGTTGATCCACAGCCAGTTGGTCGAATGCACATCGACCGGTGCCGCGATCCAATGCCCGTCATATTTGGCGAAATCCTGCAGCGCGGCCGGCACAACCTTGTCCCAGCCCTGTTTCCCCGCCAGATCGTCAAGGTTCGACAGAATACCCATCTCGGCCCAGTCACGGATGTCAAAGCCCAGCATCTGCACCGCCGTCGGTGCATCGCCCGCCGTCACCCGTGCCCGCAATGCGGTCATCGCCTGCACGCCCGATCCACCGGCCACCGGCATATCCTTCCAGGACACGCCCTGCTTGGCCAGATTCTCTTTCAGAATGTTCAGGGCGGCAGCCTCGCCCCCTGCGGTCCACCAGTGCAGAACCTCGACGCTTTCATCGGCACGGGCCGCGCCCGCCGAGATCGCCAGACAGGCCGTGCCAGCCAACAGGAAATGTCGCATATCTCATCCTCCAAATCCGGTCCCCTCAACCGGCTTCCTATTTATAACGTTTTCAATGCACCCTCCGTCAATCAAATTGACGAAGCGGGCCGATAAAAAAAACTTTGGTATATTAGGCTGTTGGTGTTAACTCGACGCAGGAGGACGAACGCAAGCCGCATATAAAACGTTGCAATCACTGTGGTTCGCTTCGCGAAATGGAGGAAATACGGATGGCCCACCCAGAGCGGCCAACCCTGAAAACCATCGCGGCAATTGCCGGACTGGCGGTCACCACCGTGTCGCGTGCCTTGGCGGGCGCGCCGCAAATCGCGCCGGAAACCCGCGCGCGGGTGCAGCGGATCGCGGTCGAGATCGGCTATTCGCCCGACCGCGCCGCCCAACGCCTGCGCACCGGACGCAGTAATGTCATCGCCCTGATTCTGCCGCCGCATGAAGAAATTCTGGGCTATGGCGCCTCCATGTTCCGCGGCATCACCCGTGCGCTGCGTGGCACCCCCTATCATGTCGTCGTCATGCCGCATTTCGAGGACATCCCCGAGGCGGAAATGCTGGACAAGATCATCCGCAACCGGCTGGCCGACGGGGTGCTGTTTTCGCGCATCCGTCCCGATGACATGCGGGTGAAAACCCTGCTGGAAGAGGGGATGCCGTTTGTCACCCACGGCCGGACGGAACTGGCGACGCCGCACCCCTGGGTTGATTATGACAATTTCACCTATGCCTACAGGGCGGTCGAACGGCTGGTCGCGCTTGGGGTGCGCCGCCCCGCGCTGGTATCGGCCCCCCCGTCACAAACCTTTTGTCAGCATCTGCGTGCCGGTTTCTTTCGTGCCTGCGGCGAGGCCGGCGTGGTGGGAGAGGTTCTGCCGGGTTTCGACATGGAAGACCCGCCCGATGTGATCTATCGCCATATCCGCGACCGTCTGGCCCGCAGTGATGCACCCGACGGGTTCATCTGCCCGGGTGAGGTCAGCGCCTTGGCGATCAACGCCGCCTGGGTTGATACCGGGGTCGATACGCGGCATCTGGTGATGAAATCCACCTCGGATATCGCCAATTTCATCCGGCCCCAATTCGACAGCATCTTTGAAGACATGACCGAAACGGGCGAGCGGATGACCGGGTTGTTGCTGCGCTATATCGCGGGCGAACCGGCCGAGCAGCTGCACCACGTGATATCCCCGCCCCCTTTGGCGGTGATCGGCAGGTAAAGCACCTTGGCAATGCCCGCCTATTGGATCGCACATGTCACCGTCACCGACCCGGTCGGTTACGCCCGCTATCAACAGACAGCGCAGGGGGTCTTTCAGGCGTTCGGGGGGGGAATTTCTGGCCCGTGGCGGTGCAGGGGAATGCGTCGAGGGCGCGTCTTTCGCGCGTCACGTCATCATCGCCTTTCCGTCGATGGATGCCGCGCGGGCCTGCTACGATTCGGCGCAATACCGTGCCGCGCGTGTTCTGCGTGCCGAGGCCGCACAGGTGCAGATCGCCTTTGTGGATGGGGTCTGATCCCTGACCCCACAACGGGGGATTAGGTCATTGCCTTTCCTCGCCCCGCGCCCCTACATTCGGCGCATGGAACAAGAAACCGAACCCAGCCTGCGGATCGCCCAGCCGCCGCAAACCCTGCGCGAAATCGTCACCGAACGGATGCGCGATGCCATTCTGAGCGGCTATTTCAAATCCGGGCAACGGCTGGTCGAACGCACCCTGTGCGACCAGCTGGGCGTGTCGCGCACGGTGGTGCGGGAAACCCTGCGCTATCTGGAGGCCGAGGGGCTGGTCGAATTCCTAACCAATCGCGGACCGATCGTGGCGCCGCTGGATTGGCCTCAGGCACGGCAGATCTACAAAATCCGGCTGCTGCTGGAAACCGATGCCGCCCGTGATTGCGCGCGGATCGCCGATGCGGCGATCAAGGCCGATCTGAACGCGGCCCTGCAAACCCTGGGCGGCGCGTATGAGGGCGGCTCGGCCCATCAACTGTTTGCCGCGACAACGGCTTTCTACCAGCAGATCTTTCACGCCGCAGGGCATGACATTTCATGGGATGTGGTGAAACGGCTGAACGGTCGCATCAGCCGGCTGCGTGGCATGACCCTGTCGACCACAGACCGTCACCGCGCGGGCTTCGCCCGAATGACCCGGATCTATCAGGCCATCGCCGCGAATGACCCGGAGGCCGCCGCAATCGCCGTGCGCGACCATCTGGACGAGGCCTCCGAGATCGCGCGCCAGCAGCTGGCAACGGAATAGCCGTTACAGCCGCGCGATCCGTTCTTCCAGCACCTCGAACGGCACGCCCGGCTGATCCTTGGCGCAACGGATCACCAATGAGGTTTTCACACTCGCCACGTTATCCGCCGGGGTCAGTTCCCCCATCAGGAAATTCTGGAACGACGACAGATCGGGCGCGATACATTTCAGCACGAAGTCGATCTCGCCGTTCAGCATGTGGCATTCACGTACCAAAGGCCAGGCCCGGCAGCGATTTTCAAAGGCGCTCAGATCGGATTCGGCCTGGCTTTGCAGCCGCACCATCGCGAACACCTGCACCTCGAACCCCAGTTCGCGCGGGTCCACATCGGCGTGGTAACCAACGATATAGCCCGCCTCTTCCAGCGTCCGCACCCGGCGCAGACAGGGCGGCGCCGATATCCCGACGCGCTTGGCCAATTCGACGTTGGTCATCCGTCCATCCGCCTGAAGCTCGGCCAGAATCTTCCGGTCGATTTCGTCCAGCTTCGTCGTGGCCATGGTCACTCTACCTCCGCAGTTGCGCAGAACTTATCGTTTGGGTGTCTTGGGCGCAATATTCTTTCACGAAATACACTGCAAGGGAAATCATGCCATTGAACAGCGGCCATTGCGCGCAGGCATGCCGGGGTCTTCCCCCCGCGTCCCGCGACGCTTATATCTGCCCCGCAACACCAAGGAGACATCCGCATGGGCGAGACGAAAAAGACACGCGTTCTGATCATCGGCTCGGGTCCGGCCGGCTATACGGCGGCCGTCTACGCGGCACGCGCCATGCTGAATCCGGTGCTGGTCCAGGGCATGCAGCCCGGCGGTCAGCTGACCATCACCACCGAGGTCGAGAACTGGCCCGGCCACACCCAGGTCCAGGGCCCGGATCTGATGGTGCAGATGGAAGAACACGCCCGCGCGATGGGTGCCGAGGTGCAGTTTGACACCATCACCGATCTGAACCTGTCGCAGCGCCCCTTTGTCGCCCGCGCCGATTCCGGCACCGAATATATCGCCGATGCGGTCATTCTGGCGACCGGGGCGCAGGCACGCTGGCTGGGCATCGAGACCGAAGAAAAGTTCAAGGGATTCGGCGTTTCGGCCTGTGCCACCTGCGACGGGTTCTTTTATCGCGGCAAAGAGGTCGTGGTGATCGGTGGCGGCAATACCGCCGTCGAAGAGGCGCTGTTCCTGACCAACTTCGCCTCCAAGGTCACCATCATTCACCGGCGGGAAGGTTTTCGCGCCGAAAAGATCCTGCAAGACCGACTGTTCAAGAATCCGAAGATCGAGGTTCTGTGGAACCACACCGTCGAGGAAATCCTGGGCGAGGAAACCCCGCATCTTTCGGTCAATGGCGTGCGGGTGCGCAATTCGGTCACCGGGGCCATGACGGTTGTGCCGTGCCACGGCTTTTTCGTGGCGATCGGCCACGCGCCCGCCTCGGAACTGGTCAAGGATCAACTGGAGCTTCACCACGGCGGCTACGTCAAGGTCACGCCCGGCACCACGCATACCTCGATCCCCGGGGTCTTTGCCGCGGGCGATCTGACCGACCACACCTACCGTCAGGCCATCACATCGGCCGGGATGGGCTGCATGGCGGCACTGGATGCCGAACGCTGGTTGGCGGAACAGGACATCTGAGACCGACGGCCGGTTAAATTCCGGCGCCACAATGCAAAAGAGGGGGCCATCAGGCCCCCTCTTCGATTATCCTCGTCCCCCGTGCGTTCAATGCACACTGACGGCCGCCATATCGTTTTCGCGCGCCAGCGCGAAGGCCATCCAGCGGTCCTTGACCAGAGCAAGCCGGTCACCATTGGTGGCATGCAACGCATAGAGATGGTCGATCCCATCCATCTGCGCCTGCACCTCTTGCGGCAAATCCGCCACGGCCACCGGCCGGACATAGACGATGCGCCCTGCCGCCTCGGTGCCGAAATCATATTCTGCGTTCATTCCAGCCTCCTGCCTGATTGATATCTCAACGTCGCTGTATCGGGATCGACTGCACCACCGGTTCGGGCATGGCGCGCTTCAACTCGACATGCAGCAAACCGTTTTCCAGCGCGGCACCACAGACCTCGACCCCATCCGCCAGCACAAAGCTGCGCTGGAACGCCCGGGCCGCGATGCCACGATGCAGAAAGATCCGCTCGCCCTGATCCTCGGCCTGACGGCCACGGATCACCAAGGCGCGATCTTCCATGGTGATCGCCAGATCCGCTTCGGCAAAGCCCGCCACGGCCAATGTGATGCGATAGGCATCCGGGCCGGATTGTTCGATATTATAGGGCGGATAGGCATCCGATCCGCTTTTCGCGGTGCGCTCCACCAGCCGTTCCAGCTGATCGAAGCCCAGCAGATAGGGATGGGCACCAAAGCTCAGTTTCGTCATCGGGCAAGTCCTGTGAGAGCGACATTGCATTTCGGGGCCCCGCCAGGCGGCAACCCCGTTGCTGGAAATATGGGCAGCCGCACCGCCACCTGCAAGAGGCCAGACGTTGATTGCATCTTGTGGAATTTTTCCCCGCAAACGCGTGGAATTGTTATATTTGTTAATAAACCTGCGACTCACACAGGCAGCAACCCTTTTGATCGGAAGCCCGGAGATGAACGCCCATACCGACACCTCCATGGAAATGAAGCATGACGATGTTCTGCGGGTGAAACTGGAGGTGCTGCGGCGCGAACACCGCGATCTGGACGAGGCGATTCTGGCGCTGACCCAGACCGGTCACCCGGATCAGTTGCGAATCGTGCGGCTGAAAAAGCAGAAACTGGCGCTGAAGGACAAGATCGCCCGGGTCGAGGATATGCTGACCCCCGATATCATCGCCTGAACCACTTGCCCACAGGCCCGACGTGCCTATAGTGCGCGCTTCACCGGATGAGGGCGAAGATGGGCGTGACAGTAGGAATCATCATGGGCAGCCAGTCGGACTGGGCCACCATGCGTGAGGCAGCCAAGATCCTGGACGAACTTGGAATCGGCTACGAAAAAAAGATCGTTTCGGCCCATCGCACCCCTGATCGTCTGTGGACCTATGGCAAGACTGCGGTTGCACGTGGCCTTCATGTCATCATCGCGGGCGCCGGCGGCGCGGCGCATCTGCCCGGCATGATGGCGTCAAAAACCCGGGTGCCGGTGATCGGTGTCCCGGTGCAAACCCGAGCGTTATCAGGGGTCGACAGCCTGTATTCCATCGTGCAGATGCCCAAGGGGTTCCCGGTGGCCACAATGGCAATCGGTGCCGCCGGGGCGGCGAATGCCGGGCTGATGGCAGCCGGTATTCTGGCAATCAACGATTCCGCCCTTGCCGCCCGGCTTGACGCTTGGCGCGATGCCCTTTCCGCCTCCATTCCCGATGAGCCCCAAGATGAATAAGATCCTGCACCCCGGCGCCACCATCGGTATTCTTGGCGGCGGTCAATTGGGCCGGATGCTGTCGGTCGCGGCGGCGCGGCTGGGGTTCAAAACCCATATTTTTGAACCCGGCGCCGAGCCCCCCGCGGGCGATGTCGCCTGGCGCGTCACCACCGCATCCTATGATGACCATGCCGCGCTGCGCGCCTTTGCCGACAGCGTCGACATCGTCACCTATGAATTCGAGAATATCCCGACCGAGGCGCTGGATCTGCTGGAGCAACTCCGCCCGATCCACCCCAATCGCCGGGTTCTGGCGGTATCGCAGGACCGGATTCTGGAAAAGGGTTTCCTGAACGATATCGGTCTGGCCACCGCCCCCTGGGCCGAGGTGCGCGATGCCGCCTCGCTCGCCGAGGCGCTGGCGCGGGTCGGCACGCCGGGTATCCTGAAAACCACCCGTCTGGGCTATGACGGCAAAGGTCAGGCACGGATCATGACCGCCGCCGATGCCCCGGCCGCACTGGCCGCCATGCAGGGTGCAACGGCCGTTCTGGAAGGGTTCGTCGATTTCAGCTGCGAGATCTCGGTGATCGCCGCGCGCGGGCTGGATGGATCGGTGGCCTGTTTTGACCCCGGCGAGAATGTCCACCGCGACGGTATTTTACACACCACGACCGTGCCCGCCAATATCCCCGCCTCGCTGACGGCGGATGCGGTGCTGGTTGCCGGACGCATCCTGAATGCGCTGGATTATGTCGGCGTCATGGGGGTGGAACTGTTCGTCACGCCCCAGGGCCTGCTGGTCAATGAAATCGCCCCGCGTGTCCATAACTCCGGCCACTGGACCCAGGCAGGCTGTGCCGTCGATCAGTTTGAACAGCATATCCGCGCTATTTCCGGTTGGCCGCTGGGCGATGGATCGCGTTATGCCGATGTGCGGATGCTGAACCTGATTGGTGACGATATCGGGCAAATTCCCGATTTCGCCCGGCAGCCGCGCACAGAAATCCATCTTTACGGCAAGGCTGTCGCTAAACCGGGGCGCAAGATGGGGCATATCAACACCATCTTGTAACCAAGGCTTGCGCCAGAACAGATGCCCCCCCTAAGCTGAACGCAGGGCAGCCGGGGGCCAGCATTGGATTTTACACGTATCGCCGTTTTCAGCGACATTCACGCCAACCGCGAAGCCTTCGCCGCCGTGATCGAGGATGCCGCCCTGCAAGGCGCCGACGGCTTTGTGTTGCTGGGCGATATCGTGGGCTATGGCCCCGATCCGGCGTGGTGCCTGGACCGGGCAATCCAGCTGGCCGATGGCGGGGCGATCTGCGTTCTGGGCAACCATGATCACGCGATCAACCATAGCGATGCGCGCAATCCATCGGCGCAGGCCCTGATCCACTGGACACGGGGGCAGCTATCGGCTGAACAGCGCGGATTTCTGGCGGGGTTGCCGCTGACCCGACGGCTGGATGACATGTTGTTCGTCCATGCCAGCGCGCAGGCCCCGCAGGAATGGGTGCATGTGGATGGCCCCGGCCCGGCGCTTGCCTGCCTCGGGGCGTCGGATGCACCGGTGATCGTCTGTGGGCACATGCATCGTCCGGCGCTGTACAGCAATGACCAACGCGGCGGCGTGCAGACGCATCCGGTGCCCCTGACGACACCGATGCCATTGCTGTTGTCGCGGCGCTGGATTGGCGTTTGCGGATCGGTGGGCCAGCCGCGCGACGGCATCGCACAGGCGGCCTATGTCATGATCGACAAGCCCAACCGGCAGATCGCGTGGCGCCGCGTACCCTATGACGCCGCGGCGACCGCGCGGAAGCTGCGCGCCGCCGACCTACCCGCAAGTCTGGCGGACAGGCTGCGAAGCGGGCGTTAGCCCGGATCAGACCGAGGAATACAGACCTTCGTAGATCGGCACCAAAGTGTCGGTCTCGAACAGCGACGACACCGACGTACCCGACCATGTGTTCAGGATCGCCTGTGCGAACATCGGCGCGGTCGGTACGATGCGGATATTGCTGGCCGACAGCACCGCCTCGGTCGGGTTGATGGAATCGGTGATCACCAGGGTTTTCATCACCGATTTCGAGACACGCTCCACCGCCGGGCCGGACAGGACGCCATGGGTGATATAGGCGTGGACCTCAACCGCGCCCGCCTCCAGCAACACTTCGGCCGCCTTGCACAGGGTGCCCGCCGTATCGCAGATATCGTCAACGATGATGCATTTCTTGCCGGTCACATCGCCGATCACCGTCATGCCCGACACTTCGCCCGCTTTTTCACGCCGCTTGTCGACGATCGCCAGCGGCGCGCCGATGCGCTTGGCCAATTCCCGCGCCCGCGCCACACCGCCGACATCGGGCGACACCACCATCAGGTTCTCGGTCTGGCCCTTGAAGTTATGCAAGATATCCAGCGCGAACACCGGCGCCGCATACAGGTTGTCCACCGGGATATCGAAAAACCCCTGGATCTGCGCCGCGTGCAGGTCCAGCGTCAGCACCCGGTCCACCCCTGCTTCGGTCAGCAGATTGGCCACCAGCTTGGCCGAAATCGGTGTGCGGGCCTTGGCGCGGCGATCTTGCCGGGCATAGCCGAAATACGGGATGACCGCCGTGATCCGGTCCGCCGAAGACCGCTTCAGCGCGTCGGTCATGATCAGCAGTTCCATCAGGTTGTCATTCGCCGGGTTCGAGGTCGGCTGAACGATGAACATGTCCTCGCCGCGCACGTTTTCGTAGACTTCGACGAAGATTTCCTGATCGTTGAACCGTTCGACGCGGGCGTCGACCAGGTTCACCGACATCCCTCGGTGCATCGACATCCGGCGCGCGATGGATTGCGCCAGGGGCTTGTTGGCGTTCCCGGCAATGATTTTCGGTTCGGTCATAACGGGCATCAGCTTCTCTCTGGGTCAGCGCCGGCGGCGATATGTCGGCAGATTCGCTTGGATTGCGCCCGCCTTAGCACCGGGCTAGCTTTCCCGCAAATGTCGCAGCCGTCGGGAGGGCGCCTTATGCCGCAAATTGACTACTTTTTCTCTGTTCTCAGTCCCTGGGCCTATCTGGCGGGAAACCGGCTGGAGGAAATCGCCGCAAAACATGGCGCGACGGTGGATTACAATCCGCTGGACATCATGACGTTGCTGGACCGCACCGGCGGCATCCGCCCGGTGGCACGCCACCCGAACCGGCTGGCCTATCGCGATCAGGAACTGGTGCGCTGGTCGGCGCTGACCGGGCGGCCGCTCAAGGTGCTGCCGTCACAAAAGACCGCGCCCAATCCGGCCCCCGCCTCCTATGCCATTCTGGCGGCCAAACAGGCGGGTGGCGGTGATCTGGGCGGGTTGGTTCAGTCTTTCCTGGCGGCGAACTGGGCGGAAAATCTGGATATCGCCGATGAGGCCCTGATCCGCGAGAAACTGACCCTGGCAGGGTTCGACCCCGATCTGGCGACCACCGGGCTGTTCATCGGCGCAATGGCCTATGAGCGTGTCCTGGACGAGGCCGTGCAACGCGGCGTGTTCGGCGTGCCGTTCTACATTGCGCGCGACACGGACCAGCGGTTCTGGGGTCAGGATCGGCTGGATCTGCTGGATGCGCATCTGGGGGCGCAATAATGCCCAAGGATATCCATCACGGCATCGAAACCCAATGGCAGCAACTGGGCGCCGGGGACCGCCCGGCGCTGGCCATCCACTGCATGTTGGGTTCCTCCGAGATCTGGACGCCGGTGCTGACGCCACTGGCCGACCGGATCACCGCGACGACCTTTGATCTGCCCGGTCACGGCCAATCGGGCGTCTGGGTCAATGACGGCACAGCGGGTGGATATCAAACCCTGTCGACCCGAATCGCGGCGGGTTTCATCGACCGTCCTGTCGATCTGATCGGTCACAGTTTCGGCGCGCTGATCGCGTTGCGCATCGCGGTGGGCGCACCGCAGGCGGTGCGTTCCCTGACGCTGATCGAACCGGTGCTGTTTGCCGCCGTGGCGGGCAGCCCGGCCTGGCTGGACTGGCGCACACGTCAAGACCGGCTTGAAGCGCTGCTGGCCACGGGCCGCCACGGGGAAGCTGCACGCGACTTCATGGCCGACTGGGGCACCGGCCTGCCCTGGGACGCCCTGCCAGAGCGCCAGCGCAACCGGTTCACCGCGCAGATGCCGATGATCGACAGCGTGACGCAATCCAACTTCACCGATCCGGGACAGATCTGGCGGCCAGACGGGATCGAGGCCATCGACGTCCCGGTGCTGCTGATCCACGGTGCGAACAGCCCGCCGATCTGCGCCGAAATCTGCACCGCAATCGCGGACCGGGTGGCGGATGTCGGGGTGGCGTCGGTGCCGGGCGCGGGGCATATGCTGCCGCTGACCCATGCGCGACAGGTCAGCGATCTGATCGCCGTCAATCTAGAACGCAGCTGACGCCTTAGGCTATCGTCAGCGTCATCCCCACCTCACAGGACAGCACGCGCGATACCGGGCAACCTGCCTTGGCGGCCTCGGCGGCCTTGCGGATGGCCTCATGATCGCGCGTGCCACTGACCGTCACCTGCAGGATGGACGATTTGATGGTGAAGCCGCCCGCATCCTTGTCCATCGACACCTTGGCCTGGGTGTCGATGGTCACATCGGTGATCCCCGCCTGTTCCAGCCCCCCCGACAGCGCCATCGAGAAACACGCCGCATGGGCGGCGGCGATAAGTTCCTCGGGGTTGGTGCCGGGTTTGTCCTCGAACCGGGTATTGAAGCCGTAGGGCTGATCACTCAGCGCCCCAGACTGGGTAGAGATCTTGCCCTTGCCCGTGCGGATGGGCCCCTGCCAATGGGCGGAACCGGATTTGACGATCATGATGGCCTCCTGTTTTGGTCAGCTCCATAACGCATCACACCGCGCCCCGTTCCCGACGATTTACAGATCCGGGTCAATCAACCGGTGATATTCCTGAATGGCGAACCGATCCGTCATGCCCGCAACATAATCCAGCACCACCCGCGCCAGTTCGATCTCATCGCCCCGCGCGATCGCCACGTCGCCCTGCCAGTCATCGGGCAACAGCGAGGGCCGGTTCAGGAACAGCGGGAACAGCGCGTTCACCATCTGCGTCACCCGCTTGCGTTCCACCACCACGGTGGGCGCGCGATACATGCGTTGATACAGGAAGGATTTGACCACCTTCAGGTTCTGATACAGCGGTTTCGAGAACCGGATGATCGCCCCATCCATCTGGCGGATGTCATCGACCGAGCGCGGCTGCAACGCCGCCAGCCGGTTTTGCGCCACCGCGATCACATCCTCGACCATGACGCCGAACACCCGGCGCAGCGCCTCATGCCGGCGGCGCATCGGTTCCAGCCCGGGGTGGCGGCGGTCAACCTCGGCAAAACATTCGCCGATCATCGGCAGGGCGCACAGATCGTCTTCGGTGAACAGCCCGGCGCGCAGACCATCATGCAGATCATGGTGGTTATAGGCGCAATCGTCGGCCACAGCCGCCACCTGCGCCTCGGCGCTGGCATTGGTGCCGGGCTCCAGATCCCACATCGCATTGACCTCGGCCAGCGCATAGTTCCACGGCGGGTCCACCGGGCCGTTATGCTTGGCGATCCCTTCCAGCGTTTCCCAGGTCAGGTTCAGCCCGTCAAACCCCGCGTAATGGCGTTCCAGCTTGGTCACGATCCGCAGCGCCTGGGCGTTGTGATCAAAACCGCCATAGGGTTCCATCAAGATCGCCAGCGCATCCTCGCCGGTATGCCCGAACGGCGGATGGCCCAGATCATGCGCCAGCGCCACCGCCTCGGCCAGATCGGTGTTCAGCCCCAGAGCCCCAGCGATGGTGCGCGCCACCTGCGCCACCTCGATGGTATGGGTCAGGCGGGTGCGGTAATAATCGCCCTCATGTTCCACAAAAACCTGGGTTTTGTGTTTCAGCCGACGAAAGGCCGAAGAATGGATGATCCGGTCCCGATCCCGCTGAAAAGGCGAGCGGAAAGTGGACATGCTTTCGGGAAAAAGGCGGCCGCGCGAGGCGTCCGGCAGACAGGCATAGGGTTGCAACAAGAATTCCTCGACTTGTCGGCGTGTTCATCCCATCCTATATCGGTAAAGTTCCGGAAATACAGGCCCCCTGAACAGGGGTCGCAACCAAGGCGCCAGCGATGCTTTTGCCTCCTACTGTCACCCCGCGCGCGTTTGCGCGTCTGGCTCAGATCAACACCGCCCATGCGGACCATCCGCGCGCCTTGCGCGTGGCGGTCGAAGGGGGCGGCTGTTCGGGCTTTCAATACGATCTGAAGCTGGAGGAAATCTCGGCTACGGATGATATCGTCATTGAGGCGCAGGGGCAGAAGGTGCTGATCGACCCGGTGTCCCTGCCATTTCTGGAAAATGCGACGATTGATTTCACGGATGAACTGATCGGCGCGCGTTTCGTCGTGCAGAACCCCAATGCAACAGCCAGTTGTGGCTGTGGCATTTCGTTCTCTATGTGATGCCACCGATGCCTGACGGTGCGTTACACTATCTTTCCCTTGGGCATATCCTGGATCCATGTTCCTTGAAATAATGATCGTCGTCGTTCTGACGGCGTTGAATGGTGCGCTGGCGATGTCAGAGCTGGCCGTTGTTTCCTCGCGCGAGGCGAAGTTGAAACGGCTGGCCGAAGATGGCTCCAAAGGGGCGGTCGCAGCACTGCTATTGAAGGAAAATCCGGGGAAATTCCTGTCTTCCGTACAGATCGGCATCACGCTGGTCGGGATCGTCGCGGGCGCCGTGTCGGGCGCCACGCTGGGGCTGCGGCTGTCCAGCGCGCTGGAGGCCTCGGGCATGTCGGTGTCGCTGGCCAATACGCTGGGCGTTGGCGGGGTGGTCATGGCGATCACCTATGCACAGCTGATCTTGGGCGAGCTCGTGCCGAAACAGATTGCGCTGGCCGACCCGGACGGGGTTGCGGTGCGGGTGGCCCCTGCGATGCGGACGCTGGCACGTTTTGCCACGCCGATCGTCTGGTTTCTGGATATCTCGGGACGGATCGTGCTGCGCATGCTGGGTCAATCCAACAAGGGCGATGGCGGCATCACCGATGAGGAAGTGCAGCTGACGCTGGACGAGGCCGAAGGGGCCGGGGTCTTTGCACCCGGTGAACGCGACATGCTGACCGGGGTGATGCGGGTGGCCGACCGACGTGCCTCGTCGCTGATGACGCCGCGCCATGAGGTCGATCTGCTGGATTTCTCGCTGCCACGCACGAAGTTGATGGATCAGATCCGTAAATCGTCGTTCGACCGGATTCCGGTGCGCGATGGCGGCGAGGATGACATCATCGGCATCATCGTCACCCGCGAGGCGATGGCCTTGCCGCAAAACGGCTCGCTGGCGGCGATCGTGCGCCCGGCGCCGGTGGTCATGGATCAGGCCAAGGCGACGGTGGTCATCGAAAAGCTGCGCACCGAGGGCAGCCGGATGTTGTTCGTTTTTGACGAATTCGGCCATTTTCAGGGCGTCATCACCGCGATGGACGTGCTGGAAGGCATCATGGGGCGCTTTGTCGACCCCGATGATGATGAACCGGCGATCCAGGAGCGGGCGGATGGATCGCTGCTGGTTTCGGGGTGGGTGCCCGCCGGTGAACTGGCCGAACGGCTGCGCATCAAGGACGCGCATGGCGATTACGACACCGCAGCGGGGTTTGTCATCGACCGGCTGGCCCGTCTGCCGCAACAGGGCGATATTCTGAAATCCGATGGCTGGATTTTCGAGATCGTCGATATGGATGGTGCCCGACTGGACAAAATTCTGGTCAGCCGCGATCAGGTCCAACCCTGATCGCCCCTAAAACCGCCCTCGACCAAGGACCACCGCATGAAGATCGCCACCTTCAATATCAACGGTATCAAGGCCCGGTCCGAGGCCCTAGTCGATTGGCTGCGCCTGGCCGAGCCCGATGTGGTCTGCCTGCAAGAGGTCAAATCCACGGATGAGACCTTTCCGCACGAGATCTTCGACGGGTTGGGCTACACCATCGCCACGCATGGGCAAAAGAGCTTCAACGGTGTGGCGATCCTCAGCCGTCTGGGGCTGGAGGATATCACCTGCGGGCTGCCGGGCGACGAGACCGACGAACAGGCCCGCTGGATCGAGGCAACGGTGGTGGGTAAACGCGCCGTGCGGATCTGCGGGCTGTACCTGCCCAATGGCAACCCCGCGCCCGGGCCGAAATATGACTACAAGCTGGCCTGGATGGCCCGGATGCAGGCCAGGGTTGAAGCCTTGCTGGCGGGCGAGGAGCCCTTTGTTCTGGCGGGTGATTATAATATCATCCCGCAAGATGAGGACGCCGCAAAACCCGAACTGTGGCACAATGATGCGCTGGCGCTGCCTGACAGCCGCGCGGCATTTCGCCGGATGGTCAATCTGGGGCTGACCGATGCGTTTCGTGCCCGCGTCCGCGGGCCGGGGCATTACAGCTTTTGGGATTATCAGGCCGGTGCGTGGCAACGCAACAACGGCATCCGCATCGACCATCTGTTGCTGGGACCGCAAGCCGCCGATCTTCTGCGCGATTGCGGCATAGACAAGGACGTGCGCGGGGGCGACAAACCCTCGGATCACGTGCCAGTATGGGTGGATCTGGACGCCTAGGCCCCCCTACCCGCGCGTCACGTCGAAATCGTAGATCCAGTCGAACCGCCCCACCAGCTTTTCCGGCATCAAGGTTGACAGCACCCGCATCCCCAGATGCCCCACCGCGCGCGACACGCCGCTGAGGTGGTAGTTGCGGGCATTGCGGTTCGCCGCCTCGACGATCCGCGCGCAACGGGGCGCCCGCGCCGCCTGATAGGCCGCCAAGGCACGCGCGTCGTCATCCTGTGTCGCCAGCATCTGCGTCAGCACCCAGGCATCCTCCAGCGCCATGGACGCGCCCTGCGCCATGAACGGCAATGTCGGATGCGCGGCATCGCCCAGGATCACCGCGCCGCGCCCATGCCAGCTGTGCGCGACCGGATGCCGGAACAGCCCCCACAGCCAGGGTTGATCCACCTGCTCCAGCCAGCCACGCACCTTGGGACCGAAATCGGCAAAGGCCGCGCGCAGGGTCAGGCTGTCATCACGCAGGCTCCAGCTTTCCTCGACCCAATGCGGGCGTTCCTCGACCGCAACAAGGTTGCGCAGCCCCGCGCCGACCGGATAGCTGACCAGATGCTTGCCCGCCCCCATGAAGACCTGCGCGATATTGGGCGCATCGTCGGCACAGGGGATCAGGGCGCGCCACGCCACCTGATGGGTGAAGAACGGCGCCACAACGCCGTTCAGCGCCGCCCGAACCGGCGAGTGCAGACCATCCGCGCCGATCAGCAGATCGGCTTCGATCCGGGTGCCCAACTCGGTTTCCAGCACCGGATGCGGACCGGCCAGATCGACCGAGGCGACCTTGTGCGACAACCGGATCTGCACCCCGGCCTCGCGGGCGCCCTGCGCCAGAATATCAATCAGCCGTGCCCGGTGGATGAACCGGTATTCCGCCTGCGGGCGCAATCGGGCCATGTCCAGCCGCACCACACGGGATTCGGTTTCGCCATCATACAATTCGACCGCCGCAACCCGGCGCCCGGCTGTGGCAAAGGCTTCGCCCAGACCAAGCGCATGCAACACCCGCGCCCCGTTCGGCGAGACCTGCAACCCCGCGCCGACCTCGCGGATCGCCTCGGCCTGCTCCAGAACCGTCACCACGGCCCCGCGCAGCGCCAGCGCCCGCGCCGCCGCCAGCCCGGCAATCCCCGCCCCGATAATGGTGATCCTGCGTCCGATCAGCACGCTATGCCTCCGATATGAAAAAACCGGCCCCTGACGGCGCCGGTATCGCATGTTTCAATGCCCGTCATCGGGACCCGTATACCGTGACCGGGCCACCCGCGCGGCGCTCAATCGTCGCGATGGATGCGCTCGCGACGCTCATGGCGTTCCTGCGCCTCCAGCGTCATCGTGGCAATCGGTCGTGCATCCAGCCGCTTCAGGCTGATCGGTTCGCCGGTCATTTCGCAATACCCGTAGTCACCACCGTCGATCCGGCGCAGCGCCGCGTCGATCTTGCTGACCAGCTTGCGCTGACGGTCGCGGGTTCGCAGTTCCAGTGCGCGGTCGGTTTCCTCGCTGGCGCGATCGGCGATATCGGGCACGTTCCGCGCCGATTCCGCCAGGCCTTCGAGGGTTTCCGCAGATTGCTCCAGAAGCTCCGCCTTCCACGCCTGCAATTTGCGGCGGAAATACTCAAGCTGACGACCATTCATGAACGGTTCGTCCTCGGCGGGGCGATAGTCATCCGGAAGGAAGATTTCGGCCTTCATCTCTGCCCTCATATGCTGCCCTCTGTGGGGGGACGCGCAATATCATCCCGGCCCCTGCGCGCTCCCTTAGCGCAACGGGGATACGATGTCACGCCCTCAGGCGGGCTTTGTACCGGCAGGCGCGTGCAAAATACGCATCTGTTCGTAAAGCGCCGCCTTTCGCGGCATCAACCGCCGCAGACCCGGATTTTTGCCGCCATGACAGGCAAAACCTGGGTGATCCCCCGGCGCATCGGGCGAAAACCGGCACATTGCCCGATCGGCGATGTCGCTTTCAGGATGGACGCCTGACGGGCGAACCGATAGCCCCGATTCATGGGACAGCAAGACAGAATATTTCCGGGAATCGCGTTGATGCTGGGGTTTTGCATCATCGCTCCGCTGATCGACGTGGCGGCGAAACTGGCGGCGCAGGCGGTGCCGGTGGGCACGGTCACCTTGGCGCGCTATCTGGTGCAAGGTGTGCTGATGGCACCGTTCGTCTGGATGATGCGTCTGCCGCTGATACCGCACGGCCCGGCCCTGCGGCTGTCAATCGCGCGGGCATTTGTCTCGGTTCTGGCGACCTATTGTTTTATCGCGGCGGTGCAGGTCATGCCCATCGCCGATGCGCTGGCCATCGCCTTTGTCGAACCCTTCGTCATTCTGTTCATCGGCCGCTTTGTTCTGGGCGAAGAGGTGGGCGGGCGCCGGATCGCCGCCGCCGTCGTGGGGTTCATCGGGGCCTTGTTCGTGATCCAGCCGTCGTTTTCACGCTTTGGCGCAGTGGCGTTGTTTCCGCTGGGCACGGCGGTGTGCTTTGCGCTGTATATCCTGCTGACCCGGGCGCTGTCGCGCCATGTGCATCCGGTTGCGATGCAATTCCACACCGCGTTTCTGGGGGTTCTGCTGTGTCTGCCGCTGCTGGTGCTGGGCGGTTTCACCGGGGTGGACGAGATCCGTCTGGCCGCGCCCGAGGGCATCTTCTGGCTGTGGTGTTTCTGTGTCGGGCTGGCCTCGACCATCAGCCACATGTCGATGACCTATGCGCTGAAATTCGCGCCCTCGACCCTGCTGGCCCCGATCCATTATTTCGAGATGATCGCAGCGACGCTGTTCGGCTATCTGGTATTCGGCGATTTTCCGAACCGGCTGACCTGGGTCGGCATCGCGATCATCACCGGATCAGGGCTGTATGTGATCCACCGCGAGCGGCTCAAAGCAGCCCAAGCGCCCCGATCAGCACCGTCAGATGCCGTTTCGGCACCAAAATCAGCGCAGGTCCCGCAAGGTCCAGCGTGATCGGCCCGGTGACCTGATTCGAGGTCCCCACCCGCCCGTCCGGTGTCAGATCCAGCCCATCGACCGGCCAGCGCAGCCCCCGTGACCGCCCCCGCACCAGCCCGAACGGAAAGATCGAGAACCGCTCGCCCACCGGCAGGTCTATCTGCAACCGGTCTGGGGCGCGGAAAATGGCCTCATCCTCGGACATCAGGATGACCGGCTGATCGGGGCGTTGCGCGACCTCGGACAGTGCCGCCAGCGTATGGTCCAGCCGCAACCCGGTGAACCCCAGCCCAAGATAAAACCGTGCCCGCACATGGGTCAGACATTTGCCGAAATCGGTGCTGTCCTGTTCGGCTATATGGTGGACACGGCTGCCCAGCCGGGTGCGGGCCGCCGCGCTCAGGCTGTCCAGATCGCCGATCACCGCATCCGGCACCAACCCCATCGCCAGCGCCCGGTCGCCGCCGCCATCCGCCGCCACCAGGCCCGGCGCCAGACCGACCGCCAACGCCAGATCGGCACGCTCGACCGCGCCACCGCCCAGCAGCGTCACCCCGTCCGGATAGGATAAAAGACTGTCCTTCATGCCGGTTTCATCGCCCGCCACCAACAAAAATGCAAGCGCACGAAAAACATCGCCCGTTTCTTGCCATGATTTATCCATCGTTAGGGACCATTCGCACATGATGCTGACAGTCCAATGGTTCGACAAATGGCAGGGTCACAAATGGTCGCCAGCGCTAGCAAGATCCTTACCGTCTCATACGGCACGTTTTCCTGCACGCTTGAGGGGTTCGATGAACCCTTCATCATGATGAAGGCGGTTGCGGAATATTTCCGTGATCTGGCCGCCGATGATCGCTATTTCGGGGCGGAACCGCCACAACCGGATGGGGAGGCGCTGCAACGTCTGGCTGGCCGCGACATCCGCCAGCGCGTTGAGGCGCGTGTTGATGGCGCGGGCGTCACCCTGCGCGCCAGCGCGGCCGAACCCGCGCCTGTGGCGGCGGCTGCCCCCGCGGCTGTCGCACCGCGAAGTTTTGCTGATCCGGTGGTGGTGGCCCCTGATCCGCAGGTAAACCATGAGGTCGCCGCCAAACTGGAACGTATCCGGCGTGCCGTCGCCGAAGCACGGGCCAGCGTCGCGCAAGATACCGCCGCGCGTCTGGGCGATACGCCGGAAATCCCCTCGGCCACAATCTGTGACGAGACCGCAGATCTGTTGCTGCATCTGCCAGAACAGGT
>DASWPI010000113.1:0-83383 GCA_036398515.1 Paenirhodobacter sp.
CCCATACCGGCGGGCCGTCGCCGAGCCCTGACGGTAGCCGCGAAGGCTCTCTTCAACGATCCGAAACTTGTCCGCGTCTGACCAGTGACGACGACGGCCGACCTCATCGGCCGCAAAAATCTCGATGGGTGAAACAACTGAAGCGCATACCATAAGGCATTGCCTTACGCCAATTTGCACGATCAGAGCAGACGGCCCTCACCGCAGGAATACGATCCATGAACCAGTGGGCATTCAGGCATTCTGCCCGCAGCTTGCTGTTGAACGCCTCAATGAAGCCGTTGTCGGTGGGTTTCCCCGGTCGGGAGAAGTCCAATGTGACACCGTTGGCATAGGCCCACAGATCCAGATCGCGGGAGATGAACTCGCTGCCGTTATCGACCCTGATTATAGCGCGGCGATCAGGGTGAGACGTGCGCGTCAATCAAGATGAGATTCTACGTCGCAGCGAGACCGAGGTTATCATTTTGATTGTCGCTGGCAACCTCGTCGTCGCCTTCTGATTGTCGCGGCGCGTCAATCCCTGGCGTGTTCTTGATTGTCGCGAATGCCGCGGGCCTTCCTCTCTGCCGCTTTGCCTCGATGGCCGAGCGCCGCCTGTAGCTTTCAACGTTCATCTCGAAGATGGTGGCATGATGAACCAGCCGGTCAACGGCTGCGAGCGTCATGGCCGGGTCAGGGAAGACCCTGTTCCATTCGCCGAAGGGCTGGTTGGCGGTGATCATAATGGAGCGCCGCTCGTATCGGGCCGAGATGAGCTCGAAGAGAACGCTGGTTTCGGCCTGATCCTTGGTGACATAGGCCAGGTCATCGAGGATCAGCAGGTCGAACTTGTCGAGCTTCGCGATGGCGGCCTCGAGCTGAAGCTCCCTGCGGGCGACCTGCAGCTTCTGAACCAGGTCCGTGGTTCTGGCGAAGAGGACACGCCAGCCGTTCTCGATCAGCGCGAGGCCGATCGCGGCCGCCAGATGGCTCTTGCCGCCACCGGGCGGACCGAACATCAGGACATTGGCGCCCTTTGCCAGCCAGCTGTCGCCTGCGGCCATGGCCGTGATCTGAGCCTTTGAGAGTGAGGAGGGTCAGCAAACAGCCCGGTGGGCTGTTTGCCCGACGAACGGGAACGGCTTCGAAGGCGAAGCTGTCGAGTGTCTTTCCAGGCGGCAGATGTGCCTCGGCCAAGTGCCGCCCGATCCTGCGATGCGCCCGTTCGGCGAGTTCATGCTCGGCAATCGCGGCGAGGAACCGGGCGGCAGGCCAGCCCTCCCGGTCCGACTGTTCAGCGAAGCGGGGCCAGAGGGTCTTGATCGTTGGCAAGCGCAACTCGTTGAGCATGATGCCGAGGCGCGCCTCGTCGACGGCGTGGGATATCGGCTTCATGCCTGCCCCTCCGCCATCTCCAAAGAACCGATCAATACCTCATAGCTGCCAAGCTGAACCGGCGTCACCGAGATAACCGGCAGCTTCGCGGGATCAGGCGAGAACCGCCCGCGCAGGGCAGTCACATCCGGCAGATCACCGCTCTCCAGTATATGCGCCAATTCGGCGGCCAGTTCGGCTTCACACCCGCGATCATGTGCAAGGGCCAGAAGCTCGACAGTGATCTTGCAGGCCTGTCATTCGGGGAGCGCCGTGCTGCACGCCTCCCAGGCACGGCGATATTCCGAGCGGGGGAAGAGCTTGTCGCGATAGGCCAGATTGAGCAGCGCCATCGGCTTTTTGCGCAGGGAATGGATGACGTGATGGTAGTTCACCACCTGATCATGCTTGCCATTGGCCTGTGCGCGCCCCCGCGGCAGGGTCAGCAGATGGGTTCCGCCGCTGAAGACCTCCAGCCGATCATCGAAGAGGCGCACCCGCAGCCGGTGCCCGATCAGGCGGGACGGCACCGTGTAAAAGACCTTGCGCAAGGTGAAGCCGCCGGTGCTGGTCACCGTGACGATAACCTCTTCAAAATCCGTGGTGCGTTGCCCCGGCAAATCCCGCAAATGGGGGCGCTCCGCGGCGATTCCCTTGCCCCTGGTCGCGTTCCTGCGACCGACGATCTCATCAATAAAGGCCCGATAGCGGCCGAGGTCATCAAAGTCGGCGCTGCCGCGCATCAGAAGTGCGTCCCGGACGGCTGCCTTGAGATGGCCGTGGGCGCTTTCGATTGCGCCGTTCTCGTGGGCTACGCCCTTGTTGTTACGCGTGGGCGTCATGCGATAATGGGCGCAAAGGGCCTCGTAACGTGTGGTCAGGTCGTCGCTGGCCTCGGCATCCAGATTGCGGAACGCGGCCGAGAGGCTGTCAGTGCGATGATAGGCCGGTGCGCCGCCCGCTGACCACAGCGCGTTTTGCAAACCTTCGGCAAGGGCGACGAAGCTTTCCCCGCCCAGAATGACATGGGCATGCTCGAACCCCGACCATGGAAGCCGGAAGTGGTAAAGCAGATGGTCGATCGGCCGGCCAACGATTGTCACACCGAGCGGCCCCATATCGGTGAAGTCCGACAGGCCGAACCGCCCCGGCTCGTGAACCTGTCGGAAGATGACATCCTGATCTTCGCCGTGAATGGCGCGCCAGGATCGGATCCGGCGCTCCAGTGTTCGACGGATGCCCGGCAGCAGCTCGGGATGACGGCGCAGCATCTCGTCATAGATGGCGACGGGCCGCAATCCGGGAGCCGACTGCAGCATCGGCACCACCTCGGCATCGAATATTTGCGCGAGAGGGTCCGGGCGACGGCTACCGCGCGGTTCCTCCTTTTGCGAGGGAAGTCGCGGATCCTTTGCAACCCGGTAGCCCGTGGCCCGGCTGAGCCCCGCCTTCGCGGCGGCAAGCTCAATGGAGTGGTCTTGTCTCAGCTTCATGAAAAGCCTCGTCTGATGATCGGTTACATGGCGACCGGGCACAAAGGGGGTTCTCCAGTCCAGAAAACCACCAGCGTAAAGGGCCGACCGCGATCACAGACCCCGGAAAATCGGGCAAAGCGCCGTGTGCATGCCTCCGGTCGGGCTACGCCCTCCCTCCGACACGCACACGGCGCTCCGTCTCATCCTGTTTGACGCTGAATCTCATCCTGTTTGTCGCGCGGCACCTGATCGTCTGCGGGTAGCCGATCTGCCGACAGACCCGTTCCAGAGTCTGAACCACGTCCTCGCCCCGGTAAGCAAATCGTGGATCCGTCGCCGGGCAATAGCGCGAATGGATATCCACGATGGTCAGGATCCGCAGTTTCTTGCCCAAGGCGAGCTGGTCATGGACAAAATCCATCGCCCAGACCTCGTTCGGTCCGGAGGCCTCCTGTCGGTCCTCGCGCAGCCTCGCCTTCACCCGGCGCTTCGGATGCTTGTTGCGCAGCTGCAAGCCCAACTCATTGTAAATCCTACGCGTCTTCTTGATGTTCACCTGCCAGCCCTCCCGCCGCAGCAGCACATGGATGCGCCGGTAGCCATAGCGCACGCGCGTCTCACAGATCTCGCGAATCCGCAGTTCGAGGTCGGCCTGCCCGGTGCGACGGGATTTGTAATGGTAGCTCGAAGTGTCGAACCGCAGCGCCTGGCAGGCCCGTCGGATCGAGACACCCCAGTCAACCAGAAGCCCGTCAACAAGCTTGCGCGTCCGGACAGGCCTCAGAGCTTTCGGCGGATCACGTCCTGCAGCATCTCGCGGTCGAGCGTCAGGTCCGCCACAATCTTCTTCAACCGTGCATTCTCGTCCTCGAGCGCCTTCAACCGCCGCATCTCATCGGGAAGCAACCCGCCATAACGCTTCTTCCAGTTGAAGTATGTGGCCTGGCTGATCCCCGCCTTGCGGCAGATCTCGGCAACCGGCGTGCCTTCCTCGCCCTGCTTCAGGATGAACGCCTTCTGCGCTTCCGTGAACTTCGATGCCTTCATCGTCTTCAGCTCCTATCCCAGCCAGGGAAAACTAGCCGAAAACTCCAGCTTCAAACGGTCCAGTTTCCAGGGGGCAGAGCAACGGTTGTCTCATCACCGGACTTGCTTCCGGCTACATTCATGTTTTAGCTTAGAAAATTAGCATATGCCCGAAACATTATCTGCGGGCCCGATAGAACCTGCGGGAGTGTTTGATGTCCATGACTTCCCCGGCTTTAGCCGATCTCCGCTTCAGTCTGAACTTCGCAGCGAAGCGCTACCTTGTATATTCCGAGCGAGTCGATAAATCCGATAACGCAGACCTATACCGGCAGTTGGCCGCCGAGCGCTTTGAGGATGCGGCCAGACTCTATCAGGAAGCCGACCAGAATGGCCTTGCACGGGACGTTCCCACGATCGACGAAAAGACGGCGGGACCGCTGCTAGGCATGGGAAGAGGGGAGCCCACGTCCGACGCCTCTGCTGCCTATCGTGTTCAGCGCGCCGAAAACACGCTCGATCGCATGGCCGCCCAGTTGCACTCGCTGTTGCGGTACGAACCGTTGCGCGATGTCATTCACGACGTGCGCACCAGCATCGATCGGCGCCGCGGCGAGGTACGCGCGGCGAGGAAGCGTGCCCATCTCTTGGAGTGGAAACAGATTCCCTATGCTTCCGCCAATAGGCTCCATATAATATCGACCGATGGACATCATGTCACTGTATGGTTCTGCACCAACCGCCGCCTGCACACTGGCGGTCGGTTCCTAGGTGAGCGCGCGGATCACTTGAGCTATGGCCGCTGCGAAGTCTTTGTGCCCGAAGACCGCGCCGCTGGTTCGCTTGGCCGCCGGGGCCTCTTTGGGAGAATGTTCAAAGGCGACGATCGGGTGAAGCTGAAGGGAACCACACTCCTCGATGAGCCCCTTTTCTGGAGAGAGCTCACCAATGAGGTGGCAAGCTTGGATATATCCGAACGGGACGGTCTGGTCTTCCTGCACGGCTACAACACGAAATTCGGGGATGCCGCCCTGCGAACCGCCCAGCTCAAAGTAGACTTGGCGCACAAGGGACCCGCGGCCTTCTTTTCCTGGCCTTCACTAGGCTATCCCGCCGGTTATACCGGCGACGAAGCCGCAATCGAAGGCAGCGAGCAAGCTATCCGCGACTTCCTGGTGGATTTTGCCCAACGTTCGGGCGTGACCGCCGTGCATATCATCGCGCATTCCATGGGAAATAGGGGGCTACTACGTGCGATGGACGCAATCGCCAAGATCGTTGCTTTGGCTACGCCGGTTCGTTTCGGTCAGGTCATCCTGGCTGCACCCGACGTAGATGCGCAGCTCTTTGCGAATCTCGCGACGGCCTATGGACAGTTGTCGCAGCGGACCACACTGTATGTGACCACGAATGACAAGGCGATCGGCCTTTCGCGTGAGATTCATCGTTTTCACCGGGCAGGTCTTGCTCCTCCGGTTGCCGTCGTTCCTGGGATCGACACCATCGACGCCAGCGGGGTGAACCTTGGGTTGATCGGTCACAGCTACGCTGCGGAGATGCGGGCCGTACTCGCTGACATGCACCGACTCATCCAGGCTGATACCCCGCCGGGCAGTCGCTTCGGTCTGCGTAGGGTGCTCGGTGGCGCTGCACCCTACTGGGAGTTCGTGCCGTAACTGATCGAATAAGATCGCTTCCGGCCGGCACGAATCCCCTGATGCTCGCAAGTCCCGGTAGCCGCCGGGAATTACGGCAACTGGTGCATGATTCAGGGTGGTGTCTACTCTGTAGTTGACTCTGAACAACGCGGCTATGCCGCGCAGGGCGCCCGAAGTGATGCTTCAGCGCTGCCGATGATGGCGAGAATGAAGCGGGTTATGAGTGCCCAAAGCGCCCTGAGATGGGTGAGTATCTTGCGGATGTTGTGGCCGCATGCGCAAAGGACGGCGAAGATCGCATCGCCGATCCTGCTTTTGAGGGGGCCTCTGGCCAATCTGCCGTCCGATTTCATGTGGCCGATCTCGGGTTCGATGGCGCCGCGTCGCTTGATGAGCTTCGCCAACGCCGGGGTAATGCCGCGCCGCTGACCGCTGTCAGAACGCGGCCCACTCTCGACGCTATGGCCGCGATCCACAACGGCGAGAGTGGGCCGCCGCAAGGAAGGCTCCGGAAGAGAACCCCAGCACCCCGATCATGGCCGGATCCATGCCCCAATCCGTTGCGTGATCCCTCAGCAGGATCATTGCGCGGCGGCCATCTTCAACCGTTGCCGGTTCGTCTGCGAAGATGCTGCTACCTATCCTTAAGAGCAAATGATCGCCTTCCAGGCCGGGGTGCGCGTGTGAATCGCAGGTGGGGTGACCGACATGCGCCGGGGCATGAACACACTGGCGCTAACGGTCCAGTATGGGTTGTGGCGCGATCCGCATACCGGCGATATCTTCTGCTTCCGCGACCGGAAGGGCGATCTAGCCAGGCCACTCTGGCACAACGGCGTCAGCATATCGCTCTACACTAAACGACTGGAGGTGGGGAAGTTCATCTGGCCGATCAGTGGCAGTGGCGAGGCCGTGCAGATCTCAGCGGCGCAGCTTGGCTGTTTCCTGAAGGGAATAAGCATTTTTCAGATCCGTGCATCTGGCGGAACCGCTTGCGCGACTTGCCGCGAGACCTCCCCCGGATCCACTCCGAGCGCCCGGCAGAGGATCACGAGTTCGGCGACATCGACGCGGCGTTGCCCCGACTCGACCCGCGCTACGAACGACTGATGGCACCGCAGTTTCTCCGCGAACTGCGCTTGGGTCAGCCCGGCAGACTTACGGGCGTCGATCAGGATCTCGATGAGCGCCACCTGTCCGGGCGACCTGATTGTCCGTGTCATTCTGGCTCCACGAGCAGATGGAGCCTTCCAATAATCTCAAAACAAGATTATCTAAAAAGTAGATAATATGAGGTCTGATCATGTCGCGTCTTCTCGTTGCAATGCTGCTTTCTGTCGTCGGCCTTGTCCCGGCACAGGCGAAGGAACTCACGTTCGGCGGGATCGAACTCGGCGTGACATCCTGTGACGAAGCCGAGAGCATCCTGTCAGGGGCGCGGTCGATCGAGGGACGTGACACAAGCGCCTTTACGCAGGGAAGAATGTTCCGCCTCGCACCGGGGGCTATGGGCGTGGATTTCGTCCGCTCCGGGAGCGTCATCTGCCGCGCGCTCGCCGAACGGGAGCGGAGCACAGATCTGCTTGTCAATAAAAGCCGCGAAACCGTGGCAGCCATCGAGCTGATCATCGACAAACGGCAGGCGGGAACTGTGGCGGATCTGTTGTCTCAATCCTACCGCCAGAAAGGCCGGAAACTGCCGAATTTGGGTGAAGGGCAGGCGCAGTATGTTTCTGACAGCGGCGTCACTTCGGCGAGCATTTCCTATGTTCACCTATCCTTCGAAGCACAGGTGCGAATGTCGACGAAAGAATTCGACGCTCTTTTCGATGCGGCTGTCCGCAACGAGGAGCAGCAGAACCAGCGCAAGCTTGAAGGGGCGTTCTGACGTCCCGGGCGAATAGGGAAAGCGGCGAGGCGCGCCGTGATCCGGGGCACATCATGCCGGGCCTGCCTCGCCCGCGCCCTGCATCACGATGATCATACGCAGAATCAGTGCGGCGAAGGGCAGGGCGGCGCGCGCGGGTTTGCCATCGGCCAGCAGGTCGAGCGTCAATCGGGTGCGGGGGCCGGATTTTGAGACGGCAGGCCGGAACGCCTGCCATCGCGCGGGATCCTCGCCGCTGGCGGCGTTGAGAACTGCAGAATAGCGGATCGTGGCGGGAAGGACGGCCAACCAGCGCCGGGCATTTTCGGGATGATTGAAGCTCGGACCCTTTTGCGGGAAGCGCAGCGTCTCCTCCAGCCAACGGTCGCGCACCGGTGCGGGCTGCGCGATGAGCGCGCCGATGATTGTCTGCGCCAAGATCTGTTCAGCATCACGGCGCGGCGGATCGAACCTGATCCGGCCTGAAGCATTCCGCGGCAGAAGCGCGGTGATTGCCGCGGCTTCGGCTTTGCCGACCCGGAATTCCTGCGCGATGGCATCCAGTGCCGCACCATCGGAAAGCACGCGTGCGATGCCTGTCACTCTTTGAAGCGGTGACAGATGAAGATCCGGGGCCGATGGCATGTCCGTCGTATCGGCCGCACCAACCCAGTGAAGGGGCAGCCGGGGCAAGACGAGGGGCCGCAACTGTTCCAGCGCGACCGGCCCGGCTTCGGGCGGCAAAGTTGCCGCATTGAGGCCAAGGATGCGGGCCGCGTCGTCGCGTTCGCGAATATCGCGATCGGCCCGGACATGCAGGCCAAGCGCGAGGTCGCACAGATGCAGATAGGAAACGAAAGTCGTTGCCGGATGGGCGTGCCCGGCCAGCCGCGCGATCTGCGGTAAGGTCCGGCGGCTGTCGTTTCCGGTGACGATGGTGCGCAGCCGCTTCTGGCGATTTGCCGACCATCCGGTGAGGATTTCGACGGGGCGGCTGCTTCCGGGAGGGGCGAGTGTCGCCAGCGCGAGGTTCGAGAGCGCGGCATGGCGCAGGTCGTGCGGGGTCAGGCCGGTCGCTTCGCCAAGGGCTGCGGCGAAATCCCGACGCTCGAACGCAGGATCGAAGAGTGTCGCGCCGGTGGCAAGGAAGGCGCCATCCGGGTCCCGTTTGCGCAGGTCGCGATGTGCCCGGACCGATGCCAGCTCATGTGGGCGCGCCAGCAGGCCGAGGGGGATCTTGCGGCGGCCGGCATCGCTCTTGAGGTCCCCGAAGCGTGTGTGGTGGATGGCGAGCGACGTTTCCCAGTCTTCGCTCACATCCCGGACAAGCAGGGCTTCCATGTCGCTCAGCCGCAGACCGCCGCGATAGCCAAGGGCGAAGGCGGCGGCGAAGGGCAGGGTGCGCCTGTGAAGACGTGCATCGCCGGTATTGAAAGTCTCTATCGCCCGATGGCAATCATGGGGCGAAACCAGCCCGACCCGGACACGTCGATGCCGCCCGGGGCCGCCTTCGATTTCGACATCGGGCCATGCGAGACGGGGGTCGGAGAAGGCGAAATCGCACAGCTGCGCCAGTCGTCCGGTGGCGTAGGCTGCCGTTTCGGGCGCCATCGCCTTCACCGCGAGGGCACAGAGCGCCTCCAGTTCTCCGGCGGTGAAATCCGCCGGGTCTGCCGTTCCGGTCAGGGCAAGGAGCGGTGTTCCGATGGCCGAGAAATAGCGCCGGGCGGTGCTGACCGCCCGGCCCTTGCCGAGCAGATCGACAAACCACAGGGCGAGCGCCCGGGCGGTGGGCACGAGCGGGGTGTCGAGGGCGTCCAGCAATGCCGCACGGACAGGCGCCGGGCGCTGCTTGTCCGCTCCGGCGGCGGTCTTTTGCAGCGCGAGGCCCAGAGTACGCCGGCTCTGCTCGGGGGTGGCAGGCGCGGTCGGGTGTCGGGCAGGAATGGGGTGGCGCCGGCGCACCGGCGGGGCGATTTTCTCGCGCCGGCCGGTCCAGAAGGCGGTCCAGACCTCGGTCGGCGCGCTGAAGGCGGGAACCGTTCCGGCGGCGGCCGCAAAGAGAACCTGCGGCACCGGATGAGGCAACCGGTCTTCGAGCGGCAAGAAGGCGGCTTCGGCAAAGCGGTCCGGGTTTGGTGGCAGGGTCGGATCCCCTGGCAGCAGAACCGCGCGCAGTTGGGTGAGTATGCCGAGGTGGGTGGTGATCCGGGGCAAGTCTCCGGTGGTACGCTGCCAGCGGTCGAGAAGGGCCAACGTGACCACGTCCGGATAGATCCGCAGCAGCTCGCCCTGCGTACCGCGAGGCAGGTTCCCCGCGCGCCCGGGCGTCGGCGGAAGCAGCAGATCGATCCAGGGCAGGTCCGGCAGCGACCGCGCGGCGCAAAGCTGGACGCGACGCTCGGCCAGCAGAGTCCAGACCGCCACCCAGCCTGCGGGACGCAAAAGTCCGCCACGCAGGATCAGGCTCGCCAGGATCATCGTTCCGAGGTCAAGGGCCGAGAAACGGCGCCCCGTCAACTTGGCGCCAAGCGCGGCGTCGAGCCGCAGGACCCAGGCGGCATCTACGGGCCAGGCGGCATCGCGCAGCGGATCAGGCGGGGCAGGGATGCGTTCGCGGCGGGGCAGGGGCAGCGGAAGGTCGAACACTCTGGAATGCGCCCGCAGGCAGCGGTCCGCCGCGGCCAGAGCGGTATTTTGCGCCTGAGGTTCCGGGAAATCGGTCTGGATGGCTTCGAGAATGTCTTCGACGAATGCCCGCGCGGCCCCGGGATCGCGCAGCGCGGCCAGACCGGCGATGCGGAAAGCATGCCGGACCTTGTCGCGCGCGATCCTGGCGGGAGTATCTTCGGTCATGGGCCGGGCACCTTGATCCCGAGATCCGCGCAGATCGCATCAAGCACCTTGCGCAGCCGGTCGAGGTCGGCCGTTGCGGCGCCCGATGTCGGAACGAACGGATCGCCGATCGCGCCGCCATGCCCCATGAAGCGATCAATCTCGGCGCCGGTCAGGCCGCGATCGGCCAGCGCGCCGCGCATGTAATGGCGGGCCCAGTTGGCAGGGGCCGGATGGCCATCGGGCAATGCGGGCGTTCCGACCCGGTTCCAGAGGTCTGTGGCTTCGAGGCCGGCGGGGGTATCCAGTACGCCCTCCCAATGCAGAAATGGCGGCAGTGCGCCCGCTGACGCTTCGGCAATCCGGGTGGCGAATTCGGGGTTGAGGATCCGCAGCCGCTCGGGGCCAATGGCGGCGACTTCCGCGCGCCAGTATGCGATCACGCGCAGGGCAACCGCAGGCACCGGCAGCCAGCGCCCGTCTTCGACGCTGCGATTGCCTTTGCCGCGGATCCGGATCATCGGGCGGTGGCGGCCGACGATACTGGAAAGTGGCTCGAGCGCTTCGAGGTGCGGCCGGCGCGCCCAGACGAAATTGAGGACCGCCCCGGTGAAATTGGTCACTGCGGCGAGCCGGTCGGGCAGGCGCGAAGCGAGAGATATGGCCCGGCTTTCTTCGGCCTGTGCTGCCAGTCGGGTAAAGAATCCCCTCACCTGCGCGTCATCGGGACGAAAGAACGATCCGGTTCTGCTGGTGCGGGAGCGGAGCGGCCGGAGCTCCCCGCGCGCGTCCGGCCCCATCCAGTCCGCGCAGGCGCTGTGCCAGACGGCTTCGATCCGGCGCAGCGGAAAACTTGCATAGTAGATCTGCGGCTGCCGCTTTGCGCTCCAGCCGGACAACAGTCCTGCGATGGCGATATCTTCGCCGTGCGCCGTCAGGGCATCCGGCAGCGCCCGGCTCAGGCGGCTGAGCCGCGGGGTGCGCCCTCCGGTGCTCCGCCTGTTCTGAAGCCAGTCGCGGGCCATGCGCGCGGCGATCTCCGGATCATCGCCGATCCGCTGCGCCAGCGCCCGGGCGAGCGGTTCAGGCGGGTGCAGGACGAAGCTGTTGCTGCGCGGGTCATGCCGGGAATCCCGGGTGACGTCCGGGACAACGCAAAGTGCCGCGCGGTCTTGCCTGAGGCGCCAGTGGTCTTCGGTTGGCGATGTACGGGGCAGGCTCGCCAGCATCTGGACCGGGCGCCCCAGCAACAGGCTTGCCGCGCACCAGACGGCTCCGCCGGGCGGGCGCCCGGCGGTAATATCTGCGCCGGCGCGGGCCCAGATCCTGCGACATTCGGCCCGGGTCAGTGCCGCGAAATCCGCGATCCAACCCTGGTCCTCGTCGAGCACATCCTGAAGGGCGAGCTGCAGCGGCACCCGGTCAAGCGGGCTCGGTCGGGTCGGGCGTTCGGCCGACCCAAAGTCATGCAGGACGGGGGTCGTGATGTCGGCGGCATCCTCGGGGCTGATCGGCGGATCGCTGCCCGGCGGGGGGGCCGCCCATGTCGTCCCGGCGGGGCCGTGGCAAGTCGTCCACCCGGACGGTTCGTGTTCGGTCCCCGAGGCCCCATGCTCGCCGTGGCGCCTCGGGGGATTGGGCTTGCGGACGTCCTGCAGCAACCGCAGGAGGTGGCCGATCTGCTCTGCCTGACCTGCGCCGCGTGTTTCCCGCAGCCCCTGCAGGCGCGCCAGGGCCTCGCGCAGGCTGGCCAGAGACCCGTCGAAAGCCGGCAGCTCCGGCAAGGGGTCTGGCTGATATGCGCCGCGGCACAGAAGCCAGACGAAGCGCAACCCATCCCGGACGCGGGGGTAGGTGTCCGGCTCTCCCATCTCACTACAGAACCGCAGGGCGGCGGCCATCGCCCAAGCCCGCAGATGATCGAGGTCCCGGATCCGGGCGCGCCCGGCGGGCGGGCCGGTCAGCAGCAAGGTCGCCAGCGGGCTCTGCATGCGCCGGGGTTTGGAGAGGCTGCCGATGCGCCCCCGGGCGGGAAGATGACTCGCCCGGGCGGCATGCAGCACGTGGACGATATTGTCTGGCAGCAGGTGTAACAGACGTTCGGCTTCTGCCCGGGCGGCAGCGCGGGATTCCTGCGTGAGGTCGATCAGAAAGTCACGCATTCCCGGGTCCGTGCCGGTCGCGCTCCAACGTGCGCCGGGACACGGCTAGATGGGCCGCCGCTGTCCCGAGCGTCAGGCCGCGAGGTCCGAACACGTCACGCGCAAGGTCATCCGGCAGGTATGCCTTGAGCGCTTCGAGCCATTGCAGCCGTGCGCTGGCGGTGTCGATGCCGCATGCGTCCAGAACCTCTGCCCATGCCAAGTGTCGGATTTGGTGGTCTGCGGGGGATGTTCGCAAGAGGTGAACAGCGACAGGGCCTGGGTCGGATGAGCACAGGGTGGCGAATCCGGTGAAGCATCGTGTCTGACCGGCTTGCGTCGCTTTCAGTGCGAGTACTGAGCTGGGGTTCCTCGGTCGTCTCGCCGAGATCGAAAGCCATGCCAGAAACGCGTCCCGCGCGCCGGCGTGTAGCGTCAGTTCCGCCCGGGGGAGGCGGCGAATGCGGGAACTAATATGCGACATAAATACCGTCATAAATAGAAAAACTATTGTGAGATATTTATAAGTACAAATATAATATGCACATATATACAGTATGATACGTGTTAAAGAATAAAAAATATTGTGGTATTTATTGTACTTCGGTGGGAACAAGCTCGGTGCCACCTACAAGCTGGCCGGCGCGAGCCCAGTCGATTATCTCGCCGATACCCTCCGGGCCATCCTCGACGGACAACCCAGATCCCGCATCAAGAACCTCATGCCATGGCGCTACACCCAAGCGTCAAGCCTTGCTGCATAGGGCCTCGTTGTCGCGCTTACCTCAAGCGACGCTCTGCGACCAGGCAGCAAGGCCGCTAGGGACGGCTGGCGCGTCCACGGCGTTATTTTCTAAGATTTCACTTGACAGCGGTGTGCATAAAAAATGCCAAAGTGTGCATCCTTATGACTCGTTGGCATTAAATTGGAAAATGGTGACCCCGAGTGGATTCGAACCACCAACCTGCCCCTTAGGAGGGGGCTGCTCTATCCAGTTGAGCCACGAGGTCCTTGCTTCGTATTGCGCTGTAACATCGTGAAACGCAAGCAAGTTCAAGGTGTCGAGCATTATTGAATGGCCTCATGCTTCTTGAGTATATTTTTGCCAGATCACGGCTGCTGCTGGTATCATATCACCCTCTCTTCTTTATCCTTCGCGGTCCTGCAAAACGGGCCGCCGTCAACTGTTTGAGACGGTGAAGAGAGGCGGGATCAGCCTGCGAGCGATCATGGTTAGGCCACAAGGTGTTCAGCGCTGTATCCCACCCCATGTTTTGTGGACGCCTTCTTTGCTAATATTGAGGCAAGGAGGCCATGATGGGCACAGGCAATTTCACTGACGAGTTCAAGCGTGATGCGGTCGCACATATCACCGAGCGGGGCTATCCAGTTGGCGAAGTGTCAACGGCGGAGCAAAACCAGGCCAGTTGGTAAGGATGTGCGCCATGGCACGCGCGCTTGCCACATAGCCGGCGCGTGGCATGGCGCACTGGCCCGTCAGGGCCAGTAGTTGTAATATGTCTGGATCTGTATCAGCGCTGCTTGCGGGCAGTGCTGTTGGCGAGGCGGTAACTTTCACCGTTCATCTCGAGGATGCTGACGTGGTGGGTCAGCCGGTCGAGGAGCGCGCCGGTCAGGCGCTCGGAACCGAAGGTTTCGGTCCATTCATCGAAGGGCAGATTGCTGGTGATGAGGGTCGATCCGCGCTCATAGCGTAACCTTGCGCGGAGGGCCGTCTGTGAGGGATTGGTTTGATGCCGTAAGGCATGCCTTATGTCATGCGCTAAGGTTATTTCACAATTTGAGGTGTTCCCGGCGGGCGAGCTTGGCCGCCGGCGGACATGGTCGACAGCGGAGAAGGTCCGCATTGTCGAGGAAAGCTATCGCGGCCACCGGCAGGGTTCGGTGGTGGCACGCCGCCACGGGATATCACGCGGACTGCTGACGCAGTGGCGCAAGGCCTATCATCTTGGATTGCTCGATGGTGAGGGCGGTGGTTTTTCTCCGGTGGAGATCACGTCTGATGGTTCTCCGTCGTCGCTGCGTTCGGTTCCGGCAGTTGGGTCTGGGCGGCCCATTGAAATCACGCTGCCCAACGGGCGAAAGCTGAGCGTGGATGCGGCGGTTGACGTAGCTGTGCTGACGCGGCTGATCCAGGTTGTGGAGCGGGCATGATCGCGTTTCCGGCTGGAACGAAGGTATGGATTGCCACGGGCGTGACTGACATGCGCTGCGGCATGAACAGCCTGTCGCTGAAGGTTCAGGCCGGGCTCGGCCGTGATCCCTGCGGCGGGGAAATCTTCTGCTTTCGGGGGCGCAAGGCCGACATGGTGAAACTGATCTGGCACGATGGGGTCGGCATGTCGCTCTATGTGAAGCGCCTGGAAGCGGGGAAGTTCCTCTGGCCGACGGCCACGGGTGGCGAGGCGGTGGCGGTCTCGGCGGCGCAGCTGGGTTATCTTCTGGACGGAATTGACTGGCGCAATCCGCGCTGGACGCAGCGCCCGGCAAAGATGGGATAATCGCGCGGAATCACCTGTTTTTGTTGGCCTTTGAGCGGCGGCATGGTAGGAACGCCCATGTCAGATCCCGCCACCGAACTCGCCCTTTTACGCGCCGCGCTTGCCGCGGCTGAGGCGCGCGCATCGGCTGCCGAGACCGAGCTTTCCACCACGAAAGTGCAGCTCGCCCAGCACCGGGCGGTGGTCTCGACCTCCGAGGCGGTGATCGCATCGTTGAAGTTGGAAATCGCCCTGCTGCGGCGCGAGCAATATGGTCGCAGCGCCGAGCGCACCGCCCGGCTGCTCGACCAGTTGGAGCTGCAGCTCGAGGAACTGGAGACCGGGGCGCGCGAGGATGCGATCCGGGCCGGGCAGGCTGCGGAGAAGACGACGAAGGTCGCCGGCTTCGAGCGGTGCAAGCCGGTCAAGAAGCCATTCCCCGAGCATCTGCCGCGGGAGCGGGTGATCGTTCCGGCGCCGTCGAGCTGCTCCTGCTGCGGGTCGGCCCGGATCGTGAAGATGGGGGAAGACGTCACTGAGACGCTGGAGGTGGTGCCGCGGCAATGGAAGGTGATCCAGACCGTCCGCGAGAAGTTCACCTGCCGCGATTGCGAGAAGATCAGTCAGCCCCCCGCGCCCTTCCATCCGACGCCGCGCGGCTGGGCCGGGCCGAACCTCCTGGCCACGATCGCCTTTGAGAAGTTCGGCCAGCATCAGCCCTTGAACCGGCAGGCCGAGCGCTATGCCCGCGAGGGTGTGGACCTCAGCCTCTCGACCCTGGCCGACCAGCTGGGGGCCGTGACCGAATTGCTGGCGCCCTTGCACCGGCTGATCGAGGCGCATGTTCAGGGCGCCGAACGTTTGCATGGCGATGATACGACCGTGCCGCTGCTGGCGCGAGGCGGGACGAAAACGGCACGGTTGTGGACTTACGTCCGCGATGACCGCCCCTTTGGCGGCACTGCACCACCGGCGGTCATCTTCAAGTTCTCCCGCGACCGGGGTGGGGAACATCCCGCCGGGCATCTGAGGGGGTGGCAGGGCGTCCTGCAAGCCGATGCTTATGCCGGATACAACCAGCTCTACGATGCGAAGCGGTCCCCGGGACCGGTCACCCCGGCGTTGTGCTGGAGCCACGCCCGTCGCAAGTTCTTCGAGTTGGCCGACGTCGAGGGCAATATCAGAAAGGGCAAGGACCCCAGGGAAATCTCGCCCATCGCCTTTGAGGCGGTGAAGCGCATGGATCTGCTCTTCGCAATCGAGCGGGACATCAACGGGTGCGAACCTTCGGAACGGCGGGACGCACGACAGGAGCGCTCGGCCCCTCTGGTTGCCGACCTCGAAACCTGGCTGCGCGGCGAGCGGGTCCTGCTCTCCAAACACGCCAAGGTGGCCAAGGCCATCGACTACCTGCTGTCGCGCGAGCACTGGCCGGGCTTCACGCGGTTCCTCGAAGACGGGCGGGTCTGCCTGACGAACAATTGTGCCGAAAGAGCCCTGCGTGGGGTCGCATTGGGCAGAAAATCATGGCTCTTCGCGGGCTCCGAGCGTGGTGGGCACCGCGCTGCCTTCATGTATTCCTTGATCGGAACGGCAAAGCTCACTGGCGTCGACCCGCAGGCTTGGCTGGCAGATGCGATCGCAAGGATCTCCGACACGCCCGTCTCGCGCTTGCCAGAGCTGCTGTCGTGGGCCTGGTCCCAACCTGCCCACTTATCGACGCAGGTCGCCTGATGGCCCGCGTCACACAAGTCTACAGCATTGACGAAGTGGCTAGACGGATCGGCGAAAGCCTCGAGCTCCTCGAGATCATCAGTTGGAACGATGACAACATCGACTACGGTGAGATGATCCGTGTTTACAACGGCGCCGATGAAAGCCTCGCCACCTTCACAACACGCGGGGTCGAGTGCCTTCAGGAATTCCTCGCCGACATTCGATCCTGGGACGGGGGCATCCGTCAGTTCCTCATCGATGAACAGTGCGAACCAGACGTCATCGAACGCATCATGGCCAACGAGAAAAACGCCTGACGCAAGACGGCCTTCCGCGCATGCTTACTGACATCCGGGGAGTAGCTCAGAAGCCCTGTTACAGTAGGCATGTACAGAGTCGCAGACAACGACCTCTTCATATGCGGAAAAAGCTTAAAATTTAAGATATTGGCAGCGAGGTCACACAGACCCCACTACCAAATACGCTGAAGAAAGGCTCGATACGGGCAGGTAGGCTCAATCAGAGCCGAACAGATCGCGGCTGAACACCTTATCCGCGACATCTCTCAAATCAGGGCTGGTACGATTGGTGACGATCACATCAGCTTCACGCTTAAACGTTTCAAGATCTCGCTCGACCCGGCTGTTGAAGAACGTACCTTCTTCCAGGGCCGGTTCATAAACGATCACCGTAATCCCCTTGGCCTTGACCCGCTTCATGATCCCCTGAATCGAGCTGTGGCGGAAATTGTCCGAGCCAGCCTTCATCGCCAGCCGGTAGATCCCGACAACCTTTGGATTCTGCGCCACGATCTGATCCGCGATGAAATCCTTGCGCGTGCGATTGGCATCCACCACCGCGCGGATCAGGTTTTGCGGCACATTGGTGTAATTTGCCAACAGCTGCTTGGTATCCTTAGGCAGGCAGTAACCGCCATAGCCGAAAGATGGGTTGTTGTAATGGGTCCCGATGCGTGGATCATACCCCACGCCCTCTATGATTGCCCGACTGTTCAATCCGTTCGCCAACGCATAGCTGTCCAGCTCGTTGAAATAGGCAACACGCAGCGCCAAGTAGGTATTGGCGAACAGCTTGATCGCCTCAGCCTCAGCCGAACCACACAGAATTAGCGGGATTTCAGTCTTGATCGCCCCGTCTTGTAACAGCCCTGCAAAAGTACGTGCGCGCTCCGAATCCTCACCAACGACGATCCGCGACGGGTGCAGGTTATCGTAAAGCGCATGACCTTCCCGCAGAAATTCGGGGCTGAAAATCACGTTCGAGCAGCCCAGCTCCGCGTTGACACCCGCAGTATAGCCGACAGGGATCGTGGATTTGATCACAATTGTCGCCTGCGGCCGGATACGATTCACATCACGAATGACAGCCTCGACCGAGCGTGTGTCGAACTGATCGGTGACCGGATCATAATTGGTAGGGGTAGACACGATGACAAAATCCGCATCGGCATAGGCCTCTTCTGGCACCATGGTAGCACGCAGATTCAACACATGATTCGCCAGATAGTCTTCAACTTCACGATCAATAATCGGGCTTTTGCGCGCATTAATCATATTCACGCGTTCAGCGGACAGATCAATCGCGACGACTTCGTTGTGCTGCGCCAGCAAGATTGCGTTCGACAGCCCCACGTAACCGATACCGGCAACGGCAATTTTCATTTATTTATCCCTGATGTTCCCGTATCCGGCCAGATGGTCGGCCAACGGCTGCACTTTCGCCGAAGATCACGTGCGCCTCAAGAGCGAAGGAAAGCCGTTTCAGAGATTCGAGGGATTGCCTCCCCGGGGAGTGGGGAAGCAATCATAGCATATGAAAGTCTGATCAGGCCTTGTTGCGACGACGCGCAACAACACCGAAACCGGCAACGGCGCTCATCAGCAGGATGCCTGCAGCCGGGACCGGAACGGCCGGCAGTTCCGACGCTTCGAAGGTCGCGGTGGTCAGAACGAGGCCTTTACCGCCAGCAGCGTAGGTATAGCTGATGGTGAAATCGGACGAGGTGGTGAAGCCATCAGCTGCGAGCGTCGCCGTCGTGCCCGAACCTTGTTCCCACAGCGAATAAACGGTCGGATCGTTACTGAAGGTAATCGTCACCAACTGGATATCATTCCATGCGCCGTTGGCAGTGAACGAGATGGTGCCGATATCCCAAGTCTTACCACCGGTTTCGAAATCAACCGAGTAGGCGTTTGCGACGGGAGTCAGCACGGCCATATCGTAGTTGAAGCCGGAAGTAAGCGTAGCAGCCTGCGCAGCAACCGGCAACGCCAGTGCTACAGCAGACGCTTTGAGCGTAGTCATAAAGTTCATAGTTTGCCCTCTGAAGCCGAAGTGCGATAGGGGATACATCTCGCCCCACGGTTGTATCGATACCCCATAAAAGGGTTATTGACTACAATCTTGGCTAACAGAACGTAAAATTTTCGCGCATGCAGCATAATTGCAGCGCGTTCAGATAGATTATGGGCAGATCTGTTACAGATAGATCTTTTTAGACGGCAACTGCCGCCCTTTGGGCGGCAGTTTTAACGCCTCTGGTCGTAGACTAGGCCGACTCAGGCTTTTTTGTTACGACGACGAGCAACAACGCCAAAACCAGCGATAGCGCTCATCAACAGGACACCTGCGGCCGGCACCGGAACCACCGGGGTCGCAGTGAACGCGTAGGTGGCTTGCAGCGGGGACGTGCCGGTACCGGCATAGCTCAGCGTGATGATAAAGCTGGAATTGCCAGCCGTTTCAAAACCTTCGCTTTTAAGTTCTGTATAGCCGATGGTCACCTTACCGCCTTGCAGCGGAACGATTTCCCAAACGTTCGACGTATCACCATCAACACCAGCCGTCACCAAATTGATGTTACCGGACACGGCCGAAGTCGTTTTACCCGCACCAATCAGGGTATAACCGATTTCGCTGATGCTGAATGGGGTCGCGGTGGTCCACGTCTCACTGTACTGTTGGCCCGGTACAAGTGTGAATGCGGCGCCGTTCGAACCGGTCGTGACGGTAGCGGCCTGCGCTACAACAGGAAGAGCAGCAGCCAAAAACGCGGCAGGAAGAAACTTCATATACATTTACACTACCCTCAAAAGTCCGCGTGTACGGACACACTAAATAACAAGAGCAACATCGCTCTTAAGACACTTTACTATGTGGCAAACCACAACGCGATAGAAGAATTCGCGCATGCGGCATGGGCCGCAACGCTGAGTTCTCGCAAAAACAATATATAATTACATAATATCAATAACTTAGCGGATGGCTTACTGATGTGCGTCAATACAACAGCCGACAAAATATTAATAAACGATTAATTTCTTGTCGGCTGACAGTACACTCTCACATCTAGGTGTTAACGCCCACACCCTACCCTTTGGCGCCCTGCCCTCGGGAATAGACATCTTCGTAACGGATGATGTCATCTTCCCCCAGATAGGTGCCGGTTTGAACTTCGATTAGCACCATCGGCACTTTGCCCGGATTCTCCATCCGATGGACAGCACCAAGCGGCAGGTAGACGGACTGGTTTTCGGTCACCAGCTTGACCGTCTCGTCGATCGTCACTCGGGCCGTTCCTTCGACCACGATCCAGTGCTCAGACCGATGGAAGTGGCTTTGCAGGCTCAGTGCCGCGCCGGGATGCACATGAATGCGCTTCACCTGGAAACGATCGCCAATGACCAAGCTCTCATACCAACCCCACGGTCGATGATCCTTGGGGAACTGCGTCGCCTGCAAGGCGTGTTTGGCCTTCAGCGCATCCACAGCCTTTTTCACATCCTGGGCGCGCGACATATCGGCCACCAGTACGGCATCATTCATCGCCACAGCGATGATATTTTTCAGCCCGATTCCAACAACTTCTAGATTATTGCTGTCCGAACGCAACAATGTGTCCTCACAATCGATGGCCGTTGCTGTACCCGACAAAGACACACCATTGTCGTCACGCACACCCTCACGCCAGACGGCATCCCAGCCCCCTAGATCCGACCATCCCGCCGAGAAGGGCACCACCGACAGATTCGGGGCTCTTTCCATCACCGCATAATCGATCGAAATATCCTGTGCCTGCGCCCAAGGACCAGGCGCCAGCCGCAAGAACCCAAGATCGGCCTGCGCCTCAGCAACTGCCGCCTTCACTGGACCGCACAGCGCAGGAGCATGGGCCTCGAATGCCGCGACGATATCACGGGCCTTGAACAGAAAGATCCCCGCATTCCACAGATACGTACCCGCCACCAGCATTTCGGCTGCGCGTACGGCATCGGGTTTTTCGACGAATCGCTCCAACTTGACCGGTGAGCCGGAACCATCCGGCTGCGCGCTCAGTTCCAGATAGCCATAACCGGTTTCCGGTCGGTCGGGCTGAATACCAAAGGTGACCAGATCTCCGGCCTCAACGGCAACCAGCCCTTGCTTCACAGCTTGATGGAACACGGCATCATCCGGAATGACATGATCCGAAGGGCCAACCAACATCACCGATTCTGGATCTCGCTGCAGCAGATAGGCCGCCGCCGCCAGAACCGCAGGGGCGGTATTACGGCCCTCAGGCTCGATGATCACCGCGCCCGGATCGATTCCCACTTCGGCCAATTGCTCGGTCACGATGAAGCGAAAATCCGAATTGGTCAGCACAACCGGCGGCTGAAAGGCCAGCCCATCAGCTTGCCCCGCCATCCGACGCGCTGAAGATTGGAAAAGCGTTTCCTGCCCAATCAGGCGGACAAATTGCTTAGGATAGGACTTGCGCGACAGCGGCCACAGCCGGGTGCCTGAACCTCCGGCAAGGATGACAGGCGTAATCGAGGGTGATTGGGTCATGGAACAACTCTATGGTTTGTTTACGCAAAACACACCAGTAATCTCCTGGTTTGTCCAGCCTTGACCGCAGCATCGCGGCATAAACTAGGAATTTGTCACAAACTACAGCCGAAATAATCATTACGCTCTGCCTACTTGCGAGAGCGTATCACTCATCACCGAAAGTACATTTTGTTCAACCGCCACATACCGTAAACGATTGCCGCCAGAAACCCTGCCATTGGCACAGCAAGCGCGATGACGCCCGGCAGACCCGTCAACAACATAAGGTTTTTCAGTGGAATCACGAGCTCATGCATCGCAAAGACCGGCAGCGCCAAGCCACCCAACAAAATCAACCCTTTCGCCAAAAGATGCAGCCCCAACGGCAGTTCTGTCCAGCGACCGAGCGCCCACACCGCCGCAGCCAACAACAAGGCTGTGAAACCAACATAGATCATGACGCCCAGAAAACTGAACCAGAACGGGGCCTCGCGGTCGATCAGAACGCCGACACCCCATATCTCGATCACCATTATCAACCCGCAGGCCAGAAGCACGCCACCAATCAGGGCAGCCTGCCGCACAAATAAAGACAGATCGGACACGCGCATCATCCAGCTACCCAATGCGACACCGGCCAGAACCAGAGCCATCATCGGGAAGTAACTGTATTTTGCTACAAACATCAGGCGCACCCATTCCAGCGGGCTCTCCCAATAATCATGACCAATCACAAGTTGCGCCAACAACCACACGCCCCACAATATAGGAACACTGACCGCTGCGACGACAAATATGCGGCCATGCAGCAACCGCAACCACAGCGAAACCGTGGCCAAAGCCAAGAAGTAGAAGCTAAGAACATTATAAAATGCCTCCCCCCAACTCCGGCCTGTCATCTCGACACCGCTGGCAATGCGCAGGGTTTGCCCAATAAGGGCGATCATCAGGATCGCCAAAAAGACGAACAACAAGGAAAACAGCTGGCGCCGACGTACCGAAAAACGATTTTGCGGATACCCGTCCAGCATGAAACAGGCAATTCCCAGCCCGAAGACGATCGCGAATCCCGGCGTCCCCATGCGCGACACAAAAGCCAGTGGATCGTAGTGCAACCCCGGCACCAATCGTTCCCAGATGCCTGGCATCCAGTGCGACATCAATACCGTGATCACCATAAAGCCACGTGCCGCGTTGACACCCCAGCTCTTGACTGTCCGCACAGGCAGGGTCTGTTCACCGCTGATCGGAACGCCGTCCTCTTCTAGAAGCCGCGCAATATCGGCTAGGCTGCGCCCTTCAAGCGTCGCCCTCACAACAGGGCGCGGAAAATGCGCCTCCATTGCCAAGCCAATCTGCATAGCCCCCAGAGAATCGCCGCCGACATCGTAGAAACCATTTTCGGGGCGTAATTCTGTCGGCCCCAGTACGCTACGCCAGACTTCGGCAATCCGTTCCTGCGCCGGATTCAACGGACTCACCGCGCGCGGGGTCTCACCTTGCACCGGTAAAACAGTCTCTGCATCCCAGATTGCACGCAATTCCTTGCGTCGGATCTTGCCCGTCCCTGTCCGGGGCAGCTCCTCCAGCGCCAACATACGAATCTGCCCGGCCGCGTGGATCCCCTTGGTCGCCAGAACCTGAACCAACGCGGATTGCAACAAACCGGCATGCGGTGCCGCGACGGTATCGTGTCCAAGCAAGATCGTTTCGCCTCGCAACGCATCCCGGACCGAACTCAATGCGAAATGCCCCGGCTCCAACGTCACCAACGCAGCGACATCGGTTTCCAGCGCCTCGGCCGACAGCTTGATCCCGGACAAGTTGATCTGATCGTCCAGCCGGCCAAGATAATATAGCCAGCCGTCTCGTAGCTCTCCCTTGTCGCGGGTATGCAGCCAGCCATCTTCTGCGGCCAGCGGAACAAGTGTGCCCGCTTCCGACAAAACCCCCGACGCAAGATGCGGCCCCCGGATACAGATCTCGCTCTCGGTTCCGATCTTGACCTCGGTCAGACCGATGGGACCACCAACGCTTTCCAAGACATCCGGGGCAGCCTCGCTGATCACCAAAAAGGTAGAGCGTGATGCCTCGGTCAAGCCATAATGCTGCACGATACGTGCATTGGGAAACATGCGCCGCAGGGCAAGCTTTTCCTCGGCAGACATATATTGGCTGCCGATCTCTATCCAGCGCACCTGTGCGCCCAGATCTCCCAGAAAATCCGGTCGGGCCAACATGACGCGCCACATGCTGGGCACGGCGGAAATTGCGTTGATCTCTCCGGCAGTCAACATATCACGGATCTCGACAGGATCGAACCGTTCCGGCAGGAAAAATGCCCCGCCAGCCCGCGCAACCACACGTGCACGTCCAAGGCCGAAAGAATAAGTTACAGGAATACCGATATATTCCCGGATCTCTGCCGTGATCTGCATCACCGACAGCAATCGGTCCTCGACATCTGCCAATGCCGCGCGACTGATCACGATTGCCTTTGGCTTACCCTCGGTTCCAGACGAAAAAACCACCTGCGCAGGGCTATCATCATGCCCGCTTTGTGCCGGCGCAAGAACAGGCTTTAGCCAGCCATATCGTGTGCCCACCTCAATCCTGCGCTCCACATGTAATGCGGGATAATCTGCGGGCTCCGTGCCCGGTCGGCAAATTGCGAAGGGTGTACCGCTCTCGTAAAGCCGGAACACCTCTTCTAGGAATTCAAGAGAATTCCGCGCGTCCAGCACGCTGATCTTGAGGGTATACGTCATTTTGAAAACCGGTTCAGAGGAGGGAGCCATCGCAGCTAGGCTTAAAGCCTGCCGGACAGCGGGCCAAGACCTTTCTTGGTCGGGCCGATCATCCCAACCACGCACAGGTTTCCATTCGTGCCCCTGCTCCGCGTATCCGTGCAATCACATCAATGCTCAAAAAGAAGACATTCGCGTCATCTTTCACGCAGATCGCCAGATTTACATCTGAAAGCCATCGCCGATGCGCAATATTCTGCCAAAAATGGCTTCATTGGCAAATAGACTACATGCATGCAGTCTATTTTTGACACAACTGCCACATGCGTTTGCCATGGTCTTCGTGTCCGCTTTTCCACATCCACCTTGAGAATCAGGGTGACTTGAATGCCTTCTCAGCCGCGTTTCCTTCAAGCTCAGCCTTCGGCACCACACGGACATAGATCGCGTGTTCACGCCGAATGGATCAATGCCATCAAGGGAACCTGCATGGTTCTGGTTGTCGTCCTGCATATATCGCTTTGGGCGGATAACGCATTGGCCGAGACCGTTTTCCGGCAAATAAGCCTGTTCCTGCTGCCATTCAGGATACCCGTCTTCTTCCTGATTTCCGGGATTCTCGCGGCCAGTTCGCTCAAGAACAAACCGCACAAAGCAGTGATCAGGGCGTTCAACATCTATACCGTATATCTGATCTGGACGACGATCATCACTGTGCGCCTGCATGCCATGCCCGGTGCCGATGATCACATATCCTTGGGTACCTATGTTTTAAACGCAATCATACCCGGGCATTATTGGTATCTCTGGGCCCTCCCCGCCTATTATGCACTTTCTTTGTTGCTGCTGCGGATCAGCCCTTCACGACCATGGCTCTGGTTTCCGATGGCGCTGGCCGGCTACTACTATGCAGGTGAATTGGCGGAATATGCCCGTTCGATGTTCACCGTCACGGCAGAAACTGTATATTGGGAGAAGGCGGCGTCGTGCTTCCTGTGGTTTTGGACCGGTATTTGTGGCGCCCGCATTCTGCGTGACTTTGGTGATCGGACCTTTACGGCGCTGCCTGCCAGATATTCCAACATCGCGATTGTACGGATTGCCATGATCGTGGTGGCCGTAGGAGCGATTGCCGTCATCTCCTTAGGGTATCTCAACTTTGGACGATGGACAGAAATCCTGTTGTCGGTGGCCTTCGCCGTGATCGCCTTCATCGTGTTCCCACCGATGGCTGGCACCAAGCCATCACATGTATTGCAATACATCGGCCAGAACACCTTACCGGTCTACATCTTCCATAAACTTTTGCTAATCATCCTCATGGCGGCTGAAAGCCGGACCAAGATTCTGCACAGCAGTCTGTCAGAACAGGCCGACTTAGCCGTCATGATGCTTACTGCGCTGCTGATCACAATCTCGCTACTTTTAGGTAAGCTGGTTAAGGCCTCTCCACTGGCCTTCCTGTTGAACGGGTTCCTTTCAGCACGGCCAACGCTACAACCCCAAATCATGCCCAGTCGATGACCGGTGGGCACGGATGGCTCGACCCTCTGTGCCTGATATGGCATGGTGGCAAAAATTATCAGGGCGAGCAGAGGTCACCTTGTCGGACACCATCAAATTCCTTGGCCTAGATTTCACCATTGCCTCTCATGATGCGTGGCGGGATCTGTTTTTAAAACCTGCTCCTTCGGGTTTTCGCTATCTGGTCACACCAAACGTCGACCATATCGTGCAACTGTCAAAACGTCCCGATCTGCTGCCAGTATATGAGGCTGCCGGCTGGATGATGTGCGACAGCCGTATCCTAGAACGGCTGGGACGGCTGCGGGGGCTGGATCTGGCCTGCTATCCCGGTGCCGACCTGGTACAGGATCTGATGCAGGACCCGCGTTCACACACACTGAAAATTGCCGTTGTCGGGCCAGATACAGAACGCTTTAGCCTGCTGCAGGCAAAATTCCCCGGCCATAATCTGCATCTGGTCGAAGCCCCCTTCATGACCCCCGGTAGCCCGGAATGGGATAAGACCCTGCGGGCGACCGAGGCGGTGCAGGCAGATCTGACACTGCTGTGCATATCTTTCCCCAAGCAGGAAATCTTCGCCCGCGACCTGAAGGCCCGCGGGCGCGCAGGTGGCCAAGCGATCTGCGCCGGTGCCAGCATCGACTTCCTGACTGGCCAGCAAAAGCGCGCCCCCGACATTTTTCGCCGCACCAGTACCGAATGGCTATACCGCCTGCTCAGTCAGCCGGGTCGGTTGTGGAAACGCTATCTGGTCGATGGCCCGCGAATTTTCCTGCTCTATCTGAAAGACTCGCGCAGCTAAGCTGCAACGATATCAGTCATCTCCAAAAAAATAGGCGATCCGGCGACGCTGCAACTCGGGTTCCAAGCGCGGGTCATAGCCGCCCTCGCGCTGTTCGATCAGATCACGCCACGGATAACTGTCCGTTCTGGCCTGCATCCGTTCCAAATGCTCATCCAATGTGCGCACAACACGCGCCGGATTTCCTGCGACAACAGAATTCGGCGGGACATCTTTACCGACCACCGCACCGGCCCCGACAATGGCTCGCGGCCCAATGGTCACACCGGGCAAAATCGTCGCACCGCGACCGATGAAGACATCATCATGAATGACAACTGCCCCCACCGTATCCAGCTTGCGTCCATAAGCCCGACCCAACATGATGACGCTGCCATCATGTCCCGAAACCCATGCCCCGACGACCCACACGTTATTCCCGATCACAGTATAGGCGGGGTCGGTAAACACCGACTCCGGCAGAATGAAGCAATTTTCACCAAATCGGTGAAACCCGCCATGCTTGCGCAAGTATGCTGTCCAACTCTCGGCCGAAGGGCGCGCAACCTTGCGCCACAAGCTGGCCCCCCTACCCGTTTTCATCACCTGCTTCGTTAGATACCTGGCAATAAATGCGCGCAGCATTATAGCTCCTCACAGCCCCGGAACGAATTTCGGCAATACATTGATTGTTTGACGGAACATCTCTTGTAGGCGTACCTCGGCCTGCGCCTCGGTCTCATTGGGGGAAATCGCTGTGGTCAGGCGTACCAAGGCGCCATCGGTGCGCTGGATCGTGAACCCGTCCCACAATAGCAGCATCTTGGCCTCAAAATCCCAGGCAACATGGCGGCCATGCTGTTCGAACCAATAATAGACCAGCATCTTGGCCTCGCCCTTTTGGATGATGGCGCGATTCAACCGATAGGGTTCATCCAGCCCCAACTCAGGCGCTACATCGACGCGATCCAACTGCGCGATTTCCCAACCTGCACTGGGCAAGCAGATCTCGGGCGAGTGCGTGCCACCCTTGGTCTGGTCCTTGTAGAAGGCAGAGAAAAATTCCACCGAAGGCTCACTTTGCCCACGGGTGAAGCTTGCGCCATAATAATCATTGGCACCCAGCGTTCTGGCCACCGCATCGCTCAGCCGCTCCATCGGACGCGAATCCCATTCGCCCAGCTGACGCGGAAACAGCGCAAAGGGTTCCCGCTCGATCATCAACGGAACAGGTACCGGGCGCAATTCCCAGGCGGCGGCAGCGGCCGTCAGGATCAACGCCCCCGCGATCATTCCCTTCGAGGCCTCGACCAGACCAAGTCGCTTTAACTGTGGCCACAGGCCGGAAAAATCCAGATCCAGCGCCTCGGTCAACGACATCTTGCTATCTTGCAGCTTCAACATCACCCAGGCCATCAAGAACAGGATCAGCACCGAGGCCATGAAAATCACCCAGCCTTCAAAGAAATGCTGGAACCCTTCCAGATGGCTTTCGCCCAGATATTGCACCAGCCATCCCGCAATCGCGATCCGGACTGAATTCATCAGCACGGTAATCGGGGCAGCCGCCAACAACAGCACAGCCTTGTGCCACCACGGGCCCTTGTACAGCACCGCAAAGACATAAGAGAACGACATGATCGGGAACAGATAGCGCAGCCCGGAACAAGCCTCGGCCACATGCATTTTCAAAATGCCCAGATCGATGATATTGCCATCCAGGAACACCGGCACATTGAGCAGGTTCAGGAACCAGACCCCCAGTTCCGAAGACACCCCCTGCAAAAAGGTCGAAAGCTTATAATAAAAGACCCCCGGCAACGGTAGCATGAATACCAGATGCAGCACCGGCACCCAGAACCGCCGCCCCTGCGCCCAGCCGAAGGACAACAACAACATCGCGCCGACCCAGATGATTGTCGCATAGGCCACAACGTCGTCGATTTGCGAAAACTTGCCAAGTGCCCCAAGCGCCAGCGCCAGCATCAGCACGAAAATCCCAGGCCAGCGGTTGACCGGGCCGGAGCGAATCGGTTCGGCTTTCAGTTCATGCAAGAACATGAAGGCCGACAACAACGGAATGACCGGACCATGGCTGTATTCCGGCGTCGACCACGCCGCCAGCAATGCATCCAACCCTTCGCGGAAATAGATCGCAGCCGCGATTGTCGCCACCAGAAGCCAGAATGGCCCGGCAATCCGACCGCTGAGTGTATCGCGCGCAAAGGGCAGAGTGCTATCCGACATGTCAACTTCCGGGGAGGGCTGAAAGAACAGCTTGCAATTGGTTTCCCGTGTCTTACCCCAGTTTGCCTCGTAAACAAAGCACAGCTATGGTGAATTGACGTAATTGCGATCTCACGCTTGGATCAGTCGACCCGCCACAGCACGGCCATGATGCCCGCCCCCGCCAGAAAACCGCCCAAATGCGTCTCCCAGGCCAGTCGCCCATCCATCACAATATACATTACCACATTCATACCGATCAGCAGCAAGACCGGCCATGCAATGTCGCGCAGCGCCGCAATCAGGGTCAGCTCACTCAACCCGATGCGCCAGCGCATCCATATCAGTGCCCCGGCTAACCCGAACAACGCCCCGGAGGCCCCGACCATCGGCGCCGTCTGTACCGTCAACAAGGCATAACCTACCCCGCCACCGATCTGCGCCACTAGATACAGCAGCAAAAACCGCCACGACCCCAGCTCATCGACCAGGGGCCGCCCCAAAGACACCAGCGTCATCATATTGAAGACAAGGTGTAGAATGCCTGCGTGCAAAAAACCGTAGGTCAGGAACATCACCTCTGGTTGCAGGGTATAGTTCACCTGCCACCCCTTCAGCAGCCCCGGCCAAAAGGCAAAGCCCTGAATCAAACGCCCCCGCACCAGCTCTGGATAGGAGAAGAGATGGATGACCACCTCAGGCAGCACACAGGCCAACAAGAGCGACATAAGTACAACCGGAACTCGTATAAGACGTAACATCATGGCGCCTACCGGTTACACTTACGATCAGAACAGCCTCAGTTCAGGAACCGGAATTGCCTCGAAACCGTCATAAACAAGGATTGCGCATTTGCATCATCCTTATCCGTTTCTGTCGCCAACCCCAGCTTCACTCCTGCCCGCAAATTGACATCGTGCGTCAGTCTGCGCTGATAAGCCAGCGTGGCATCAATCCGCATTGTATCGCGATCTGAATATTCCGTAGACGATGCCATCAACTCAAGATCCAGTGCATTCAGATCGCTCAGCGAATGGGTGATATTCCCCGAAATCCGGGTCAAAATTACATCATCACCATCATCGCTTGTCCGAAGGGCCCGGCTCATTTGCGCGCTCAGCTCATCACGCGGCAGTTCGGTTGAATAGGTTAGCGCACCGATCCAGTCCGTCCCCCCATTTTCACCTTTGCTCAGGCCGACTGTGCCGCTGAACTTACCAAACTGCGTCTCACGATCTTGCCCGACGAGTACTTGATCGCGATTTCCGTTTTCAGTGACAATACGGTCATAAGAAGCACGATAGCTTCCAAGCGGTGTCATGCGCTGCCCACCGAGACTAAAGATTGCACCGGATGCGTTTTCGTCTTCTTCGTCCAGACGTTCTGTCCTGATCTTCTGACGACCGATCGAACCGGTTAGTTGGGTCAACGCATCAATACGCCGCACCAGCCCCAACGAGGCGTCCGTCGACGTCCGATCCGTCTGGTCGGGATTTTCCGCCTGATAATGCTTATATCCCAAATCCAGGTTCAGCGAGGTCATCGATGATACATCGCCGCGCAAACTGATCTTGGCACTGTCAGTGGTACTATTGTAGTAGCTAGCCCCCTCGCTGAGATCGCTATAATCGATCTCAGAGCGGTTCAGCTGTAGGCTATAGCCCAAAGGTGTGTCGATGCCGCCTTCGAACCCGCCGTTGAGACGGGTTACGCTACGGGTACCCGTCCCGTTAAATTCTACAATCGCACCGGTATTTTCGTCGAACCCCAAGGACTGATCGGTCACCCGTGCTTCGGCATAATTCGCTTGGAAGCCAATTTTAACACGCGATTCCTGATGCGCGAATCCCAAACCTAGCGTCGGGTACAGGCCGTGATCCCCGCCATCTTCCGTCTGCGGATTGATCTGGGCGCTTAAGGTCAGCTCGTTCTGTCGAGTGCGCAACGCGTAGGAATAGCCAAGCGCCCCCAGCATACGGAGTGTTTTTGCGTCCGACCCCGCATCCAGGTCCAGATTTCGGCCAGCTTCAAAACCAAGCTGCGTGGTAATCGTGCTGCTGCGCCCCAATGGCGCACCACCGGCCTGTTGCGACAGCACCGCCGTCCCGCTGGAACCTGCCGCAACCAGACAGAACAACGCCGTTCCCCGCCGCAAGGCAGGTTTCATCTTGCTCGACACGGGTCCCACCTTCATTCAAACAGACGGCGCTCAGGGATGACAATCACATCACCTTGCGCCAGGGGGGTCGCCCCGGAAATACCCTTACCGTTGCGATAATCATAGACGTAGATCTGCTCACGCCCCGAGTTGCGGTCAACGCGATGCAGCTCAACACGCTTGGTCGCGGCAAACCTAGTGAACCCGCCTGCCTGCGCAATAGCCTGCAATAGCGTAATTCCCTTCTCGGCCTCGACAATCCCGGGCTTGGTGATCTCGCCCATGATATAGATGTCTTTGGTATCCTGTCGCCCCTCATCAGGCGCCAAACCAGCGACACTGACATAGACTGAAGGTTTGCTGGCGAATTCAGAAGCCAGCCGGTTGGCGATCACCTCTTGTGCCGCAGCGGGCGTTGCACCGCTAACCCGGATAGCACCAGCCCCGGGGAAGTTCACCGTACCATCAGGCAGGACCAGAACCGGGCGACTGCGGCCAGGATCTTCCAGAACATCAACCTGCAGCGTATCGCCAGGCACGATCACATAAGCCGTTGCAACTTGCGGCATAGCGAACAGCACAACCCCTGCGAGAATCAAAAGAAATTTGGACATGCCTCATTCTGCCTTTTGTCGTTTTGCGGCAGACTACAGGAAGATCCGCCTCTTTCAAAATCTGTTTTCCAGAGCGGAGCGGTTTTTCCGCCCCGAACATACTGGAAAAACACACTATCCGGCATGCAACCAGGATCAGTTCTGCAATGCACGCGCGCGAACCAGATCCTGTGCAAGATCTGGATAACCAATACTCCCCTTGGCCAACAGCGCATCGGCGCGGTCATATTCGACCGTGGCTTTATCCTTGTGTCCCTGCGCCGCATAAGCCCGCCCCAAGTGATAGGCAACTGACGGGTCGTCAGGCAATCCCTGGGCAGCTTTTTCAAGCGCCGACAGAGCCCCCGCTACATCACCACGACGGAACGAAATCCAGCCATAGGTATCCAAGAAGGCAGGAATCTGCGTGCCGTTCAAGCGACGCGCCACCGTCCATGCCCGGTCTAGGCTCTGCTGATCCTCGCGGGTCGAGGCTATCAGACTCGCCAAGTTGTTTGCCACGATCAGGTCGTCTGAATTGGCGCCATACAGCGTTTCGTAGATCGTGATCGCTCCGTCGATATCGCCCTTCTTCTCCAGGATCGACGCCTTGTTCAGCAAGAAATTGCGATTATTCGGCAAGTTCTTCAACCCTGCGTCGATGGTCTTCAACGCTTCGTCATATTGGCCCGTCCGTAGTTGCACCGCCTGCAACGTCAACCAGCCAGCCTGAAAATCTGGATGCGACGCCAAAACTGCGCGAATCGCATCACTGCCACCCGCAACATCCCCCTGCGCAATCATGATCTGCCCGACAAGAACCCCGACGACGGGGGTATCCGGCTTTTCGGCCTGCAACGCCTTGGCCTCGCTCAAAGCCTGATCCAGCCGTCCTGCCGTCACCGTCGAGCGGATCATCGCAAGACGTGCCGCAACTTCATTACCAGGCTCACGGCTCATCTGATCCAAGAGCTGCGACAGCTCATCACTGCGACCCTGCCCGGACAGGATCTGCGCGCGCAATTCTCGGGACAATGTCTGCGCCTGATCGGTTTTGACACGCTCGTCGATCGCATCAACATCCTGTTGCGCCCGCGCCCAGTCCTTCATCGCAATATGCGTCCGCCCCAGCACCTCAAGCAACGACAGGTTAGACGGCTGACGGCGCAGTGCATTGACCAAAATCGTCTCGGCTGAGGCATATTCCCCCTGTTGGAACAACCAACGTGCATAGGTCAGCGATTCGTTCGGGGCTTGGTTCGACACATCCACCGCCCGCGCCAACATATCTGCCATCAATTCGGGGCGACCTTCACGCTGATACACCCGCGCCATCAACAACAAGATCTGCGGATCGTTCGGCGTATCTGCCAAGGCATCGCGCAGCATCGTCAAGGCAGGCTCCGTCTTGTCCTCATCGACAAGCCAAGTAGCCTTAAGCTTCATGGCTTCAGTCTGGCTTGGATCATGGCTCAGAACCTCTTCGACCAAGGCACGCGCTCCAACCAGATTCCCGGTCGCCAACCGCATCTTGGCCAACTGAACCTTCAACCGATCCACCGCAGCAGAAGCCTCGGCCCCCTTGATCAGTGTTTCTAGTTCGGACATGGCCCGATCTTGCTCATTCAGGCTGAAATCGACCTGCGCCTTGAGCGCACGGAAAGCCATCGGATCAACCGCCACATCCTTGGGCAAGGGATCCGTTGCCAGAATTTTGTCCAGTTCGTCGCGCATCGCCGTCGGCGAGCGCACCTCGGCCAGGAAGCGCAACAGCACCATGCGCGGATCTATCTTGTCGCCATTCGGATCGACTTGGTTGCGCAAGAGCTGCTCGGCCTCGTCAATCCGCCCATCACGCACGTAAAACCGAACCAGCGTGCGGCCCAATTCCTCATCCGCCGGGTAGCGCGAGACCATCGCTAGAAGATGCTTTTCCATCTCTCCGGTCCGGCCCAGCTTTTCCAGCAAGAGCAGCCGCGCATTGTCCAGATCACGGTCCCCCGGCACGCGGGCCAATCCCTCATCCGTCACCTGCAAGGCCCGATCATTGTCACCGCTGCGGATCGCAGCAGCAATCACGACCCGACGCGCCTGGATCAGATCAGGGTTTTCAGCCAACAGCTTGACTTCATCCGCCTCGGCCTGCGCGGCCTTGTCCTCATTCTTGTCGGCAATGGCCTGGCGGTAATCCAGCCCAGCCACAACCGCCTGCATTTCCTTGTCGTCTGCATGCTTGGCCAACACCGCTTGCGCATATTGCCGCGCGTCCTCCCAAGCCATACCTTCAAAGGCGATCAACGCCATCTCGCGCGCCGCATCAACGTCATCTGGGTTCTGAACGTAAAGCTGGCGATACTGACCAAAAGCATCTGCACGCCGCCCGGCCTTCATCAGAAGTTCAGCGAACAACACGCGTGCCTCGCGCAGATCGCTATCGTTCTGCAAGGCATTGCGCAACTCGATCAGCGCGCGTGGATTGTCGCCCTTTTCAGCAAACTCACGTGCCGAAGCCAAATTCTTGGCGGCCTTTTCCATTTTGCTATCGGCCGTTACAAACAGGATTCCGCCCGCAACAACCAATACGGCGATGATCGCCAGAATGATCTTCTTCAAACCCGTCCTCCAGATTCGCACGCCGCCTGTCATCCGACGTCGCGTGTCATATCGCATAAAACAATAACATAAGAAACATGCACTAAAGATTTACACCGACACGCTTTTGAGACTGATTGAACAAGTGCGGGTTCCATTTCATGCTCACCAAGAATATCCGTTGTAAGATCTGTCGGGCGATGGCCCCGCAGGAACCATCACAGACGGAAAACAGGCCCCCAACATGATGATGCTTGCCCAGATTGTGCTGTACTCGTGGCCACTGGTCACCTGGTTACTGTTTCGCAAGCTGCGGCGCGAACAGGCGATGATAGCGACGATCCTGTTAGGCTATCTGTTCATTCCGGAACGGGTCGGCTTTGACCCACCGTTGCTGCCAGCCATTAACAAGCACCTTTTGCCTGTGCTCTGCGCCATGGTGGCGATGTGGATCTTGAATCGTCAAGATGCCGCCACCATCGAACGCGCGGCCCGCAAGCAGGCCGCAACATCAGAACCGTCACCGTCCCGTGCCCGCCACAAGAAGATCGCCAAACCACGAATTGCATTTCTCATCCCGCTTATTATGGGTATGCTGCTGTTGAATACGGTTCTGACTTGGGCGACCAACAAAGAACCAATTTACTACGCCACACGCGTCCTTGCCGGTATCAAAGTGTACGATATCGGGTCGATGTGTACCTCAATCCTGACAACACTGCTGCCGCTTTGGCTAGGGTTGCGCTACCTGCGCACCCGTGAGGCGATGCTGGATTTCCTGAAAGTGATGGTCTGGTGCGGGTTTGCCTACTCTTTCCTCGTGCTGTGGGAATCCCGTATGAGTCCTCAGCTGAATGTACAGCTCTACGGTTTCTTTGCCCATAGCTGGATCCAGCACATCCGCGATGGATTCCGCCCGATCGTATTCTTGGCGCACGGGTTGCGGGTCGGAATCTTCATCGCAATGGCCGCGCTGGCAGCCGCTGTCCTTGCCCGCAGCAATGCAGACGGCAAACGCGGCCGCTGGTTGATCCTGGCGCTCTGGCTGGCGTTCTGTCTGCCAATTTCGCGCAATCTTGGCGCGACAATGATTGCTTTTGCCCTGATCCCCGTCATCCTGTTCCTGCCAACCCGCCTGCAACTGCTGCTTGGCCTAGTCCTTTCTGCGACGGTGCTGGTCTACCCACTGGCACGTGGCAGCGGCCTGATACCGGCCGACCGGATCGTGTCTGCAATCATGTCGATCAACACAGACAGAGCCGGGTCGCTGAATTTCCGGTTAGAGCAAGAGGATGTGCTGCTAAGCAGAGCCAACCAAAAACCGGTTTCCGGTTGGGGCGGCTGGGGACGCTCACGCGTGTTCAACGAAGAAACAGGCGCAAGCGAGAGCGTTACCGACGGTAGCTGGATCATCGTTATCGGCCAGAGCGGCTGGATTGGTTATCTGGGCATCTTCGGTCTTTTGTGCCTGCCCGCAATCTTCGCGGCCCTGCGCGCGACGCGATATGGCCTCGGCACGGTCGAAAGTGGTGTTGTCATCCTGCTCTGTGCCAACCTAGTCGACTTGATCCCGAATTCGTCACTGCTGCCACTGCTTTGGTTAATTGCGGGAATGCTATGGGGCAGGCTCGAACAAGGCCCCCAGTCTACGCAAGACCGTCTGACGGACAAGGTGGCCCGTACTCCAAGGGCGCGGATCACCCGTAAAGCAGAGCGCAGGTTGCCGGTTCACTCGGTGAATTCAGCACCCTCGAAAACATAGATTTCAACCGAAGCAGGTGCCAGATCGGCAACCTTTAGCCGCCCGGGATCAGTGGGAATATCAAGTTCATCCGACTGAATCCGGGTGTGCGGACCCGTAAAGTTCTCTGCACGATAGTCACCACTTTCCCGATAGCGTACCAGTCGCTTCGCCGTGATGATGGGTAGGTCAAGTTGTACCGACATTCGGCCATCGGTTCCGGGCGGTACATTGGGCACCGCGCGTGAAATCACGACGACCGTCAATCTATCACCTTTGCGCGACGCATAGGCCGCCGCCAATGGGGCATCTTTCATCGCCTGACGCCGGTTGACTGCGGGCAAATCACGACCCTGCATCCTGATGCCATCAACCTGCAGCAGATCCCCCCCAGCCCCCAGTTTATTGAACAACGACAGCCAGGCCCACGACGGATAGGGCAGCCCCCCTTCTTCCAGTCGCGCATGGGAACGCCATAGATTCCCCCGCCCAAAGGTGAAGAAGTTCTGGATCCGGTCCCCTGCCATGGCACGGGTCAGAAAGCTATCCAGCGTCGCGGTACCGGCCGAAGCGCTTTTCATCACGCGTTCCTGCTCTGCCATCCGCTCGGGCGTTACAGTGGCTCCGTTCAATCCGTTCAACTCATATCCCGGCCCAGATTCATAGGTCCCCAGGATCACATCACGCCCGCCTGCAATCTTCGCTGCACCATCATGATATCGTTTAGCCGAGCTCGCCATGACCTGTGGGGCATAGGCCATGACCGACGCATAACCATCGGATGTCTGGCGCACGGCGCCCTCCCCTGAATCCCAACCGCCGATATAGGCCGCATTGGTCAGAATCCGGCTATTGGGCGAACGTTTGAGGGCATCCAGCCCATAATTGTTAACCCCCCACCCCCCAAGGACCGGTTCGATTTTTGAGGCCAACCGATCCCACCACGGGCTTTGCCGCATGATCGACAGCACATGTTCCTGATACAGTCCATAGACCTCACCGGCACTATAATTTGTCCAATTAACGCGTCCCTGATCTGACATCGAAGGAAAGATCCAAGGGGCGAACAACCGGTTCCATGTCTCATTGCCGATCTCGAAATAGATCTGCTTGAAGTCATCGGTCCAAGGGGCGACATGGCCCTGCATCGCCCGTTTTGCGGCCCAAGGCAGGGCTTTGGGATCGTCTTTGGCCGGATCGAAGGGGGCCGCCAGATATTCCACCAATCCCAACCATTCCTCAGCGCTGAAATGCGGCTCAACCTGGATCCAGGGCTCCATCCCCAGTGAATGCGTCAGCTTCAGCATCTGCGGCAGGCTATGCCCGCCTGTCTGCGAGGAAACACCAGCAGAGGCCGTGTACTGCGAGAGGTCATAGGTTCCCTGCTTGGTCTTGATGAACATATGCATCCGCAACGCCGACATACCCGACTCCGCCAGCGCCTTCCGATCCTCGGGCCGCAGATCCATGAAGTCTGCATCGGTCTGGTAAATGCGGAAATTGTCTGCATCGATCCGTCCGTTGCCGAACAGGCGTATCCCCATCTGCCCAACGCTTTTATTGTCGGCACCGATCGCCGGAACCTTGAAATCGACCACATATTTGCGCCATTCCGGGCCGATCGGGAATTCGACGGGCAACCCCGGAACCGTTTTGTAAACGCCGCCGATCCCGAACCGCCCCTTAACGGCGCCCTGCCCGCGTAGCCAGATCTCAAAGCGATAGGACTTGTTCGGGTCCAGGGACGGATAATAGCCATTCGCAGACCCGGCGAAATTGTATTTGCCCAGGAAAATATCCTGACCGGTTTTTAAATCGACCTGCAGATATGTTTCGCCCCCGTCCGGCACCGGCGTCGCGGCCTCATGTGGCACCAGCCGGACGGGCGGCATGTCAGCATCGCCTGGCATGCCCGGCAAGAGAGAAACTCCAAAAGTGCTGGCCGGCCCCGCTGTCCCCCAGACCCGATTGGTCGCAACCTCGGCTCGTGTTGGCGCATAGAATTTCTTGCGCAACAGGATCATATCCCCCGCGCGGATCGGCGCGCCGGTGCCTTCCAGCTCAATCGAATAGCCGCGCTGGCGTTCGGGCGGCAGATCTGAACGATAGACCACATAGCCTGCCGCCCCTGGAACCGGGTCCCAGCTCAGCAAACCCGTTCCCGAGGCCGTCAGCCGCACCGACAGGTTCTCCGGCATCGGCAACGAGGCCGTCTCTTTGCCTGAAACAGTCACTTTTTGCAGAGGCAGCTTTTCATTGACCTTACCAGGTTTCGACGGCGGCGTGATCGAAATGCCGATAGCGGCTGGCGATAGATTCCCAGCACCGTCGACCGCGCGCACTGTATAGAACCAAGGCACACCAAGACGGTTGTAGCCATCCCAAATGATATTCCACCGTGTCATATCCGATGAAAGTATCTGCCCGTTCGGCAATAGTGACAACCAACCACTGGCATGATAGCCATTCGGTGCCACGCGGTCTGTGCGCACCGTCTGCATGACTCCATCGACGATGCGCAGCACCTCGACATCCGCCCCATCAAAGGCGCCATCAGGCCAACTGTCGTAGTTCGAGATCTGCTGTGGATCAGAAAAGATCGTGTTCGGCGCATCTGCCGTAGCCATCAGACGATTGCGAAAGACTGCGGGTTCAAAACCACCGCCGCCACGCATGAACTCAGCCCCGTTGCCAAGCCCCCCGACCGTAGCGGTGAACGCCGGCAAATCCGGGTTCACCACCTGTGTCCGCACCTTGAATTCGGCATCCTGCGCAAGGGCCGGGATAACCCACTGTATTACAAACACCCCTGCAAGTAGCTTTGAGATCATACGGCCAGGACCCATCATCCGATATTCTTCCCCGATTGCAGTATCAGGGGCATGATGACGGGCTGCCCCCGGGACGCAACCCCCAGGGGAACACAATCTTATCAGGTGCGAGAAATACCCTTATCTGCAGAAAGCCACGCGAAATTCTTCCAGGACAGTTCTTTGACCGCGGGCAATTTCTCGGCAATGTGGGCGCGCAGTTCCGGCAACTTTGCCTCCACCGCATTCAACCGCGTCAGCAAGATTTCCGGATCCGAGGCCTCATCCGGCGTGATCAGCACATTGTCGATGCCAAAGTGGTTCATCAGACCTTCGAACTTGCCTTGATAGACAATGCCGATCGTCGGAGTCCCCATACCCAAACAGGCGATCGAGAAGTGCATCCGCCCCGTCATCGAGAAATCAACCTCACCCGCCAGCGCCTTGACGTCCCAGGTATTGAACGGCGGCGCGACGAAGCGTACCCGGTCGGGGAATTGCGGTGTCAGCATTGCATCCAGGCGCTGCAGCGGTTCGACATCGCCAACCGGCGGCGCCTTGAAGTCATGCGGCAACAGTAGAACTGCCCGATCCGGGCTTTCTGACAACCAGCGTTGCAAACAGGTGTTTACCGCCGCAACGCCATCGCCCTTCATCCGCTCCAGCGTCCAGCCGCCCAGATTGACGACCAGTACCTTGCGTCCTTGCGCGCGCTGTGCCCTCGCCCAGTCGATCGCGGCGCCAATCACCGGCGTCGTCACCTCGGGGCGCAGCTGAAACGCGGTATCGGCCACCAATGTGCCTTTGCGTCCGGTCATCGCCTCAAACCGTTCCAATGAAACCCGGTCACGCACATGCATCGGCATCGGCGGCAATTTCAGCAACCGCTGCTTGGCCCGTTCCCCCGGCTTGGCCGAAATGGAAAAGCCCAGACAAGCGCCCCGCAGCCCCGCCCGCACGAAAAGATCAAAGATCCCCAAGCGCCGGCAATCCCCGCCATAGGCGCCATCAATCACATCCGCGCCCAGAAAAACGATCGTGCCAGACGATAGAATTTCTTTCAGCGCGCGCAGTTTGTCCACCTTTGATCCGCCGTTCAACGGGGCGTAGGTCAGCGGCGTGCGTAGTTGCGTATCCGGACCGGGCGCGGCCACCAGAACGACGGGGCCGAACGGGCTGACAGAGGCCGCCGTCGAATCCAGCATTGCCTGATCGCCAAGGCTACCGCCACTCGACGGCGGCAAAATCACGATCTTTCGAGGATCGACCTTGATGAACAGTCGAAGAAAACGAAGAGCGGCCACGATGATCTGATCGCGCATGAATATCCCTTGAGGTTCTGAAAGCAGAGCGGCGTCAACCTTGCACAGACCGCCGCACATGACCAGACTATACGGGGTATATTCCCCCTCCTACCGCGCTGCCAACCAACGTCGCAATGCCGTTAGAAATGCGACGTCTACCCCCGGACCGACAAGCTGAATGGTTTGGCTTTCCGGATCAAATCGTACCTCGAAAGGTACAGTGAGTTCATTGAGAACGGTGGCCGCTGGCGGGGCAGAGCGCGCGGCAAGAATCGCCAGCTCGGCCTCGGCCGTCTGTGGCAATAGCGCGGTCAATTGACCGCGCAACACCCCGATGAAACTTGGATCCGCCTCCAATCTGCGCACCAGATCCAGCCCGGCTTTCTCACTGAGTGCAGCAGGAAAGCGCAGCACCCCATCCAGTGCGGCAACAATCACCATGAAGCTTTTGATTTTCGAACGTTTCGCACGCGAAACATTTCCGAACAGCCCCTGCAAGGCGGATTTTTGGTCCTGATAGACCCCCTGATCCAAAGCTTTTGTAACAATCCGGGCGCGTTCATAAAAGGAAATATCAGCGCGGATCTCGTTTTCCTCAACCATTGCCACATAAGCATCGGCGGCGCTCTGCGGCTGGCGCACGATCGCCAGAGCGGTATCGGCCCCGATCTGGCGCAAAGCCGCCAACCGCCGCCAACCGGAAATCAAGCCATAGCGCGGCGCGGCACCATCACCACGATCCAGCACTTCAACAGGCACCTGTTGACCACGCGCCCGGATCGATGCGATCAGCGCCTGCATATCGTCATCGTCCAGCCCCATACGATCACGCACCAGATGATCTGCGGCAATCTGCGATAACGGGATTGTCGATACGATCCGCCCCTCGGCACGGGCACGGGCCATCTCGGCGGTCAGGTTTTCAAGTGCGGCAAGCGCCGAAGCCTCACCCGCGACCTGCGCGATAGGTGGTCGCGTCACCGTGCGGGCGACGCCCATCGGGAACATCGATTTCGTTTCTATCTGCGCAGGAATCGTATTTTCGGCTTCGGGCAGCAAATCCGGATTTGGCGGGGTCAGGCGACGTCGGGCCATGTGTTCCTCCTCAGTGTTCCGCCTGTGCGGCCAATTCATCACGCCGCCAGCTGCCCAGCAACAACCGCTTGAATGCCGCATAGGTAGAATCGAATGTCTGGCGCCCGCGCACATAGGTCTCGCGGTTGAAATCGCGGTAATCGGCCTCGTAAATACCATTTACCTGCTCGCCAGCCTGGCCGATCAACGCGGTGAAATCCTGCCGATGCGGCGAAAGAGTACGGCCCAGATAGGCCTGCATCAACGATGCCAGCTCGCCTTGCTGATTGGCGTCGAAACGGGTCACCACGGCGCGTACCGCATCCCATTGAAACGCCATCAGGTCGCGCCCCAAGGCCCGGGCGGCCATGTTCTCCCCCTCTTCGATCGAGCGGAAGGTCGAATGCAGCATGTCAAAAAACCGCCCCGTGGAATCGAACTCCAGAAAGGAGGCGCCAAGCGGTACCAGCAAGATATCCGCCGCGGCTAATCCGTTGATCGTCAGATAGCCAAGCGCGGGCGGCGTATCCAAGAAGATCACGTCATATTGGTCCAGAATACCATCCTCGGCCAAGGTATCTGTCAGCGCGTCCCACAGCTTCCAGCCGCGTGCCTGCATCCGCCAGACCGGGATTTGGAATTCGGACCAGTACAAATTCAGCTGTGCCCCTATCAAGTCGATGTTCGGCCAATGGGTTTTCTGGATCACATCGGGGGCGCGGATCTTCAGCGCTTCGGTCAGCGTTTCGTCCAGCGGCACGGGGGCCTCGCCCCGGTCCAGCCGCCCCCGATTTGCCCGCTGTTGCCAACCCGCGTAATGGCGCGCCAACAATGGAAAGACCGTCTGCCATTCATCCGCGACTTGCCCGCCGAAGATGGAGGTCATCGACCCCTGACTGTCGAGGTCAATCACCAGAACCCGGTAACCGTCCAACGCAGCCGACATTGCCAGATGTGCGGCCGTCGAGGTCTTGCCCACCCCGCCCTTGAAGTTTGCCACAGCTACCAATTTAGCGGGTAACCCGGCTGGACGGTAGGGGCGGTATTCCTTGGTTTTCGATCCTTCGGCAGCGAAATGCGCGCGCAGGCGCAGCACCTCATCTAAGGTAAACCAGCGAGCACCTGCGTCACTCTCGGACCGTCCTTGTGGTAGGTCCGGGTTTGCCCGCAATACCCTGCGAAAATGTGGTTGAGCTACTGGTATCAGATAGCGTGTTATTTCCCAAGTGGAGAACAGTCGTAGATCCTTGCGGCCTTGCTCGTTCATTCCACGCGAGGCCAGATCATCACGTCCGCGGGCGCATGCTTGGGCAATCTTCTCAAACCCCTGTGTGGTCACCGGCGCTTCCAGTTCACGCAAGGCTTGATCGGGATCGATGTTGAAATAGGGAGGGAGCTCGATCGTATCCTGCGCCATTTACATGCCTTATGTAATGTCTTTTTTTCAATGTAACACAAAAGACATTACATGAAAGAAAAAACATCATCCGTAGAATCAGATGGATATGAAACTGCTTGTTTTCATTGCCTTTCGCACGGGGCGTTCAATGAATTGGTAAGTGTGTGGAAAATAATCGGGTTGTTATATTTGAGTTATTTATAGTGTTATGGTGTTCTTGTCTCTAATCTAACTATCTGTGAATAAATGAAAAAATGTGGTCTTTTTTGATCATGGTGACTCTGAAACCACGACCAACTGACTCTGAACCCCCGAGAGGGTGACTCTGATCCCACGATGGAAATGCTGGACCGCTGATGGGGGGGGGCTTAGGTTGGGTGTCAATAAAACCACGATAAAAAAACAAGCGGGCAGTACCACATGACAGGCACCCTGGCGGCCTCGGGGGGCGGGCAATTGCCCGCTGCGGGGCAGGGCTTTTTCCTGTGCGACATTTTTGATGCCATCCCTAAGGATGACATCGCTACGATGGAGCACCCGATTTTTTCTTTGTCGACCCGGCCGGATCGACGAATCTTGCGCTATGAACACAACGGAACCCGGATCGAGGTAACACCTTCGGTCAAGGGGCTGGCGACGATCCATGACAAGGATATCCTTATCTTCTGCATCAGCCAGTTGATGGCGGCGCTGAACGCGGGGCGGGTGGTGACGCGTCGTTTGGTGTTGAAGGCGCATGATCTGTTGATCGCGACGAACCGTGAGACCTCGGGCGATGCCTATCGCCGTTTGATCGAGACGTTTGACCGGCTTGCAGGCACCCGGATCAAGACCAATATCGTGACCGGCGAGACCGAGGTTACTGCGGGTTTTGGGCTGATCGAAAGCTGGGAGATCGAGCGCAAGACCCGCGGTGGTCGGATGGTGTCGGTGGCAGTGACGTTGTCGGACTGGTTGTTCCGGGCTGTGTTGTCCAAGTCGGTCCTGACGCTGTCGCGCGATTATTTCCGGCTGCGCAAACCGCTGGAGCGGCGAATCTATGAGTTGTCGCGCAAGCATTGCGGGCGGCAGGAAAGCTGGCGGGTCTCTGTCGATACTCTGCTGAAGAAATCAGGGTCGGCCTCACCGCGCAGGGTATTTCGTGCCATGCTGCGCGAGATGATCGAAGCCGACAGTCTGCCTGATTACGCGATGATCGAAGAACCGGGCGATCTGATCCGTTTTTCCTTGCGTGAGCGGCTGGTGGAAAGTTTGCCCGAGGTGGGGCCAGGGCCATTGGCGCCCGAGACCATAACGACGGCACGGCAGATATTCCCGGGGGCGGATGTCTACGCGCTGGAGGCCGAATGGCGCACGTGGTGGGCGGCAACGGGGCGACCACGGTTGCGGTCACGCGATGCGGCATTTCTGGGGTTCGTGCGGGTGCGGAAGGCTAGGGTGTAGGGAACAGCTTCACAATCTCGTTCCAATGCAGTGCACAGGCGATACCGGTCAATGCGAGGCCGATCCCCAGACCAAGAACATCATTCACCGGGTCCCAGGCCCTATAACGCGCAATCAGGCGGGCTTGTAGCGGATAGGTTATCAAGAGGGCCAGCCCCGGCGCCAGAATGCCTCCGACCACGCCGAAGAGATGTATACCTATGAATAGGAGTGTCGTTTGCATCAATGCCAAAGTTGCCATCAGATAGAAATGCCTTCGGCTGTCACCATGCGACAGTAATACGGCTTGTGTGCCGCTCAGCACATTGGCTGGAATAGAATTGAGCGCGAACAGAATCAGCATTGGCCCCGCCAGTGCATAGCGGCTGTCGTAGAGTACGCGGACCAACCAATCGCCAGTGAAGGCCAGAAATACTGCGATACTGACTCCGATCACGGAAACTGTCCGACAGGCGCGAAAGATCTTGCGGCGGCTGTCTTCGCTCTCGGTGGGGGATTTGATGCGGTAAAGCGGAAAGAGCACCTTGCTGCTGATCGCCTGCACGAACAGCGCGGGGAGGGATCCGAAGGTTAGTGCGACGCTGTAGATCCCGAAAGTCGTGACATCAACATAGGCGCCCAGAATGGCCCGGTCACCCATTGAGATCAGAAATGTGGCCATGGTCGACAGAAAGATGAATTTACCAAAGCCGATGATCTCACGAACGCTACTGCGGTCCCATTGCAGGCGGTTTGGATGTCCGGGGATATAGATCCGGGTCAGAACATTGGCGATCATGGTAGAGATCACCTGCGACACGGCCAGTGCCCAGACCGAATGCCACCACCATGCCAGTAACCCGGTCAGGACCAGCGTCACGAACTGCACGAATATCTGGATCATCGTAAGGCGCCCGATGGCCAAGTGCCGACTGGCCTGTGCCGCGCGTGTCGGGCGAAACCCTTGCCCGATGATGGACAGCGCCGTCGCGGGCAACAGCCACAGCAGTTCTGGTTGATCATAGATACGTGAAGCTGGCCAGGCCAGCGCACATGCCGCCAGCCACAATCCGAATCCGCGAATGATTTGCAAGGTCCAAGCGGTATTCAGAAAATTCGGATCGTCACCACGTTTGCTCTGCATGATCGAGGTCTGGATCCCGATATCCGAAAAGGTCTGCAGCGCGACGATGAACACCTGAACCAATGCCATCAGCCCGAATGCTTCGGGGAACAGCAGCCGCGTCAGCACAAGGTTGGACAGTAAGCGCATACCATTTTGGCCAAACACGCCGATCATGGACCAGAAGGTCGAACGTAGGGCCTTGGCCTTTACGCCATCGCCTTTCGTCGCGGAAAGAGCACGGCCCAAGCGCGATTGCGTCATCGTCATCTCTTCTTCTGGGGATCTGGGGGCAGATTGTCTGCCGTATGATGCGTTCCGACAAAAGGATATTGTGGCGATCCTGTCACGGCTTTGCTTGCTCGTCCACCATCGGTCGGAGCGTCGACCGTGCTGACAGGGACTACATCTCCTGTTTGTAGCCACGTTCTAGCAAGCGGCGTGGATAAAGAAAAGCGCCTGGGATGCATGCGTGCATCCCAGGCGGCTGCGTGATACTGGTTAGGCAAGTAGGGCATGTACCTGCGTATCGGTGAGGTCTCCGTTGAGCAGGACGACCCGATTTACCGTGCCTGTCCATGCGCGCGCTCCGGTTGAGCGGTTCGCGATGACCAGCGTATTAATACCGCCTGGTAAGCTGGTCGTGGTGGTGCTCGTTCCTGCCACGCCATTAAAGGACAGAAGACCTGCACCGCTTTTGACACGCACCGCCGCACGAAACGTGGATGCCGCAGGGATCGTGGACGTGGTCTGCGCCAGTCTGGAGGTGCCGTCGGTCAGCCAGCCACCGGCTTTTGATGCCCCTGAACTTGTGGTTCCGATATAGACCAGATTGGTATTTGTGCTATTGCCCATCGCGGCAATGTATTCGGTGCCGATGGTGGCTGCCGTGGTCCCCCGCCCCGCAAGGGTATAGGTGGTGCCAAGACCCGATACCGCTATCGTATCATTACCATTTGCATTGACTATGATGGCGCCGGCTGCCCGTGCGGCCGCGATCGTGGCGTAGGCCGTGCCCGCGACATAAGCGCGATCATTCCCATAATCTAGGTCGATATTGGCTCCTTCTGTCCACCAGTTGCCAGAGGCGACTGCGCTCACCTCACCTGCAACGGGGGCCGAGGTGTTGCGAACCGTGTAGCTGCCTGCGGCCAGCGACCCTATGGTCTGGGGCAGGGTACCCTTGGTGATCACGATGACATCGGCGGCATCCAAGGTCGCATCAGTCAGGATGATATGCTTGACCATGATTTTCCCTAGCTATTGATGATGAGTTGTGCGGCGCCGAAGGTTACGGCAGGGGCTACGATGGTATTCAGGCCGGTGACGGCGATCGTGCCCGCCCCGAACGAGACCGTCATCGCCTCATCGGTCGCCGGGCTCTGGATGATGAGGGCGCCGCTGGCGGCGCTGGTGCCCGCGTAGGACCGCGCCTTCAGGCGTACCTCGCGGCTCCCGGTGCCCTCGACCAGCAGGTCAAATGTGCCCGGTGCCTCAATCCAGATTTTCGGAAAGACGACTTGTTCCATCCAGGAACCGGTGCTGCCCGCGGCCCGGTATTCGATCACATAAGCCGGCGGTTGCGGCTCTGCCACCGCGATGCGGATCGTGTCGTTGCTGACCACGGTCGGCGTGGCGGGAACCGTGGGAACCGTCGTTTGCCATTGCCCGATCCGGTCGATCCATGCAGCGGCCCGCGTGCCGGCATTGCGGTGACCCTGCGCGGTGAAATGTGACAGATCGCCACTGATCTGTGTGCCCATGCTGGCCCCGATGAATAGCGTGTTTGGCACATTCAGCGGGATCGTCTTGTGCGCCCGGTCAATCACCTGACGATAGGGCAGATCCTCGACCAGACCCCAGAATCGTTCGGGCACCATCTGGTGCAGCACCGCTTTTGCATCGCTTGCCCCCGGCACCGCGCGCAGACCATTCAGCATATTGGTGAAAGCCGTGGTATAGGCGGCGGCGGACACATTATCGTTCGCGTCCTGCTCGCCCTGGGTCCAGGATAGGAATACTTGCGCCCCCGGAAAAGCGGCCAGACAGGCCGTCATGCGCGAAATCATTGTAGTGTAATAACTGCCGCCCACACCCAAAGGACCGCCCGTCAGCTTCGCTCCACCAACGGCACAGTTGACGATAACGATTTTTTTCGTCGGATTCTGTCGGATCAGCAGATCCTGTGCCATGCGGAATGTGCGCAGCGGCCCCATCTGGGTCAGTGCAGGCCAACCGGTCAGTGGTTGCACCGCCGTCACATCCGATCCTGTCGCTGTATCCCATCGCCGGATACGGCCTGAGCTATCCTGATCAAGGCTTGTGTTTATCGGTTGCCCCCCAGAGTTATTTTGACTCTGCTCGTTCGATTGGCCATAGGCCAGAATGACGATATCGGTTTCAAATGCATAGGTCGGCGCAGACGTGACCGGTCCGACCGCCACCGAAGCTGTGGTCACGGAACCGCTCGTATTGGTCGCGGTTTCCAGAATCGAGATCATCGCCCCCACATCATCTTGCGTCAGCACATAGCTCAGTCCGGTTGCACCGGCAATCGCCGTGCTGCCGCGCAGCCACAGCCGGGTCACAGCAGACGCACCGGTGTAGTTGCCCTCGATTGCGCTCAACGTCGCACTCGTCATGGCCAAGCCTGTAATCACAGGCGCACTCAGCAGGCTAGGCGGCGCGATGGCCTCAGCCTTCACGATCACCGTTTTAGCCACGGTCCAGGGGCCTTGGCCGATCGCATTTACTGCGGCGATCTGCACCGTAATTGTGCGGCCCGGCTCCAGGCCGGTGACCACGTGATTGCCGGGCGCAACCCCGAGTGCCACCCCCGTGCCGGTACCGATGCGATACACGAAACTGGTGATCGGTGAGCCGCCCGAAGACGGTAGAGCCGAGATGATCAGGGTCACCTCGCCCGGATTGACACCGGTATCGGCGGTCCAGGCGGTATCGGCGACAGTCCCGGGAGATGTTGGATCATTGTCAAAAATCTGACTGACGCCACGATAGGCCACCCGGATCGCCTGCTCTCCCAGATAGACGCGCGTATAGTCCTGTAGACCCATGTCTCAGTCCTCCGCACGGATCAGATAAATTGTCTGATCGTTCTTGGTTTCGAGCGCATCATATTCGGTCTGGGTCATCACCAGCGTTACCAGACCGCCAAGCGGTACCAACGAAATCAATGTGTGCATCGGCACCGGTACAAGGCTTGCCGGTACGATGATTGAGCCGATCTCGACCTTGGTTCCCGATGCCATGCCGACCGTCAGCTTGTAAGAGGTGTTCCGCAGCCCCGCGATATTTGGCCAAAGGTTCACAACGCCAGTTCCATCAGCGGCAATCGTTGCCTCAATGGTCGTAGGGATGACAATGGCCTCATCGAGATCGAAGCCGGACAGCGCAAAGGATATCTTGCCGCCAACGACGGGCTCTCCCGTCGGTGTCTTCAAGGCAAAGGTAATTTGGGTTGGTCCGGACATCAATGACTCCTAACAAGCGGGATCGCGCAGGCGTCAGGCCAGTACGCGAAACTAACTTGCGGAACTATGCAGTTGGACGCTTTCCCAAGGATTTCTACAGCGTACGCTGTGATCTACGGCAGCTTCAGTATCCCCAACAAGCGCTGTGCGAGCACGTCATTGACGGCAGTGGTTAGGTGCCCGTCAGATAGAAATGCGGTCGTGTCGCGCGGATTTGCGACCTCATCTGTCGCCAGATACGGAATACCCTCAGCCTCGAGCATTGGTACAAGAACTGGGCGTAGTTGCGGCGAGGCGGTGTCGCGCGCCTGGATCAGCACAATCAACGGGACCTGATTATCTTCGCGGCTGATCCGTGCCACGTCACGCACCATGAGGCGCAGAACTTCGGCCCAAGGCATCGTTCCGTCTTCAGGGTGGGTGGTTACGTTGGCTTCGCGCGATTCGATGGCGCCCGTCGCGGTGGCCCGTCGCAGCAGTCGGACAAAAGGTGAGGCATCCAGCGCGGGCAGGGCAAAAGCCTGTGGTGTCCAAAGCGCGTCTTCGGCACGCATTTGGGCATCAAAGGCGGCGATCTTTACAGGATCGGTCATGTCCGCATGGGCTGTGATTGCGGGATCCGTCCGTTTTAGTCCCTTCAAGCCATCCGGGCGAAAGATTGGATATGTAAAGGGGGCGGGCTGCTCAAACACCCAAACCCGATTCGAGAAGGAACCAAGTGCGGGGACACTGCTCGACAGAATACCGAAAACGACAACATCACCTGTCCGACGGTTTGTGCGATCATCCAGAAAGACCGAGTAGACGAAATTTGGCGATGCCCCTGGTCCGGCGTGCCCGTCAACCATCAGATCGGGTCGGGCACGTTGCGTGGCTTGTAATAACTGTTGGGTAAAGGACATGCCATAATGGCGCACAATCGGTCCCGACGCCGGATCTTCTCCCGCGAAATGGGTTGCCGATTCCGCCAGCATTTCTGGCTGCCATGCAACATTCAGTAGATTGCCGGGACGGTCCTGGCGTTCTTGCCATTGTGCGATCTTGCCTGGTACCGACCGTCCGTAATCGAAAAAGGCACTCAACCCAGCGGGCGCGCGCGTAAGCACAAGTGCCACCATAACATCCAGCACCACCAGTGCGAAGAGCGTTGCCAAGACGACTTTTATTTGTCGAAGCATCCCGTTCTCCTCAGAACTGCGCATAGATGAAGGCCGAGGACGCGGTTGTCGCGCCAAAGGCCAGCAGGTAGATCATTACGGCCCACAGTCCTCCGCGTAACACTAGCGGCCAGCGCATGTAGAACCGTTGATCTTTGCTCCACTCTGCAGAGAGATCCCACAAAAACAGGAACAGCATCCCACAAATCCCTGGTATTGAAGGTGTCGTAATCAGTCCAGATGAGGTCAAGGGCGCGGTGATAATCTTACCGGTGAAGACAACGATATGTTCGAAAGAAGTGGCCCGGAACAATAACCAGCCATAGGCAGTAACCTGAAAGAACAAGACAATTGCCAGAATATGCCGCAGATGACCGATGATGCCCCCACCAATCACCTGTCCCGGTGAACGTCCCTTGCGCCCGGTCCAGCGTTGTACCACCTGGACCGCCCCTTGATAGGCCCCCCACAGAACAAAATTCCATGCTGCGCCATGCCACAACCCACCCAGCAGCATGGTCAACATCAGGTTGCGGTCTGTTTTGGCTGCTCCGCCGCGGCTGCCACCAAGCGAGATATAAAGGTAGTCCCGCAGCCAGGTCGACAGGCTGATATGCCAGCGTCGCCAGAACTCTTGCGGACTGGTTGCAAAATAGGGCTGCAAGAAGTTGTACTTCAGGTTGAAGCCCAGCATTCGCGCCACCCCACGCGCAATATCAGTGTAGCCGGAAAAGTCGCAATAGATCTGGATGGCATAGAGCCATGTGGCGAAAATTACATCGGCACCACCCACTGCAGATGGATCTGGCGCGCCATAGACAGCGGCCACCTGCGGGGCTAGCGCATCGGCGATGACGATTTTCTTGATCAGTCCGAGCAGGCACAGCACTGCCCCCCGGCCGATATCGTCCCAGACGACGGGGCGAGGTGTGCGGATCTGGGGCAGCAGGTCTGCCGCGCGCTGGATCGGCCCGGCAACGAGGGTAGGAAAAAATGCGGCAAACAGGGCGAAATCAATAAAATTTCGCTCGGCGGGCAGATTGCGGCGATAAACGTCGATCATATAGCCGACCGTCTGGAAGGTATAGAACGATATCCCCAGCGGCAGGATGATGCGCAGCACCCAATCATCGCCAAACGGTAACCCCAGTGTCTGCATCAAGACTGCAAAGCTGCTGACAAAGAACCCAAGATATTTGAACAGGACAAGCAGCCCAAGGCTGAAGGCCAGCGATACGAACAACCATCCCTTTCGTGCACGTGGTGCCTGCGCCTGCTCGATTCTAAACGCCAGTCCCCAGACGATCACGGTCGACAGGATCAGCAGGCCCAGAAACCGCCAATCCCACAGCCCGTAGAACAGCCAGCTTGCCAGTAACAAGATCGTGGCGCGGGTCTGCGACCCAAATATACGTAACGCTAGAACGGAAGCCCCAAGCACTGGCAAAAAGAAGCCCCAAAAAGGAAGCTGTGTGAAAAACATGATGTGTCCGGCAAGGTTGGAGGGGCCGCGTTGTAAGCATGACTATCAAGCCTTCGCCGTTATGAGGCAAGGGCGTATGGCATGGCTGGCCATGACATTCAGGATTCACGGTCAATTTGCCAATGTGGGAGGGTGGGGCCGTCTCACCGCTCTTACACGATATCGCGAGAGCGGAGCGCATCGTTAACGATATGCCGACTTGGCTTGGAAAAGACATTGAATTGCCACGCGACAGTTTGTTAAGTGCCTAGCGTAGCAGTCTTCTCCCTCCGGGACTGCAACTTGCGACATATGATGAACTTGCGGTGACTGTTCTGGGGAATGGCTTCAACGTCCGGAAAATAGCTTGGATAAAACATGACGACTGAGGGGCTCTATGCTGAATTCTTTGGCCTGCGGGAGCGACCTTTTACCCTTCTGCCGGACCCGTCGCTGATTTATTGGTCGCCGCAACATGTGCGCGCGATCACTGTTCTACGGTTTGGGCTGATGTCGCGCGCGCCAGTGACACTGATCTCGGGTGAGATCGGGGCCGGCAAGACAACCTTGGTACAGGCGCTGCTCAAGGAGATGGATTCCGACCTGACGGTTGGGCTTATTTCCAATGCACAGGGCGGGCGTGGCGAGCTTCTGCAGTGGATTCTCAATGCATTCGGTCTGCCGGCCCGCAAGGATGAGGATTATGTGCAGCTTTTTCAGCAATTCCAGGATTTTTTGCTGAAGGAATACGCAGAAGGACGACGTGTCGTTCTCGTGATTGATGAGGCGCAGAATCTTTCAACCGAAGGGTTGGAAGAGGTGCGTATGTTGACGAACATCAATGCGAATAAGGACGAATTGATCCAACTGATCCTGGTGGGCCAGCCTGAACTGCGCGACATCGTACGCGCCCCCAACATGCGTCAGCTCGCGCAGCGTGTGGCGGCAAGTTTTCATCTGGATCGTCTCGATCTGGACCGCGTGCGTGCCTATGTCAGCCATCGCCTGATAGCGGCGGGCGGCACCGGAGACGAGATCTCACCTGAGGCGGTCAGCCTAATTTTCGAACACACCGGCGGGGTGCCGCGGCTGATCAATCAGCTTGCGGACTTCGCCATGATCTATGCCTGGAGCGACGAACAGCATAAAGTGACCCCGAAAGAGGTGCGCTCGGTGCTGGATGACGGCGTTTTCTTTGGCGACATCTCCATCGGAGCCGGAACATGATCTCGGAAGCCCGCTTTTACCTGACCCTGTTCTGGCGGCGGTTGCCGCTGTTTTTGCTGATTTTCATTCCGATTGCGGTCGGGGCTATCTTGTTGGCGAACAGCCTACCGCCAGTATATCGCGCGCAGATGCGACTTGTCGTGGAAAGCTCGCAGATCCCAGGAAATCTGGCGCAATCGACCGTCGACACCCCGGCGCAAGAACAGCTTGAGCTGTTTCAGACCCGGCTGATGACACGCGATAACCTGCTCAGCATCGCCGATCAGCTGAAGCCGTTCCCGGATCAGGCCAGCATGTCGGGCGACCAGATCGTTCTGGCGATGCGCGCGGCGACGGCGATCAAATCGTCTTCGGGGCGGGGTCAGGTCACCCTGATGACCGTCAGTTTTGATTCGCAATTTTCCGCTATGACGGTGCGGGTGCTGGATGCCTACCTGACCTTCATCTTGAACGAGGATGCGCAATATCGCAGCCAGCGCGCGGGTCAGACGCAGGAGTTTTTCCAGCAGGAAGTGGACCGCCTTGGCTTGGCGCTGAGTGAACAGGGCGCGAAAATTGTTGCCTTCAAGAACCAGAACACCGAGGCGCTGCCCGACAGTCTGGAGTATCACCGCAACCTGTTGGTCAGCCTGCAAGACCGGATCACACAACTTGATCGGGAACGCTCTGGGCTAGAAGATCAGAAACAACGCTTGGTGCAAGCTTATGACCTGACCGGTCGCGTGGTCGGATCAGGGGCGCAGGCCAGTCCACAGGAACAGCGTCTGCAAACGTTGCGGAATGAACTTGCAGAACTGGAAAGCGTTTATGCGTCGGACAGTCCGCGGGTGATCTCGCTTAAACGGCGGATTTCGCAGATGGAGGCCGCCTTTGCGGCAGCCAGTGGCCAACCTGCCGAGGTCAGCGTCGATCCGGGCAAGGCCTTGCTTGATGCGCAGACGGCGGATATTGACAATAAAATTAAACAGCTCGGCGAAGATCGCGCCAAGATGCAAGACCAGCTTGCCGCTGTGCAGGACCGGATCGATAGAACGCCTGGCAATTCGGTGACGCTGGAGGCGCTACAACGCGATTATGACAACATCCAATCGCAGTACAACCGAACGACAGACAGTCTGTCGCGGGCTTCTACCGGTGAACGGATCGAAACGCTGTCGCGTGGACAACGGATGAGCGTGGTCGAACGCGCATCACAACCGACAGTGCCGATCAAACCGAACCGCAAGCAGTTGATGGTGATGGGTGTATTTGTGGGGCTGGTCGCCGCGACGGGGCTGTTGGTAGTCCTCGATCTGCTATCTGGCAAGATCCGCCGTTCAAAAGACCTTGTCAACGGTCTTGGGATCACGCCGATGGTGACGATTCCGATGATGCGCAGCTCCATCGAAGTCCGCACGATCCGGATACGCCGGATCATCCTGTCACTGTTGATCGGGGTGATCGTGCCGGTACTCTTGTTTGGGATACATTACTACATCATACCCTTCGATGAACTTGCCAGCAAAGTCGCGGGCCGGATCGGCATCAATCTTTAGCGGAGCACGTCATGGAAAAGCTGCAGATCGCCATAGAAAAGGCCCGCACCAGTCGGCTTGCACAGCGTGGCGGACGGGTCGAAAACAACGAGCCGGTGATGACTCCGGTTGAGCAAGCAAGCGCATGGTCCATGCTGCCCGAGTTGAGTCTAAATTCCAAGGTTTTGGAAAAAAACAAGCTCATCGAAAATGGCAGTGGTCCCCACGCGGCTTATTACGACATATTGCGTACCCGCTTGCGTGACGAGGCGAAACGGCGCGGTATTCGGCGCATTGCAATCACTTCCACGCGGCCGCAGGCGGGGAAGTCGACGACGCTGGCTAACATGTCATTTGCTTTCGCGCGGATGTCGCATTACCGCACGATGGTCTTTGACTTTGATTTGCGACGACCGTCTTTGGCGCGGATTCTTGGGCAAACACCCAAGCACGATATGGGTGAATTATTGCGTGGCGAGGTTCGATTTGAAGATCACATCGTGCGCTACGGCGATAATGTCGCCTATGGCTTGAACAGTGGGGCGGTGCGGAGTTCCTCGGAACTGCTGCAAAGCGAGCAAACGCATGATTTCCTGAATGCCGTGGACGAAATCTATCAGCCCGACCTAATGTTGTTCGACATGCCACCCTTTCTTTCTGCCGATGACACGCAGGGGTTCTTGGGCTTTATCGACGGGGTGTTGCTGGTGGTTGAGGCGGATAATACGACGCGCCACCAATTAGATACGGTGGAACAGAAATTGTCCGAACTGACCTCGGTGGTCGGTGTGGTGCTGAACAAATGCTCCTTTCCCGATGAAACCGACGCGGGCACGTACGGCTACCAGTATTGACGTTCACGCGTGGGGCCGTGGTTACCAGTATCCGGCCCCGACACCGCGCCACATCGCGTATTGCGCACGAATATAAACGACAGCATCAAATGCAAATCCCGCACCTGTCACCAACAGGCGTTTTGGCTTCAGCCGGTCTGATGATTTCGCCCAAAATCCTAAGCGCTTGGTAAGGAACTGCACTGGCACATAGCCATAGCGATTGGGTAGCTTGCGTCGCAACAAATCGGGTAGCCAGGTCGGGTCCTGTGCTGAGCGCGCCAAATCACGGCTACGGTCTTCAAGGGGCTCATTACGGAGGCGATCATAAATCACCGCATTGATTGCGCTGCCGATAACAATACGGGTCTGGTGTCGGATCAGTGCACCGATACCGCGTTCGGATTCATAGACGTGAAACAGATCGTCTCTACCATCTAGTCGCGTTTCGGGTTGACCTTCGGTGCTGAAATTCCGGGTTTGCACCATAGCGCGCACGAAACCATCCTCGACCGGCAGGCCGATTGGCATATGGAAGCTGCGGGCGGTTTCGGTGCGCAGCACATATAGCTGCCCGCATATTGATCCTTTCCAGTTGTTTAACGTTCCCCCTGCGGCGCCGATCAGCTTGTCCAATCCGCCCCGTGCCAGTTTCGGGTCATGCGTGATGTCCTTGACCGCGTTGCTGGAGGCCCCGGCCAGATCAGACCGCGCGGCGATGAAATCGATCAGTTCGCGCAGCATATTGGGGGCGGGAACATGGATGTCGGCATCCATAAAAACCAGCATTTCCGCCTCTGGGCGGCTCAGATCATGCACGAAGCGGTTCCAGGTTCGAGATTTTCCGCCATTGGGTAGATCGTGAATCTGTACCACATTTGTCATGTTATGGGCCGCAACCACAGTCCGTGCTTCGGCAACGGTGGCATCGCGACAGCCATTCGCTAGGATATGCAGGCATGGCGTTTGTGCAGGATCGGTGAAAATATTCTGCGCGAACAGGCTTTCCAGCATGGGGCCGATGCGGCCAGCTTCGTTATGCGCAAAGACGCCGATGTCGACAGATGTCATGTCCATATCCGTTCTGCGGGCAGAGCCCAAATTAACTGTCAATAGTTTGAGCGATCTTTCTACAGGCCACAAGGTTCCTTCATGGCTTGGCCTCGGATATTGTCGTGACCTGAGACTGCCGTCTGGCGATCAGAATCTGCCCCAGACGAATAGGGGGCTTTTCCACAAAATTGTAGAGGAAGGCCGATATCAATATCAACAATGGCATACACCCCGCCAAGATGCTCGCCACTATCAGTTGCGAGACATTTTCCGCCCCGACATGACGCACGTAAAGCCCGACCAGCACAGAAAATAGTGGGATATGGATCAGGTAGGTCGAGTAGGACCACTGCCCAAGAGAACGTATCACAGAGTTTAGTGCTATTATTTTATGTAGCCAAGAAATGGCGCGGGACCGGATTGGTAGGAAACCAACCTCAATCATTGTCAGGCAAAAGAAAAAGACCCAAATTATCGTCGCCTTTACGTCCACCTGCACCAGTAATGCAGCCACCAACAGCAGATACCCTAGTGGAGATTTGTTCTGATTTATTCGCTCGAGAATCATTCGGCTGGCGATCCCCACCATAAACAAATCGCCCGCTAGGAAAAATAACGACTCATACTGCCAGCGCAGTCCAGAATGATGCAGACTATACTTGATTATAAGAAGAATAGCAGCCAGCATAAATGCCGCTAGTTCGGAGCGCAGTGCTATGGAAATTAATAGCGGCGCAATCAGGTAAAATTGCCATTCCAACGACAGGCTCCAAGCGGGGGTCAGGAAGGTTGCGCTGGCATGCGGTAGGAAAGAATCCGAAATGGCGCCATGGAGCATCGAGACATGTAGTAATATATGGCCCCAGAAATTATCTTGCTCTTGCGCAAGGCGGCCTAAACGTTCTTCCCGAAAAAGAGCCATGGCATTTTCGACATAGGCCAATTTATAAAAATCAGCGAGCAGGATGGCCAGAACGAGGCAGAAGATATAGATCGGTGCGATCCGCAGGAAACGGCGTAACAGATATATTGGATAACGTTCTTGTTTGCCGATCAGTAAGTGCGTGATGACAAAGCCGCTGATTATTATAAATACCAGAACTCCGGTATGTCCTGCCATCATTAGCTTGAGCAACGGCAGCGGAACTGCATCTATCGGACCAGATCCTCCACCCGCCCCGAGGAGTTGTAGGGCGTGCGTTATCACCACCCACCAAGCCATCCAGCCACGCAGGGATTCTATTGTGATGAAGTTCCTCATCTATTGCGCTCCCATCCAAGACACGGCCCGTTTAGCTATCTGTCACGAAATTCATTTAAATATTGTCTGAGACATCAACCCAATTTTCATTTCTGACTAAAGTTACTGTGAAAATGACAATACCCTTTAGGGGTAATTGACCAAAATAAATGCAGAACAGAATAAGATATCTGTATGTTTCAGGTGAAAATATGCCCGGATTATTTGTATTCGATCAGTTGGCCCTGTTTCCCTGTCAATCTATGCAGATGAAATTCCGCAACCCCGACCCCTTCGGCGAATTTCCCAAGGGTCAGAAGGGTGGCATTTTGCCATGCAGCCGGATCACTGCCGCCCCGGCGTGCCAGACGGGCGATCTGCACTGGATAGACTGCAAACAGCACCAACAGCCATGGGCTGAGGATCAGCGCGGCGAGTATGATCATGACAGGCAGAGCAAGTCCCCACAGTACGGCACGTTTCACCTGCGCCACATTGTGCCGCTCGGGAGGGGCGCCGTGCAGGAAGGCGCCCTCGGCATAGGCATGGCCAGCCCGGCGGGCGCGTTTCCAGAATTGGCCAAACCGGGTTATCGCGGCATCGTGCAGCGTCATTTCTGCGTTTAGCCGCCAGATCTGCCAACCCGCCTGACGCAGACGCACGCACATCTCGGGTTCTTCTCCTGCAATCAACGTGGGATTGTAGCCGCCGACCTGATCCAGCGCCGCCACGCGCATCAACGCGTCGCCACCACAGGCCTTCGCCAACCCGATGGGGGTATTCCACTCACGGTCGCAATGGTCATTATAGATTGACGCTTCTGGAAAGCGTTCCCGTCTGCGGCCGCAAACGATCGCAACCTGCGGATTTTCTTGTAAGAATTGTGCCGCCTTGCCCACCCAATCGGGCTGAACCTCGCAGTCGCCATCGACCAGTTGTACGAACGTTGGCATCGCGCCCTGATGTAATTGTGCCAACCCGGCATTGCGCGCCCGCGCGGCGGTAAAGGGCTGCGTCATGTCCAGCGTCACCACCTCAACACCACGAGCACGGGCCATCTCGACCGATCCGTCGGTCGAGCCGCTGTCCACATAAATGGTCCGTTCGGCCTGTGTCTGTAAACTGTCGAGACAGCGCATCAAGCGTTCGCCCTCATTGCGGCCAATTGCAATGGCCGCAATCATAGGGGCTTCTCCACCTGGCCGATGAGTTTTGCGGGAACACCGCCGACGATGGTCTGGGGTGCAACATCGCGCCGTACCACGGCATTGGCGCCCACGATCGCGCCGGCGCCAATTTTGACCGCGCCCAAGATCACCGCACCCGCGCCGATCTCGGCCCCGTCGCAAATCACCGGTCTATCCGCCAATCCATTCAGTCGGGCTATGCCAAGCGTGGTGTTCTGTCGCAAGGTGACATCATCTCCGATCCATTGCGCGACCAGGATCATGCCGCCGAAATGTTCCAGCCGTACCCGTCGTCCGACATGCACGGTATAGGGTAGGTAGATGCCCGTGGACCGCGAGATCAGACGAAACATGATCCGATACAACAGCGTCGCTGGCACCCGCAGCGGCTTCGGCAGGCCCATCCGCCAATTGCCAAACCGGTGCCAGAACAGCGTCTGGAACCCTTCAGAATACCAGTCGCGGTCATGGGTGCGGTAATCCTCGGCGATCAGGGCACGAAACCCGATCCCTTGAGGATTGCCGTTGCGATCACCTTTTGACGGCGCAAAGCGCGTGTCTTCTACGGCGCGGCGTTCCCAGTCTTGCAGTTCAGGCATCGGTCTTCCCCGTCAGTAGCGGCACCATGACCCGGCGGGGAAAATCGCGCATGAAGTTCAGCGGCATGCTGACACCCCGTCCGCGCAATGCCGAGAGCGGTGCATTGATCAGCGCCCCGGCCATCCAAGCCAAGCTGGCCCCGACCGCGCCGCCCCGGCCCGCCGTCTTGAGATAATAAAGCATCCAGGACCGATACCAATAGGCCGGGCGTGCCCGGCGTTCTGGACGATGGCTTTTCTGATCGGTCGCGGCGCCTTCGGCATGCAGCACATGGGCGCGGGGGATATACAGGATCTCATGCCCGGCCTGCCGGATCCGGTGCATCAGTTCGACTTCTTCATAGTAGAGGAAGAAATCCGGATCGAAGCCTTTTTGCTTGCGCAGCACGGACATGCGGAACATCACCGCCGCTCCGGAGACCCAGTCGACAGGCCCTTCGGGGTGGTCGGGCGGCAGAGCGACGAGCCGATTCGAGAATATCCGCGCCAGAGGGCCAAAACTAACAGCTTGCACGAATTCACTAGTCGCCGAGGGAAACCGAAAGGCCGCCGTCACCGGTTTGCCCGAGGGCAGCGCGATACTGGCCCCGACGGCCCCGACCTGCGGTTGGCGGTCCATGCAATCCGCAAGGATTGCCACGGCCTCATTGTCCAATGTCGCATCGGGGTTCAGTAGGAAAACATAGTCAGGGGCCACCGCGCGCTGTTCCAGCGCATGAATGACGACATTGTTCCCGCGCCCAAAACCACGGTTTTCGCCTTCGAGCCACAGTGTAACCCGATCCCCCCAGGATTTCTCGGTATGGACCTGAGCGAAACGGGCGGCATCGCCACTGGGTGAGGCATTATCGACCAGATGCACCTCGACTGGATGGCCGTCGTGCTGACGGTCAAGCACGCTGTCGACGGCGGCAATCGCCAGATCCGCTGTTCCGTAATTGACGACAATTACCGCAATGCTCGATTTTGTCTGCGCTGCCATCCGTGACTCCTCAAGCATGTTGTTGCATTGCAGCATAACCATGCCGAAACAGAAGCTGAACTGCAAACGGTGCGGATCAGCGGCCGATGGTCAGAAATTCAACGCCCTGCGTGGAAATCAGGGCTGCACTCAGCCCGCCGCCCTGCCATGCCCCTGTGTCGACCGAGATCACCCCATCGCTCTGCCTGGGTTTTGGCACAACGGTATGGCCATGCACCACCCAGAGTCCGTCACGACGCGGAAATCGACCAAAGGCAGGATGGCCCCAGATCAGGTCGCGCGGATTTTGATGTGTGATCTGGCTGCGCGGGTCGGCACCGGCATGGACCACCGCGACATTGCCGCTGCGCCACCAGCAGGGCAGGCTGCGCAACCAGTCTTCCAGACCCGCAGGCATGGCATTTCGCAAGGCGTCGCGGGTCTGCGTATCGGCAACGTGCCGCGTTATACCAAAGCTATCCAATGTCTGCGCACCGCCATAGTCCAGCCAAGATGCCCCGATTGTTTCCGGTTCGTCCAAAAAGCCCAGCATCATCTGTTCGTGATTGCCGCGTAAGGCCACCGCCCGGCTCAGCGATCTGATTCGCGCCAGCACCGCCTGACTCCCCGGTCCGCGGTCGACCATGTCACCGACAAAGACCAGTTGTGCATCGTGGTCTTGGGCTTCGATCCGGGTCAGCAGCGTCTCCAAAAGCTCGGCGCAGCCATGAACATCGCCGATCACGGCCAAGGACTGTTCCGGCATCGGCGGAGGCCCCGGGGTGCGAAAAAGCCATGATAGTAGCCTGTTAATCATTCTGAATCCGATAGTTGCGCCCGGCATGAATCATTGTGTGCGGTTTGAGGCTTGCCCATGCAGACGGACATACACCACACTCGGAGGCACTGTATGAGCGCGCCCGCCTTGTTTTTAGGCGCTTGGCACAAAGTATCCTTAAAGAAGTGCTAACGTTAAGCAATTCCTGCTTGGATGGCGCATTTTTCAGTCAATTATCCAGTCATTAACTTAAGAATGTGTTAGCAAAAGATCATAGACACTGGCTATAGAGAGGGGGCCGCGAAGATCTTTGCCGTTGCGCAGGATGTTCCGGGGGTAGCCGGTGACTACAGGGGAGGACCTGAAGCTACCTGCGACCATCCCGGTCGTTGGCAATAATTTTGGCGTCCTGTCTCGGAGATTTCATGTTCGTTCTGGCTGAAACGAGAAAGACAATGCGGGCTGGTGATACGGCTGGGGCACCCATGGCAAAGGGCGAGGCCCAGACTTTGGCTCCACGCTCTATCTCTCAACGGATTTATGCAAGCGTGGTGAAGCGGGGGATTGACCTGTTTCTCTGTATCTTGCTGATCCCACTTTTGCTGCCGATCTTGCTGATGCTGTGGCTGCTGGTGCGTCGTGATGGCGGCCCCGGTTTGTTTATCCAGCCTCGCGTCGGGAAAAATGGCCGGGTTTTCCAATGCTTCAAGTTCCGCAGTATGGTTGTGAACGCTGAACAGGCACTTGAAGACATGTGCGCCAAGGATCCCGTTGTTGCGGCAGAATGGCTGAAATATCAAAAACTGTCGAACGATCCGCGGATCTCCAAGATTGGTAAAGTTATGCGTGCCACCAGTCTGGATGAACTGCCGCAGATCTTGAACGTACTACTTGGTCATATGAGCCTGGTCGGCCCACGTCCCTTCCTGCCCTCGCAAAAAGCGCTGTATGACGAAGCGGGCGGTCAGTCCTATTATCGCCTGCGTCCTGGCATTACCGGTGCCTGGCAGGTGTTCGGTCGCTCGGCCACCACGTTTAAGGCACGAGTCGAATTCGACGAAGCCTATGATCGCAAGCTCAGCTTTATCGCAGACATGGGTCTGATCTTGCGTACTGTCTCGGTCGTGGTTTGCCGTACCGGTAAATGAGACGGCACTGAACTCCTGTCGGCCGGGCTCCGTGCCCGGTCTTGCTATGCGCAAAGGCTGTGTCCATGTTGCGCGGAACTGCTGACTTCGAGGTTGTCATGACTATTCAACGTTGTCTGCTCGTCCTGCCGGATGGCGCAGTCAACCACCGGATGGGGAGCGGGCAACGCAGCGCGCTCGTCTTCGAGGCACTGAAACGTATCGCCCCGACCGATGTCGTGGTCTTGGGCCGGACCGCTGGCGAGGTCCCAATTGCGCCCGATCCGGCGCTTGAGGCGGCGTTCTTTCCCGATGCGGCTTCGGTACGACGGGTGCGTAGCCGTCATTTCCGGATGGACCGCAAACACGGGTTTGAGTGGTTGATCCACAACCTCAATCGTTTCTTGCGGGTCGACAGGCTGTACGCCGCCGAACCCGGGGTTCAGGCGGCCTTGGCGCAGGTGCTGACGCCGGAACATGGTGTGGTGGCTTTTCGCTATTCGCAACCTTATTGCCTGTGCGATGTAGTGGCCGGAGCAGGGCGTAGCGTTTTTGTCGATATCGATGATCGTGACGATCAAAAATTTGAAACCGCAGCCCGGGCCACCTTGGGACAGGGTGTGATGGGGCGGGTTTTTGCTACATTTGTCGTGCCGAAGATCCGCAAAATCCTAACCGCCAAGCTCGGTCGGGCCTCGCTGCTGTGGTATGCGACCGGTGAAGACATACTGCCCATTCCATCGGTGGCGGCACGGGTATTGCGCAATGTCCCCTTTGGCGGTGCAGCCGAAGATACGGTCGACCCGGCGGCGAACCGTGATATCCTGTTTGTCGGGACCTACTCACACCGGCCTAATCAGGATGGTGTACGCTGGTTCTTGCAAAAATGCTGGCCCGAGATCCATCGGCGCAATCCTGATGCCCGGTTTCGTCTTGTGGGAATGGGCAATTGGCAAGCACTGGCGGCTGAGTTTCCAGATGTGCAGAATGTAGACTATGTCGGCACGGTGGATGCACTGGCTCCGGAGTATGCGCGGGCGCGCTTTGCCATCTCGCCAGTGTTTGATGGCGGCGGGTCCAAGATCAAGGTGATCGAGACCTGTGCCTACCGGCGGCTGCCCATCGTGTCGACCCATTCCGCACGCGGGTTCGGTGATGAGATTTTCGCCGCCTTGCCAAAGGCCGAAGATCCGCGCGGATTCATCGATCTATGCGATCTTTACCTGAAGGATGATGCTGCCCTGCGCACGGCGACAAATGGTCTGCATGCACTGCAGCAGTCGCAATTCTCGCGTCACTCGGCCGAAGGGCAGATCTACGACGATATCCGGGCCACCTTGGGATAAGGCAGCCCGGAAGGGTACCGGGCAAGAATGCCAGGCATAGGCATCAACTGCGAGACATGCCGGACAGCTCGATCAGGACAAAGTTGCCACCGCGTAATCCGGTCGCAGCCGTCCCAAATGTCGCGTCGATCGCCAACTGTCCGATATCCGTAGGCAGCACGACATCGTGCCATTCCATATCAAAGCTGACGCAGAGCGGATCTGCTGCATAGGTCCCATCCGTTGTCAGTCGCGTTCCCACTGGATAGCGGTTATGTGCGCGCATGTTGCCCAGACCGCCCTGGAAAACCCGACATCCTGTGGCTGACCGGAAACCGGTGTGGATTGTGACCGGTCGCAGGCCAGTGTCCGCCGCATCATACAGCGGATCGTCAGGTGCCAGAACACTGCGGTCGATCGCCCGGTTCAGCACCGCCAACAACCATCGCCCTGGATGTGCCAATGATTCAAACGCATAGATGGCGATGTCATCGACGCTGTCTTGCGTCGTCATGACCAAGGGATGGATGTCGTGGATCCGAAATGAGGCACCCATGGACTCGCCTATCATACGACCTGCGGCATGAGTCAAATACTCGACATATTCGTTACTGTGCGAGGTCCAGTAATTGCCCCGACCCAGCACGAACCAGTTCGACAGCCATCCCCGTTTCCAGGCGGCGCAGATCGCATCCACTTGCGCCGCTGCCGCCGCCCTTGATTTCACCACGCATTCCTGTGCGATGATTTCCGCAGCCGTCATACTGGCCCCGTTCAGCCCGTTCATCTGATAGCCGGGACCCGCCTCGTAGATATCATGGAAAACATCTGTGCCAACCGTTTTGCCAAGCGTCGCTGCGATCTCGGCAAGAGCGGCCTCTCGTACCGCCATCCGTGCTTCGCCTCCTGCAAAACTAAGGATCCGGCGAAACGCGGCGCCGGTTTCCTCAGGCTTCTCGGTGCCCGTATCCCAACCGCCATTGTAACTGGCCACCATCACATATTTCGCCTCCGGGCAGCGGGCATATGCCTGTTCCCCGTAAGCTGATAACAGATGCCCCCCCAGTACCATCTCGATCTTATCCGCCAGTACTGACCAGAACGGGCTCTCTTGCAGCCATCCATAGACCATCCGGGTCATCAATCCATAGACCGCGCCGGCAGAAATCGTTTCACCCGTGGTCGCATCCTTCATCCCGTACAATGTCCAGAATGCAGATATCGAGTTCCAGTTTTCGTTGCCCAGTTCGAGCATGATCGTGTCGAAATCAGCGTGATTTTCGGCCAGCCATTCCGCCCAGAGCAACCAGTCTTCCTTGAATAATGCCCATTCAAGTTGCACCCAAGGTGTAGCCCCGTATGTGCGGCACAGATCCATGTGTTGGCCGCAGGTTCGGCCCTTATAGCCTTCCCCGACCGGATTGGTGACAGTCTTTGCGGTATAGGTCGCAGGACGCGTCTTGATCAGCGAATGATCTCTGATCTTTTGGCCCGGCAGCAGGCTCTGCGCTAGTTCAGGGCGCAAGGCGCCATAATCCGACCCGCCCAGCCGGACGCGTAGCTGGGCATATTCAACTGTCAACTCCGTATCCCCCGCAGGTGCCAGAATGACCCAGCGGTAGGCCGACGTTCCAGTAGGTTCCGGGGCAAAGTCTGAGGTAAGATGGTATTTCTGCCAGTCCGTCCCAACCACAAAGGATTGGCTCACCTCGCCCGGTTGACCAGAGGTGAATCGCAATGTGACGGGCTTCGATGCGCGGATCCAGACATCCACGACTAAGACTTCCCCCTGTTTCTTTCGGTGATAATAGGTCTGTCCGGCTCCCCCCGACCAGTAAATTCCGTCCGCAGCTTGTGCTCCTGCAGGAATGGTCCGGCGTAGATAGTATCGGCCCAGATCCTCTGCGGGTTTTTCGTTTTCGGCCCAGGTGCGGATTTCCCAATCTGCGGGTTTGGTCGTGCTGACCAAAGCATTTTCGATGACGCTGGGATATAGCCCGCTATAGGCACTGCTGGCACCATGAACGCGTGCGCAGAACATCTCGGGCGTCATATTCAGCACTTCTTTGCGCCAGATAACCATGTCACCGGTCTGCGGCATGTTTCCTTGCAGGGCTTGCAGGCGAAATTCCCCCACAGTATCGGGCCAGGTTGCTGGGTCGTTATAGGCCAGCCAGACGACATAGCCTGCTGCCCCCGATACCGCCGACCATGACAGATCCACCGTAACCCCGCCGATGGCGGTCAACGTCAGAGCCGGTGCAGGCAGGGTTCCGCCCTCGGCGCGGCTGGGAATGGTGACGGTTTGTGCAGTCGGGACCGATATTTCACTGTCTGTCCCCGTGGCGACATAAGATGCCCAAGGTGATCGGATCCCCATCTTTCCATCCGCGCCGATAGCTGACACCGCGTACCAATACGGCACATTGCGACGGTTCCAACTGTCCAGTTTATGGCGAAAGGTCGTACCGGAAATGGCCTGGGTGGATGCGGAAGGTAGCAAGGCCCGTAAAGGAAAGCGCACTTGGGTCATTTTGGCTGTGCCCACATGCACCATCTGACCATTGCTGATCCGGCGAAATTCAACTTCTGCGCCTTCGTACATCGCTGGGGCATAGGTGGTATAATAGTCGAGACCCGACAAAATGACGCGATCTGCGATCATATTTTGGACAAGCGAGAAGTTGGACAGCACACCGGGGGCGAAACCGGCCCCGAAACTGGACCCATTCCATCCACCCGAGGCCGTCACGGAAAGCGGCGTACAAATGCGTTCTGCCTTGGTGTCCAGAATATAGGCTGCACTGGCGGTCGAAGCATCGGGTGCGGTCAATTGCGCTGTTGTGTCTGCGGACATACCTGCGGACAGGACGTTGATACTGGCATTGCCGACGATTCCGGCAAGATTGATCTGCTTCATGCGAAGGTTCCTTTCTTGCTGGTGAAATTTCCAGAGCTTCCCTGATTAACCAGTGCATTGGCTTGTGCGGGCATTGTCGGCAGCCAGATTCGTGGCGTGCCGAATCGGGCATTGGCAATGTCGGGATGTTTGGCTGTACCGCTGTCCGTCATGAAGCATGACGCGACGCTGGGCGTGCCAAGGTCGGGGACTTCTGCAAGATCGGTCCAGATTCGGAAATCCCAGTACCCGCCCTTGACCGAATAATCTTTGTAACTGCCAAAATCGGTGAACCCGATGGTCAGCACTGTGGTCGTATCCAGCTTCTCCGTTGCGGCACTGCGTGTGCTGCTCGATGCCCGGACTTTTTGCCCGTTACGATAATAGGCGATCTGAGCATATCCGGGCGTGTTCATGTAGAGCATCAAGCAGATGTTATCGTCGGCGGTGAAGGGATCGGCAGGTTTCAGCCAGTCGTTATAATTCAGCAGCAACCCACCGTTCAGATCCGACGCATAGGCGCGCCCGCTTTGTGATGTGAAATAGGCGCGCAGCTTGGTGCCCAACGTATCACGGTAGATGGTGCCACTGCGTTCTTCCAGCATCATGTTTGCAACGATCAGCATGGAATCCGCCCCCCCGGGCTGAATCCCATCCGATTTGATCAGGGCATGTGTGGCCGTGAAGGACAATTTGGCGGGGGTATAGGGATGGGGCGCGACAATCTCGGTCAGAGCCGCACTTTTGCCCCAGCCATTCACCACATTTTGCTGGGCCGAAAATCCCGAAATTCGGTCAAAATCAGTCGGGGCATAGTTTGGACCCGCACCCAGAACCTCATCGCCCCGCCGGGTGGACAATGTAACCACGGGCGCGCCACCGGCCGGATCGTAAAGATAGGGACCGGTGACATAATCTACGGAGGTCAGAGTCGACAGATCCGCAGGCAGGGGCAGGGCTGTGCGGGGCCCAAACAGGATCATCGGTGCCTTGCCGATAATATCTGCAGTATCGTAGGTATAAGATACCCCGTTGATGGTGATCGTTCCCGCGCCTTCTGCGACCGATAACTCATAGCTGTGCGTATCGTTTGCGAGCTGGATGGTCACGGTCTCGCTCAGGATGCCATTTGCTAGAACATTGTGCTCAGACGACTGCGTATAATCGGTGGACGATTCATCTGTGAGGGGGATGGTCTGTGATATGGACATGGATTCTCCTTGGCCGGGGGGAAGACCGGCATTGCTGGATGCAGATGATCTGACGGCCTGGGCCGGTTTGTTTGCGACGCAATCCACCCTGGGGCGGATCAAGTATCTTGGGAGAAGGAAGGTTTGCCCTGCCCGACATTATCTGGCTGGGTTTTGGCCTGCTCCTGAAGTGCAACACGGAACGGCACGTAGTGGATGTGCGGATACTCTCGACAGCAAGTATGACGATTACACGCCCGAATGCCGCACAACCGCTTAACTGTCCGCCCTTAGGGAAAACGAATATTTAACAATTCTCCCCTCAACGCGGTTGATCGGGTATTCGTCTTATGGGGCTGCACAACAGACGCTTGTCAGCGCCGGGTATGAATGAGACTATGACATACCCCCGTGTGGGGTCAGTCTTCCCCCAGCGATCCGGAATTTCGATGACACAGCAGATTTCTTCCCCCGCCCCGCGTCAGGGACGCCGTTACGCGCTGATCACACCTTGCCGGGACGAGGCGCAATATATGCGCCGCACGCTGGACAGTGTCGTCGCGCAGACAGAACATCCCGCGCTGTGGCTGGTGGTTGACGACGGATCGACCGATGCGACGCCGCAGATCCTGGCGGAATATGCCGCTCAATACGACTGGATCAGGGTGGTACCCAAACCCAATCGTGGTCAGCGGGCCGTGGGTCCGGGCGTGATCGAGGCATTCTATTTCGGCCTCGATCAGATCAGCATGGACGACTTCGACTATGTCTGTAAGTTCGATCTGGATCTGGAAATGCCATCCCGCTACTTTGAGATATTGATGGACCGGATGGAGGCCAACCCGCGTCTGGGGTCCTGTTCTGGCAAGCCGTGGTTCACTTGGAACGGTGGCAAGGTCTCGGAAAAATGCGGCGACGAAATGTCGGTGGGGATGACAAAATTCTACCGCGTGCAATGCTTCAAGGAAATCGGCGGCTTTGTGCGTGAGGTGATGTGGGACGCGATCGACTGTCACAAGTCGCGCCAATTAGGTTGGCAGGCACAGGCCTTCAACGATCCTGAACTATCCTTTGAACACCTGCGCCCGATGGGCTCCAGCCAGAAAAGTGTGTATACTGGTCGAATGCGGCATGGCTATGGCCAATATTTCATGGGATCCAGCTTCTGGTTCTTCACCGCCAGTTGCATCTTCCGTATGGCTCACCCGCCCTATATCACCGGTGGCCTGGCCAGTTGGTGGGGGTATGTGCGCTCGGCATTGCAGAAAAAGCCGCAACTGCCCGACCCAGAATTGCGCACCTTCATCCGCGACTATCAGCGCAACGCACTCATCAAGGGCAAGAATAAGGCGATCGCTGAAATCGACGCACGGCAAGCTGCGGTTTTCGCCCGCAGCCACGCCGTCCGAGCCATGTGATCATGGTCCGCCTCGTATCAGGGGCGGACCGGAGTTCGGCTCGTTTCAACCAGTGTTAACGTATTGGCCCCGGGCAATCCCAGCATCTTGGTCAACATTGCTGGAACCGGACGCAGATGTACCACCAACGGTACAAAAATTCCCCCCAGAACCGTCAGGATCAACGTCGGTATTATGGCTTCGATGCCCAGACCCTTGCTCAGCAGGATACGGATCGCTGCCGAGAAGATCGTATGCATCAGATATATGGTCATCGAATACTGCCCGAGCAGCACTAGAACACGCCCAAGTCTCCCAGCCCGCGCCTCGCATGCCCGGATTATAATCAGGACGGCCATCACAGCGGTCACCCCGATCAGCAGGCGCAGCGCCGGGCCAGCCTCTGACTGCATGAGCACGACCCCTTCGGCAATGACCAAGGCAACCACTGCCAACCATGCCGTCTTACGTGAGCCGGGGATCTCACGCTCAAGCAAGTGCCACATGGCGCCGAGGCAGAAGAACGGCGCAGACCGTATCGCCCCCGAGGTCCATTCAGACCCCGGCACCAGTGACGAAATCCACAGCAGTACAGTGACCCCCAAGGCCACGGCAAAAAACGGGGCCATCCCCTGCAGGGCCAGCGGGCGCAATAAAACCATGGTCCCCTGTATCAGGATCATTGCCCAAAGAAACCACAGGTGTAGTTGGCCGGGAACAGGCAAGATCAGCAGATCTATAAATCCAACTGAATCATTCGGGGTGGTTCCGGCCAGGATCTTCAGCGCGATGAAAATATAGGTCCAGAGGCACATTGGATAGAACAGCCGCCAAAAAATCCGGCTCAGCAATTCTCTCTGGCCAAACCGTTTCAGCGTGCCAGGGAAGAACCATCCTGCCAAAAAGAAGAAGAGCGGCATATGAAAGGCATAAATCGCACTGTCCACGATACGGAACATTTCATCAGACGGCAGTACTCCCGCCGCTTCAATTCCACGCCAAGCATGACCAAAGACCACTAGGATGATCCCGATACCCTTGGCCATGTCGGGCCAGCGTACATGCCCCGACGTGGAGTTCTGCGCAGAGCTCAAGGCCGCAGTCCTGTCGGTAAACCGCCCTCCAGACTGCCGGCCAGAATGCTCGCCAACCAGCGCGCCTCGGCCGCCTGATCAAATTCGGCCATCACCTTTGCCCGGCCCGCGACGCCCATCCGGGCACATAGGTCAGGGTCAGACAGCAGAGTATCCAACCTTTCGCTCAGGCTGTCGATGTCACCTGGCGCTACGGCGTAGCCCGACACGCCATCCTCAATCAATTCCTGCACTCCCGCGACGCGCGACGCGATCACCGGCAGTCCCGAGGCCATCGCTTCCATAAGCACCACCGGCACCCCTTCGGCAAAGGATGGCAAGACCATCACATCTGACCTCGCCAGCAGATCCGCCACCTCATCCGAGCTTTGATAGCCATGGAACGTCACAGTATCCGTAATACCCAGCCCAGCGACACGCGCCTCCGCAGGCTTGCGTTCAGGCCCGTCGCCCACAATCGACAATCGTGCATCGGGATGTTTGGCCTGCACCCGGGCAAAGGCCTCCACCAGCAACGGCAGGCCTTTGACCGCCGCCAACCGACCGATAAAGATCACATGTTTTCCACGTGGTCCCTCGATGCGGCCATACCGGGCCGGATCAACGCCGCAATGCACGATCTTCAGTTTGTCCCAATACTCGGGCTTGGAAAAATACATCGCCTGCGAACGGCAGAAATGGCTGATGCAGCTGACAAAGGCTGCCCGCGCGGTCTTTTCGTCCAGCCGCCACCACCGCGGTTCGTAAAACAGCGCCGGACCATGCATTGTCATCGAGAACGGAATTCCCGCCAGCGCCGCCGTCAACATGGTGACCGAGCCGCTTGAATCCGCGAAATGGTTATGGATGTGGCGCACCCCTTGCGCAGACAGATGTCGGGCCAGGACCGCCGCTTCCAGAAAATAGAACATCTGCCATAATCCTGCCTTGACCCCCGGCGGGCGGGTTTTCCAGGCCAGTTTCAGTGTCGACAACCAGCGACCCTGTTGCAATGCCCAGATCTGTGCACCGAACAGCGCGGCGGGTTTCTTTGCCGCGTCGATCACCACGAATGTGCGCTGTTCCTCGGCTTTCTGTGCGGCGCCCACCACATCTTTTGCCGCCGCGCGACGAATAGTGCAGGACTGCACCGGCCAACCCGCTGCCCGCAGCGCCTCGATTTCGCGTTGGATGAATGTATGCGAAACCTTCGGATACTCCCCGGTCAGATAGGCGATGGGGGGTCTGTTTCCGGTCATGAACGTCTTCCGATTGTCAGAGGCATCAGGGCCAGTGATGGACAATGGCCGACCGGCTTGCAAGCGCCGAGGGCAGAAAATGGGGATTTTCGCGTAACTGTTCTGGATCTGAGCATAGGCGACGCGCCCGTGCCCGATCCTCAAACACCGTAAAAATCGCGATACCACGACACAAATCGCGCCACCCCCTTGGTGATGCCGGTCGTTGGCCGATACTCCGTCAACCGGTTCAGCAAGGTGTTATCGGCCCAAGTCGCGGGCACATCGCCCGCCTGCATCGGCATCATGTTCAGTTGCGCGGTTCGCCCTGTCGCGGTCTCAATGGCTCGGATGAAATCCAGTAGCTGTACTGGTGCCCCATTGCCGATATTGACTGCCCGCCAAGGTGCCACAGGCGATAGGCTGTCACCGCTGGGGATATCTGCGGCGGTCGTGGGGCGTACAGGCGGCACTGCGATCAGTCGGCGGATACCTTCTACCAAATCTTCGACATAGGTGAAGTCACGCTTCATCTCGCCGTTGTTGTACACGTCGATGGGCTCACCCTTTAAAATGTTCTGGGTAAATTTGAACAAGGCCATATCCGGCCGCCCCCAGGGTCCGTAGACGGTGAAGAATCGGAACATCGTGGTGGGCAGGCCGTATAGATGGGCATAGCTGTGCGCCATCGCCTCATTGGCCTTTTTGGTGGCGGCATAAAACGACATCTGCGTGTCGCATTTGTCTGTCTCGGCATAGGGCATCATCGTGTTCGCGCCATAGACCGAAGAGGTTGAGGCCAGCAGCAAGTGCCGGGGTGGGGTCGCCCGTGCAGCCTCCAGCAATTCATAGGTGCCCAGCAGATTTGCCTCGACATAGGCGCGCGGGTTCTCGATCGAATGCCGCACCCCCGCCTGCGCCGCCAGATGCACCACCGCATCAGGCGGCTCCGCCGCCATCAGATCATGCAACACCCCCGGGTCTTCGACCTTGGCATGCACAAAACGAAACCCCGGCGATTGCAGCAACAGGTCCCGACGTCGCTCTTTCAGGGTGACGTCGTAATAATCATTCAGGCTGTCCAGACCCGTGATCTGCCACCCCTGGGCCAACAACAGACGGGCCAGATGAAATCCGACAAAACCGGCAGCACCGGTCAAAAGAAGGCGACGGGACATGGTGGCTCACTCCGATGGCTCCGGTTTCACATATCCTTGGGGACCTTGCCCGACAAGGTATGGCAACGGCGCCTGTCCCGTAGGCGGTGCAGGAAAACCCGCCGTCAACAAGGAATAAATCAAATGCTGCGGTTGCACTTTGTGCGGAAATTGATCACTTTGCCCAAGCCTGCGTGTGCCATCAGAAGATGCGTGCCGGACATGGCAGATTGGGTTATGGAAACACCTTATGATCGAACGCACAGCTCTCCCCGGCGTTGTCATTATTACCCCGCCCCGTTTTGGCGATCATCGCGGATTTTTTGCGGAAAGCTGGAATAGAAAGAAGCTGGAGGCAGAGGGCCTGTTTCTGCCTGAATTTGTCCAAGACAACCATTCCCTGTCCCGTGAAGTCGGCACTGTGCGCGGGCTGCATTTCCAGTCGCCCCCCCACGCGCAAGGCAAGCTGGTGCGGTGCGGCCGCGGCAAGATTTTCGATGTCGCCGTCGATGTACGCCAAGGCAGCCCGACCTATGGGCAGTCCGTGGGCGAAGAGTTGAGCTTTGAGAACGGCCGCCAGCTCTGGATTCCGGCAGGCTTCCTGCATGGGTTCATGACTTTGGAACCTGATAGCGAGATCGCGTATAAATGCACCGATCACTATGCCCCCGAATGCGATGGGGCGGTGAAATGGGACAGCTGCGGTATCGCCTGGCCGATCACAGATATCACCCCGGTCATTTCCGACAAAGACGCCAAGGCGCAGGCCTTTTCCGATTTTGATAGCCCCTTCACCTATGATTAAGGCCTCGGATGAACCGCGTTCCTATTGATCAAGGATTTGAAGACTATGCTGATCGGCGACATTTTGTGGCGCTGGACGGGCTTCGCTTCCTGTCAATTCTCGCGGTCCTTTTCCATCATAGTCCACTTGCAAGCGTGTGGCCGGAATACTCCCGTCTGTTCGGGCGTGGGTATCTAGGGGTCGATCTGTTTTTCGTGATCTCTGGGTTTCTGATTACGACATTACTACTGCGTGAGCGTGATAGAACTGGACACATTTCCTTGACAGGTTTCTACAAGCGTCGGGCCCTGCGGATCTTGCCGCTGTATCTGTTGGTCGTAACTGCAGTGGGGGGCTATTATGTGCTCTTCAAGCATGAACCCGGCACAGCCGAGAAATGGCCTTTCTACTACCTGTTTCTTGCAAACTTCCTGCAAGGCGATATTCCCATGCTGGCACCGACATGGTCACTCTCGGTCGAAGAACAGTATTATATGATCTGGCCCTTGCTACTCATTGCGCTGCCGCGCCGCTGGTTGCTCCAAGGGGTTGTTGTCTTCGCGGTTATCTACCTGTTGGCGGTTCATACCGGGCTGGCGTTCTACGCCTATGACATTGGGCCACTGTCGTTCAATATTTACGGCATGACCTATGTAGCGATCTTGCTTGGTGCTGGCCTTGCACTCCTGTTGCATCGCGCTAACAGCTTTACGCGACTATGGCGATGGCTGGGGTGGCAATGGGCCTCCCCGCTTTTATTCGCGGTGCTACTGGTTGAACTTCTGACTCTGCCCGTCGATCTTCGGGGATGGCCCAATCTGATCATCCACCTGACGATGGCGGCATTACTTGGCAGCCTAGTGATCCGCGAAGATACACCGTTGATTCCCATTTTAACATTCGCGCCAATCGTTAGAATTGGCACGATCAGCTATGGTATCTATTTGCTACACAATCTGTCTCTTCATGCAGCGAATATGATAACCGGACGCATGGGGGGAAGCGAAGCGAACATGCCATTGTTTTTGCTATTGTTCTGGGGTGGCGCAGTTCTGCTCGCCGAAATCAGCTTCCGTTTCTATGAAGGCCCATTTCTGGCATTGCGTCACAAAAAACTTGGCCAGCTTGGGCTGGCAGTGAAATCGAAATCGAATAAAGAAAGCCGGACTCCATGAAGCTTCTCGTCACCGGCGGCGCCGGATTTATCGGCTCTGCCGTCGTCCGTCTGGCGATGGCGCGCGGGCATTCTGTGGTGAATGTCGATGCATTGACCTATGCCGCCTGCCTCGACAACGTCGCTTCGGTGGCGGACAGCCCCGATTACGCGTTCGAACAAGCCGATATCCGTGATCGTGCGGCGCTGGATGTCATTTTCGAAAAGCACCGCCCTGACGCGGTGATGCATCTGGCTGCCGAAAGCCATGTCGACCGTTCAATTGACGGGCCGAGCGATTTCATCCAGACCAATATTACCGGCACCTTCAATATGCTGGAGGCCACCAGGGCCTATTGGATGCAGGCGGGAAAACCCGAAACGTTCCGGTTTCACCATATCTCGACCGATGAGGTATTCGGGTCCTTGCCCAATGATCCGGAGGTGAAGTTCACCGAAGACACCCCTTATGATCCGCGCAGCCCTTATTCTGCGTCCAAAGCCTCGTCCGACCACCTGGTCCGCGCCTGGCACGAGACCTATGGCCTGCCGGTAGTACTGACCAATTGCTCGAACAATTACGGGCCGTTTCATTTCCCCGAAAAGCTGATCCCAGTGGTCATCCTGAACGCGCTGGCGGGCAAGCCGCTGCCGATCTATGGCAACGGCCAGAATATCCGGGACTGGCTGTTCGTCGAGGATCACGCAGACGCACTGCTGTTAGTGGTGCAACAGGGCGAGGTTGGCCGCAGCTACAACATTGGTGGCGAGAATGAGCGGAGCAATCTGGATCTGGTAAAAACACTCTGCGCCATTCTGGACACCAAACGACCGAAGGCACAGGGCAGCTACGCGGATCAAATCACCTTCGTCACCGACCGCCCTGGACATGATGCGCGCTACGCCATTGATCCGGCGCGGATTCGCGCCGAACTGGGATGGAAACCATCGGTGACAGTTGAAGAAGGGCTCGAACGCACCGTTGACTGGTATCTGGCGAACGAAGCCTGGTGGCAGCCCTTACAGGCGCGCGCCGGTGTCGGACAACGGCTGGGGACCAAGGCATGACGATCCTCGTTTTCGGTCAAACCGGACAGGTCGCAACAGAACTACGCGCCCGCGAACCCGGTGCGATCTTCTTGGGTCGCGACCGCGCCGATCTACGTGATCCCGCAGCCTGCGCCGCTGTCATCCGTGAAATCCACCCCGATGCGGTCATCAACGCCGCCGCCTGGACGGCGGTGGACAAGGCTGAGGCCGAGGAAGATTCTGCCTTGGTAGTGAATGGCACGACCCCCGCAGCCATAGCGAAGGCTGCGGCGGAACTGGGTGTGCCCTTCGTGCAAATCTCAACCGATTACGTTTTTGACGGCGTCGGCACGACGGCCTTTGCCCCCGGACATAGCGTTGCGCCGCTTGGTGCCTATGGCCGGACCAAGTTGGCCGGTGAACAAGGGGTGATCTCAGCGGGCGGCATCCATGCGATTTTGCGCACATCCTGGGTGTTTTCGGCACATGGAGCGAATTTCGTGAAAACCATGCTGCGGCTGTCGGAAACGCGTGACAAGCTGACCGTGGTCGCCGATCAGATCGGTGGCCCGACATCCGCCCGTGCCATCGCCGGGGCCTGCCTGCAGATCGCCCGGCAACTGGCCGTAGATCCGTCCAAGGGTGGGACCTATCATTTCTCGGGCGCCCCTGATGTGTCCTGGGCTGATTTCGCCCGTGAAATTATGGCTCAGGCGGGACGCACAACCATAATCGAGGATATTCCGACATCGGCCTATCCGACCCCGGCGCAACGACCGGCGAATTCGCGGATGGATTGCACAACAACGCAAAAGGTATTCGGTATTACCCGCCCCGACTGGGTAGCGGACCTGTCCGATGTCTTGAAAGAACTTGGGGTGAAAGCATGACCACCAAACGCAAGGGCATCATTCTGGCAGGTGGTTCCGGCACGCGGCTGTATCCGCTCACCATGGCGGTATCAAAACAACTGATGCCGATCTATGATAAGCCAATGATCTATTATCCGCTGTCGGTACTGATGCTGACGGGTATTCGTGAGATCGCGATCATCACCACCCCGGCGGATCAGGCCCAATTCCAGCGTCTTTTGGGCGACGGTAGCCAGTGGGGAATGCAGCTGACCTATATTGTTCAGCCCACCCCCGATGGTCTGGCACAGGCCTATATATTGGCCGAAGATTTTCTGGACGGCGCACCCTCGGCGATGGTTCTGGGTGACAATATATACTTTGGTCATGATCTGCCGAAGATGCTCAAGGCCGCAGATGAAAAGACCACGGGCGGCACGGTGTTCGGCTACCGGGTGGCCGATCCTGAACGTTATGGCGTCGTGGCTTTCGATGCTGATGGCACCGTACGCGAAATAATCGAAAAGCCCGAGATTCCGCCTTCGAACTATGCCGTGACGGGGCTATATTTCTTGGATGGCGATGCACCGCGGCGTGCCAAGGCGGTCAAACCTTCGCCACGCGGAGAGTTGGAGATAGTGACGCTGCTGGAAGGTTACCTGCAAGACGGTAGTCTGTCAGTAGAACGCATGGGGCGGGGTTTTGCCTGGTTGGATACGGGAACCCATGCCAGCCTGCTGGACGCCGGGAACTTCGTGCGCACCCTGACCCTGCGCCAGGGCGTTCAATCGGGTTGCCCCGAGGAAATCGCGTGGGCGCAAGCCTGGATCGACGACGCAAAAATGGCCGAACATGCCAAGACCTTCGGCAAGACCGAATATGGCAAGTATCTTGCCGCAGTTTTGGCCGAGAAAAACAACCGCTGATACTAATGCCACGCAACGATATGTTGCGTGGCATCAAAACCACATATGTGGTGATTTTGGACATCACCGAGTCGACAACACGGGCCTGCCCTCAGGATCAGATCAGTGCCGGACCAGACAATCAGCCAGTGGTCGGCGATGCGATCGGGGCACCTGGATCCCCGCTTCATGTGTGCCAATTGCCAGAAAGGTGACAATCTGATGCTCGGCCGGAATCTTGCCAACCTCATGCGCCTTCAGGTCACGATCAGGTGCAACACACCAGTTCAGGCAGCATGACGACAGCCCGTTGGCCTGCAACGCTAGCAAGAAAGTCGACAGGAACAACCCCGCATCCAAAATCGGCTCAATCCGCTCGACCGCACCAAAGAACGATGTGCAATCCGCCGTCACCACCGCCAAGAGCGGCACAGTCTTGCCAAAGCCGCTGTTGCCATTCTGCAGCGCAAGCAACCGGTCGATATCTTCGCGTTTGTCATAGAAATGGATGCGCCAGGGCTGCCGGTTACATGCACTGGGGCTCAGCTGCGCGGTTTCCAGCGCTTTCTCGACCAGGGTAAACTCCACCGCTTGGCCATCAAAGGCCCGGACACTGCGTCGGCCAAGCGCAATCGCGTGCAGTGATGTTGCCGCGTCCTGCGGCATACCGGCAGGGATGATCGGCGTCGGCAATGACGTCTCGGCGCTGAAATCCGCCAGCACCTGATCTATCCGCGCAATCAGCCCCGGGCCGAAATCTGCCGGTGGCGGTGTCACGTCCAACCGCGCGCGATAGGATTTAAGGATATCCAATGCCGCCCGATAGACCGGGTGATCCAGGCCCAGCCCCGCGGCGCGCCATTCCGCCATCAGTTCCAGCGTCTTGTTCGCCGCATCCTTGCCAAAGAAGCGCAACGGCGGCGGCAGGCACATCCCCTTTTCCAGCTTGTGATGCTGAAAGATCAACTCCGAGCTGATTTTCCAATAATTCCGTGGCCCGGTGCGCCAGGTCATAGCCCCACCATACCTGCGGAAATCGCTCCAGTAATAACCCGCGCCACGCGCTTTCTTGACCACTTCGGCCGCGCCAAAGATCAGCCGCGAAGCGAGCAGATTTTTCCGGGTCAGTTCCTTGAGTGCTGCTTTCATGCGCGCCGAACTCCTGCACTGCCAACGACAGGTCCGACCATGCCCCGACGGAAAGACGACCGCAAGGTCAGGCATGGGCAGCCACTTCCATGCGACCATGGGGATAGCCGCAGTTTACCAAAAATTAACCATTAGTAGCAAATAGTTAAAAGAAAATTTTCGAACGTTGCCATATTTTATCAAGGAAACAACAGGCGATGTACAGGCAGCATCAGGCACAGTTTCATCAACAATTCGCCCGCGCAAACAGGACATCCCCCCCGACAGACACGCGGGGGGCGGCATGAAAAATCTGGTCACGATCGAGGCCCTACGCGGCTGGATGGCCTGGTGGGTTGTGTTGACACATGCCCTGCAACTGATGGGGGCCGGGGGAGGACATGGTGCGGTCGATGTGATCCCGCGCCCGGTGCTGCGGCTGCTGATGTCCGGCGATACCGGTGTCAGCGTCTTCATCATCATCAGCGGCTTTGTCATCACCCATCTGATGCTCGGCAAACGGGAGAACTATTCGACCTACCTGTTCCGCCGCTTCATGCGGCTTGCACCGATCTACGTCTTCTGCCTGCTGGTAGCGCTTATTGTGATGAACCTGACCTGGCTGGCCTATGGCACAAGCCCGCTGCCACTGAACCAGGCAATGCGGCTGAGCCGTTTTGAGGCGGAAGAGGCGCATTTCGGCACCCATCTGCTGCTGCACCTGAGTTTGTTGCACAGCGTCATACCTGACACGTTTCTGCCCTATGCCAGTACTGCGCTACTGCCTCCGGCCTGGAGCTTGTCGCTTGAATGGCAGTTCTACCTACTCGCGCCATTCCTCATCCCCGTCGCCATGCGTTCTGGGGTGATGGCCTTTTCGCTGGCGGTGATGCTCGTCGTGGCCCGGCTGTGGCTGCATGATACCGGGCTGCGCTGGCAATATGACGGCTTTTTCTTTTTGGCAGGGGATCTTTTTATGATCGGTATTCTCAGCCGGATCGCCTTTGAGCGGATCCGACTGGGTCAGATCGGAATCGGATATCTGCTCTTGGCTGGTGCATTGCTGCTGAATGTAGATCTGAAAGCCGCGTTGATCTGGGTGTTCTTCTTTGCGCTTAGCCTGCGTGAGGCCGGATTTCTGCCGATACGCTCAGCCCTGCTTGATAGGGTGCATCGGCTGCTGGCACTCAATCCGATGATGCGCGCGCTTGGACGGTGGTCCTATTCGACCTATCTGGTCCATATCCCGGTATTCTCTGTTCTGGTTGGCATTTATGTCGGACAGGTGGGGGCGCAGAATGTATCACAAATGGCGGTTGCGGGTATTCTGGCCCTGAGCTTTCCGCTGTTGGTCGCAATCTCTGCACTGCTTTACCGCTTTATCGAGACACCGCCACTGCGACTTGGCAACGCCCTCATCGCACGTGGCCGGGCACGCATACTTCCGGCCGAATGACATACGGTTACTGTCAGGCTCAGGCCTCATTGAGAACCAGAAGCACATCCTGCGGGTCATGCGCTTGATGTCGATCTACCAGAATCCTAACACCAGCAAGCCAAGGAAGGGGCACAAGACCTATCCCTATTGCGGGGTGGGCTGCGGGGGATCGCCCCGGCAAAGTCTGGTGCGCCGATATCACCTACCTGCCGATGCGGCGCGGCTTCCGTTACCTTGTGGCGATCATGGATTGGTTCACCCGCAAGGTGCTGGCCTGGCGGATCTCCAACACGCTGGAGGCCGACTTTTGCGTCGAGGTGCTTAACGAAGCCATTCACCGCTTGACTCTTAGAAGGGCGTCCAGGGTTCACAGTTCACGTCCTTTGTCTGGACTGATCGGCTGAAGCGCGTTGGCACCCAGATCTCCATGGACGGCAAAGGACGCTGCATCGATCACGTTTTCATCAAACGCCTCTGGCGGTCCCTGAAGTATGAATGCGTCTACCTGCACGCTTGGGACACGGGATCGCAGGCCAAGGCTACCATCGGCCAATGGATTACCTTCTATAATCACAAAGGCCCACACACCGCCCATGGCGGGCAGCCGCCCGCCGGTGGTCTACTTCAACAGCATTGAGACCGATCAGCAGGTGCAACGAGTAGTATCCGTTGTCAGCAAGAGGCATTTGGCGTCCAGTTTCGGTTGTCGCGCGGACGACCATGGCTTCGAGGAAGAGGGAGCTAAGGCAGCTCGATATGCGGCTCGCTCAGCCAGTAAACATCGCTCATCAGGCCTCCTCACGGAGCCTGATGAATGACACAGATCTAAAACAAATGGACCTGAGCCCAAGCCCAGATGGCCGTGGTTCAAAAGGCGGTTTTGAAGCGGATTGCGTCGTCGATAAAGGTTTTGGGACCGGGTTGTGCGGTCGGCACCCCAAACGGCATCTGCGCCCGCAGCGCCCATGAGGCCGGCACGCCCCAGGTTTTGGCGATCTCTTCATCCGGCAGCGGGTTGTAGTGTTGCAGACTGGCGCCGACACCCAGATCCGCCAGCACCTGCCAGACGGCCAACTGCGCCATACCTCCAGACTGCTCAGAAAACACCGGGAAGTTGCTGGCATACAGCGGATAATCGGTCTGTAACTGGTCTATGGTGGCCTTGTCCTCGTAGAATAAGACCGTGCCCGCGCCTGCAGCAAAGCTGTCCATTTTCTTGTCGGTGCTGGCGAAGGCCTCAACCGGAACGATTTTGCGCAGAGTCTCGCGCACAATGTTCCACAGCTTCACGCTTTCCGCGCCAAACAGGATGACCGCCCGCGAACTTTGCGAGTTGAACGACGATGGCGCCAGCCGGATCGCTTCGCGGATCAGGGCATCCACCTCGACCGCAGAAATGGGCAAGGTGTTGGACAGGGCATAACAGGTTCGGCGTTGGGTCAGAACATTGATTACTGCGTTGGCCATAGGCTCTACTCCTGGTTCGATGCATCGCAGGGTCGGCCCAGTGCGATGCGGCCTGTTATCGTTAGCACTCTGGTGCAGAGGGGAAAGTGGTAAAACTATCAAAATTCGCTGCCAAAAGGCCGGAGTAATGGGTGGCGGCATTGCCTGGATGTCCATTTTTATCAGGGGTTTTGAGATATCTTTATGCTTTGACATGCGGATTATAGATGCATAATTGAGCTTTCATATTATTCACGATAAGGGTTACTTATCGCGAGTAACTATATTTTTTCCGAAAGCTTCAGACAATCCGCGATTCCGACATATTTTGCGGGGGTAGGGATTTTGGACCTGAATAAAAATATTTTTCTAGACACCTACGCGTTTCATCATCTGTCGCCGTTCGAACTCGGCGGGCGACAGCATCCCGTTCCTCGCATGCTTGCGCTTCGGATTTTAGAACATCTAGGCTCCAGACTCATTGAGTTTCATAGCCAGAAGAGGACGGTCGCAGCGAGTATGATCGCGGAGAAGAAGGTTTCCGGGCACCTGTCGTATCGGGTGGCGACACGCCTCCAGTCCTTGAGGCGTCCGAACATGATCTCTATGCGGTTGCGCCGTTTGTAGTGCCGCTTGTCGTATTTGACGGCCTTCTTGCGGGACTTCCTGCCGGGGATGCATGCCTTTATCCCCTTGTCTTTCAACGCTTCTCTGAACCAATCAGCGTCATAACCTCTCTCGGCCAGCAGCCAGCCCGCCTTCGGCAGGCTACCCAGAAGGGCCGCTGCGCCGGTGTAATCGCTGACCTGGCCGGCCGACATGAAGAACCTGATCGGCCGCCCCTTCGCATCGGTAACGGCGTGCAGCTTGTTGTTCATGCCACCTTTGGTTCGCCCGATCTGACGCCCGCACCCCCCTTTTTCGCCCGCAGGCTCGACGCCGTGCGGCGCGCCTTGAGGTAGGTCGCGTCAATCATGATGGTCTTGTGCTCGGCGCTCTCAGCGGCCAGGCCGACCATGATCCGGGCGAAGACCCCGTTGTCACTCCAACGCTTCCAGCGGTTGTAGAGGGTCTTGGCTGGTCCGTATTCCTTCGGCGCATCGCACCACCGCAAGCCATTGCGATTGATGAAGATTATGCCGCTGAGGACACGAAGGTCATCGACGCGCGGCTTGCCATGGCTCTTGGGAAAAAACGGCTGCAAGCGCGCCATCTGCGCATCGGAAAGCCAGTAAAGATTGCTCATCGATCAGTCTCCCTGCAGAGCCTGAATCACGCCAGAAACCTAAAATCAATGGGTCTGGAGCCTAGCAACTATGCCTATTGACGCGGCTGAACCGGCCATAGGGCACCGGTTTTGAGGATTGCGTATGCGATTGTTATCAGTCTGCGTGCGATGGCAACGATGACCAGTTTATGGGGCTTTCCCCGTATCTTGAGGCCCTGCGCGACAGGTTTCAGGACTGGGTTGTGGTGACACGCTGCAGCCAGTGCTGCTTGGAGCATCAGTGCTCGTCGGCTTCCTGCGATTGCTCGCTTCCCACGCAGTGTCCCGCGTTCATGAAGGATGGGTGCAAGATCGGTCATGGCCGCAGAACCGGACCGATCCCGGAGATGGACAGCAGAAGCTTTGCCTTGATGGCTGACGCTTCCTGCGCGATGTTGTTCTCTATCCGTTCCAAACTTCGTGAGAACGGCGGTGCGAAATTGGTCCATGGAAGCGGCGGCCTGATGGCGGCTGCGGGCGGCTTAAAAGTCGTCCAGTTTTCCCTTTCTGCGGCAGCAGGGAGGGCGTGGGGATTTACAGCGTGAAGCTATATCTGAGAGTTCGTCAGGCTTGTGCTGAGGGCATGAGCCAGCGGGAAGCGGCGCGTGTATTCAACGTGTCGCGGGACACGGTTCGGAAGATGATGGCGTTTTCGGTTCCGCCTGGCTATCGGCGCAGAGCCGAGGTCCGGCGCCCAAAGCTAGATCCTTTCATTCCGATTATCGAGGGGTGGCTGGAGGCGGACCGGACCATGCCGCGCAAGCAGCGGCATACAGCGAAGCGGGTGTTTGACCGGCTTTGCGAGGAATGCGGCTTCACCGGCGGCTATACGATCATCAAAGACTACATCAGGGAGCGGGAACGACGAGGCCAGGAGGTGTTCGTGCCGCTGTCGCATCCGCCAGGCCACGCTCAGGCCGACTTCGGCGAGGCCCTGGTCCGGATCGGCGGTGTCGAGCAGAAGGCGCACTTCTTCGTGCTGGACCTTCCGCACAGCGATGGCTGTTACGTTCGGGCTTATCCTGCAGCAGTGGCCGAGGCTTGGGTGGATGGCCATATCCATGCCTTCGCGTTCTTCGGCGCGGTTCCCCAATCTGTGCTCTACGACAACGACCGGTGCCTGGTGGCGAAGATCCTGCCGGATGGCACCAGAAAGCGCGCCTCGCTGTTCAGCGGGTTCCTGTCCCACTACCTGATCCGGGATCGCTATGGCCGTCCGGGCAAGGGGAATAACAAGGGGAATGTCGAAGGCCTGGTGGGCTACTCTCGGCGTAACTTCATGGTGCCGATGCCGGAGTTTGCCACCCTTGCGCCCCCGGAAGCAGAAGATCTCGCCACAATGCGGATCGCGACCGAGCCCCTGCTGGACCTTCAGTGCGAGGCTGTTCATCCCGCAGCGCATGTCCGTCACACCGCCCGCGATCCAGACCTTCACCCCGGCAGGAAACGCGATCATTGCGGGTCCAACACGGTCAGAAGTGCCGCCAACTGCGAAGGATCGAGCGAAGCCGGGATCGTCATGCAACGCCCATTCGTCAACGTGACGTCAATACGGGCTTCGTTGGCTT
>DASWPI010000114.1:0-6283 GCA_036398515.1 Paenirhodobacter sp.
CCAGATCAAGGTTGTCCTGCTGACCCATGTCGATACCGCCACCGGCATCAAGAACGATGTGCCCGCCGTCCGCGCAGCGATTGACGCGGCCGGTCATCCGGCATTGCTGGCGGTGGATTGTATCGCCTCGCTGGGGTGCGATGCCTTTGAATTCGATGCCTGGGGCGCCGATATCATGGTCGCGGCCAGCCAGAAGGGCCTGATGGTGCCGCCCGGCCTGGGCTTCGTCTGGTTTTCGGAAAAGGCCCGGCAGGCCACAGTGCAGGCCAACCTGCGCACGCCCTACTGGGATTGGACACCACGCGCCTTTCCGCAGGCCTTCTACCAGTATTTCGGTGGCACCGCGCCGACGCATCACCTGTTCGGCGTGGCGGAATCATTGCAGATGATTCTGGATGAGGAAGGTCTGGATCACGTCTGGGCCCGGCATGAAACCCTGGCCCGCGCGGTCTGGGCGGCATTCGATGCCTGGGGCACGGCTGGCGATATCGCCCTGAACGTGGCTGACCCGGCACGGCGCGGCCATTCGGTCACGGCGGTGCGCATCGGCGGTGGCGGTGCGGGGCGGTTGCGCGCCTGGTGCGAGACCGAGGCGGGCGTGACGCTGGGCATTGGCCTGGGGATGGCTGAACCGGGCACCCCCGAGGCCGAGGACTTCCTGCGTGTCGCCCATATGGGACATGTGAACGCGCATATGACGCTGGGCGTGCTGGCGGTGATGGAGGCGGGTATGCTGGCGCTGGATATCCCGCATGGCAGCGGTGCATTGGCGGCTGCCACGGCGGTCTGCGCCGGACGGAAATAAGACAGGGGCGATTAAGACAGGGGCGGTGGGGAAAGGGCAACCCCACCGCCCCCCTTGTGCCCCCGGGAAGGTTCAAAACCCGGGGGGATGGCTTATTTCGCGTGCTGCGCCAGCCAGGCGTTCATCCAATCGACCTCGCCCTGCTGATCACTGATGACCTTTTCCGCCAGTTTCCGCACGTCGGGATCAGTGCCGTATTCCAGCGCGACCTTGGCCATGGCGATGGCCCCTTCATGGTGCGGGATCATGCCACGGATGAAATCCACGTCGGCATCACCGGTATAGGGTGCGGCCATATCGCTGTGCATCTTTTCCGTTGCCTGCATGAAGGCCAGCGTCGAGGGGGCCGCATCCGCCGTCGCGCTGCTGTCCATGACCATTTTCGACATGTCGTGGCCGGTGGCCGCCGTGCTGTCCTGCGCAGTGGCCAGAACCGGCACCATCACGACCGACAGGGTCAGGGCCAGGATTCGAGTGCGGCTGATTCTATTCATCGCTGTCTCCTTCATGTGGGGCAACCCTGCACCCGCTTCGGGGTGACGGCAAATCACCACTCGGCGATAGGATTGTAACATCCGGTCGTTCTCAGATCCTGGCGCACGCGCGTTCCAGCGCGGCGGGCAGCGCCCGGGCGAACAGGTCCAGCTCTGCCTCGGGGCCACAGGACACGCGGATACAGCGGTCCTGCGGCGCGACACCCGGCATACGGACAAAGATCCCGGCGGTGGTCAATTCCTGCAAGACCGCGCGGGCAAAGGCGCCGTCACGGCCACAATCAATCGCAACGAAATTGGTGGCCGAGGGTATCGCCACCAGCCCGTTTTCCGCCGCGATCGCGGTGATCCGATCACGGGCGGCGGCAACCAGACGGCGCATATAGGCCTGCCATGTGGTATCGCGCAGCGCGGCCAGCGCACCCGCCTGCGAAATCCGGCCCATGCCGAAATGGTTGCGGATCTTGTCAAAGGCCTGGATCAGCGGGGCTGCACCGATCGCATAGCCGACGCGTGCCCCCGCCATGCCATGCGCCTTGGAAAAGGTGCGGAACCGGATCACGCGGGGATCATCGGCGGCGATCACTGGGGCGGTGCCCTCGGGCGCCAGTTCGACATAGGCCTCGTCCAGCACCAGCAACGTGCCTTCGGGTACCTGCTCGACCATGCGCTCAATCACCTTGCCCGGATGCGCAGTGCCCATCGGGTTGTCGGGGTTGGCGAGATAGATCAGTTTCGGCGCCACCTCCTGCGCGAGGGCGATCAGCGCATCGGGGTCTTCGTGGTCATCACGATAAGGCGCGCGGTGCAGCACACCGCCATAGCCCGCAACGTGGAAATTGAACGTCGGATAGGCGCCTTGCGAGGTGACCACGGCATCGCCCGGTTCCACCACCAGCCGTGCCAGATAGCCCAGCAGCCCGTCGATCCCTTCGCCCACCACGATGTTTTCCGGCGCACAGCCATGCGTGGCCGCCAGCGCCTGTTTCAGGTCGTAATTCTCCGGGTCGCCATACATCCAGACATCGCCCGCCGCCGCGGCCATCGCGGCAATGGCGCGCGGTGAAGGGCCGAAACCGTTCTCATTCGCCCCCAGCCGCGCCTGAAAGGGCTGGCCCATCCGGCGTTCCTGGGTCTCGGGGCCGACAAAAGGCACGGTCGAGGGCAGGGTTTCGATCAACGGGGTATAGCGCGGTCCGGTCATGGTCATCATTGCCTTGCGGAAAGAAAAGGGGGGCGCCATCCGCCCCCCGATTGTCAGCCCAGTTGTGCCAGCCGTGCGACGGCCGAGGCGATCTTGGCGGCCTCGTCCTCGCGTTGGGCCAGGTTGTCGCGGGCCTCGTCAATGACCTCATCCGTGGCATTGGCGATGAACTTGGGGTTGTCCAGCCGCCCGCGCAGCGCCGAGGCCTCTTTCTCGATCTTCGCCAGGGCCTTTTCCAGCCGGGCTTTTTCCGCCTGCACGTCGATCACGCCTTGCAGCGGCAAACCGAACAGCGCGCCGGCCACCGGGATCGAGATGGCACCTTTGGGAATGGCGCCTTCGGTAATCGCATCGACCCGCGCCAGCTTGAAGATCAGCGCCTCGTTCCGGGCGAAGGCGCCCTTTGCGGCATCATCCGCCTCGGCCAGGATCATCGGCAGCTTCAGCCCGACCGGAACGCCCATCTGCGCCCGGGAAGAGCGGATGGTCTCGATCAGGTCGATCACCCAGTTCATTTCGCGGTCGGCATCGGCGTCGATCAATTCGGCGCCATAGCCGGGCCAGTCGCCGTGGATCAGCATCTTGGCGCGCTCGCCGGTCAGATCCCACAGCTCTTCGGTGATGAAGGGCATGATCGGATGCAGCAGGATATAGCACTGATCCAGCACCCACCGCATGGTCTGGCGGGTTTCGGCGGCATCCTGGGTGTCGAACAGCGGCTTGGCGAATTCCACATACCAGTCGCAGACCTTGCCCCAGACGAACCCATACAAAGCCTGCGCCGCATCGTTGAACCGATAGGCGGCAAAGGCCGCATCCACCGCCTCACGCACCTTGGCGGTTTCCCCGATGATCCAGCGGTTCACGGTATGCGTCGGTGTCGGCATGCCGGTGGCCGGCGCGGCGAACACGCCGTTCATCTCGGCAAATCGCGTGGCGTTCCACAGCTTGGTGCCGAAATTGCGATAGCCCGCGACGCGGTCCTTGGACAGCTTCAGCACACCGCCAAGCGCCGCCATCGAGGTATTGGTGAAGCGCAGCGCATCGGCCCCGAATTCGTCGATGATCAGCAGCGGGTCGATGACATTGCCCGCCGTTTTCGACATCTTCTTGCCCTTCTCGTCACGCACCAGCTGATGCAGGTAGACGGTGTGGAAGGGCACCTTGTCGGTCACGGCCAGCTGCATCATCATCATCCGCGCCACCCAGAAGAACAGGATGTCGAACCCGGTCACCAGCACATCGGTGGGGAAATACCGTGCCAGTTCCGGCGTTTCCTCGGGCCAGCCCAGGGTGCCGATCGGCCACAGCCCCGACGAAAACCAGGTGTCCAGCACATCGGCATCGCGCCAGACCGGGTAGACCAGCCGGGTCGGGTCCTGCGACAGGGTGTAATCGGCCAGGCTGGCGGCCAGCGTTTCGATGGCGGCCTGTTTGTCGGCCACCTCGACCACCCGCATGTGGTTCAAGGGCAGCGGCAGGCCGGCAATGCCGCCCAGGAAGGCCTGCGTCACGCCCTCGAACGAGGCCGCGCAATGATACACCGGATCACGATGCACCATGTCATCGGTGATCAGCAACCGCCCCATTTCCACCAGATCAAGGGCGCCGTCGCCCTCGTCATCGCGGAAGCCGCTCACATCCAGATCCAGGCCATACCACACCGGGATCTGGTGGCCCCACCACAGCTGGCGCGAAATGCACCAGGGCTCAATGTTTTCCAGCCAATGGAAATAGGTCTTTTCACCCGCTTCTGGCATGATCACGGTATCGCCGTTGCGCACCGCGTCCAGCGCCTTGCCCACGATCTGATCGGCATCGACGAACCACTGATCGGTCAGCATCGGCTCGATCACCACTTTGGAGCGGTCACCGAACGGTTGCATGATCGGTTTGTTTTCCACCAGCGCCAGCAGCGCGGGTTCGCCGTCTTCGCCCCATTTCGGATTGGCGATCATCACCGCCAGCCCCTCGAGGGTCACCGCGTCGATCACCCGCTGGCGGGCGTCATAGCGGTCCAGACCACGCAGGTCTTCGGGCACAAGGTTCAGACTGTCGACCTCGGCCTGGGTGAAGGTGCCGCCCGCGGCGATCTCGGCCGCACGCCGGGCCGAGGTTTCGTGATCCAGCCCATCCACACGCATCCGCGCGCGTGTATCCATCAACCGATACAGCGGCAGGTTCGCGCGTTTGGCCACCTGATAGTCGTTGAAATCATGCGCGCCTGTGATCTTCACCGCGCCCGAACCAAAGGTGGGGTCGGGGTAGGGGTCGGCGATGATCGGGATCAGACGGCGCAGCGCCTTGGGGCCGACCGGAATTTCACACAGCTTGCCGATCAGCGTGGCATAGCGCGCGTCGGACGGGTTCACCGCCACCGCGCCATCGCCCAGCATGGTTTCCGGCCGGGTGGTGGCGATGGCGATGTAATCGCGCTCCTCTTCAAGGATCACGTTACCGTCGGCATCCTTTTCGCGGTAGGTATAGGTCGCGCCGCCCGCCAGCGGGTATTTGAAATGCCACATGTGGCCCGCGACCTCGATGTTTTCGACCTCAAGATCGGAAATCGCGGTTTCAAAATGCGGGTCCCAGTTCACCAGCCGCTTGCCGCGATAGATCAGCCCCCTGGCATACATCTCGACAAAGGCGCGGATCACCGCGTCGTGGAAATTGCCATCCTCGCCCGCCGGGGCGCCGGGGGCGCCCGACATGGTAAAGGCATTGCGCGACCAGTCACAGCTGGACCCCAGCCGCTTCAGTTGCCCGATGATGGTCGAGCCGTATTGCCCCTTCCATTCCCAGACTTTCTTCAGGAATTCCTCACGCCCCAGTTCGACGCGCGAGGGTTGCTGGGTTTTCGCCAGTTCCTTTTCCACCATCATCTGGGTGGCGATGCCCGCGTGATCCTGACCGGGTTGCCACAGCGTGTCGAACCCGCGCATACGGTGCCAGCGGATCAGGATATCCTGAATGGTGTTGTTGAAGGCATGGCCGACATGCAGCGCACCGGTGACGTTCGGCGGCGGGATCATGATGCAGAAGGTTTCCGGCCGCGATGCGTTCGCACCGGCCTTGAATGCCCCCGCCTGTTCCCATTTCGCGTAGATCCGAGGCTCGGCCTCGGCCGCGTCGAACGTCTTTTCCATCGTCATCGCTGCAGTCCCCTCGATAGGCCCATTGTTCCTATCCAATCGGGGCGGGCAGGCCAAGGGGGTTCTCAGGCGTTCAGCGCCAAGGCGATGCGGTGTCCGGCGGCCTCGGCGACATGCGGGGCGCGCACGTTCCGGCTGTTGTCCAGATCGGCCAGTGTCCGTGCCAGCCGCAGAACACGGGTATGGCCGCGCGCGGTCAGGCCCAGCCGGTCGGCCATGCGCAACAGCATGTCGCGCCCCTCGGGGTCGGGTGTGGCGATCTCCTCCAGCAGGCGGCCCGAGGCATCGGCGTTGGTGCGGACCTGCGGGTGATCGCGGAATCGCGCCGCCTGTCGGGCGCGGGCGGCGGCCACGCGCGCGGCAACGGTGGCGGAGCTGTCACCCTCGGGTTGCGCGGCGAAATCGCGCCAGTCGATCCGTGGCATTTCCAGCCGAAGGTCGAACCGGTCCAGCAAGGGGGCCGAAATCCGTCCCAGATAGTCCCCGCTACAGCGCGGCCCGCGCGCGCATCCGCCCTGCGCCGCGTCGCCCTGCTGGCCGCAGCGGCACGGGTTGGCGGCGGCGATCAGCAAAAACCGGCTGGGCCAGGTGACATGGGCATTGGCGCGTGCCACGGCGACCATGCCGG
>DASWPI010000115.1:0-14647 GCA_036398515.1 Paenirhodobacter sp.
GCATCCAGCACGCAACCCGAGCAATCAGCGACTGGATCAGCTTCTACAACAACCGCCGACCTCATCAGGCGCTTGCCATGCGCACGCCAGCCGCGAGGCATTCAGTTTAGCGGCATAACCTGTGCAGATCCCGCCGGGTCATTACAGGGCTTTCTTCTTGCTCCATGAGGATGCCTTATCCTCGTCATTGACTTCCGGGGTCCATTGGCCGATTCGAATATTTTCAATTGTCGCCTGAATGTTATCGATTGAGTCAAGCAGAGGGGTTGCCAAGGTGACGGTCCATGAGGGCTGGAAGTCGTTCTAAATCGCTTGGAGAGCGGTAAGCGTAAAGTATTGATATTGTCCATATACGCTGGCGCGGCTCGGAAAGTGGAAGTTATACGTCCACAAAGTGGTCGCCAAAAGCCCGAAAGTAGCGTCTTTTGGGCCGCCGTTTCAGGGACAATGTGGAAGGCATCATCGCTCTCGGTGATGCTCTCGAACTCAAGATGATGAATAATATGTATTATGTAATATTTTTCCGTATTTTATCCCAGTAACTCATGACACAGTTCCAATGCCGAGATGAGCGTGTCGATTTCCTCTCGCGTATTGTAAAGACCGAACGACGCCCGCGCCGTAGCGGTCAGCCCATAATGCGCCAACAAAGGCATTGCGCAATGCGTGCCCGCGCGCACTGCGACACCACGTTTATCGAGGATCGTCGAAATGTCGTGCGCATGTCCGGGTCCGGTGATCGTCATCGAAAAAATCGCGCCTTTATCCGGCGCATTCCCCTGGATGGTCAGCCAGTTCAAACCGTTGAAGCGCGATTGCGCATAATCGCGCAGCATCGCTTCATGCGCCGCGACGTTCTCCATCCCCAGGTCCATCAGATAGTTAAGTGCGACCCCAAGGCCGATCTGCTGGACAATTCCCGGCGTGCCTGCCTCGAACTTCAGTGGCGGCTGTGCATAGGTCACGACATCGCGTGCAACCACGTCGATCATGTCGCCACCACCCAGAAACGGCCGCATTTCGGCCATGCGCGCGTGCTTGATGTAAATCGCGCCGGATCCCGACGGGCCATACAGCTTGTGCCCGGTGATCGCGTAGAAATCGCAATCCAGATCCTGCACGTCAACCGGCGCATGAACAGCGCCTTGCGAGCCATCGACCAGAACCGGAACGCCAAGCGCATGTGCGCCCGCAGTGATTGCCTTGACATCAACCCGGGTGCCCAGAACGTTCGACATATGGGTCACGGCCACCAGCCGTGTGCGCGGGCCGATTGCGTCGATCATCTTTTGCGGATCAAGGCTGCCGTCGGGCTCGGGCTCAACCCATTTCAGCACAACACCCTGACGTTCGCGCAGAAAATGCCACGGCACGATATTGGCGTGATGCTCCATCAGGCTCAGAACGATCTCGTCACCCGGCTCCAGACGCGGCGCGGCCCAGGCGTAGCTGACCAGGTTGATCGCCTCGGTCGAACCAGTGGTAAAGACGATTTCCTCGGGATCCGGGGCGTTCAAAAACCGTGCGATGGTGTGGCGAACGGTTTCATACTGTTCTGTCGCGAACGTAGACAGATGGTGCAACCCACGGTGAACATTGGCATAATCGTGTTCATAAAAGCGCGTCATGGCATCGATCACCATGCGCGGCTTTTGTGCCGAGGCGCCATTATCCAGATAGACCAATGGCTTGCCGTTTACCTGGCGGCCAAGGATCGGGAAGTCTTCGCGAATACGGTGGACATCATACATGACCGTCGCCTTTCATCACAAGGTTTGCGGCACCGGCACTAGGCCCAGCGTCACCAGCAAGGTTCCCGCCAGCATGCCGCTACCGACGAAAATGGCGATGACCGAGACACCGACCTTGACGGTATTGGTGAACCCGTTCAGGGCGGCGGTGAAATGGATCAATAGCCAGAACAGCAGCAAAATCAAACCGATAGAGCCGATGAACGACAAGGCCGGCACCAGCAGCATCAAGATCAGCTGCACCACCTGCGCCATCAGCAGCAGGGCCTCGATCCAGGCGACCAGAACCAGCGCATCGGCAAAACCGCCGCGCCCGCCCATCATCTTGCCAAAGAAGCTCATCGCCCAGGCGCCATACAGCACCAGCCCGAATTGCAGCGCCGCCATCGCCAGCGGTGCCGCAGCGGGCACGACATCGGATTTGGTGACCGCCGCAAAGACCATTTCCGCCGCCGTCCCCAAGGCCGCCGACAGTGCCACGACCGCCCCAACCGCCGTCCAGCGCGCTGGCATGGGCAGGTTCAATGCCAGCAGGGCTTGCGCCGCCTGCCGCGGATTTCGCAACGACATCAGCACGAAAGCGCGAAAAACGGACATATTCATCGAAAACCTCGAATTCGGCGATCCGCAGCCCTGCGCCCCAGATCAGAATGACGACAAAGAACACCAGCCGCCAGACAAGCGCAACCCCGGCAGGCCAGACCGCCGCGCACAGATCCGGCGGCGGTCTGGGGGTGGATCACCCGCGATGCCGGGCCAACCAGCCTTCCAGACGCGAAACGATTTCGTCTTGCAGGCCGGTATCCTCGATCTCCTCGATCGCCGCCGCCAGAAACGATAGCACCAGCAAAGATTTCGCCTCTTCTATCGGAACCCCGCGCGAGCGCAGATAGAACAGCGCGCCATCATCAATCGCCCCGGTGGTCGATCCATGCGAACATTTCACGTCATCGGCATAGATTTCCAGTTCGGGTTTGCCCAGAAACTGGCAGTCATCGTCCAGCAGCAACGCCTGGCTGATCTGATAGCCGTCTGTTTTCTGCGCACCGGGCTTGACCAGGATCTTGCCTTGGAAAATGCCTTGGGCGCCGTGTTTCAACACCTTTTTGAAGACCTGACGGCTCTCGCCACGCAGCGCCTCATGGGTAACGAAGACGGTATCGTCATGCACAAAGGCCTCATGCGCCCCATCGCCAAGCGCCGCGCCGGCTACATGTGCAACCGCGTCATCACCTGCCAGCGTCAGCACGCATTCATTGCGGGTCAGCACGCCATTGACCGTCAAGGTGAAGCTCTTGAACAGCGCGCCTGAACCGATCCGCGCAAAGATATGGGTGATGGCGCGACGTTCGTGATCCCTGCCCTGCGCGCGGATATGATGAAAGCGCGCGCCATCTGCCACATCGACCTCCATCACCTTGTTGAACCGTGCCCCGGCGGGGCCGTTTTCCAACAGGGTCAGTTCCGCACCCGGCTCAACCTTGATGCAGTGATGCAGGATCGGGTCTGAACTGTCTGATTTATGGACATAAACGATGTGAATTGGCTTGGAGGGCCTGCCCGTAACCCGGATCAGCAACCCATCGGTTGCCGCAACCGTATTCAGCGCCGCGAATGGGCGCTTCACCGGAACCTGCCCCGCCGCCTCCAATGTGCCATAGAACTGGCTTGCCCAATTCACCTCGGGTGCGTCGGCCAGACGGGCGATTTCCACCCCCTCCAGCGTCAGATCATCCGAAGCGGCCGGATCGAACACTCCATCGACAATGACCACCTTCAGCCGGTCAATCGTGGCGAAGATCGGCTCTTCGTCCGCGACAAAGGTCTTGGCGGGTTTTGGCGCAGCCGCGTTGAAATCCGTCGGGTTGGTCCAGCGCCAGTATTCATCGCGCCGCCCCGGCAGCCCCATTGCCGTCAGCCGGGCCAATGCCTCGCGCCGTGCCCGCGCTGCAAAGCCGCCGGTGGGCACCGTCAACGCCCCCAGTCGCGTATCCAGCGCCGATGCCTTTTCGACAACCGCCATCACGCGACCTCCGCAACGCCATGTTTTTTCAAGATATCGGCATAGCCATTCTTTTCAACGACCAGCGCCAGATCCGGCCCGCCGCTTTCCAGAATGCGGCCATCGGCCATGATGTGAACGACATCCGGTTTGATATGGTCCAGCAGACGTTGGTAGTGGGTGATCACCAGAAACGACCGGTTCGCATCCCGCAGGGCGTTGACGCCATCGGACACCAGCCGCATCGCATCCACATCCAGTCCCGAGTCCGTCTCGTCCAGGATGCACATTTTCGGTTCCAGCATCGCCATTTGCAGGATCTCGTTGCGCTTTTTCTCGCCGCCGGAAAACCCCACATTGACCGGACGCTTCAACATCTCAGCGTCGATCTTCAGCGCCTTGGCCTTGGCCCGTATGACCTTCAGGAAGTCACCCGCCGACAGTTCCTCTTCGCCGCGCGCCTTGCGCTGCGCGTTGACCGCGGTGCGCAGGAACGTCATGTTGCCGACGCCCGGAATTTCGACCGGGTATTGGAAGGCCAGGAACAGCCCCGCCGCCGCACGTTCTTCCGGTTCCATTTCCAGCAGATCGTTGTCATCCAGATGCGCGCTGCCATCGGTTACTTCATAGCCGTCGCGCCCCGACAGCACATAGGACAGCGTGGATTTCCCCGATCCGTTTGGCCCCATGATCGCATGCACCTCACCGGCGCCGATCATTAGGTTCACGCCCTTCAGGATGACCTTGTCCTGTTCTTCCAGTTTGACGTGCAGGTTCTTGATCTCAAGCATGTTTCGGTCCTTTCGGATCATCGGCGCCCGGCGCCGTGGAATGGTATGACGGCGCGGCCATCGCGGCCGCGCAAGGAGTGCGATGGGTCAGCCGACCGAACCTTCCAGTGAAATCGCCACCAGGCTCTGTGCTTCCATGGCGAATTCCATCGGCAGGGCCTGCAACACCTCGCGGCAGAAACCGTTGACGACCAGCGCCACGGCCTCTTCCTCGTCCATGCCACGCGCCCGACAGTAGAACAGCTGATCGTCATCCACCTTGGATGTCGTCGCCTCATGTTCCACACGGCTGGAGTTGTTCTTGACCTCGATATAGGGAACGGTATGCGCCCCGCAGGTATCGCCGATCAGCAGACTGTCACATTGGGTATAGTTGCGGCTGTCGGTGGCCTTGGGATGGATAGACACCAGACCGCGATAGGTGTTTTGCGCCTTACCGGCGGAAATACCTTTGGAAACAATGCGTGAGCGGGTGTTCTTGCCAAGGTGGATCATCTTGGTACCGGTATCCGCCTGCTGCATGTTGTTGGCGATGGCGATGGAATAGAACTCGCCCTGCGCCTCATTGCCGCGCAGGATGCACGATGGGTATTTCCACGTGATCGCTGATCCGGTTTCCACCTGGGTCCACATCACCTTGGCGCGATCACCGCGGCAATCGGCGCGTTTTGTGACGAAATTATAGATCCCGCCCTTGCCATCCTCATCGCCGGGGAACCAGTTCTGCACGGTCGAATATTTGACCTCGGCGTCTTCCTCGATGACGATTTCCACCACGGCCGCGTGCAACTGGGCGGTATCGCGTTTCGGGGCGGTACAGCCTTCCAGATAGCTGACATAGGCGCCCTTGTCGGCGATGATCAGCGTGCGCTCGAACTGCCCGGTGTTTTCGGCGTTGATGCGGAAATAGGTCGACAATTCCATCGGGCATTTCACCCCCGGCGGGATGTAAACAAAGGACCCGGCCGAAAACACCGCGCAATTCAGCGTGGCATAGAAATTGTCGGACTGCGGCACGACCGAGCCCAGATATTTCTTCACCAGATCTGGGTATTCGTTGATCGCCTCGGTGATCGAGCAGAAAATCACCCCGGCCTCGGCCAGTTGACTGCGGAAGGTGGTGCCGACCGAAACGGAATCGAACACCGCGTCGACCGCCACCTGCCGTTCGGTTTCCGGCACTTCGACGCCGGCCAGCAAGGCCTGTTCCTTCAGCGGAATACCCAGTTTCGCGTAGGTCGCCAGCAGCTTGGGATCGACCTCATCCAGCGAGGCCGGTTTCTTTTCCATGCTTTTGGGTTGGGCAAAATAGTAGATATCCTGGAAATCGATCTTCGGGATATCCAGGAGCCCCCAGGTTGGCGGCGTCAGCGTCACCCAGCGGCGATAGGCCTTCAGGCGCCAGTCCAGCATCCATTCCGGTTCATGGTTTTTCGCCGAAATCAGCCGCACGATGTCTTCGGACAGGCCCTTGGGGGCATAGTCCATCTCGATCTCGGTCTCCCACCCATATTTGTAGGATCCCATATTCTGGACTGTTTCGATCGTTTCCCGATCCACGCCTTCACGGATGTCGGTCTGCTGTTCCAATGCCATCGCTCCTTGCGGTCAGTGCCGCATGCGGTGTTTCCGGTGCGCCGCGACGAATGCATCGGCGAAGCGCAAGATGTCGTCTTTGCCAACCCCGGGCCCTATCGACACCCGCAAGGCGCAGGCGGCGTTTTCCTCGGACCAGCCCATTGCGCCAAGCACCTTGCTTGAACGGACCTTGCCCGAAGAACAGGCGGACCCTGCGGAAACCGCAAAGCCCAGAAGGTCAAGCCGCATCACCTGCGTCTCGCCCTTCCAACCGGGGCTGATCACCGAAAGCGTGTTGGGTAGGATCGCGGGCTGTGCGCCCCCGGTTCCGGCCTGGTCTCCCGATGTCTCCCATCCGGGAAAATAGAGCGTCTCGCCGCTTTCTTCCAGTGCCGTTTTTAGAATGTCTCTAATTTCTGCGACGTGATCCCAGACTCCATCGGCCAGATCACGTGCTGCGGCCTGTGCTGCCGCGCCAAAACCTGCGATTCCGATCAGGTTCTCGGTCCCGGCGCGACGCCCCATTTCCTGACCGCCGCCCTTCAGCAGTGAGGCGATATCCGTGCCCCGCCGCAGAATCAGCGCGCCCACCCCCTTGGGTCCCCCCAGTTTATGGGCCGAAATGATTCCCGCCGTCGCCCCCAGCCAGTTGAAGGCCAACGGCACTTTGCCAAAGGCCTGCGTCAGATCCGTGGCCCATAGCCCCTGCGGCAGGTCCTGAATAACCCCGGTTTCGGAATTCGCCAGTTGCAGCGTGGCCCGTGCCGGATCGGCAACCGTCACCCGTCCCAGCCCGTCGACCGGCAGCGATGGATCGCACCAGGCCTTAACCGCATCATGTTCCACCCCGGAACAGGCGATGCCGCGCCCGTCCAGCACCAGTGCAGCGGCCTCGGTCGCGCCCGAAGTGAAAACGATATCCTGTCCATCCGCGCCGATGGCGGTGGCGATCTGCGCCCGGGCGCGCTCCATCACGCCCTTGGCATCGCGCCCCTCGCTATGCACCGAAGACGGATTCCCCAACAGGTCCATCGCCTCGATCATCGCGGTACGGGCCTCGGGCCGGATCGGCGCGGTGGCATTCCAGTCCAGATAAAGTCTTTGCATCATGGCCCCCGCGCGCGTCGATTACCGGCGCGGGATAGCGCAAACGCTACTCATCCACCACGGAAAACAGCGACGGCACCGCCGGACAGGGCTTCAGCCCGTTCTTCACCACATCCTCCAACGAGGTCTGATGCAGGAACACAAAGACCTGCGCCGACAGGCTTTCCCACAAGCGGTTGGTCAGCGATTGCGCTCGCGACCCGGAAATCCCGCCCGAGGCCCCTGCCCCTACATGCAACGCGGAAACCGTCTCATCCACAGCCTCGAAAATATCCGAAATGCGGATGTCCTTGGGTTCCTTGGCCAGCCGATAGCCGCCCCCTGGTCCCCGCACCGAGGCCACCAGCCCCGACCGGCGCAACCGCACGAACAGCTGCTCCAGATACGGTAAGGAAATATCCTGCCGTTTCGAGATTTCGGAAAGCGAGGTCATCTGCCCTGCGCCCACGGTCGCCAGATCGACCAGCGCGACCATCGCATAGCGGCCCTTTGTCGAAAGCTTCATTCCGTCCTCCCGTGTTGCAGGACCGCACAGGCCCCGATATAATGACATTGGCCCGCAGCATGCGGGAATTCCCCGTCGAAAGCCCGCCCAAGCATTGACGCGGCGCGCTTCGGACCTTAACTCCAGAACCATCCGAAACCCGGCATCCTGTCGGGGGCTGTTTCGTCGTAGGGTGCAATCCGGCATGCGTCAAGGCGCACGGGGTCGCAGGCCACGGTGAACGTGTTGAGCAGGCGAGAACATATGCCCGAAGTTATTTTTCCTGGTCCCGAAGGTCGCCTCGAAGGCCGTTACCATCCCCAGTCCATGCCCGACGCGCCGATCGCGATCATCCTGCACCCCGATTCCAAATTCGGCGGCACGATGAACAACCGGGTCGTATATAATCTGCATTATGCGTTCCACAAAATGGGATTCACCGTGCTGCGGTTCAACTTCCGTGGCGTCGGCCGGTCGCAGGGCGAATATGATGAGGGGATCGGCGAGCTGTCCGATGCCGCCTCGGCGTTGGATTACCTGCAGACGATGAACCCGAATTCCAAGCATTGCTGGGTTGCGGGCTTTTCCTTCGGGGCCTGGATCGGCATGCAATTGCTGATGCGCCGCCCGGAAATCACCGGGTTCATTTCGGTCGCGCCGCCGGCGAACATGTATGATTTCAGCTTCCTGGCGCCCTGCCCGTCTTCGGGGCTGATCATCAACGGCACCGCCGACCGTGTGGCCCCGCCCAAGGATACCCATTCGCTGGTCTCGAAACTGCGCGAGCAGAAGGGCATCACCATCAGCCACGAGGAAATCGAGGGCGCCGATCACTTCTTCAAGGACGATGAGGCGCATATGAAGCCGATGATCGACCTGGTCCAGACCTATGTGCGCCGCCGCCTGACCGAGGGGACGCGCTGAATGCTGGCCCCGGCGGATCGACCGGACAACCGTCTGGATCAGCAACTGGGTTTCCTGCTGGAAGCCGAGAAGCTGAAATCGGTCTACCGGGCCACGCCGCTGGCCGATGGGTCGCGGCCCGAAAATTCCGCCGAACATAGCTGGTCACTGGCGCTCTATGCCCTGGTGCTGGCCGAGCAGGCGAAACCGGGCGTCGACATCAACCGCGCGATCCGCATGCTGCTGTTGCACGATATCGTCGAAATCGACGTGGGCGATGTGCCAATCCATTCCCAGGGCGGCACGGCGCATGATTCCCTTGCCACACAGGCCGCAGAGGCCGCGGCGGCGGACCGTCTGTTTGGCCTGTTGCCCGCCGGTCAGGCCGAAGATCTGCGGGCGATCTGGCATGAGTTCGAGGCAAACGAGACCGCCACCGCGCAATATGCCAAATCGCTGGATCGGGTGCAGCCGGTCTTGCTGAACCATCTGGGCGGCGGCGGGTCATGGATCGACTATGACGTGACCGTGGCGCAGCTGGACGAACGCGTCGGCACCAAGATCGCGCGCGGCCTGCCCGGTGTCTGGGACCGGGTCCGCGCCCGGGTTCTGCCGTGGTTTCAGACCCGTGGGCGGGCCGCCGCGCAGCCGCCCGAAAAGCCGCTGCGAACTTAGTATACCAAGGCATACAGCACTAGCCACAGCCTCCCCGATGGGCTAAGACGCCTACAGAGTCACCATAGCGGAGGGACACATGTCGAAGATCAAGGTAGCCAACCCCGTCGTCGAGCTCGACGGCGATGAAATGACCCGGATCATCTGGGAATTCATCAAGAAAAAGCTGATCTTGCCCTATCTCGACGTTGATCTGAAATATTACGATCTGGGTATCGAGTATCGCGACGAGACCAACGATCAGGTCACCATCGACGCCGCCAATGCGATCAAGCAATATGGCGTCGGCGTCAAATGCGCGACGATCACCCCGGACGAAGCCCGGGTCGAGGAATTCGGCCTGAAGAAGATGTGGAAATCGCCCAACGGCACGATCCGCAACATTCTGGGCGGTGTGATTTTCCGCGAACCGATCATCTGTAAAAATGTGCCGCGTCTGGTTCCGCACTGGACCCGTCCGGTTGTTGTCGGCCGTCACGCGTTTGGCGACCAATACAAGGCTACCGACTTCCGCTTCCCCGGCAAGGGCAAGATCACGATGAAATTCGTGGGCGAAGATGGCACCACGCAGGAATATGACGTGTTCGACGCGCCCTCAGCTGGTGTGGCGATGGGCATGTACAACCTGGACGACTCGATCCGCGATTTCGCCCGCGCCTCGATGAACTATGGCCTGCTGCGGGGCTGGCCGGTCTATCTGTCGACCAAGAACACCATCCTCAAGGCCTATGACGGCCGGTTCAAGGATATCTTCGCCGAGGTTTATGCGGCTGAATTCGAAGAAGAATTCAAAAAGAAGGGTATCCATTACGAACACCGTCTGATCGACGACATGGTTGCGTCGTCGCTGAAATGGTCGGGTGGTTACATCTGGGCGTGCAAGAACTACGATGGCGATGTGCAATCGGATACCGTCGCGCAGGGCTTTGGCTCGTTGGGTCTGATGACCTCGGTGCTGATGACGCCCGATGGACAGACCGTCGAGGCCGAGGCCGCCCATGGCACCGTGACCCGTCACTACCGTGAACACCAGAAAGGCAAGGAAACCTCGACCAACTCGATCGCGTCGATCTTTGCCTGGACCGGTGGTCTGAAGCACCGCGCCAAGCTGGACAACAACGCGGCGCTGATGACCTTTGCGGAAACGCTGGAAAAGGTCACCGTGCAGGCGGTCGAGGATGGCCATATGACCAAGGATCTGGCGCTGCTGGTCGGCCCGGATCAAAAATGGCTGACCACGATGGGTTATCTGGAAAAGGTTGACGAATATCTGAACAAGGCCCTGCTGGGCTGATCGGATCGACATCAACGAAAGGGCTGGCCGCGCGCCAGCCCTTTTGCGTTACAGGAAGGCGGCTGTTGCAATTGCCTTCCGCTGGTCCCCGCCGCCGGTTAAGAAGGGGCAATATGCTGAGGGCTTCCATGCAAACACCAATCCCCGAACCCGCGCAGACCCGACAGCACTCGGCACTCGAAGATGCGCAGGGGCTGGCATTTGGCGGCACGATGGCGGCCCTGGCGATCGTGATGTTGACCCATATGGGGTTCATCACCGGTCAGATGGCAGGTTTGGCCGTGCTGGTATCCTATGTGAGCGGATGGCAGTTCGGACCGGTGTTCTTCGTGCTGAACCTGCCGTTTTACTGGTTCGGCTATAAGCGCATGGGCGCAGCCTTCGTGCTGAAGACCTTTGTTGCGGTTGCGCTGCTGTCGGGGCTGTCGATGGTATTGCCCCAATATCTGCAGTTCGATCGGATCAATCCTTTTGTCGGGGCGGTTTTGTACGGGTTCATTTCCGGTTCCGCCCTGCTGGCGCTGTTCCGTCATGGCGCCAGTCTGGGCGGTGTCGGGATCATGGCGCTGTATCTGCAGGACAAGACCGGGTTCAAGGCCGGTTGGACGCAGATGGCCTTTGATGCCTGCGTGTTCGGTCTGGCCTTTGCGCTGTTGCCCTGGCAACCGGTTGCATGGTCGGCCCTCGGGGCACTGGTGCTGAACGCGGTGATCGCGGTCAATCACCGGCGGGATCGCTACGTTGCCTAGCGCATACCCGCCATGCAATAGATACAATAGACGCGCCCAGGGCACAGGATCATCTTTGGGTCATGCATACTGACCTGCCCCCCGTCAAACACTACACCCGCTTTGAGGATGCACAGGGGCTGCTGATCGCTTCGGTGCAATCGGCGCTCGGGCTGCATCTACTGCGCGCGGCGGGGCTGATCACCGGCGGCACGGCCGGCATGTCGCTGATCATTTCCTATGTGACGGGCTGGAGCTTCGGCCTGGTCTTTTTCCTGATCAACATCCCGTTTTACGGCTTTGCCTACTATGCCCGCGGCGCGGTGTTCTGTATCAAAAGCCTGATCTCGGTCACACTTGTTTCCATCCTGGCCGAGGTGCTGAAACCGCTGCTGCATGTCGATCATATCCACCCGGCCGCTGCGGCGGTGCTGTTCGGGATTTCCACCGGGGTTGGCCTGCTGGGCCTGTTCCGCCATTCCGGCAGCCTTGGGGGTGTTTCGATCATCGCCCTGATCTTGCAAGACAAATTTGGCTTCAAGGCGGGCTGGACCCAAACCATCCACGATCTGATCCTGTTTGGCATCGCCTTGTGGCTGATGCCGGTCGACAAGGTGATCTGGTCATTGCTGGGCGCGGTGATCCTGAATCTGGTGATCGCTTTCAATCACCGGCGGGACTGGTATATCGTCACCTGATCTTTTTCGGTGTGCTGATGAAACCCTATCTCTTTCTGCTGATTGCCGTTGCCTTTGAAACCTTTGGCACCAGTTGTCTGCAGGCCAGCCAGCAATTCACCCGGCTGTGGCCAACGCTGGGGGTGGTCTTTGGCTTTGCCGGGGCGTTCTGGTTCTTTACGCTGGTGCTCAAGGCCCTGCCGCTGGGCATCACCTATGCGATGTGGTCGGGGATCGGCATTGTGTTGATCGCCGGGTCGGGATGGTTGCTGTTCGGACAGAAACTGGATCTGGCGGCGATGGCGGGGATCGGGCTGATCATCGCCGGAATCATCGTCATCAACGTGTTTTCATCATCTGCGACACACTAAAGCGCGGTTCGGACTGGCGTCGGGCCGAGAATTCGACTAAGGCCACGGCCAAACCCACGAACAGGCAGACACATGGACATTCGCAATATTGCGATCATCGCACACGTTGACCACGGCAAAACGACACTGGTCGACAAGCTTCTGCAACAGTCGGGCGCCTTCCGCGAAAACCAGGCTGTGGCCGAACGCGCGATGGACAGCAACGACATTGAACGCGAACGCGGCATCACCATTCTGGCCAAATGTACTTCGGTCGAATGGAAGGGCACGCGCATCAACATCGTTGATACCCCCGGCCACGCCGATTTCGGCGGCGAGGTGGAACGCATCCTGTCGATGGTCGATGGTGTCTGCCTGCTGGTCGATGCGGCCGAAGGCCCGATGCCGCAAACCAAATTCGTCACCTCGAAGGCGCTGGCCCTGGGCCTGAAGCCGATCGTGGTGCTGAACAAGGTCGACAAACCCGCCGCCGACCCGGAAAAGGCGCTGAACGAGGTGTTCGACCTGTTCGCCAACCTGGGCGCCAGCGACGAGCAACTGGACTTCCCCCATGTTTATGCCTCGGGCATCGGTGGCTGGGCCGATAATGAGCTGGACGGCCCGCGCAAGGATCTGTCGGCGCTGTTCGACCTGATCGTCAAACATGTTGAGCCGCCCAAGCAAATTCCGCGTGTGGACGAGCCCTTCCAGATGCTGGCGACCACGCTGGGCGCCGATGCGTTCCTGGGCCGCCTGCTGACCGGTCGCGTCGAATCCGGCAAGCTGAAGGTCGGCGATACGCTCAAGGCGCTGTCGCGCGACGGCACCCGTATCGAGCAGTTCCGTGCGACCAAGATCCTGGCGTTCCGGGGCCTGTCGCAACAGCCGATCGACGAGGCCGTTGCCGGTGATATCGTCACCATCGCTGGCATGTCCAAGGCCACCGTGGCCGACACGCTGTGCGCGCTGGAGATTGATACTGCCCTGCCCTCGCAGCCCATCGACCCGCCGACCATCTCGGTTACCTTCGGCATCAACGACAGCCCGCTGGCGGGTAAGGACGGCTCCAAGGTGCAATCGCGGGTCATCCGTGACCGCCTGCTGAAAGAGGCCGAGGTCAACGTTGCGATCAAGGTCGAGGACACCCCCGGCGGCGAGGCCTTTGTCGTCTCGGGCCGTGGCGAATTGCAGATGGGCGTGCTGATCGAAAACATGCGCCGTGAAGGGTTCGAGCTGTCGATCTCGCGCCCGCGCGTGATCTTCCGTGAAGAGAACGGCGAACGTCTGGAACCGATCGAAGAGGTCATTGTCGATGTTGATGATGAATATTCGGGCGTCGTGATTGAAAAGCTGACCGGCAACCGCAAGGGCGACCTGGTCGAAATGCGCCCGGCTGGCGTGGGGAAAACCCGGATCGTCGCGCATGTGCCGTCGCGTGGCCTGATCGGCTATCAGGGCGAGTTCATGACCGATACCCGCGGCAATGGCGTGCTGAACCGCATTTTCCACAGCTGGGCCCCCTATAAGGGCCAGATCACCGGTCGCCGTCAGGGCGTCCTGATCTCGATGGAGGCCGGGGTCTCGGTATCCTTCGGGTTGTGGGGTCTGGAAGATCGCGGCAAATTGTTCATCGGTGCGCAGGAACAGGTCTACATCGGGATGCTCATCGGTGAGCATTCGCGGGAAAACGACCTGGAAGTGAACCCGATGAAGAGCAAGAAGCTGACCAACATGCGCGCCTCGGGCACGGATGAAGCAGTGCGGCTGACAACGCCGATCCGTATGTCGCTGGAAGAATCGATCGCGTATATCAACGATGATGAACTGGTCGAAGTGACGCCCAAGATCATTCGCCTGCGCAAACGCTTCCTGGATTCGAACGAACGCAAGCGCGCTGCGCGCTCTGCCGACTGAGTCCAGACACTGGATCCGATTTGAAAACACCGGCCCGATTGGCCGGTGTTTTTTTTATGGGCGCGGCACTTCGCTGCCAAATGCGCCGACCTTGATTCAGGATATGGGCCCTGATTCTGGATATGAAAAGGCCGCCCCGAAGGGCGGCCCTGATCTGTCCCGATTAGGGGCAGATCACTTGATGATTTTGGAGACGACGCCAGCGCCGACGGTACGGCCGCCTTCACGGATGGCGAAGCGCAGCTTCTCTTCCATCGCGATCGGGGCGATCAGTTCGACTTCGAACTTCAGGTTGTCGCCCGGCATAACCATTTCCGTGCCTTCCGGCAGCTTCACGGTCCCGGTCACATCCGTCGTGCGGAAGTAGAATTGCGGACGGTAGTTCGCAAAGAA
>DASWPI010000116.1:0-33045 GCA_036398515.1 Paenirhodobacter sp.
TCATCGGGCGGAACCTGATCGGCCTTGGCGTGTTCGCCCAGCATGATGATCGAACGGCCAAGCGCCGCACCGCGTGCGACACAATCAATCCACGCAACGGAATACGTTGCATCCAGATTGTCCTCAAAAACCCGGATCGCCTCGGCCAGATTGGCGGCAACGATGCTTTTTTGGCGAATCCAGCCGGTTTCCACCGGCAACAGCCGCAAACACAGCCGCAGCACCACACCGGTCATCCCCATCGCCCCGAACGTCCAGAAGAACAGATCGCTGTTTTCCGTGCGCGAGCAACGATGCACCGTTCCATCCGGCGTCATCAGGTCGAACCATTCCACACTTTGCTGAAACGATCCGTCCTTGTGGTGGTTCTTACCATGCACATCCGACGCGACCATGCCGCCCAGCGTGACGTATTTCGTCCCCGGTGTGACCAGCGGAAACCAGCCCTGCGACAGGAATGCCGAAATCACGTCCGACAGCAAAACGCCGCTCTCGGCGATCAGATGGCCGCGATCGGCGTCGAAGCTCAGCATATGGGCAAAATTGCGCGTGGACAGCGTCTGCACCCGCCCGATGGCCGCATCCCCATAGGCGCGGCCATTGCCCCGTGCCACCGCATCGCCCTGCGCCATCAGCGCCGCCATTTCGGCCTGATCACGCGGTGCCGACAGCCTGGTTTCAACCCTGGGATAGGCGCCCCAACCCGAAAGTTTCATCTTGAATCCGCCAAATACCGATTACAGCTTCATGCGCTTGAACACAGCCTCGGGAATAGCGCAGATGATCGTCATGATCAGGCGCCATATAGGCCGCACATAGATCACGTTGCGTCCACGCTCCACCCCCTTCACGATGGCCTCGGCCACTTCGTCGGGTTGGGCGGTCAGGCGCGGCGGCAGATCCATTCCCTCGGTCATGCGCGTCGCCACGAAACCCGGCAGCACGGTCATCACATGGATACCATGCCGCGCCAGACGGTTGCGCAACCCCGACAGCCAGGCGCTGAACCCGGCCTTGGCCGAGCCATAGACATAATTCGTCGCCCGCCCGCGCAGACCCGCAACCGAGCTGATCCCCACGATCACCCCGGTACCGCGCGCCAGAAACCGATTGGCCAGCAGCCCCAGAACATGGGCCGGCCCCTCATAGTTCGTGCGCATCACGGTCAGCGCCAGATCGGGGTCCTGCTCGCTGGCGGTCTGGTCGCCCATGGCACCCACCGCGCACAACACCACGCCCGGCAATTCCGGCAGCGCATCCAGAAACGCCACATGGCCCGCCGTATCCAGCACATCGAATTCATGCAGCGTCACCGCAACCCGATGGCGCAGCGCCAGATCCTGCCGCACCGCCTCGAGCCGTGCGATATCACGTGCCGCCAGTTGTACCGCGTGCCCCTTGGCCGCAAAGGCATGTGCCACGGCCAAGGCCATGTCAGAACGCGCACCAAGAATCAGAACAGGGGGTTTCATCATAATTTTCTTTCCGAATTTGGCCCGGTTTCAACCACACCACCGGATGAAGTAAAAACAATTGCACGATCAAGCCAATACTTGACCACATATCCTATACAAAGTCCCAATACAGCACCGGCTTCGCGCATTGCGTCCGTGTGCCACAGGTACCAAAATACGGACTCGGTCCCCCAGAATATCGCCGTGGTGACCACGCCCATCAGCGTATACAGGGTGAATTTCTTGCCGTGCTCTTTCACGCCGGTGCTGTTGTCAGCAAAGATCCAGCGCTTATCCAGCAGGTATTTCAGCACCAGCCCCGCCAGCGTGCCAAAGAACATCGCAGCGATGAATGGCACGCCGCCCTCACCAAACCCCCAGGTGCGCGATGTCGCCAACACCAGCCGCTGCACCCCCAGATTGACGATGATCGCCAAAACGGCAAAGGCAGCATAGGTCAGGATCAAGGGCAGCCCGCGCATCACCAGTTCACACCCGCCATCACACACAGCCCTACGACAAACAGCCCGCCAATCCGGCTGACCGTGTCACGGGTGGCAAAAATCACCGGATCATCATGCATTTCGCCGCGATTGGTACGCATCACCATATAGGTGATCCAACACAGCAGGACGCCGGAAATCCCCCACAGGATGCGCGGCGAGGCATAGAGTTCCCGCACCTCGGGCGAGTTGGTATAAAGCACCATCACCAGCACCGAGACATAGCCCGACGCCAGACCCATCATCGAGATGATCGGCATGTCTTCCAGCAGATACCCGCGCCCCGCGACCTCGCCACGATTGGTTTTCGACGCATCGACCAGTTCCGCCTGCCGTTTGACCGCCGCCAGCGAGAAGAAGAAGAAGATGGAAAACGCCGTCAGCCAGATCGAAGGCGACACGCCGATCGCCACCGCACCGGCAAAGATCCGCAGCGTATACAGCAGCGCCAACACGAAGATGTCGATCACCATGTAGCGTTTCAGCTTCAACGAATAGGCGGTGGTGACGACATAATACACCGCCATGACGGCAAAGAACTTGAGCCCCACCAGCAACGCCACACCGGCGCCCGCCAACAACAGTAACGGCCAGACAACGGTGCCGCGCTCAATCGGCACGGCGCCAGAGGCCAGCGGCCGCTTGCGTTTGCGCGGATGAACCCGGTCGGCGGCCAGATCCAGCAGATCGTTGTTGATATAGGCGCTGGAGGCCACAAGACTGAAGCTGATGAACGCCAGCAGCGCCATCAGCAGGGAATACCAGTCGAACATATGGCCGACCAGCAGCGTGACGAACACCAGGATATTCTTCAACCATTGATGCGGGCGCAGCAGTTTCAGCCATGCCTTGGCCGAACCGCGTGGTGATCCGATGTGACGGATCTCGACCTGATTGCGGGCGGCGATATCCTGCGCTGCCTGACGGACGGCCGGGCGTGCCTCGACGGTATAGATCGCGCCGGCCGAGGGCCAGACCTCCAGATCCGCACGACTGTCTCCAGCATAGGTATAGGCACCCTTGCCGAAATGCTCATCCAGGAAGGCGGCCTTGCGCGCGCCCTTCAGATTGTCATGCGCGGAAGATCCATGAACCTCGTCGAACAGGCCCAGATGCGCGGCGATGCCATCGGCAAGATGCTGGTTCGATGCCGTCACCAGCGCCGTCCGCCCGCCTGCCGCCCGCCAGTTTTCCAGCAGCGTGATCACCTCGGGATTATAGGGCAGCGTCGCGGCATCCACGTCGATCCGGCTGGCCAGCCGCTCTTTCAACGCTGCCCGCCCGCGCAGCAGGTCGGGCAACACCCTCATGGGCGTTGTCCAATCGCGGGACGCTTGCAACCAGAACGTCTCGAACAACATGTCTGTGCGGATCAAGGTTCCGTCGAGATCAACCACCAACCACTGCGTGCTATTCACGGGATCAACCAATTTGCTAGCCATTTCAGGCGCGTTATCTACCAGATATCACTGTGACTTCCATTGAGGTTCCCCAAAAATCCGATGCAAGCGGGGTTTTTCGCCGGGTCCCCTGAATGAGCGATGTATTTTGATCACAGAACCGGACCAAGTCCGGCATTGCTGAAACAAAACGCGATCCAGAACCGATGCTTACCCACCCGACAAAGTGTGCGCGATGATAGAGGCAACCTGCGGATGTTCGCCAATCGGCGGCAAAAGAACCCCGGAAAACCCAGCGCGATGCAGCGCCTCGGGAATATCATCGGTCACATGCCCGGCACGCAGGGCGAAAAACGGCAGGCATAGCCCGCGCGGCGATTGGGTGGCGACCTGCGCCAACCAGGGCGGCTCTTCGATGAACGCCGGACGGATGGCGGCAAAGGGCGTGATCCGGCGCAGGGTCTCCACCATCGCCAAAGGCGCCTCCTTGGCGCGTCCCGGACTGCGCGAGCCATGCGCCACCAGGATCAGATCGGTGACCGCTGGCATCAGCTGCGCGTCGGCGGCAACCGACAGCGTAACGTCACGAATCAAATCAGGCAACGCGGGTTCCAACCCGAAGGGCGGCAAGATCGTGGCGCGCTGACCCACCGCCGCGATCCGGCGTGGCACCTCGCGTTGGGTGAACCACCCCTCGGCCATGAAGAACGGATAGACGACCGGCGCGTCGCATCCGGCCAGCGCCGCCTCGAAAGAGCCGGGCATCGCCAGCGTACCCGACCGAACCTCGACACCCGGCAGCAGCGCCTGCACCCGCCCTGCCAGATCGCCCAAAGCCGCGTCAGGCGGCCCCGGATCCGAGGGCGAGCCATGCGCCACAAGCACTACCTGCGTCATATCCCGTTGGCCTTTCCGCAACCCGCCAAAGCCTTGCCGCCCACACCGATAGATTGCATTTTCAACATTAGAAACTTGCCGCAGATCACCGCGCCGTCATAGGGTCCGTTCATGGCCAGTACGGCCAGAACCCTTGTAGTTCAGCTTTTCCGGTGGGTGCGTGTTATGCGCCAATGGGGGTTTGAGGGTCCTGGCAGGGGTGCCGGGGCCCTCATTTTTTCGGCCTTACGGCGCAATTCCACCCATCTCGCAAACGATCCGCCATTCCTCTTCGGTCACCGGCTGCACCGACAACCGCATCGAGGTGACCAGCGACATCTGCGACAGGCGCGGTTCCACCTTCACATCCGCCAATGTCACCGGCCGCGACAACGGGCGGAGCGCGCGGATATCGACGCAATCCCAACGCGGGTCATCGGTGGTGGAATCGTGATGCGCCAGGGCGCAGACCTCGACGATGCCGACGACCTCCTTGCCCTGATTGGAATGGTAGAAAAACCCCTGGTCACCCAGTTGCATCGCCCGCATGTTGTTGCGCGCAAGATAGTTGCGCACGCCATTCCATTCCTCGCCCACGTCGCCCTTGCGGACCTGATCATCCCAGGACCAGACATCCGGTTCGGATTTGAACAGCCATTTCGCCATCAGCTGATGACCTTTTTCCATTCGCTGATGGTCACGCTGTCGAACAGGCCCGCCTGCGCATAGGGATCATTCGCGGCGAAATCCTGCGCGGCGGCCAGATCCGCCACCTCGATGATCACCAGCGAACCGACCATATTGCCGTTTTCGATCAACGGTCCGCCGACAAAAACCACACCGCTTTCACGCGCATAGGCCAGATGTTTGTCGCGGTTGTCCAACCGCGTCTGCAACGCGTCTTTCTTGTCCCGGCAGTTCAGCGCGAAATACATCTCATTCCTCCTTGAGCGGGCGCGACAGCAACGCGTGGGTTGCCTCGGCCACGGTAATGCCGTGATCGGACAGCGCCGCCACCATGGCAGCCACCGGCATGTCGATACCAAGATTTTCCGCCAGCGTCACCACGGCTTTCGCGGTGGCGACCCCCTCAACGGTGGTGGCAGGATCGAACCCCTGCCCCCGTCCAAGCGCCTGGCCAAAGCGGAAATTGCGCGACAAAGGCGAGGTGCAGGTCAACACCAGATCGCCAAACCCCGACAGCCCGGCCAGTGTTTCATGACGCGCACCCAACCGGATCGCCAGCCGCGTCATTTCTGCAAAGCCGCGCGTCATCAGCGCGGCCCGCGCGGAATCGCCCAGCTCCGCCCCCATCACCACACCCGCCGCGATGGCGATGACGTTCTTCAACGCCCCGCCCAATTCCGCCCCGGTGGTATCCGTCGTGCGATAAATCCGCAGCGTCGGCGTCGACAGCCGGGCCTGAAACGCCGCATCCTGATGCGCACAGGCCAGTGTCAGCGCCGTCGGCAAGCCGCGCGCGATATCCGCGGCAAAGCTGGGTCCCGTCAGAATGGCGGCCCGCGCCGCCGGACAAATGGCATGGATCAGCGCCGTCGGCCCGTGACCCGTCGTCAGGTCGATCCCCTTGGAACAGGCCACCAGCGTGCGGCCATCCAGCAGGTCGCGGTGGGTCTGCAAGAACCGCCCCATCTGCTGCATCGGCATTGCCAGCAAAACGATATCGGTCAGTGCCGCCGACAGATCCGCCGTAATCGTGACGTTTTCGGGCAGGTCAGCCCCGGGCAGGCGCCGCTCGTTGCGCCGGGTGCGGGACATTTCGGCAACCTGATCGGCATCGCGCGCCCACAGCCAGACCGGCCCGTTCTGCGCCAGGGTGATCGCCAGCGCGGTGCCAAAGGCGCCTGCCCCCAGAACGGTCGTCATGCCTTCGCCCCCTTCTTGCCCGACCCCAGCATGGCTGGCGCCGTCTGATCCAATGGCCAGCGCGGCCGTGCCGCCAGATCCATCCCGTCGCGGTGGCCCAACTGAAACCGTCGCATCCCGGCATAGGCGATCATCGCCGCATTGTCGGTACACAACCGCAAAGGCGGCGCGGCAAAGCGCGCGCCCGCATCCGCCGCCACCTGTTCCAGTCGCGCCCGGATCGCCTGGTTCGCCGCCACCCCGCCCGCCACCGCAATCGCCGGTTCGGCTGGGGCCAGCAAAAGATAGTCCCGCAGCGCCCTGCGGGTTTTCTCGGCCAGAACATCACAGACGGCGGCCTGAAACCCGGCGCACAGATCGGCACGATCACCCCGCGTCAGCCCGCCGCGCGCCGCCATCGCCGCATCTCGCGCCCGCAGCAACGCGGTCTTCAGCCCGGAAAACGACATATCACACCCCGGACGATCCAGCAGCGGGCGGGGAAACGCAATCGCCTTGGGGTTGCCCTTGGCGGCTTCGGCCTCGACCGCAGGTCCACCAGGCTGTGGCAGACCCAGCAGTTTGGCGGTCTTGTCAAAGGCCTCGCCCGGGGCATCGTCGATGGTGCCGCCGATGCGGGTGAAATCCTCGGCGCCGCGCACGATCAGGAACTGGCAATGCCCGCCCGACACCAGCAGCAGCAGATAGGGAAATGCCAGCCCGTCGGTCAGTTGCGGTGTCAGCGCGTGACCGGCCAGATGGTTGACCCCGACAAGCGGCAGACCGGCCCCGGCGGCGATACCCTTGGCGCACATCACACCGGACATCACCCCGCCGATCAGCCCCGGCCCCGCCGTCACCGCAACCCCGTCCAGATCCGCTAGGGCCATCCCGGCCTGCGCCAGTGCCTCTTCCACGCAGATATCCAGCTTCTCGGCATGGGCGCGCGCGGCGATTTCCGGCACGACGCCACCATAGGCCTCATGCAGGGCATATTGACCCGCCACAACGGATGACAGAACTTGGGGCCCATCCGCATTGATACGGACAATGGCGGCGGCGGTATCGTCGCAGCTGGACTCGATGCCAAGGAAGGTGATTGCGCGGGTCATGGGCATTTGTTGCATGGCTTATCCTTCGCAGGTAACACCGGGGCAGTCACCCTGCAATCCCGCAGCCGGCAATCGGGGACAGTCATGGCCTGGCCCGTTCTACTGCTGACACGCCCAATGCCTGCCGCGCGCCGCTTTGCCGGACAATGGCGCGACAGGTTCGGCCCTGATCTGCCGGTGGTGCTGTCACCATTGACCGGGATCGTGCCGACCGGCGCAAAGGTGCCGATGGACTGCGGGCTGATCTTCACCTCGGAAAATGCGGTGATGTTGGCGGGGCCGGGCACCGGGCGCACGGCATGGTGCGTGGGTCCCCGCACCGCCCAGGTCGCGCGGCGGGCAGGGTTTCAGGTGGTGGAAGGGCCGGGCGATGCCCAGGGCCTGGCCGCGCAGATCATCGCCCAACCCCCGGACATCGCGCTGCTGCATGCACGCGGCAATGAACGTGCCATTGATATCGTGCAGTTATTGCGCGTCGCGGGTCTGCGGGCCGATGACCTCGTGCTGTATCATCAGCACGACCTGCCGATGAGCGATCAGGCCCTGACCCTGCTATCCAACCCCGCACCGGTTTTGGCGCCGGTTTTTTCCGCCCGTGGCGCGGCGCGGCTGATGGCTGCGCTGCCGGTTCCCTGCACCGCACCGTTGTTGGTTGCGGCCATTTCGACCGCCGCTGCACAGCACTTGCCCGCCACGCGCATGGTCATTGCCACCCAGCCCGATGCCGACGCCATGCTGAACGCCCTGCGGCAACTTGTGCCAGATGATCACGCGGGTTGAGTGCAGAGGAACCCGCCTCTAGACTGCGCGGAATGCACCGTGACGCGGAATGGAGGCGAAGCCGTGGTAAAACCTAAAACCGAAACTTCCGGGACGAACGATGCCGATGCCGCAGATCCGAGCACGACAGTCATGCCCGAGACGGCACCGCCCAACGAACCACCGGCAGATATTCCGGTAGATACTCCGCCCACAACCCGCGATCATCTCACCGAAGCGGGTCCCGGCAAGCGGTCGGGCTTTGCCCCATTGGTTCTAGGCGGTGTGATCGCGGCATTGATCGGGGCGGGCGGCACGATCTATGCGCTACCACATCTGCCGCCGCAACTGGCCGGTTTCCTGCCACGCGCGCTACCCGATACGACGACGTTCGACACCGCGTTGGCCGAACAAAAGGCACAAATCGATTCGCTGAAGGCCGAGATCGCCACGCTGCGATCCACACCCCCCACCGCTGACCTGTCCGGGGTTCAGGGGGCGCTGGATGAGGCAAATTCCGGCATCCGCACCCTGACCGACCGGCTGAACGCGCTGGAAACCCGCCCCGTAACCGCATCCGATGGCACCCCGATGGGCGATTCCGCCGCGCTGCAAAGCCAGATCGACGGGCTGCGTCAGCAGATCGCGTCGGCCGGGCAGGCCGATACCACGACCCAGCAACAGATCACCGAGGCCGCCAATACCGCCCGCGCCCAAATCGACGCGGTGCAGGCCGAGGCCCAGAAACTGCGTGCCGATGCCGAATCCGCCGTACAGCGCAGCATCGCCCAGGCCGCCATTGCCCGCGTCGCCGCCGCGTTGCAAAGTGGCGTGCCGCTGGCCCCCGCACTGGCCGATGCCGAGGCGGCAGGGTTGACGGTGCCTGCTGCGCTCAAGGCCCCCATTCCATCGCTGCCCCTGTTGCAAAGCAGCTTCCCCGAGGCCGCCCGCGCGGCCCTGACGGCGGCACGCAAATCAACCGCCGGGGAATCTTTCTGGCAACGGGCAGGGGCCTTTGTGATGGCGCAGACCGGCGCGCGTTCGGTTGTGCCGCGCGAAGGCGACGGCGCCGATGCGGTTCTGTCGCGCATACAGGCTTGGGTCGATGCCGGTGATATTCGCAAGGCGATAGCCGAAACCGAGGCCCTGCCGCAGGCCGCGCAGGCGATGCTGTCGGGCTGGATCACGCAGGCCCAGACCCGGATCGCAGCGGGCGATGCGATGGTCGAACTGGCGCAATCGGTGAAATGAGGGGCATGACATGATCTGGTCTTTCATGAAGATCGCGGTGTTTCTGGCCCTCGTCGCCGTGCTGGCCCTGGCGGGCGCACATCTGGCCGATAGCGATCAGGGCATCCGCGTCGTCTTTGGTGGTACCGAATACACCTTTGGCCCCTTGCAGGCGGTGATCGCGTCCATCGTTGTTTTCCTGGTTATCTGGGGCATAATCCGCATTTCTGGGCTGATTATCGCCTTTGTGCGGTTCGTCAGTGGCGACAATACCGCCCTTGGACGATATTTCGACCGCAACCGCGAACGCAAAGGGTTCGAGGCGCTGGCCGAGGGGATGCTGGCCGTAGCCTCGGGCGAGGGGAAACTGGCGCTGGCCAAGGCGGCACGCGCCGAGCGCTATCTGAACCGCCCCGATTTGACCAACCTGCTGAGCGCGCAGGCCGCCGAAGTGGCTGGGGATCGCGCCAAGGCGTCCGAGGTCTATCGCCGCCTGCTGACCGATGATCGCACCCGCTTCGTCGGCGTGCGCGGCCTGATGCGGCAAAAGCTGGACGAGGGCGATACCGCCACCGCGCTGAAACTGGCCCAAAAGGCCTATGCGCTGAAGCCGTCGCATGTCGAGGTGCAGGATGTCTTGCTGAAACTCCAGGCCGAGAAGGGGGACTGGAAAGGTGCCCGCGAGGTGCTGAACACCAAACGCTGGCAGGGGTTGTTGCCCAAGGATGTCCACAAGCGCCGCGATGCCGTTCTGGCGCTGCAAGAGGCCAAGGGCGTGTTTGAAGAGGGCGCCACGATCGAGGCCCGCGAGGCGGCGATTGCTGCAAACAAGGCCTCACCCGATCTGATCTCCGCTGCGGTTCTGGCGGCACAAACCTATATCGCCGAGGGTAAACCAAAACCCGCGACGCGGGTGATCTTCAAGGCATGGGAGGCCCAGCCCCACCCCGATCTGGCCGCCACCTTTGCCGCAATCGCCCCCGATGAAACCCCGACAGAGCGGTTGAAGCGGTTTGCCAAGCTGCTCGCCCTGCGCCCCGAACACGAAGAAACCCGGCTGCTGCATGCGGAACTGAACATCGCCGCCGAAGATTTTCCAGCCGCCAGGCGTGCGCTAGGCGATCTCATCAGCACCCATCCCACCGCACGCGTGCTGACGATCATGGCGGCCATCGAACGCGGCGAGGGTGCAGATGACGCCGTGGTACGCGGTTGGTTGACGCGGGCCCTGACCGCACCACGCGGACATCAATGGTGCTGCGATAAATGCCAGAACATCCAGGCAGACTGGACCCCGGTATGCGACAATTGCGGGGGTTTCGACACCCTGAGCTGGCGCGAACCCACGACATCACCGCTACCCTTGCCAAATGGCGCAGAGATGCTGCCGGTTATCGTGGGCCAGCCGGAACCCCGGACCAGCTCTGCAGTGGATGAGGCGGGCGATGTGCTGGATCTGACGGCGGATATTTCCCCGGTTCGTGGCAGGAGCAAAAATTAGGGCTACACATCGGTGATTTGGCATGCTAACTGCGCGCCAACGACCCATCCGGTCACGCTTGGAACGTATTCGCATGAATGCCGACAAACGTGATGATGGAGTTGCCGCTGTAGCTCAGCTGGTAGAGCACGTCATTCGTAATGATGGGGTCGGGGGTTCGAGTCCCTTCAGCGGCACCAGTAACTTACTGGATATCAGATCAAAACGGCCGTCCTTCGGGGCGGCCTTTTGCTTTGCCCGGGCCATACGGCTGAGACCCCGGGCGCCCTTGAACGCGGAATTTTGCCTGCTCAGACCCAACGGATCCGGCGGCCAACAACCATAGCCATGTTGCCGCATGCCGCTTGGCGGCGTAAGACAGGGGCAGCTTTTTATGGAGGCCCTGATGACCCGCCCGAAACCTGTTGTCCTGTGCATTCTTGATGGCTGGGGGGAACGCACCGAAACCACCGGCAATGCCCCGGCGCTGGCAAATACGCCAAACCTGGACCAGGTCTGGGGGGAATGTCCGAAATCCACGCTGATCACCTTTGGCCCGGATGTCGGATTGCCGACCGGACAGATGGGGAACTCGGAGGTGGGCCATACCAATATCGGTGCGGGCCGGGTGGTGGCGATGGATCTGGGGCAGATCGACCTGGCCATCGAGAACGGGGATTTCTTCAAGAATGAGGCCATTTTAGCCTTTATCGACAGGGTCAAGGCGGCAGGTGGGCGGGCGCATCTAATGGGTGTGATCTCGGATGGCGGCGTACATGGGCATATCGAACATGTGCTGGCGGCGTGCCGGATGATTACTGCGGCGGGGGTTCCGGTTGTCGTTCATGCGATTACCGATGGCCGCGATGTGGCGCCCGATTCCGCTGCGGATTTCATGGATGATTTTGTTGCCCGCCTGCCACAGGGGATCACCATCGGCACGGTAATCGGCCGCTATTGGGCGATGGACCGCGACAACCGCTGGGAACGGGTGGGCCGCGCCTATGATGCGATGGTCAAGGGGCAGGGCGAACACGCCGCAACCCCGGCACAAGCCATTGCCCAATCCTACGCCAAAAAGGAAATGGACGAATTCATCGCCCCCACGGTGATCGGTGATTACACCGGAACCGCGGATGGAGACGGCATGTTTTGCCTGAATTTCCGCGCCGACCGGGCGCGCGAAATTCTGCGTGCGCTGGCCGAGCCGGGCTTTGCCGATCTGGATGTGTCGGCACGGCCTAAATGGTCGGCCCTGCTGGGCATGGTGGAATATTCGGTCAGCCACAGCGAATACATGGCCACCGCCTATCCCAAACGCGATCTGGTCAATACGTTGGGCGAGTGGGTCTCGAAACAGGGGTTGACGCAGTTCCACTGTGCCGAAACCGAAAAATATCCGCATGTGACGTTTTTCCTGAATGGCGGGCGCGAGGCCCCCTGGACGGGCGAAGACCGTTTCATGCCGAAATCGCCCAAGGTCGCCACCTATGACCTGCAACCGGAAATGAGCGCGCCCGAGGTGACCGATCATTTCGTCGCTGCGATCGAGGCCGGTTATGACCTGATTGTCGTCAACTACGCCAACCCGGATATGGTGGGCCACACCGGCAGCCTGCCCGCCGCCATAGCCGCCTGCGAAGAGATCGACCGCGATATCGGTCGGGTTCTGGCCGCGCTAAAACAGGCGGGTGGGGCGATGATCATTACCGCCGATCACGGCAATTGCGAAACCATGATCAACCCCGAAACCGGCAAGCCGCATACCGCGCATACCACCAATCTGGTTCCGGTGGCGCTGGTCGGTGGACCTGCGTGGGTCAGCCTGCGCCCCGGACGTCTGGCCGATCTGGCGCCAACGCTGCTGGATCTGATGCAATTGCCGGTGCCACCCGAAATGACCGGCAAAACGCTGATCCAGCGCTGATGCCCCTTCGGATGCGCCTCGCCCTGCTGGCCCTGCTGCTCAGCGCCGGAACCGCCCTGGCCGATCCGTCGACCGATGCCGCATTGAAGGCGGCGGCGGATCTGCGCGCCGCGATCTCGGCCCTGGATGAAGCCAGGACCAAGGCCGACCGCGTCGCCGCCCTGACCACCACGATCACCGCCTATGAAGAGGGGCTTTCGGCCCTGCGTGGCGGGTTGCGGCGGGCCGCAATCCGCGAGCAGGAAATCGAGACCGGATTTACCCGCAAACGTGCCGAATTGGGCCGTCTGTTGGGTATGATGAGTACGATGCAGCAATCCGAGGGGCCAATGCTGCTGTTGCATCCGGCGGGAGCGCTTGGATCGGCCCGGTCGGGAATGGTGATGGGGGCGGTCGCGCCCGCCTTGCAGGACGAGGCCGAGAAAATGCGCGCGGCGTTGCAGGAAATCGCCGCGCTGCGGGCTGTGCAGGGCAATGCGCAAGCGGTGCTGGAGCAGGGACTGGCCTCGGTTCAGGGCGCGCGCACCGCGCTGAGCCAGGCGATATCAGAACGCACCACCCTGCCCAAACGTTACATCGAAGAACCCGAAGAACTGCGCAGTCTGGCCGATAGCGCCAAGACGCTGGATGATTTTGCCACTGGCATGGCGGGGATCGACAGCGATATCGGCCCGCCACTTGCCGATTTCGATGGCGCCAAGGGCAGCCTGCCGATGCCCGTGCTGGGCAAGGTGTTGCGCAAGTTCAACGAGGCCGATGCCGCGGGCATCCGTCGTCCCGGTCTGGTGGTGGCGGCAGCACCATCCGCATTGGTCACCGCCCCCTGGGCGGCCACCATCCGCTATCGCGGACCCTTGCTGGACTACGGAAATGTGATGATTCTGGAGCCCGCCAGAGGCTATCTTCTGGTTCTGGCCGGGCTCGGCACCGTCTATGGTGAAGTTGGTGATGTGCTGGCGGCAGGGGCGCCCGTGGGCCTGATGAGTGGCGCAGAACCCGCAGCACAGGAATTCGGCACGGAATTCGTCCGCGCGGCGCTGAAAGGCGGTAGCGCCGACCGGACGGAAACGCTTTATATGGAACTGAGGAAGGGCAAGGCGCCCGTGGACCCCGCCGCGTGGTTCATTCAGACGAAAGAATGAAGGTTGGGAATGAAAAAATTCGTCATGGCCGCAATCTGCGGCACCGTTGCCGGCGTGGTGATTTCCACGCAGGTGGCACCACTTCTGGCGCAGGGTGCGGAAAAGCCGGCCTCGGTTTATGAACAACTGGATCTGTTCGGCGATGTGTTTGAACGCATCCGCGCCGGATATGTCGAAAAGGTCGATGACAAAAAGCTGATCGAGGCCGCGATCAACGGCATGCTCACCTCGCTCGACCCGCACAGCAGCTATATGCCGCCGGACGCCTATGATGACATGAAGGTGCAGACGCGCGGTTCGTTCGGCGGTCTGGGCATCGAGGTCACGCAGGAAGATGGCGCGGTCAAGGTGGTGTCGCCGATGGATGGCACCCCCGCCGCCGAGGCCGGAATCCAGCCGGGTGACTATATCACCCAGGTCAATGGCGAGAGCCTGATGGGCCTGTCGCTGGACCAGTCGGTGGAAAAGATGCGCGGCCCGGTCGGTAGCGAAATCACCGTGACCCTGGTGCGCCAAGGCCAGCAGGAACCCTTTGACGTGACCATGACCCGCGACACCATCAAGATGACCGCCGTGCGCGGCCGTCTGGAAGGTAGCACCGTCGTGCTGCGCATCACCACCTTCAACGACCAGACCTATCCGAACCTGAAGGAGAGCCTGGACAAGGCGGTCAAGGACGCCGGTGGCATGGACAAGGTCAACGGCATCATTCTGGATCTGCGCAACAACCCCGGCGGCTTGTTGAATCAGGCCATCGAGGTGTCGGATGCCTTCCTGGACAAGGGCGAGATCGTTTCGACCCGTGGCCGCAACCCCGAGGACAGTGAACGCTGGAATGCCACGGTCGGCGACCTGGCGCAGGGTAAGCCCATCGTCGTGCTGATCAACGGCGGCTCGGCGTCGGCATCGGAAATCGTCACCGGCGCGCTGCAAGACCATCACCGCGCGGTCGTCGTCGGCACCAAGAGCTTTGGCAAGGGCTCGGTCCAGACCGTCATCCCGATCAAGGGTGAGGGTGCGATGCGCCTGACCACGGCGCGGTATTACACGCCGTCGGGACGCTCGATCCAGGCGCTTGGCATCGCACCTGATATCGTCGTGCAGCAACCCGATCCTGCCCCGGCGGGTGAGGATGAGGATCAGGACAAGACCGCAGCCAAGACCCGGTCCGAGGCCGATCTGCGCGGTATCCTGTCAAATGACTCGATGTCCGAAGACGAGAAGAAGCAATACAAGGAAGATCAGGAAAAGGCCGAGGCCGCAGCCAAGCTGCGCGAGGACGACTATCAGCTGGCCTATGCGATCGACATCATCAAAGGCTTGATGGTGTTGGGCACGGATAGCGCCAAGGCCCCGGATCCGGCGCCGCAGCCGGTCAAGAAAACTGCAAACTGAGATGATACGGGGGCCTGCGGGCCCCCGCTTTTTACCGGATTTTACAACCCGTTACGGATGGTAATGATGACCGAAGATCTGCACGCATTGCCCTATCGCCCCTGCGCGGGCGTGGTTTTGATGAATGATCAGGGCCTGATCTTTGCCGGGCAGCGGATCGACAACCCCGTTCCCGCCTGGCAGATGCCGCAAGGCGGCATCGACGCGGGCGAACGGCCGAAACAGGCCGCCTTGCGCGAATTGTGGGAAGAAACCGGCGTTACCGCGGACAAGGTCGAAAAGGTGGCCAAAGCCGCCGACTGGCTGACCTATGACCTGCCGGAAGAGTTGCTGGGCAAGGTCTGGAAGGGAAAATACAAAGGGCAGAAACAGAAATGGTTTCTGTTCCGCTTTCTGGGGCAGGACAGTGATGTGAACATCCAGACCGCGCACCCGGAATTTTCGGTCTGGGCATGGAAATCACCCGAAGAAATCCTGACCGCCATCGTCCCGTTCAAGCGCGATGTCTACGCACAGGTCTTTACCGAGTTCAAAGATCACCTGAAGTGGTGATCACGACCGCAGCCAGATGGCGTTAGCGCCCAGTTTGGCGACAAAGGCCTGATGCGCCTGCTCCTCGGCGTCGGTGATCCGCGCGGGCAGGGGGGCGGGACGCGGGCGCGGGCGCCATTCCTGCGTCGTTTCTGTGGTGGCCCCGCGCGCGGGTTCGATGGTCAGGCCAAATCCGGGTTGCCGACCGCCGATCAGTTCCAGATACACATCCGCCAGAATCTCGGAATCCAGCAATGCGCCGTGCAGCGTGCGCGAAGAGTTATCAATGCCGAAGCGGCGGCACAGCGCATCCAGCGAAGCAGGCGAGCCCGGAAATTTGCGCCGCGCCATCATCAGCGTATCCACCGCGCGATCATTGGCGATCAGCGGCTTTTTCACCCAGCCCAGTTCGGCATTCAGAAATTTCATGTCAAAGCTGGCGTTGTGGATCACCAGTTTCGCATCCAAGCCGACAAAATCCAGAAAGTCCTGGGCGATGGCGGCAAACACCGGCTTGTCGCGCAGAAACTCCTCGCTCAGACCATGCACGTTGAACGCCGCCGTGGGCATGTTGCGCTCGGGGTTGATATACTGGTGATAGGTGCGGCCGGTTGGCACATGGTTGAACAGTTCCACCGCGCCGATTTCCACGATTCGATCGCCCTCACCGGGTTCAAATCCGGTGGTTTCGGTATCCAGAACGATCTCACGCATGGCGGCCCCTGATGGTTTGGATCAGTTGTTGCACGGCGGCGCGGGTCTGCTCAAGGCTGTGCGTTTCGATGATATAGTCGGCCTGCGCACGTTTTTGCGCATCGGGCATCTGTCGTGACAAGATCAGATCCAGCTGTTCCCCCGTCATCGTCCCGCGACCCAGCACCCGGGCGCGCTGCACATCAGCCGGTGCGGATACCACCAAAACCGCATCGCAATGCGCGTCGGTGCCGGTTTCATACATCAGCGGGATATCCAGCAAGATCAGATCGGCATCCTGATGCGCACGGATGAAGGCCATGCGCGATGCCGTCGTCAGCGGATGAACAATGGATTCCAGCAAGGTTAGAGACTGTTTTTGCCCTGATAGCGCGCCGCGCAGCCGGGTGCGATCCACCGCGCCATCCACCACCACACCAGGAAAGGCGGCCGCGATTCGCGCCACCGCCGCACCACCCCGCGCATAAAGCGCATGCACCGTTGCATCGGCATCCCAGACCGGAATGCCCTGATCAGCGAACATCGCCGCCGTGGTCGATTTACCCATCCCGATGGATCCGGTCAGACCCAGCAGAAATGGCCGCGTCATTGGCCCAGCACCGTCTGGCGCAGGGCGGGGGTCACCTGCGGGGTATGGCCGAACCACCGTTCAAATCCCGGCACCGCCTGATGCAACAGCATTCCCAGCCCATCGACCACCGTGCATCCCCGCGCCGCCGCCGCGGCCAGAAATGGCGTGATCAGCGGTGTATAGACGCAATCCGTCACCACCGCCGTCACCGGCAGCGCCTGCATCGGGACGACGTAATCTCCCCCGCCACCGGCCATACCCAGCGACGATGTATTCACCAGTGTCGCCACATCGGCCAGCATCGGCCCGACATTGTCCCAGTCATACGGGCACACCCGATCACCGAATTCATCGCGCAACGCGTCCGCCCTTGCGCGGGTACGGTTGGCAATGCGCAGTTCCGGCACACCGGCATCCAGCAGCGAAACCACAATCGCCCGCGCCGCGCCACCAGCCCCTAGAACCGCCGCAGGCCCGGCCTGCGCTTGCCAGCTCGGCGCCCCATCCCGCAAATTGGCAAGAAACCCGTAACCATCTGTGTTATCGGCGTGAATTGACCCATCTGGCTGAAATGTCAGCGTATTTGCCGCACCGATCTTGGCTGCGCGGTCGGTAATGACATCGGCAATGGCAAACACCGCCTCTTTGTGGGGGATGGTGACATTGCAGCCTGAAAAGCCCGCCTTGGGCAGGGCACGCAACACCTGTGCGACATCTTCGGGCGCAATCTGCATCGGGACGTAATGCCCCCGGACCCCGTAAAGGCGCAACCAGAAGCCGTGCACGGCAGGCGACAGCGAATGGCCAATAGGGTTGCCAATAACCCCGGCCAAAGTAATGGCGGAATGGCCCGTCATGTTGTCAGATCCCCACGGATATGAAGCCAGTTCAGCAGCGGCAACAGCGGCAAACCCAGAACGGTGAAATAGTCGCCCTCGATACGCGAGAACAACCGCACGCCCTGTTCCTCCAGTTTGTAGCACCCCACCGCAAAACGAATACTGTCCCAATTTTTATTAACATAATCCTGAATGAAGGTGTCGGACAGCGGGTGCATGGTCAAGCGCACCTCACCCACATGCCGCCACAGCGGGGTTCCATACCGGCATACCACCACCGCCGACAGCAAATGGTGCGTCTGGCCCGACAAAACGCGCAAATGTTCGACCGCCTGATCCGGCGTTTCAGGTTTGGCAAAAATCCTGCCCTTCAAGGTCAGCACCTGATCAGCGCCCAAGATCATCGCACCGGGATGGCGTGCCGAGATCTTTGCGGCCTTCATTTCTGCCAGAGCGTCGGCCACATCACGCGGATGCGCACCCTCGGCCAGCAAGGCGCCCCGGATGGTATCCTCGTCAATTCGAGCGGGCTGAACCTGCACCGAAAGCCCTGCATTGCGCAGCAACTGCGCCCGGATCTCCGAACCGGAGGCCAACAGGATGTCAGGTTCTGCCATGTGGAAAACTTTCGGGAGGAATCAGGGGCGGACGATGTGGATCAAGCGGGGTGTCCATGGTTATCCCCCGTTCATCGGGGTTTTGTAGCGGAACCAAAGGCGATTTTCCAGCTGTTGGCAGCTGCTAAAGCTGCTTGTGTACGATTCAGTCGGCGCACAGGAACAAAGGCAGAATTTCCAATGAATGATCCACAATTTTATTTCCAATAACACAATGTTTTTAATATAATAAAATTGATAATCCACAGAACATGAACAGCATGTTTGGCACGTTGTTCACCCTGTGGGCATCTTGGTGAAAAACGCTTTATCCACACTATCCACAGGCCTTACATCATCATCATCTTTTCTTTCTAATTTAATTATTTAAGTAGAAGAGAGACTCAGAGGCCCGATGTCAGACTTCCTGTTGATCCAATATCCTTGGGTGAAGGCATTTCACGTGATCTCGGTGATCGCGTGGATGGCTGGGCTGTTCTATCTGCCGCGCCTGTATGTTTATCACGTCGAAGGGTTGGAAAAGCGCGGCGTTTCGCCAGGTTCGCAGATGGACCTGCTGTTTCGTCACCAGGAAAGATTGCTGCTGCGGGCAATTATGAACCCAGCAATGATCGCCAGCTGGTTGTTCGGGGTGATGCTGGTGCTGACGCCCGGTGTGGTGGATTGGTCGATGGCTTGGCCCTGGACCAAGGCCGCTGCGGTGATCGCCATGACCGGATTTCATATGGTGCTGGCGCGGGCGCGCAGACGGTTTGACGCGGGCGGGAACCGCCTCAGCGGCCGCCAATGGCGGATGATGAATGAATTGCCGACGGTTTTCATGGTCATCATCGTGATCGCAGTGATCGTGAAGTTCTGAAAAGGTTGACTCGCATCCCTGTCGGGCTTATTTGCGAAGTCAGCCCCGACCGTCCGGTCGTCAGGGTTCAGCATGAAATTATGACGCAACGCCGCCCACAACGGGCAGGCAGCCTTTGCAAATGGATATTCGATGAGCACCGAAACCGAGCGGCTAAATCTGTCGGATCTCAAGGCCAAGAGCCCCAAGGATCTGCTGGCGATGGCCGAAGATTGGGAAATCGAAAACGCCTCGACCATGCGCAAGGGCGAGATGATGTTCTCGATCCTGAAGGAACACGCCGAAGAAGGCGTCGAGATCGGCGGCGATGGTGTGCTGGAGGTTTTGCAGGACGGATTCGGCTTCATGCGTTCGCCCGAGGCAAACTACCTGCCCGGACCGGATGATATCTACGTCAGCCCCGAGATGATCCGGCAATATTCGCTGCGCACTGGCGATACCGTCGAGGGAATCATCCGGGCACCTGGCGAAAATGAACGCTATTTCGCGCTGACCGGGTTGGAGCGGATCAATTTCGAGGAACCTGAACGCGCCCGTCACAAGGTGGCCTTCGACAACCTGACGCCGCTGTATCCCGACGAGCGGTTGAAGATGGAGATCGAAGATCCGACGATCAAGGACCGCTCTGCGCGGATCATTGATCTGGTCGCGCCTATCGGCAAGGGGCAGCGGTCATTGATAGTGGCACCGCCGCGGACCGGTAAAACCGTGCTGCTGCAAAACATCGCGCATTCTATCGAGCGTAACCACCCGGAATGCTATCTGATCGTCCTGCTGATCGACGAACGGCCGGAAGAAGTGACGGACATGCAACGCTCGGTCCGTGGTGAGGTTGTATCTTCGACCTTTGATGAACCCGCCTCGCGTCACGTTGCCGTGGCGGAGATGGTGATCGAAAAGGCCAAACGTCTGGTCGAGCATAAGCGGGACGTGGTGATCTTGCTCGACTCTATCACCCGTCTGGGGCGCGCGTTCAACACGGTCGTGCCGTCGTCTGGCAAGGTCCTGACCGGTGGTGTTGATGCGAACGCCCTGCAACGCCCCAAGCGGTTCTTTGGGGCTGCCCGGAACATTGAAGAGGGTGGCTCGTTGACCATCATCGCCACGGCGCTGATTGATACCGGTTCGCGGATGGATGAAGTGATCTTTGAAGAATTCAAGGGCACCGGGAATTCGGAAATCGTGCTGGATCGCAAGGTTGCCGACAAGCGTGTATTCCCGGCGATGGATATCTTGAAATCAGGTACCCGGAAGGAAGAACTGCTGGTCGATTCCAAAGACCTGCAAAAAACCTACCTGTTGCGGCGCATTCTGAATCCGATGGGAACCACGGATGCGGTTGAATTCCTAATCTCGAAGCTGAAGCAGACCAAATCCAACGGCGAGTTCTTCGATTCGATGAATGGCTGACGCCCGGAGGGGCAAATGGATACGATTTTTGCCCTGGCGACAGCGCGCGGCAAGGCCGGCGTTGCCATTATTCGCATTTCCGGTCCGCTGGCGTGGGATGCTGCTGGTCAGTTGGCGGGGCGTTTGCCCAATACACGTGTCGCGGGATTGCGTCATCTGCGCTTGAACGGGCAGGTTCTTGATGAGGCGGTGGTAATCCGTTTCGAGGCTGGTGCGAGTTTTACCGGTGAAGCGGTTGCGGAACTTCATCTGCATGGTGCGGTGGCGACCGTTGCGGCGGTTTTAGGGGCACTGTCCGGTATCCCGGGGCTTCGACTTGCAGAACCGGGTGAGTTTACCCGACGTGCCCTGGAGCATGGCCGTTTGGATCTGACACAGGTTGAAGGCCTAGCAGATTTAATTGATGCAGAGACAGAATCACAACGAAAACAAGCACTTAAAGTTCTTTCCGGTGCGGTTGGCATCGTGGTTGATAGCTGGAGGGCCAAGTTGGTCCGTGCCGCGGCCCTGTTGGAAGCGACAATTGATTTTGTCGATGAAGATGTGCCGGTTGATGTGTCTCCTGAAGTTTTGCATCTGATTGGGGATGTGCGCCGGGATATTGATCAGGAAATCAGGCGGATCGGCGCGGCAGAGCGCGTGCGTGATGGTTTTGAGGTTGCCATCGTCGGACGACCAAATTCTGGAAAGTCTACCCTTCTCAATGCCTTAGCGGGTAGGGATGCGGCTATCACCTCTGATGTCGCAGGTACGACGCGCGACGTGATAGAGGTGAGGATGGACCTGGATGGTCTGGCTGTGACGTTGCTCGATACCGCTGGGTTGCGCGAGGCAGAAGATACCATCGAAGCTATAGGCGTTGCGCGTGCGATTCAGCGTGCGGATCAGGCAGATCTGCGGATTTTTCTGCTGGATGATGATGAAGTTCCGATGTTGCAGCCCCGTGACAATGACTTGGTGGTATTTGGCAAAGCCGATTTGCGGGATGATCAGTTTTTTGCCGTTTCGGGAAAAACCGGGCAAGGCTTGGACCAGCTTATCGCAAAGATAACATCTCAATTGTCTGAACGTGCCTCTGGTGCCGGAATTATGACCCGTGAGCGACACAGGTTGGCGATGTTGCGTGCATTTGGTGCTTTGGATTCGGTTGAAAATGAGGTATTGCGCGGGTCCGATAGGGCAGAGCTTGCGGCTGAAGGTCTTCGACAGGCCGCGCGTTCGCTAGAGGCCTTGGTCGGCCGGGTAGATGTCGAGCATCTTCTGGATGAAATTTTTGCGAGTTTTTGCATCGGGAAGTGAGGAGTGTTTCACGTGAAACATTTTGACGTCATCGTTGTTGGTGGTGGTCACGCGGGGACCGAAGCAGCACATGCTTCGGCCCGTATGGGTGTAAAAACTGCGTTGATCACGCTGCGGCGCGATGGAATTGGCGTTATGTCCTGTAATCCAGCAATTGGTGGATTGGGTAAGGGGCATCTTGTACGTGAAGTTGATGCGCTCGATGGCGTGATGGGGCGCGCAGCCGATTATGCGGGTATACAATTTCGCTTGCTAAATCGCCGCAAGGGACCCGCTGTTCAAGGCCCGAGAACACAGGCCGACCGGAAATTGTATCGTCAGGCGATGCAAAATTTTACGAACAATCAACAAAATCTAGAGGTTATTGAGGGCGAAGTCGCCGATTTGATCACGACAGATGGTCATATCCGGGGCGTGGTTCTTGCAGATGGTAGCAATATCGCCGCAAGCGCCGTTGTTCTGACAACCGGAACATTTCTGAATGGCGTAATGCATATTGGCGACAGGCAACAACCAGGGGGGCGCGTTGGCGACCCACCATCAGTGGCGCTTGCATTGCGGCTACGAGATCTGGGGTTGTTGCTCGGTCGGTTGAAGACCGGGACACCGCCGCGGCTGGATGGAAAAACCATCCAATGGGATATTTTGGATACCCAGGCGGGTGACGCCGATCCCGAGCTGTTTTCTTTCATGCACGACCGGCCATTTGTTCGTCAAATCGCTTGTGGTATCACACATACCAACGAGCAGACCCATGATATCATTCGTAAAAATCTTGATCGTTCTGCAATGTTTGGCGGGCATATTTCTGGCGTAGGGCCTCGGTATTGTCCGTCTATTGAAGATAAAGTGGTGCGCTTTTCCGATAAAAGCTCCCATCAGGTCTTCTTGGAACCAGAGGGTTTGGATGACGATACCGTTTATCCAAACGGCATCTCGACATCGCTGCCCTATGATGTGCAAGAAGCCTATGTTCGGTCTATTGCGGGGCTTGAAGATGTTCGTATTCTCCAGCCTGGATATGCAATCGAATACGATTATGTGGATCCAAGATCGCTCCGACCGACACTGGAACTTCTTGATCAACCGGGGCTGTTTTTGGCCGGCCAGATCAATGGAACGACAGGTTATGAAGAGGCAGCGGCACAGGGGATGGTTGCTGGATTAAATGCGGCCGCACTATCACGGTCCGAGGACAGTATAATTTTCAGCCGCACCAATAGTTACATCGGCGTGATGGTTGATGATTTGATCACGCGGGGCGTATCGGAACCTTATCGAATGTTCACCTCGCGGGCAGAATACCGCCTCTCGCTGCGGGCCGATAATGCTGATCAACGTTTGACTGGCATCGGGCATCAAATCGGTTGTGTGTCTGACGATCGTTACCGTAAATTCTCTGACAAAATGGATCGTTTGGCTGCTGGTCGACACTTATTGGAATCCGTGATTTTGACGCCAAAGGAGGCGGTTGCAAGAGGCCTGCCGGTAAATCAGGATGGGACCAAGCGCAGCGCGTTTTCCTTGCTGTCTTTTCCAGATATAAACTTTGAGCAATTGACTCAGGTCTTGCCGCAGCTTTCTGTCATTGAACATCGCGATGGACTGCAACTGGGCAAAGATGCGCTATATGCGCATTATATTGATCGGCAAGCACAAGATCTTGTTGCATTGAAGCGTGACGAAAACTGGGAGATTCCAGCTGATTTCGCTTACGATGCGATGTCGGGGCTTTCGACGGAGCTTAAGCTCAAACTTGGTCGCGCCCGTCCGCAGACTTTGGCCCAGGCGGGCAGGGTTGAGGGGGTGACACCAGCGGCGTTGGCACTGTTGCTTGCTCACCTACGTCAGAAAAAGCGGGCTGAAATTGCATGAGCGGGAAAGACGTCTTTCTACAGACAATCAATGTTTCACGTGAAACAATTGATCGTCTTGAGGGCTATGAACAGCTGTTAAGAAAGTGGAACACCGCAATCAATCTGGTGTCACCGCAATCATTAGATCAAATCTGGACGCGCCATTTTCTGGATTCTGCACAAATTTTCCAACTTGCCCCTGCGGAATGCTGTTCCTGGATGGACATCGGCAGTGGTGGGGGGTTTCCTGGCCTGATCATCGCGATTCTTGCGGCCGAAGTTCGACCGAATTTAGGAATTACCTTGGTGGAAAGCGATCGTAGAAAATCAGCCTTTCTTGCGACAGTCGCGCGAACGCTGGGTCTATCCGTGCAGGTATGTGCCGAGCGTATCGAAACGCTGTCTCCCGCTCATTGTGATGTTCTCAGCGCCCGTGCTTTGGCACCACTGGTCGATTTGCTTGGATTTGCTACGCGACATCTGGCAAATGATGGCATATGCCTGTTTTCCAAAGGGGCTCGTTGGCAAGATGAGCTTGCCGATGCGCGGAAGACATGGTCGTTTTCGGTGGATGATTATGCCAGTGTGACAGATAAAAATGCAGTTATATTAAAGGTGAGAGAACCAAAACATGTCTGACGCGTCACCGCAGAATCGGACACGAATTGTCGCGATCACCAATCAGAAGGGCGGGGTGGGAAAAACCACAACTGCCATCAATCTTGCCGCAGCGTTGATCGAACGCGGTAAGCGCGTCATCCTGATCGACCTTGATCCCCAGGGAAATGCGTCGACCGGTCTGGGAATCGAGGCCGATGAGCGCGAGCATAGCACCTACGATCTGTTGCTGGATGATGCGCCGCTGACATCGGTAATTCAGCCGACATCTCTGGACGGACTGTTTATTTCTCCCGCAACAACAGACCTTTCCTCTGCCGATATGGAACTGGTCTCGAACGAGAAGCGTAGCTTCCTGCTCCACAACGCGTTGCGTCATGCCTCGGTGAATAGTCTCGAAATAGACTATATATTGATTGATTGTCCGCCGTCCCTCAACCAGTTGACGATTAACGCAATGGTTGCGGCGCATTCGGTTTTGGTGCCGCTTCAAGCTGAGTTCTTTGCACTCGAAGGTCTGTCGCAGCTTATGCTGACCGTGCGTGAGGTGCGCCAATCCGCCAATCCAGATCTCAGGATTGATGGAATTGTGCTGACCATGTATGATGTGCGCAATAATCTTTCACAACAGGTTGAGGCCGATGCCCGTGCAACCCTGGGCCCCTTGGTTTTTAAAACCATGATTCCGCGCAACGTTCGCGTGTCCGAGGCCCCGTCTTATGCCATGCCGGTCCTCAGCTACGATTCCTCATCGCGCGGCGCCGAGGCGTATCGGGCCTTGGCCAGTGAATTTTTGACCAATCATGCGACGCAGGCGAGGGGATAACCGATGAGTGAGAAAAAGTCTGAACGTCGCGGACTGGGCCGTGGGCTGTCAGCCTTGATGGCGGACGCGTATTTGACCCCCTCGGATGTCGAGGCCCCGCCTCGTCGTGCGGAAACGCATGTACCGATCGAGATGATCGAGCCTAACCCCGATCAGCCGCGCCGTACCTTTGACCCGGCCGCGCTGGATGAACTGTCGGCGTCCATCCGCGAAAAAGGCGTGATTCAGCCGCTAATCGTCCGTCGTCATCCGCAAAAAGATGGCTATTATGAAATTGTAGCTGGCGAGCGGCGTTGGCGAGCCTCGCAAATTGCCCAATTGCATGAACTGCCCGTAGTTATTCGCGATCTCAGCGATACCGAGGTCCTTGAAGTCGCAATTATCGAAAACATCCAGCGCGCAGACCTGAATGCGCTGGAAGAGGCCCTGAGTTATCGCCAATTGATGGATCGCTTTGGCCATACACAGGAAAAACTGGCCGAGGCGCTATCCAAAAGCCGCAGTCACATAGCGAATCAATTGCGTTTGCTGCAACTACCTGAAGAGGTTCAAGAATTTCTGCGCGAAGGCAGGCTGACCGCGGGGCACGCCCGGGCGATGATTACCGCCTCAGATCCCGTAAAGTTGGCCAAAGATGCCGTAACGCGTGGTCTTTCCGTGCGCGAGGTTGAGCGTCTGGCCCAAAAGCCCAAGGAGGCGCGGCCATCCAGCCCGCAGCTGCGCACAAAGGATGCCGATACCGTTGCCCTGGAAAATGACCTTAGCGCTGCGCTTGGGATGAAGGTCCAGATCGCACCGAAATCCGCGCAAAGCGGGCAGGTGACGATCTCATATGCCGATCTGGATCAGCTGGATCGGCTCTGCCAGATCTTCAGCACAAATCATTGATCCGGCATCAATTCCCGGATCACACCGTTCAGCACGGCACGCCCCTGTGGGGTGGCCTGAATGCGGCCTGAATCGTCTCTAATCAGGCCCAATTGGCGCAAATCTTCCAGCTTGTCACTAGGCAGGCTGCGCCCCGACAGCGCCGCGTAACGCGCGGGATCAATGCCTTCGGCCAAACGCAGGCCGAACAACAGAAACTCGATGGCCTGTTCGTCACGGGGCAGGGCTTCGCGCGGATATTCTCCGTTCAAGTCCTGCTCGACCATCTCAAGCCATTTTCCGGGGGCCTTCGGGGTGGTCGTCGCATGGCGCTGACCATTCAGGGTCAACCGCCCATGCGCTCCCGGACCAATCCCGGCATAATCGCCATAGCGCCAATAGACCTCGTTATGTCGGCATTCCGCCCCCGCGCGGGCATGGTTCGAGACCTCATAGGCCTGCAATCCCGCACTGTCGCAAATCTCCTGCGTACGCAGATACATATCTGCACCCAGGTCGTCATCCGGCAGGCCGGGCAGCTTGCCGATTGCCGCACGGCGGCCAAAGGCCGTGCCATCCTCGATGGTCAGTTGATACAATGAGAAGTGGTCGACAGTCATGCCGATGGCTTCCCGCAGTTCAGCCTCCCACGCGATCACGTCCTGGTCCTGCCGCGCATAGATCAGATCGAAGCTGACCCGGTCAAAATGCGCCCTTGCGATGTCAAAGGCCTTCCGACCCTCGGCCACACTGTGCATCCGCCCCAGACGGCGCAGGTCGGTATCGTTCAGTGCCTGCATTCCCATCGAAATCCGGTTCACCCCGGCCTGAGAATAGGCACTAAACCGCCCGGATTCGATGCTGGTCGGGTTGGCCTCTAGCGTCACCTCCAGATCGTTCGATAGCCGCCAGCGGCTGCGAATCCGATCCAGAATCGCCGCGACCAGTTCCGGTTCCATCAACGACGGCGTGCCGCCACCAAAGAACACCGTGTTGAGAATGCGATCCGGGGTATCAGCGGCAACCCGGTCAATTTCGGCCAGATAGGCGCGTTGCCAGCGGCGCTGGTCAATCGCCGCAGAAACGTGGCTGTTGAAATCGCAATAAGGGCATTTGGCGGCACAAAAGGGCCAATGCAGGTAAAGGCCGAACCCGCCATGCCGCCAATCCTCGGTCATGCGCGCAACGCCGTCACTTCGATTTCGATCTTCATCGCCGGGTTCACCAGCGCCGCCACGATCATCATTGCCGCAGGCCTGATCTCGCCAAACGTCTCTGACAAGGCCGGAATGATCGCCTCGACATAGGACGGATCGGTGATCACGTAATTCGCGCGCACGACGTCGGACAGGCTGAACCCCTGCGACTCCAGCACAGATTTGATCGTGGCCAAGGTGTTGCGGGCCTGATCCAGAACACTGTCGGGGAAGGTTTTGCTAACCGGATCTGCACCCGTGGTCCCGGCGACGAAACACCAGTTGCCCTGCACCACCGCGCGCGAATAGCCCAGCTTGGGTTCATAGGGCGACCCGCCCGGTATGTTCCGCCGACCGGTGAAACAGGTCACCAGCTTGCGGAAGGCATCGGCACGATGGCTGATTTCATTCTTCTTTGCCGGGTCCATCTGACCAAAGGTGATGTCATGGCCATCGGGCTGAAACATCGGATCATAACCATGCCCCTGGCTGCCACGCATCGGCCAGACCAACTGGCCTTCGATCTTGCCATCGAAGATCTCGTCATGGCCATCGGGCCATGCTAGAACCAGCGTTGAGCGGAACCGTGCCCTGCGCGGCATCGGCGCCGCGATCTTTTCGCATTCTTCCCATGTCCGGGTCATCGCCATCACGAAATCGCGCCCGTTTGGCGTTTCCGCCCAATTGGCGGTGTAAACGCCGGGGGCACCATTCAGGGCGTCAACCTCGATCCCGCTATCGTCGGACAGGGCTGGCAGGTCGGTGGCGCGGGCTGCGGCATGGGCCTTGATCCGGGCGTTTTCGGCAAAGGTCGTGCCTGTTTCCTCGGGCTCGGGCAGGCCGAAATCGGCGTTCGATTTCACCTCGATCCCATAGGGCGCCAACAGCGCGCGCATCTCATCCACCTTGCCCGCGTTATGCGTGGCAAACAGCAGCGTCTTGCCGGTGAACGTCCTCATGCGACGGCATCCTTTTGTGCGGCGACCAACCGGGCGATGCCCGCTTCGGCCAGGTCCAGCAACTCGTTCATTTGCGGACGGGTAAAGGTGGCGCCCTCGGCCGACATCTGCACCTCGACCAGCTTGCCGCCACCGGTCATGATGAAATTGCCGTCAACGCCGGCTTCGCTGTCTTCGGCATAATCCAGATCGGCGATGGCCTGACCGGCATAGATGCCACAGGAAATCGCCGCGACATGGTCGATGATCGGGTCCGAGGTGATGATCCGCGCCTTCAACAGCTTGTTTACCGCCAGTCGCAACGCCACCCATCCACCGGTGATCGAGGCGCAACGCGTGCCGCCATCGGCCTGAATCACATCGCAATCCACCATGATCTGCTTTTCTCCCAGGGCGGAACGGTCAACGCCCGCCCGCAAAGACCGGCCGATCAGCCGCTGGATTTCCTGTGTGCGGCCGGATTGCTTGCCAACCGCCGCCTCGCGCCGGGTGCGTGAATGGGTGGCGCGCGGCAACATGCCGTATTCTGCCGTGACCCATCCCAGCCCGGTGCCCTTCAGGAACGATGGTGCTTTTTCCTCGATTGTCGCGGTGCACAGAACATGCGTATCGCCGATCTTGATCAGGCATGATCCTTCGGCGTGCCGGGTGACATCGGTCTCGATTGAAATCGTGCGAATTTCGCTTAGAATCCTGCCAGAGGGGCGCATGATTGATCCTTGTCTTTGGAAGTTTGCCCCATTTGAGGCCGGTCAAGCCGCGATGCAAGCCCGAAGGCACGATTGACCAATTCCCGCCATGCGCTTTAATGCGGTTGATGAAGAACCTGATGGACGACCAGTCAAAACTGATGACCGACCTGAATGATCGCTCGCGCGAGGTGTTTCGGCGCGTGGTCGAGGGCTATCTGGATACGGGCGATCCGGTTGGATCACGCACGCTGACCCGGCAGATGACCGAAAAGCTGTCGGCGGCGACGATTCGCAACGTCATGCAGGATCTGGAATATATGGGGCTGCTGGGCAGTCCGCATATTTCGGCGGGGCGGGTACCGACGCAGCTGGGGCTGCGGATGTTCGTCGATGGCTTCATGGAGGTTAGCGCGCTGCATGCCGAGGATCGCAACACGCTGGATGCCACGCTGGGGGTGAACGAACCCGACGTCGGCACCTTGCTGGACCGGGTCAGCGGTGCGCTTTCGGGGCTGACGCATGGCGCCAGCATCGTTTTGGCACCCAAGCATGAGGCCGCGATCCGCCACATCGAATTCGTGTCGCTGGGCCCGGACCGGGCGCTGGTGGTGCTGGTGTTTGCCGATGGTCAGGTCGAAAACCGCATGTTCACCCCGCCACCGGGGCAGACCCCGTCCTCAATGCGTGAGGCGGCGAATTTCCTGAATGCGCTGGCCGAGGGGCTGACGTTGCGCGAATTGCGCGGTCAGATGGTCACCGAAATCGCCAATCGGCGGCAGGAGCTGGATGTGCTGGCCTCGGCCTTGGTCGAGAGCGGCCTGGCGCAATGGGCCGACAAGGGTGAACCCTATGAACGCCTGATCGTGCGCGGCCAATCAAACCTGCTGGACGCGCAGGGCGATATCGACCGGGTGCGCAGCCTGTTCGATGACCTGGAACGCAAACGTGATATCGCGGAATTCCTGGATCTTACGGAAAAAGGCGACGGGGTGCGCATTTTTATCGGTTCCGAGAACAAGCTTTTTTCACTTTCGGGTTCCTCTGTCGTCGTCTCTCCCTATATGAACGCTGAACGCAAGATTATCGGGGCGATCGGGGTTATCGGGCCAACGCGGCTGAACTATGGCCGGATCGTGCCGATCGTGGATTACACGGCACAGCTTGTCGGGCGGGTGTTGTCCGGCAAAAGGGTAGGACCATGAGTGAAAAGAAAGACGAGATGCTCGAAGATCAAGAGCCGCTGAACGATCCGCAGGATACCGACGCCCTTGCCGGTGAGCTGGAATCGCTGCGCGAAGAGCGGGATGATTTCAAGGGCCGCTTCATGCGGGCCCTGGCTGATGCCGAGAACGCACGCAAACGGGCCGACCGTGATCGCCGTGAGGCCGAGCAATATGGCGGCTCCAAGCTGGCCCGCGACATGCTGCCGGTGTTCGACGCGCTGAACCGCGCGCTGGATGCGGCGGGGGAAGAGGTCCGCGCCGCCGCGCCCGCCCTGATCGAAGGGGTGGAACTGACGCAGCGCGAGTTGCTGAACGTGTTCAAACGTCACGGGATCGAGGCGATCATGCCGCAGGTCGGCGACCGGTTCGACCCGCAACAGCACGAAGCCATGTTCGAGGCCCCGGTGCCCGGCACCAAGACGGGCGACATCATTCAGGTCATGGACAATGGTTTCATGCTGCATGAACGCCTGCTGCGCCCGGCCAAGGTCGGTGTCAGCTCGATGCCCAAACTGTGATGGCCAAACTGTGACGGGGCGTGGTGTGGGTATTCCACACCACGCCCCGTCAGCCGGTCTCAGGGGGTGCTTTTCAGCAGGCTCCTGAGATCATAAAGCGCCTCCATCGCCTGCTTCGGGGTCATTTCATCGGGGTGCAGCGCACGCAGACGTTCCTCGATCCTTGATGGGGCGGCGGGCGGCGGCGGTTTCACCGCCGAGAAAAGCGGCAGATCGTCGATCATCATCTGCTTTTTGGAACCGCCTTCGCGGTCACCTTTTTCCAGCGCCTCCAGCACGACACGCGCCCGTGACACCACCGACGCGGGCAGACCGGCCAACTGTGCCACCTGCACCCCATAGCTGCGGTCTGCGGCGCCCTTTTTCACTTCGTGCAGGAAGATCACTTCGCCCTCCCACTCCTTGACGCTGACGGTCGCGTTTTCCACCCCGTTCAGCTTGGCGGCCAGCGTGGTCATCTCGTGGTAATGCGTGGCGAACAGGGCGCGACAGCGGTTGGCGCCATGCAGATGTTCCAGCACCGCCCAGGCAATGGACAGCCCGTCATAGGTGGCGGTGCCACGGCCGATCTCGTCCAGAATGACCAAGGCCCGGTCATCGGCCTGATTCAGGATGGCGGCGGTTTCCACCATTTCCACCATGAATGTGGATCGGCCCCGCGCCAGATCATCCGCCGCGCCGACACGACTGAACAACTGGCTCACCAGCCCGATATGGGCATGTCGCGCAGGCACGAAGCTGCCCGCCTGTGCCAGCAGCGCGATCAGCGCGTTCTGCCGCAGGAACGTCGATTTCCCCGCCATGTTCGGCCCGGTCAGCAACCAGATCGCCGGGGTGCTGTCGGTGGTCAGGCCGCAATCATTGGCGATAAAGGTGGCGCCCTGACGTTTCAGCGCAGCTTCAACCACCGGATGCCGCCCGCCCTGAATGTCAAAGGCGCGGCTGGTGTCGATCTGTGGCTCGATCCAGTTTTCACCGGCGGCCAGATCGGCGAAGGCGGCGGCCAGGTCGATTTCCGCCAAGGCACGGGCCGCCTGACCGATAGGCCCGGCATGCGCCATGATGGCCGATTTCAACGCATCATACAGCCGCTTTTCGATCTCCAGCGCATGTGCCCCGGCGTTCAGGATGCGGGTTTCCAGCTCGCTCAGGTCCAGCGTGGTGAAACGCACCTGATTGGCCGTGGTCTGGCGGTGGATGAAACGTTCCGACAACGGCGCCGCCAGCATCCGTTCGGCATGCGTGGTGGTGGTTTCGATGAAATAGCCCAGCACGTTGTTGTGCTTGATCTTCAGCGATCCGATGCCGGTTTCCGCGATATATTGCGCCTGCATCCGGGCGATGACACCGCGGCCTTCATCGCGCAACTGGCGCGTCTGGTCCAGTTCGGCGTCATAGCCGGTGGCGATAAATCCGCCGTCGCGCGTCAGCAACGGCGGTTCGGCGATCAGGGCCGCATCCAGCAGTGCCGTCAGCTCGTCATGGCCGATCAGGGCGTGTCCCGCGTCGGCCAGCAGTGCGGGTGTGGGGCCGGATTCCAGCCGTCGGGAAATCTGTGCCGCCTGTGTCAACGCGGACCGGATTGCCACCATGTCGCGCGGTCCGCCCCGGTCCAGCGCAATGCGGCCAATCGCGCGGTCCATATCCGGCGCGCGCCGCAGATCGGCGCGCAGATCCTCGCAAAAGCGGCTCTGTTCCAGCAGAAAACGCACCGCGTCATGCCGGGAATGGATCTGCGCCAGATCACGCGAAGGCGCCGATATCCGCCGTTCCAGCAGCCGTGCGCCACCCGCCGTGACGGTGCGGTCGATGACCGACAGCAACGATCCCTCACGCCCGCCCGACAGGGCTTGCGTCAGTTCCAGGTTGCGCCGGGTTGCCGCGTCGATCTGCATCAGGGCGGCGGCGTCCTCGCGCACCGGGCGGCGCAGCAGCGGCAACTTGCCCCGCTGCGTCAGGTCCAGATAATCGACGATGGCGCCCAGTGCCGACACCTCACCGCGCGAAAACCCGCCAAAGGCCTCCAGTGAGCCGACGCCATACAGATCCAGCAACCGCCGTTCTGCCCCCTGACTGTCGAAACTGGCGCGTGGCACCGGGGTCAACGCAACGCGCATATCCTGGGCGATGGGGCGGCAGTCATCCTCACGCGTATCGGCGACCAGCAGTTCACGCGGCGCCAGACGCGCCAGTTCCGCCCCCAGCCGCACCAACGGGCAGCCCATCACCCGGATTTCCCCCGTCGAGATATCCACCCACGCCAGCGCGCCTTCGTCACGCAACCCGGCCCAGGCGGCCAGAAAATT
>DASWPI010000117.1:0-27104 GCA_036398515.1 Paenirhodobacter sp.
GCGTGCGCCTTGAAACAGATGTGCCCCCCGAAGGGAGCGGTGAATGGTGGGCGGTACTGGGATCGAACCAGTGGCCACTACGATGTCAACGTAGTGCTCTACCGCTGAGCTAACCGCCCGTAACCTTTGCGATCAAGCAGCTGTGCCGCTCAACCTCTTGGGTTTCGGGGTCTATAAAAGGACTTCGGGCCGCTTGCAAGGGGGTATTGGAAGGAAATCAATTCGGTGTAACCTGCCTGAAGAAGGAGACATCATGACCTCTGCGGAAGACGACAAGCTGCCCTATATCTTGCAGCGCCCGGCACGGATGATGTCGCCGGTGATCTTTTCCTCGCCACATTCGGGGCGCGACTATCCCGAAGGCATGATTCTGCGCACGATATTGGACGAACGGCGGCTGCGCTCATCGGAAGATGCCTTTGTGGATGATCTTCTGGCATCGGTTCCGGGGCAGGGGGCCATGTTGCTGGCGGCACGTTACCCGCGTGCCTATGTCGATCTGAACCGCGCCGAGGATGAATTGGACCCTGCGTTGATTGATGGGTTGATGCGGATGCCGCGTGGGGCGCGGGTGATGGCGGGGCTGGGGGTGATTCCCCGCGTCGTGGCCGGGAATCGGCCGATCTATGCGGGCAAGCTGTCCCGCGCCGAGGCCGAGGCCCGTCTGGCCACCGTCTGGCACCCGTATCACGCCCGTCTGGCCGCCCTGCTGGGCGAGGTGCGCCGCCGATTCGGTCGGGTGATCCTGTTCGACACGCACTCCATGCCATCCGAGGCGGTTGATCAGATGGGGGAGCGGCGCCCGGATATCGTGTTGGGCGACCGGTTCGGCGTGGCTTCGCGGTCTGATACCACGGCTCAGGTAGATGCGGTCTTCACCGATCTGGGGCTGCGGGTGGTGCGCAACGCGCCGTTCGCCGGGGCCTATATCACCCAACGCTATGGCCGCCCCGCCGATGGCATCGAGGTGGTGCAGATCGAGATCAATCGCGGCCTGTATATGGATGAGGCCCAGATCCGTCGGTCTGCCGATTATCAGGCCTTCGCGGACCTGATGCAGGAGGCGGTGGCGCGGCTTGTGGCGGTTTGGCGCGAACCGGGGCAGATGGCGGCGGAATGATCAGTCCTTGGGGGTGAACCCCCGGCCGTTGAGAATCGCATCGGCGCCGAATTTGGCGCGGATACGGTCCATTGCGCGTTCGGCACTGGCGCGACGCCCCGCCTGCGGGTCCAGCAGGTCGCCCATAGGATCACGGTCATCGGCAGGGCTCAGGTCGGAATATCCCGCGCCGATCAGCCGGAATGGTCCGCGTTCGGGCAAAGCCACCAGCAATGCCTGTGCCGCGCGAAACAGCGTGTCTGCCAACTGCGCGGGTTCATCCAGCCGGACCTGCCGCGACAGCTCAGTGAAATCCGCCCGGCGCAGGCGCAGCGTGACGGTGCCGCCCTGTAGATCCTTGGCCTTCATCCGGGCGGCGGTCTTTTCGCACATCAGCCACAGATAGGTTTCCAGCACGTCGCGGTCATCAATGTCGGTGTCAAAGGTGGTTTCGCTGGACACCGATTTGATCGGCGCGTTGGCGGTGACGCGGCGGGTATCCTGGCCCTGCGCCAGCGCATGAAGTCGCGCCCCCGTCGGCCCCAATCGCGCGACCAGCCGTGCCTCGCCTGCGCGGCGCAGGTCGGCCAGGGTCCGCAACCCCGCCCGCGACAGCGTTTCGCGTGTCGCATCTCCAACGCCCCACAGCATCGACACCGGCTTGTCGCGCAGAAAATCCGCCGTCTCGGCCCGGCCAATCATCGAAAAGCCGCATGGCTTATCCAGATCCGACGCGATCTTGGCCAGAAACTTGTTGTGCGACAACCCGACCGAGACGGTGACGCCGATCTGGGCCTCGATATCACGCGCCAATCGCGCCAATCACGCCATCAGCACCGCGGCAGGCGCATGGTGCAGTCGCTCGGTGCCGTTCAGGTCCAGAAACGCCTCATCCAGCGATAGGGGTTCGATCAGCGGCGTCAGTTCCGCCATCTTCGCCCTGATCTGCCGCGAGACATCGGCGTAATGCGCGATGCGCGGCGGCAGGACCACCGCATCGGGACATAGTTTCAGCGCCTTGAACATTGGCATGGCCGAGCGCACGCCAAAGATCCGCGCGACATAGCAGCAGGTCGAGACCACGCCGCGCTTGCCCCCGCCCACGATCACCGGCCGCGTGGCCAGCGCGGGGTTGTCGCGCTTTTCCACCGCGGCATAAAAGCTGTCGCAATCAAGATGCGCGATGCCAAGCAGGAACAGTTCGGGATGCGACAACACGCGCGGCCCGCCACACTGCGGGCAACGCGTCGGCAAGCTATCCGAAATGGTCAGGCAATCGCGGCAAAGGCTGGGCACTGCGGGGGGCCTGAAGCGGGGGGACATCAAAAGGAAAAGGCATCCGTAAGGATGCCCAACCTAGCGCGTCATGCCGCCCGATGCAAAAACCCTCATGCGGTCTTGGTGGCATCCACCGCGCGCGGACGGCCATCTTCGCCGACGGCAACCATGGTGAATCGCGCCTCGGTCACCTTTTCACGCAGCGCCGTATAGCAGCGCCGTGCCCAGACCTCGATCCGAATCACCATCGAGGTGCGCCCGATCTGATCGACGGCGGTATAGACACACAGCGTATCGCCGACCTTGACCGGCTTTTTGAACACGATCTCATTCGCGGCGATGGTCACGGTGCGGCCATTGCTGCGTTCATTGGCGCGGATCGCCGCCGCCAGATCCATCTGCGACATTACCCATCCGCCGAAAATATCACCCGCCGCATTGGTATCTGCCGGCATGGCCAGCGTGCGCAGGGTCAGTTCCATCCCTTCCGGGGCATTGCTTTCACTCATTTTTCAGGCTCCTGTCAGCGCCTCCCGTCTAGCCTATGACATGGTGTCGCACGGCGACTCAACCCCCGCCAGGTGAAATGCTGCATTGCAGAAAACACAGGTGAAACACCGCCGTGGCCTGTGGGTTTCCGTGGATATGCAGGGGATGGGGCGCGCACGATACATGTCCGCCGGATCCGGGCAGGGGGGCCGCAAACCAAATCGCAGAATGATGTTGAGGGGGCGGTGCCCCCCCTCAACCCGCCTTAGTGCCCCGCCTTACTGCAACGTGGCATCGGTCGGCATTTTGGCCGTAGGGGCGATCTTGCCCCCCACCACCAGACCATCCGGCCCCGCCGTGACCTTGACCGTCTCGCCGTCCAGCACCGTGCCCGACAGGATCAATTCGGCCAGCGGGTCTTGCAGCGTGCGCTGAATCACCCGTTTCAACGGGCGGGCGCCATAGACCGGATCGTAGCCCTCATCCGCCAGCCATTTGCGCGCGCCGGTATCCAGATCCAGCGTGATCTTGCGCGCCGCCAGACGTTTTTCCAGCCGCTTCAGCTGGATGGTGACGATGCCGTCCATATTCCCCCGGCTCAGGCGATCAAAGATCACCATTTCGTCCAGCCGGTTCAGGAATTCCGGGCGGAAATGGGCGCGGACGGCCTGCATCACCTCAGTCTTGGCCTGGGCGCCATCGGTGCCTTCGGGCAATTGGCTCAGCGCCTGCGACCCCAGATTTGACGTCAGGATGATCAGCGTCTGTTTGAAGTCCACGGTGCGGCCCTGCCCATCGGTCAGCTGGCCGTCATCCAGCACCTGCAACAGCACGTTGAATACGTCGGGGTGGGCCTTTTCCACCTCGTCGAACAGCACCACCTGATAGGGCCTGCGTCGCACCGCCTCGGTCAGCACGCCGCCTTCGTCATAGCCGACATAGCCGGGCGGGGCACCGATCAACCGCGAGACCGAGTGTTTCTCCATGAACTCCGACATGTCGATACGCACCATCGCGGTGTCATCGTCGAACAGATATTCGGCGACTGCCTTGGTCAGTTCGGTTTTCCCCACCCCGGTTGGCCCCAGAAACAGGAACGATCCCAGCGGCCGGTTTTCATCATTCAGCCCGGCCCGCGCCCGGCGCACGGCATTGGCGACGGCGGTAATGGCCGCGTCCTGCCCGATGACGCGCTTGTGCAGCTCCTCTTCCATCTTCAGCAGCTTTTCACGCTCGCCTTCCAGCATCTTGGTCGTCGGGATGCCGGTCCAGCGTTCGACCACTTCGGCGATCTGCTCGGGACGGACGGCCTCGGACACCATCGTACCTTCGGCCTGATCGGCCTCGGCCAGGGTTTTCTCCAGCGCGGGGATCTTGCCATATTGCAATTCACCGGCGCGGCCAAAGTTGCCCTCGCGTTTCGCCTGATCCAGTTCGGCGCGGGCCTTTTCCAGATCGGCCTTCAGGTCACGCGCCGATTCCAGCTTGTCGCGTTCGGCCTGCCATTTTGCGGTCATCGCCGCGGCACGGTCCTGCAACTCGGCCAGTTCCTTTTCCAGATGTTCCAGCCGGTCTTTCGATGCGACGTCATCCTCTTTTTTCAGGGCCTCGGCCTCGATCTGCTTTTGCAGGATTTCGCGGTCCAGCGCGTCCAGTTCCTCGGGCTTGCTGTCCACTTCCATCCGCAGCCGGCTGGCGGCTTCGTCCATCAGGTCAATCGCCTTGTCGGGCAGGAACCGGTCGGTGATGTAGCGATGCGACAGCGTCGCCGCCGCCACCAATGCCGAATCGGTGATCTTCACCCCATGGTGCAGTTCGTATTTTTCCTTGATGCCGCGCAGGATGGAAATGGTGTCCTCGACCGTGGGTTCGTTGACCATCACCGGCTGGAACCGGCGGGCCAGGGCCGCGTCCTTTTCCACATATTTGCGATATTCATCCAAGGTGGTGGCACCGACGCAGTGCAATTCCCCCCGCGCCAGCGCCGGTTTGATCAGGTTGGCGGCATCCATTGCGCCATCGGTCTTGCCCGCCCCCACCAGGGTGTGGATTTCGTCGATGAACAGGATGATTTCACCGGCCGCGGCCTCAATTTCCTTCAAGATGGCCTTCAGCCGTTCCTCGAATTCCCCCCGGTATTTGGCCCCGGCGATCAGCGAGCCCATGTCCAGTGCCATCAGCTTCTTGTTGCGCAGGCTTTCCGGCACATCGCCATTGACGATGCGCAGGGCCAGCCCCTCGGCGATGGCGGTTTTACCCACGCCGGGTTCCCCGATCAGGATGGGGTTGTTCTTGGTACGGCGCGACAAGACCTGCATGGCGCGGCGGATTTCCTCGTCACGGCCGATGATCGGGTCGATTTTGCCTTCCTCGGCGGCCTCGGTCAGGTCGCGGGCATATTTCTTCAGCGCGTCATAGCCTTCTTCGGCGCTGGCGCTATCGGCCTTGCGGCCCTTGCGCAGATCATTGATCGCGGTGTTCAGTTTTTGCGCGGTGACCGCGCCCTGATCCAGCGCATCCTTGGCGCGGGTATTCACCACGGCCAGCGCCATCAGGATACGCTCGACCGGGACAAAGCTGTCCCCGGCCTTTTGCGCGATCTTTTCCGCCTCATCCAGCACGCGGACCAGCGATTGTTCGACATAGACCTGACCGTCGCCACCCGAGACCTTGGGCAGTTTTGACACCGCCAGATCGACGGCCTCCTGCACGCGCTGCGGTTCGCCCCCGGCACGGCGGATCAGGTTCGACGACAGCCCCTGATCGTCATCCATCAACGCCTTCAGCAAATGCTCGGGGACGACGCGTTGTTGTCCCTCGCGCATGGCGATGGTCTGGGCGGATTGAATGAAGCCGCGCGAGCGTTCGGTGAATTTTTCCATGTTCATTCGGAAGTCTCCTGTTCCAAGCCCCCGAATATTTGGGCGCCCATCCATGCGGCACGCCCGGGTTCGGGTCTTGTCCTAGAGGTGGTTTTTTCTGCCACCGCTTCAAGTGGCAGGACCGATCGGCGATGAAAAAATGTGCGGATCATGTGCGCGGTCGTGTCGGTGCGGGTGGGGGCCTGTGTGCCTTGGCACAATTGCGGGAAAACCTGTCGCGCAACACCGCGTGCGGCTTGACCCGGCAGCCGGAACAGGGGCAAAAGGCGACCGTTTATTCCTTGCCCGGAGCCTGTCATGACCCCGCCTGCTGATGATCGTCTGATCGTTGCCCTTGATGTGCCAAATGCGGTGGCGGGGCTGGAATTGGCCAAGACATTGGGCGACAGCGTGTCGTTTTACAAAATCGGTCTGGGGATGCTGACCGGGGGCGGGCTGGCGCTGGCGAATGAGCTGAAATCCGAGATGGGCAAGCGCATCTTTCTGGATATGAAGCTGTTCGATATCGGTGCCACGGTCGAGGCGGCGGTGCGCGGCATTGCACGTTTCGATCTGGATTTCCTGACCGTGCATGGCGATCCCTATGTGGTGCAGGCCGCCAAGCAGGGGGCGGCGGGAACCGGGCTCAAGATCCTGGCGGTGACGATCCTGACGTCGCTGGATCGCGGTGATCTGGATGGGGCGTTGATCCGGGCGGGCGATGTGCAGGATCTGGTGGTGGATCGCGCGGGACGGGCGTTTGAGGCCGGGGCCGATGGGGTGATCGCCAGCCCGCGTGAGGCGGCGGCGATCCGCGCCTTGCCGCAGGCGGCGGGGCGGTTGATCGTGACGCCGGGTGTGCGTCCGGCCGGGGCCGCATTGGGCGATCAGAAACGGGTGGAAACGCCCGCCGCCGCGTTGCAGGCCGGGGCCGATCATCTGGTGGTCGGTCGGCCGATCTGGCAGGCGCCGGCCCCCGTTGCGGCGACACAGGCCATTTTGGCCGAAATCCGTGCTGTCTGAACGTCATATCAAAGGGTAAGCCATGACAAACTACGTTATTCTGCCGGGCTATACGGGATCTGGCGAGACGCATTGGCAAACCCTGTGGGAACGCCAGGAGCCGCGTATGCGGCGGTTTTCACCCTCCAGCTGGGATGCGCCGGACCGCGATGACTGGATCGCGGCGCTGGACCGGATGGTCGGGGCGGCGGCGGGACCCTGTGTTCTGGTGGCGCACAGCCTGTCCTGCCTGTTGGTTGCGCAATGGGCGCAACTGCCGGGCCGCGCGGTCGCGGGGGCATTTCTGGTGGCCCCGCCCGACCCTGCCGCCGCCGATTTCCCGCGCGCCGAGGCCGCCGGTTTCGTCGATGTTCCCAAGCAGCGGATCGGTTTCCCGACGTTGATCGTCGCCAGCGCCAACGACCCCTATTCGACGCTGGACGTGCAACGCAAGCGTGCGGCGGACTGGGGCGCGGGGTTCATCGAGATCGGTGCGCTTGGCCATATCAACGGGTCCAGCGGTCTGGGCGACTGGCCCGAGGGGCGGCGCCTGTTGCAGGCTTTTGTGACCGGGCTGGGGGTCTAGTTTTCGTTGATGTCGCGGTGCCAGATCGTTTTCTGGCCCCGACGCACCCCGGCGATACGGCGCAACCCCAGCCACGCAATCACCGCGCCCGCCGCCAGCGTGAACAGCATGGCGGGCAGGGTAACCAGCCACCCGGCCCAGACCAGAACCCCGGTCAGCACCGCGCCGATGGCAAAGCCCAGCAGGTAAAATCCGGGCAGCAGCATTTCCAGCAAGGCCAGCACCACCCCGGCGACGATCCAGATCCAGGGGTACAGCCACATCATGGGCGCCCTTTCAGCAGGCCGAATGCATCCTTGAACGCATCCAGCGCGGCGGCGGGCAACAGGATCGTCTGCTTGCCGGTGCCTTGGGCCACCTGTGCCAGCGCCTCGACCTGTTTCAGGGCGACCTGATATTGCGCTGCCTCGATACCGTTCTTGTCAATCGCGGCGGCGATGACCGAGGTGGCATAGGCCTCGGCCTCGGCGGTGATGCGCTTGGCCTTGGCCTGTTGCTCGGCGGCATACAGATCACCGTCCGCGGCCAGTTCGACGGCGCGTTTGCGGCCCTCGGCCTCAGTCACCTGGGCGCGGCGGGCGCGTTCGGCGTTCAACTGTTGCAGCATGGCCGAGCGGGTGGCCTCGTCCAGGTTGACATCAATGATTTCGACGCGGGTGACCTCGATCCCCCAGTCATCGACCATATTGGCCAGGTTCTCCTGAATTGTGGCGATCAGCCCGCCACGATTCGATTGCACGGCGTCCAGCTCCATCCGGCCGATTTCGGCGCGCACGATACCGGCGACCGTGGTGGCGATGGCGCCATCGACATCGCGGATGCGATAAACGGTCTTTTCCGGTTCGGTGATACGGTAGAAAACCGAGGTCTCGACCTGCACCAGCACGTTATCGGCGGTGATCGCGTCCTGACGGTTGGAGGGCAATTGCCGTTCCAGTACCGAAACCAGATGCGCCACCCGGTCCAGAAATGGCACGATGAAGTTGATCCCCGGCCCCAGCACCGCATGCAGGCGGCCAAAACGCTCGACCACATGTTTTTCCGATTGCGGCACGATCCGCACCCCCAGAAAAACCGCAAGGATCAGAAAGACCGCCAGGGCGATCAGGATGGCGTTATCGCCCAGGAAATCTTCAAGATACATGGCACCTCCGGTCGGGATGAATATAAGGCACAGAACCGGTGGGGAAAGTCATTTCCCCAGGGCAGGTGCCGGGAACAGCTTCACCCCAACCAGAATGGCCGCCGCCAGAACCGCCCAGCCGCCGGGGCGGGTCAGCAGCCATAGCGACAGGGCCAGCGTCCACAGCCCGATGCGAGTTGTGGCCATTCCGGCAAAGCCAAACAGCGGTCCCCACATCTAGCGGCGCGGCCCATAGGTGCGCCATAGCCATAGCAGCACCAGTGCGCCCAGGACCGCGCCCACAAAGCCCGCCGCCCAACCCATCAGTGTCAGCAAGAACCGCAACGTCAGCCCCCCGATCACCGCACCGATCACGCCGATGGCGATGGTGGTGGGGATGCTGGTTTCCATGCGCATCAGGCGGGTGGCGATGAAACCCGCCGCTGCGCCGATGATGATCAGGGCCAGAATGGGCATGGTATCCTCCGTTTTGCGGCGATGTTACGTGGTCTGAGGCCCTAGGCAAAGGGGCGCGGTCAAAGGGGGCGCGGGCAAAGGGTATCGGGCAGGGACAGCCCCTTCAGGATGTCGACGGCTGACATAGGGCGTTTTCCCTGTCGTTGCGCATCCAGAACGGTCAGGGCACCGGTGCCGCAGGCAATGGTGAAACCGTGCAGCACCGTGCCCGCAGCGGCATCGGACGTGCCATCCGCCGGGGCGGCACGCAGCAACTTGAGACGCTCGCCGTTGACCTCGCACCATGCGCCGGGAAAGGGCGACAGGCCGTTGATCTGGCGGATCAGTTCGGGCGCGGGGCGCAGCCAATCGACCTGCGCCTCGGCTTTGTCAATCTTGGTGGCGTAGGTCACGCCTGCCTCTGGCTGCGGAGTAGGTGTCAGCATGGGCAGGCGGTCCAGGGTTTCCAGGATCATCCGTGCGCCCATGATCGATAGCCGGTCGTGCAGATCGCCGGTGGTATCCGTCGGCCCGATCGGCAGCGTCTCGCGCAGCAGCACCGGTCCGGTATCCAGCCCGGCCTGCATCTGCATGATGCAAATGCCGGTCTGGGCATCCCCCGCCATGATGGCGCGGTGGATGGGCGCCGCACCGCGCCAGCGCGGCAGCAGCGACGCATGGATGTTCAGGCAGCCCCGCGCGGGCATGTCCAGCACCGCTTGCGGCAATATCAGCCCATAGGCGACCACCACGGCGATATCGGCATTCAGCGCGGCCAGATCTGCGCGATCCTGTGGCGATTTGAAGTTCAGGGGCGTGCGCACGGGCAGGCCCAGTTGCTCGGCGCGCTCATGCACCGGCGTGGGGCGATCCTTCTTGCCGCGCCCGGCGGGGCGGGGCGGCTGCGAATAGACGGCCACCACCTCATGCCGTTGGGCCAGCGCATCCAGAACCGGCACCGAGAAATCCGGCGTGCCCATGAAAATAACCCGCATCACGACACCCGCGTTTGTTTCTTGGCCTTTTGCAGCAGCATTTTGCGGCGCAGCGGCGACAGATGGTCCAGATAGGTCTTGCCGTTCAGATGGTCGATCTGGTGCTGCACCGAAGTGGCCCAGAGACCGACAAAATCGCGATCCTCGATCTGGCCCTGGTCGTTCAGGAACCGCACGGTCACCGCGCGCGGACGCTCAATGATCGCCGAGATTCCGGGGATGTTGGGCGAGGCCTCATCATGTTTGCGCATCTGGGTCGAGGCATGCAGGATTTCCGGGTTTGCCATCCGCACGGCCTGGCCGCGCTTGTCCGAGGCATCGACCACCGCGATCCGCATCATGATACCTATCTGTGGCGCCGCCAGCCCAACCCCCGGCATGGCGTCCATCGTTTCGATCATGTCATCCCAGATCATGCGGACGGTCTCGGTGATCGCGGCCACGGGTTCGGCCGCGGTATGCAGGCGGCGGTCATCATAGGGGATATAGGGTCGGATGGTCATGCGCCGACCTTGGCACAGCCATGGGGTTTGGTGACCCGCACCGTCGAGGCGGGGTTGCGCAGCAACGCGGCGGCCGGGCGCACCGGACGGCGTTCCAGATTGCCGCCACAGTTCGGGCAGATGCCGCCCAGCACATCGCCCGCGCAATCGGGGCAATAGGTGCATTCAAAGGTGCAGATCATGGCCGCCGCATCGGGTGGCAAATCCCGGTCGCAGCATTCGCAGTTCGGGCGTAGTTCCAGCATCGGTGACCTCCTGCGCTCAGACGAGGCCCTTTTCCTTTGCCGCCCGCGCGCGTTCGCGTTTCAGTTTTTCCATCTTGCGGGTGATCATCTGCCGCTTCAGCGGGCCCAGATAGTCAATGAACAGCTTGCCATCCAGATGGTCGTTTTCATGTTGCACGCAGGTTGCCCACAGCCCGTCGAACTGTTCTTCATGCGCCTGGCCGTCCAGCCCCAGCCAGCGCAGGCGCACTTCCTTGGGACGGGTGACCTCGGCATATTGATCGGGGATCGACAGACAGCCTTCCTCATACACATTGGTCTCATCCGAAACCCAGGTGATTTCCGGGTCGATCAGTACCATCGGGGCGGGGGCCGCATCCTTGTCCTTGACGCAATCCATCACGAACAGGCGTTTCAGCACGCCAACCTGTGGTGCCGCCAGCCCGACACCGGGGGCGTCGTACATGGTGGCCAGCATGTCATCGGCCAGCTTGCGGATGTCGGCATCAATCGTGCCAACTGGGGTGCAAAGCTTTTTCAGCCGGGGATCGGGGTGAATGAGGATCGGGCGCAAAGTCATGCCAACGATTTAGGACAAGGCCGTGGTTCGCGCAATGGGGACGGCGGTTTGTGCGGGGCACAAAAGTGGGTTTGCAGCGCCCCGCGCCGCGTGATCAATTGGGGCCGTTAACACAAGGACCACCGCAATGGCGCAAAAACCGGATTTCGACGAGAACATCGACCGCATCGGCACGCATTCCAACAAATGGGATGACATGCAGCGGCTGTATGGGATTTCGCCGCAGGATGGCATTCCGATGTGGGTGGCCGATATGGATTTCCGCCCGCCGGCGGTCGTGCAGACCGCGCTGGAGGACATGACCCGGCACGGGGTTTACGGCTACTGGGGGGACAACAGCGCCTATGAGGCCGCGATTCAGTGGTGGATGGCTAATCGGCATGGCTGGCAGGTGCAACCCGAGTGGATTTTCACCACGCATGGATTGGTGAATGGCACGGCGGTCTGTGTCGATGCGTTTACGCAGCCGGGCGATGGGGTGGTGCTGATGACGCCGGTCTATCATGCCTTTGCGCGGGTGATCCGGGCGGCGGGGCGCAAGGTGATCGAATGCCCGCTGAAGGTGGTCGATGGCCGTCAGGAAATGGATTTCGAGGTCTGGGACGATATCGTCGACAGCTCGGCCAGGATGCTGATCCTGTGTTCGCCGCACAACCCCGGCGGGCGGGTCTGGACGGCTGCGGAATTGCAAGGGGTGGTGGATTTCGCCCGGCGCCACGATCTGGTGCTGGTCTCGGATGAGATCCACCACGATCTGGTCCTGCCGGGGCATCGGCACCATGCCTTGCCCACCGTCACCGATTATCCGGTGGTGATGATGACGGCGACCACCAAGACCTTCAACATCGCGGGCACCCATTCGGGCAATGTCATTATTGCCGATCCCGATCTGCGGGCGAAATTCGCCGGGCGGATGATGGCCCTGGGGCTGTCTCCGAACAGCTTTGGCGTGGCGATGGCAACGGCGGGTTACAGCCCCGAGGGGGCCGCATGGGTCGATGCGCTGGTGGAATATCTGGACGGCAACCGCAAGATTTTCGACGCCGGGGTGAATGCCATTCCCGGCGTGCGCTCGATGCCGTTGCAGGCGACCTATCTGGCCTGGGTGGATTTTTCCGGCACCGGGCTGACGCAGGATGAGTTGACCACGCGGGTGCAGGGGCAGGCGAAGATCGCCGCCAGTGCCGGACCCAGCTTTGGTCTGGGCGGGGCGGGCTGGTTGCGGTTCAATCTGGCCACCCCGCGCGCCCGGGTGGAAGAGGCGGTCGAGCGGCTGACGCGGGCCTTTGCCGACCTGCAATGATGCGCAGAGCGGCGGGCCTGTTTGCGGCGCTGGCCCTGATGGCGCTGGCGGTCGGGGTCTGGGTGCTGATCCGGCCGCCGATGCCGACACCCGACGTTATGCCGCCGCAGGTACAGGCGCCGCTGAGCGGTCCGGTCAGCCGGATCGTGGTCGAGAAATCCCTGCGCCGGATGACCGTTTATGTCGGGGACCGGGCCGAGCGGGTCTGGCCCGTTGCCCTGGGCTTTGCGCCTGCGGGGGCCAAGCAGCGCGAAGGCGATGGCCGCACCCCCGAGGGCCATTTTCGCATCGACCGGCGCAATGGCACCAGCGCCTACAATCTGTCGCTGGGCATTGACTATCCGCGCCCGGAAGACCGCGCGCGGGCGCGCAAGGCGGGCGTCAGCCCCGGCGGCGACATCTTTTTCCACGGGCAGCCGAATGAGCGGCCTGCCGGCGAAACCCTGCCTGGCGACTGGACTGCGGGGTGTATCGCGCTGACGGATGCACAGATCCGCGAATTGTTCGCGGCCACGCCCATGGGGGCCGAGGTCGAGATTCGCCCCTAGAATCTGGCCTAGAACCGCGGGATCAATGCGGCCGGAGCGTTTTCGTCGCGGGCAAAATCCAGCGCGGCATGATCTTGCACCGCCGTTTCGCGCTTCACCGTGCAGATCAACTCGCCCGCCTCGATTTCAGACGCCACGATCAGCAGCGACGACAGGTGCCGACTGCCGTCATACAGATCCACCAAACCGCGCAGATGCGTGATCTGTTCGGCGTCCAGCGCCAGAAATTCCGGGCCACGGCGCAATACCGGCCAGATCTGGTTTCCGGTGTGAATACGCAGCCGCGATCGGCGGCGGGTTGCCTTCAGATCAGCCGAGCGCAGCCCCTCGATCAGATGTTTCGGCAGGATTTCCATCAATACCTCCCGTTGGTTGGTTCCCCACGGCACAGTGTGGCCCGGGTGCATGGAAAATCAAGGGTGCGGTGCCGTTTTCTGCCACGGGGCGGGTGGTCGCGGCGATTGTGTCGCAGTTGTCCGGGCGGGGCAGAGATAAAATTTCTCATCCGTCCGGGGGCCGGAAAACGTGCGGCTTTGATACAGTGTGACGGATTTTACCGGGTGCTTGCCTTGTTTCTCGGCGGCGGCGCCCTTAATGCTAATGGCAGCGGGCTTTGGCTCGATCATCATGCGATATGGGGCGTCGTTGCGGATTTTCCGGCACGCCCGGGATTAGGACGGGGGCTGGAATGGTTGGCAAAGGGTTTTGCGGCGCGATGGTCGCCGCAGTCGCGTTGAGCGGCTGTGGCGTGCAGAACCCGCAGCCGACCGGGATCGACGATCCCTATGAGCGTGGCAACCGGGGTATCCACAGCTTCAACAAAGGTTTCGACGAGGTCGTGTTCAAGGCCGCGCCGGGCCACCCGCGTTCGATCGATAACCGCTTTACCCGATCGGTGTCGAATGTCGGGTCGAACCTGGGGTTACCGGGCAAGGTTGTTAACTCGATGTTGCAGGGACGGCCGGAACCGGCGGTGAAGAATACCTTCCGGTTCCTGATCAACTCGACCATCGGGGTGGCTGGGATCTTTGATCCGGCGGGCACGGCCTTTGGCCTGCCGCAGGAATACACCGATTTCGGCGAAACGCTGGCGGTCTGGGGCGTCCACGAAGGCCCCTTTGTCGAACTGCCGTTCTACGGTCCGTCGACGGCACGCGATGCGGTTGGCACCGGTGTCGATGTGGTGATGGACCCGGTCGGCGCCGTCTTGCGCGGCACCGATATGATCGCCACGACCAGCGCCACGGTCGCGGGCAAGGCCGCAGACCGGAAAATCTATGGCGATACGGTTGAAGCCATTCTTTATGACAGCGCCGACAGCTATGCGCAGGCCCGCCTGCTGTATTTGCAAAACCGGCGCTACCACCTGTCAGGACAGGAGAACAACGATGCAGATGCTTGGGATCCCTACACCGATCCGCAAAACTGAGACCAGCACCGTGGTAACGGGGCGTCGGGCCTTTCTTGGCGCGGGGTTGGCGGGCGCGTTTCTGGTCAGCCTGCCCAAAGGGGCATTTGCCGCGCTGGACAACGCACAGGCCACGGCGCTGATCACGCAGGCGGTCAATGACGTCAATACGGCGATTGCTTCGGGCAATACCGGAGCGGCGCTGTATGCCCAGTTCGAGGCGATTTTCAACAAATACGCCGATGTGCCGACCATTGCCCGTTCGGCGCTTGGCCCGGCGGCGCGTCAGGCATCGCCAGCGCAATTGACGGCGTTTACCAGCGCGTTCCGTGGCTATCTGGCGCGTAAATACGGCCAGCGTTTCCGCGAATTCAAGGGCGCGAAGTTCCAGGTGCAAAGCGCCCGGCAGGTGAAGACCTTCTACGAGGTGGCCAGCACCGCCTTGCTGCCCGGTCAACAACCGTTCCAGGTGCAGTGGCAGGTGTCGGACCGGTCCGGCAAGAACCTGTTCTTCAACATCATTGTCGAGGGCGTCAACATGCTGGCGTCGGAGCGCACCGAAATCGGCGCGATGCTGGATCAGCAAAAGGGCAGCATTGACGGCTTGATCCGGGCGTTGAACAGCGCCGGTTGAGGCCGACGGCCACCCCCTGACGCAGAAATGAAACGGCGCGCTCCGCATAGGGGCGCGCCGTTTTCCATTCCTGTTACTGGGCGGCTTACTGGGTCAGCGATTTCAGCAGATCGTTGATCTTGTCGCCCAGACCTTCCTTTTTCGGCGGCGGCGCAGATTTCACCAACTGGCCGTTCACCACTTCGACGCCGCCTTCGGGGATCGGATCGCCCGCCTGCCAGGCCTCGCCGGGTGTGGCGTTCGTGCCGTCGGGCGCATTGGCCCCGCGCCATTCCGAGGGGTTGGCCATAGGCAGCGGGGTCGAGGCCTCGCCCTGTTCGACGCGGGTCATAACCTCATGCCAGATCTCGGCGGGCAAGCCGCCACCGGTGACACCGCTGAGCGGGCGATTGTCATCATAGCCCATCCAGACCCCGGTGACATAATCGGCGGTGAAGCCGATGAACCAGGCATCACGGGCGGCCTGAGTGGTGCCGGTCTTGCCCGCAACCTCATGCCCCGCCAGATCGGCCCGGCGGCTGGTGCCTTGCAACACGCCCTGGCGCATCATCCACATCAATTCGCGCGCGGCCTTGTCGGAGATCACCCGCTCGCCGATACCGCCATCCGAGCCGAACAGTGGCGCATCATCGCCCTTCAGCCGCAATTCGGTCAGCCCGTAGGGTTTGACCGACGATCCGCCGTTCAGGATACCGGCATAGGCGCCGGTCATTTCCAGCAGTGTTGATTCGGACACGCCAAGCGCCACGGCCGGGCCTGCCGCCAGATTCGAGGCAAAGCCGAAATCCGTGGCGACCTTGCGCACCGCATCCAGCCCGACCGATTCCGCCACCCGCACCGTCGCGGTGTTGATCGAATGCGCCAGCGCCAGCCACAGAGGGATAGAGCCGCGATAGTTGTTGGTGTAATTCTTGGGCGACCACGGCCCCGACCCTTTGACGTTGATCGTCAACGGTGCGTCCAGAATCGGCGAATCCGGTGTCCATCCCAGATCCAGCGCCGCCGCATAGACAAAGGGTTTGAACGTCGATCCGGTTTGCCGCATCGCCTGCGTGGCACGGTTGAACGCGCCCGAGACCTTGGTCTTGCGTCCGCCGATCATCGCGCGCACCGCGCCATCCGATGACATCACCACCACCGCGGCCTCGGCCGCCGAGCTGTCCTTGACCTTGCGGTCGAACACATCCCGCAGCGCCTGCTCCGCCGCCGTTTGCAGTCGCTGGTCCAGCGTGGTTTCGATCTGCACATCCTCGGTCGTGGCCTTGGACAGGAAGTCGGGCAGGCTGTCCATGACCCAATCGGCGAAATAGCCGCCCGCGCGGGCCTGCGCGGCCTCGGACAGGGTGGCAGGATGCGCCAGCGCATCGGCATATTTCGCATCGTCCAGGTAGTTCTGTTCGTGCATCAGCGCCAGAACGACCGCGCCACGATCCTGGCTGCGCTTCAGGTCATTCGTTGGCGCATATAGCGACGGTGCCTTCAGCAAACCGGCCAGCATCGCCGCCTGCTGCGGTGTGAGATCCTTGGAGGAGATGCCGAAATAACGTTGCGCGGCCGCCTCGAACCCGCGCGCACCGGCACCCAGATAGGCACGGTTCAGGTAGATCGTCAGGATCTGCGCCTTGGTGTACTTGAACTCCATCGCCAGCGCGTAGGGGATTTCCTTGACCTTGCGCCACACCCCGCCCGAACGGCAGTCATTTTCATAGGCGGCCTCGGTCTTCCATTGCTTGGGGTCGAACTTCACCCCCAGGCACAGAAGTTTTGCCACCTGCTGGGTGATGGTCGAGCCGCCGTTGCCCTCCAGCGGGCCACGACCTTCGGCCAGATTGATTCGCACCGCCGAGGCAATGCCGCGCGGGCTGACGCCCAGATGGTGGTAGAACCGCCGGTCCTCGGTGGCGATGATCGCATTGCGCAGGTTCGGCGACACATTGTCCGAGGTGACATTGCCGCCAAAGGTCTCGCCGCGCCAGGCAAAGACCTCGCCATGCCGGTCGAACATCGTGACCGAGCCGCGATTGCGCCCGTCCAGCAGGGCCGTGTAATCGGGCAATTGGGAAAAGAAATAGAAGGTTGCCGCGCCGACGATCAGCAGCACCGTGGTGACCCCGCGCCAGGCCGCGCCCCAGATGATCTTCCACACCAGATGCACCAAGCCCAGCAATGTGCCGGAAATCAGCCCGCGCCGCGCCTTGCGGGGTTTGCGCGGCGTGGCCTTGCGCACAGGCGCCGGTTTCGGCTTTTTTGCGGCTGCCGCAGAATATCGTTTGTCCGCCACCAACGACCCGCGCCGTCCGCCCGTTTCCGCCATTGCTCGATCCCGTATTTATTTTGCCGCAGATTACAGGCAAAGGCGGCAATTGTGGAGCGGGAAGCGTTCACGTTTCCGTCCGAAATCTGCACATTTAATGGTCGTTCTGCCTAAAAAACCGTGCCATTAGTGACTGATCGACAGGCAGTTAGCTTGTAAAAGCATCACACTGCTTGTCTGGACCGCGCCTTGGGCGCCTTTATGCGGCGTGCGGTGCCCGTACTGGCATCTACGCTGCTGACCTAAAGGAAGGGAACTCCAGTGAAACTGATCATTGCAGCAGTCAAGCCGTTCAAGCTCGAAGAGGTGCGCGAAGCGCTCACCGCTATCGGGGTACGCGGCATGATGGTGACTGAAATCAAGGGCTTCGGTGCGCAGTCGGGCCACACCGAGATCTATCGTGGTGCGGAATACGCGGTGAATTTCGTGCCCAAGGTGAAGCTGGAAATCGTTGTGCCGGACAGTTTGTCCGATGAGGTCGTCGATACGATTCTGAAAGCGGCAAAGACCGACAAGATCGGCGATGGCAAAATTTTCGTGCTCGACGTGGCGCAGGCTGTTCGGGTCCGCACCGGTGAAGCGGGCGACGACGCGCTCTAAAAAACGCTCAGGGATGTGAACAAAATGAAAAATCTCTCGAAAATCACGGGCTTCGCTTCGGCGTTCGCCCTTGCGGCGCTACCGGCGCTGGCGCAAGACGCGGAGCCCGCACTGGATACCGGCGATACCGCGTGGATGATCGTGGCGACCGCTCTGGTCGGCTTCATGATCTTTCCGGGCATCGCACTGTTCTATTCGGGTCTGGTGCGCGCCAAAAGCGCGTTGTCGTTGCTGGTGCAAACGGCGCTGATCGCCTGCACCGTGATGATCTGCTGGGTCATCTACGGGTATTCCTTCGCGTTCGGCGGCTCCGAGAGCCCGTTCTTTGGCGGTTTCGGCAAGTTGTTCCTGTCGGGCGTGGGCGTTGATTCGCTGTCCGGGACCATCCCGGAATATCTGTTCATCGCCTTCCAGATGACCTTTGCGGCCATCACCCCGGCGCTGATCATCGGTGGCTTCGCCGAACGGATCAAGCTGTCGGGCGCCGTGCTGTTCTCGGTGCTGTGGGTGACGTTCGTCTACTTCCCGATCGCGCACATGGCGTGGGATGCAAACGGGCTGTTCTTCAACTGGGGCACGATGGACTTCGCCGGCGGCACCGTGGTTCACATCAACGCCGGTATCGCTGCGCTGGTTGGTGCCTATGTCATCGGGCCGCGCATCGGTCTGGGCAAGGACCTGATGGCGCCGCATTCGCTGCCGATCGCGTTCATCGGGGCGTCGGTGCTGTTCATCGGCTGGTTCGGCTTCAACGCCGGTTCGGCTCTGGCCGCGAATGGCACCGCCGTTCTGGCGATGATCAACACCTTCACCGCCACCGCCGGTGCGACCGTCGCATGGGCGCTGATCGAGACGCTGACCCGTGGCAAGGCCTCGGCGCTTGGCTGCATCTCGGGCATGATCGCCGGTCTGGTCGCCGTGACCCCGGCCGCAGGGTTCGTTGGCCCGGTGGGCGCGATCTTCCTGGGCGCCATTGCCTCGCTGATCGCCTACTTCTTCGTTGCCGTCGTGAAGAACAAGCTGGGCTACGACGACAGCCTGGACGTGTTCGGTATCCACGGCATCGCCGGGATCGTCGGCGCGGTGCTGACGGGTGTGTTCGCTGCACCGTCGCTGGGCGGTGTGGGCTATGCCGAGGGTGTTGGCATGGGCGCGCAAGTGTTCGTGCAGATCAAGGCCGTGGTCATCACCATCGTCTGGGGCGCCGTGGTCTCGTTCATCCTGTACAAGGTTACGGATGTGATCGTCGGTCTGCGCGTGTCTGCCGATGACGAGCGTCAGGGCCTGGATCAGACCTCGCATGGCGAAAGCGCCTACCACCAGTAATCCTTCGCGGATAGATGCGGAAAGGCCCGGGGATTTCCCCGGGCCTTTTCATGTCAGTCGATATGTTGGGCCGGTGCCGGGGCGGCGCGTGATTCCGGTCGTCGCAAAAAGACCGCTAGGGGAATCGCCGCCAATGTCATCCACATCATCGCTTTGAAGTCGTTGATATAGCCGATCATCGAAGCCTGCTGCGTGACGATCTGGTTGACCATCGTCCAGAATGCGCCCTCGCCATGTTGCTGTTCGATCGCATGGATCGCCCCCGCCAGACTGCCATTGGTCAATGCGGTGAAGTTCGGATCCATGTCCGAGATCTTCTGCGCCAGCTCGGCGTGGTTGATCTGGGTGTTGCGGGTCAGCAGCAGGGTGACGATCGAAATGCCGATTGACGAGCCGATATTGCGCACCAGGCTGAACAGGGCGGTGGCATCACCGCGATAGCGCGCCTCTATGGTGGCAAAGGCAACGGTGGACAGCGGCACGAATACCAGACCCAGCCCAAAGCCCTGCACCAGCCCCGACATCACCACCAGATGCGAATCCATCTCGGGGCCAAAGCCAGTCATGATCTGTAATGACCATGCCGTCAGCAACAAGCCCACCACCACCAGCAGGCGTGGATCGACCACCCGCACCAGACGGCCCGCCAGAATCATGGTGATCATCGTCCCCACCCCGCGCGGCGCCATCACCAGCCCGGTGGTGACGACGGGATAGCCGAAAATCCCCGACAGCATCGGCGGCAACAATGCCAGCGAGGCCAGCAAGATCACCCCGACGATGAAGATGAACAGCAGCCCCAGCGAAAAATTCCGGTCATGGAACATGCCGGGTTCCAGAAAGGGATGCTCTGTCCCCAGAATCCAGATCACGAAGACCCAGAATCCGCAGATTGCGATGGCCAGCTCGATCCAGATCTCGGGTGAGTTGAACCAGTCGACCTCGCCGCCCCGGTCCAGCATCAGTTGCAAGGCACCGACCCCGATGGCCAGCGCCGCAAAGCCGAAAAAGTCGAACCGGCGTGTGCGGCGTGGCATTTCGGGCAAGGACAACAGGCACCCGGCCACCGCCACCGCCCCCAAGGGCACGTTGATGTAGAACACCCACCGCCAGTTGAATGTCTCGGTCAGGTAACCGCCCAATGTCGGACCGATGATCGGGCCGATCATGATGCCCGCGCCCCATAGGGCCATGGCCTGTCCGTGCTTTTCCGGCGGGTTGATGTCCAGCAGGAAGGTTTGCGACAACGGCACGATCGCCGCACCGAACAGCCCCTGGGTCATGCGGAAGAACACCATGGTTTCCAGATTCCAGGCGATCCCGCATAGCATCGAGGTGATGACAAAGCCGATGGTCGAAACGATGAACACCTCACGGCGGCCAAAGCGTTCGGACAACCAGCCGGTCAGTGGCGTGGCGATGGCCGCCGCGACGATATAGGATGTCAGCACCCAGTTGATCGTATCCGCCGAGGCCCCCAGATCCGCCCGCATCGAGGGCAGCGCGACATTGGCGATGGTGGTGTCCAGCACCTGCATGATCGTGGCCAGCATCAGCGACAGGGTGATCAACCCATGCCGCTGAACCTGAACCAGCGGTGCGCCCTGGACGGAGCTCATTTCGTCACGGCGCCGCCTTCGGCGCGGGAAACCAACTGATCAAAATGGGTTTCGGCACGGGTGTCGACGGTGACCGCTGCCGACAGACCGGTGCGCAGCGCGCTTGTGTCGGCATCTGCGGTCAGGCGCAACTTGACCGGTAACCGCTGGGTGACCTTGACCCAGTTGCCGGTGGCGTTCTGGGCGGGCAGGACGGAAAATTCCGCCCCGGTTCCGGCCCCGATCGATTCGATCACCGCGTCGAGCTCCTGCCCCGGGAAGCCATCGAAGCTGATCTTTGCGGTTTGGCCGGGGTGCATCCGCGCGATCTGGGTTTCCTTGAAATTCGCGGTGATCCAGCTGTCACCGGTCTCGACCAGGGTGAACAGGGTGGCGCCGGCCGAAACGAACTGGCCGGATTTGAAGCTGTCGGCCTTGTAGATGATGCCATCGGCGGGGGCGGTGACGGTGGTCAGGGTCAGATCATAGGCCGCCTTGTCGCGGGCGACGATGGCGGCACGCACCGAGGGATGTTCGTCGGTGGTGATTTCGGGGTTCCCGCCCAGACCCGCCAGGGCGGCCTGTACTGCCTGCTGCGCCGCCGATTCCGATTCGCGGGCGGAATTGGCGTTGTGGCGCGCCTCGTCCAGTGCCGATTCGGTGCCGACGCCCCGCCCGCTGAGGGCCTGTTGCCGGGTCAATTCTGTCTGGTAATAATTCAGGCTGTCCTGTGCGACCTTTTCCTGGGCCAGCGATTGGCGGTAGCCCGCCCGTAGCTGATCCACCCCCAGCCGCGCCTGCGCCAGGGCCGCATCGGTCTGTGCCAGGGCCAGTTCGTAGGGTTGCGGGTCGACGCGGAACAGCGGGGTGCCCGCCGTGACACGCTGGCTGTCGGTGACATAGGTCTGGCTGACCCGGCCCGAGACCTCGGAGGCAATGGCGATCCGGGCCTGCTGGAAACTGGCGTTGTCGGTTTCCTCATAGCGGCCCGTGGTCAGCCAGACCCATAAGCCCGCCGCGATGACGATCACGGGCAGCGCCGCCATCAGCAGCTTCTTCGGTCTCTTCTTCTGCGTTGCATCACTCATGATCGGATTCGGTGCTTTCGCTGAGATTTCGGGTGATCGCCTTCAGGGTGGCAATCAATTCCTCGCGCGTGCCGGGGGGCAACCCGGCCAGCGCATCGGTATAAAGGGCATCTGCGATCAGCCGCGCCTCGGCAAAGGCGTGTTCTGCCTTGGCGGTGAGGGCGATCAGCTTGATGCGACGGTCGTGGGGGGCGGCCTCGCGGCGGACCCATTCGGCCTTGACCATCCGGTCAGCCAGCCGTGAAACGGAAATCGGTTCGATTTCCAGCAGTTCCGCCAATCTTGCCTGCGGCAAAGGGCCATGCCGATGCAGTTGCGCGATCATCCGCCATTGCGAGGTGCTGAGCCCCAGTTCCGCTGCGCGCAGCTCAAACCGGCGGCGCACGGCGCGGGCGGCGTCGATCAACAGGAACCCAAGGCTTTCACGGGTTGGATCGGGCATAGGCATGCTCCTTTGCGCATATATTGCAAGCGCGCTTACTATTTCAAGGCTGGCGGATGGGGTATAAATACACAACGGCGGCCATTTGGGCCGCCGTTGCAGGGAATGTGGGGTGGATCAGACGCCCGCGGCGATGATCGCGCGGGCCAGCCGGGGCACGCTATCGCTGTTCAGCCCGGCGATATTCATCCGTGAATCGCCGACGATATAGATGGCATTGTCGGCGCGCATCTTTTCGACCTGCTCGGGGGTGGCGCCTAGGCGCGAGAACATGCCCCGGTGCCGCGCCAGAAAATCGAAACGGTCCGAGTTGGTCAGCAGCCGCAACTCATCCGCCAGTTGCTGGCGCAGGGACAACATGCCGGACCGCACGTGTTCCAGCTCGGTTTCCCATTGCGCGCGCAGGGCCGGATCGGTCAGCACGGCGGTCACCACGCGGGCCCCGTGATCGGGGGCAAAGGAATAGGTCTGGCGGTTCAGCCAGGCCAGCGTGCCCTGTGTCACCGTGCGATCCGCCGCCGCCGACAACACCAGCAGACAGCCCGTGCGTTCACGATAGATGCCGAAGTTTTTGGAGCAGGATGCGGCGATGAACACCTCGGGCAGGCGGGCGGCGATCAGGCGGGTTCCTGCCGCGTCCTCGGCCAGACCATCGCCAAAGCCCTGATACGCCAGATCGATCAACGGCAGCGCGCCGCGTTGTTCCAGCAGGTCTGCCACGGCGGACCATTGCGCCAGCGTCAGGTTCGCCCCGGTCGGGTTGTGACAGCACCCATGCAGCAAGACGACATCACCGGCCTTGATACCTTGCAGATCGGCCAGCATCGCATCGAAATCGACGCTGCGGGTTTCGGCATCGAAGTAACGATACGGGCGATGATTCTGGCCGATATAATCCAGAATCGACAGGTGGTTCGGCCAGGTCGGGTCAGATACCCAGACGGTCGTGTTCGGGTTGGCCAGACGGGCCAGCTCAAACCCCATGCGGCAGGCGCCGGTGCCGCCCACGGTTTGCAGCGCCGAAACCCGGTCTCGCGGGTGATCGGCCCCCAGCACCAGATCGGCCATCGCCGAGTGAAACGCGGTCTCGCCGGCCAGCGCGGTATAGGTCTTGGTCGTCTCGGCGTCCCAGATCTGCTTTTCGGCGGCGCGCACGGCATGCATCACCGGGGTGACGCCCTGGGCGTTCTTGTAGACGCCGACGCCCAGATCGACCTTGGCCGGGCGCGGATCATCGCGGAACAGGCCCATCAGCGCCAGAATCTTGTCCGGGGCCTGCGGCTTCAGGGAATTCAGCATCATGCTTCTCCGGTTGCGACCTTGAGATCGTTATACATGCCCCATTCGGCCCAGGACCCGTCATAGACCGACCAGTCATGATGGCCCGCATGTTCCAGCGCGAAGGCCAGAATCGACGCGGTGATGCCCGAGCCGCAACTGGTGATCACCGGTTTGGTCAGATCGACCCCGGCGGATTCAAACGCGGTGCGGATATCCTGTGGGGATTTCATCGTGCCATCGGGGTTCAGCACCTCGCCAAAGGGCAGGTTTTTGGCACCCGGAATATGGCCGGACCGCAGGCCGGGCCGAGGCTCGGGCACCGATCCGGTGAAACGCGCATGTGCGCGCGCATCGACGATTTCATGATCCCCCAGTTTCGAGGCGCGGGCCACATGTGTCACGTCCTGCACCAGATTGGCCTGACGTTGCACGGTCATGTGGCGATCCTTGATGATCGGCGGCAGGTCATCGACCGGGCGCCCCTCGGCGAGCCATTTCGGCAGGCCGCCATCCAGAATGGCGACATCGGTCTTGCCCATCAGGCGGAATGTCCACCATGCGCGCGGCGCCGAAAAAATGCCGCTCTGGTCATAGATCACCACCGGCTGGCCATCGCCCACGCCCATCGCCCGCAGCCGCGAGATGAATTTCTCGGGCGGCGGCGCCATATGCGGCAGGGTCGAGCGGGTATCCGAGATCTCGTCTATGTCGAAAAACCGCGCGCCGGGGATATGGGCCTGACGAAAGGCGGCCTTGGCGTCTTTGTCGGACCCCGGCATGAACCAGCTGGCATCCAGAATACGCAGGTCAGGGTCCTGCAAATGCGTTTCGAGCCATGCGGTCGATACGAGTGTCTTCGGGTCATCCGTGGTCATCTTGCGCCCCCATTCATGCGCCATACGGGCAGCATTTACAGGGTTGTGTTAGCCCCACGGGGCGTCATGGGCAAGGGTATGGCTCAGCCCTGTTGTTTCAACAGGCGCTGCTTTTGCCGGTCCCAGTCGCGCTTGGCCTCGGTCTCGCGCTTGTCGGCCAGCTTTTTGCCCTTGGCTACGCCGATCGAGATCTTCACCCGCCCGCGTTCGTTGAAATACATTTTCAGCGGCACGATGGTCATGCCTTCGCGCTTTACGGCATTCCACAGATCGGACAGCTGGCGTTTCGAGACCAGCAGCTTGCGGCGGCGGCGTTCTTCGTGGCCGAAGACGCTGGCCTCTTTATAGGCGGCGACGTAGGAATTGATCAGCCAAAGCTCACCGCCCTCGACCGAGGCATAGCTGTCGGCGATATTCGATCCGCCCCGGCGCAGGGATTTCACCTCGGACCCGGTCAGCATGATGCCGGCCTCCAGATCGCTCTGGATGGCGTAATGGTAGCGCGCTTGCCGGTTTTCGGCGATCAGCTTGGAATTCGGATCTGATTTCTGGGCCATGATCCACCCGAGATAGGCGACGCGGGGGCGTCTGTCCAGTGCCGCTCACTTTCACGGCAACGCGAGATATTCCCCCTGTCGATGGGCCATTCCGCGCTATCATCGGGTGCAGAGCATCCATTGGGCAGGAGGGACCGATGCGCACAATCCCGAGGGCGCCCGGTTGGGCGGATGTGACGCCGCAGCAGATCTTCCTGAATCGGCGTGCGTTGATTGCCGGTGCGGTGGCCGCTGGTGTGTCCGGGGGTCTGGTGGGGTCTGCGGCCGCGCGGATCGCGGCGCAGGCCTCGGGCTATTCCACCGATGCGGCGCCCAACACGCTGGAACAGATCACCTCTTACAACAACTTCTATGAATTCGGTTGGAACAAGGATGACCCCAAGGCCTATGCGGGGCGCCTGACAGTTGATCCGTGGTCGGTCGAGGTCGGCGGGCTGGTCGAGCGCCCCGGCAGCTATGGGGTGGACGATATCCTGAAGGCCGCACCGCTGGAGGAGCGCATCTACCGGTTTCGCTGTGTCGAGGCCTGGGCGATGGTGATTCCGTGGATCGGGGTGCCGCTGGCGGCGGTGCTGGCGCGGGTGGGCGTGCAGCCGGGGGCGAAATATGTGGCGTTCCAGACGTTGTATCGCCCGCAGGAGATGCCGGGGCAGGGGCCGCTGAGCGGCATCGACTGGCCCTATGTCGAGGGGTTGCGGATAGACGAGGCGATGAACCCGCTGACGATTCTGGCTTCGGGGTTGTATGGCGATCCGCTGCCTAGGCAGAATGGCGCGCCGCTGCGTCTGGTGGTGCCGTGGAAATACGGGTTCAAGTCGATCAAGAGCATCGTCAAGATCACCCTGACCGACGCGCAGCCCCCGACCACCTGGCAGCAGTTGCAGGCGAATGAATATGGCTTTTACGCCAATGTGAATCCGACGGTGGATCATCCGCGCTGGTCGCAGGCGACCGAGCGGCGGATCGGCGGTGGGCTGTTCAACAGTCGCCAGCCGACACAGATGTTCAATGGCTATGGGGGTCAGGTCGCCGCGCTGTATAGCGGGATGGATCTGCGGAAATTCTATTGATGCGGTTGAATACGCTTTTGCGCCGGGTGCCGGTCCGGGTGGTCTGGCTGGCCGGGCTGATACCATTGGCGTGGGTGGTTTGGCTGGTGGTGTCAGGGGCGATCGGTGTCGATCCAGTCAAGGAGATCGAGCACCGTCTGGGCAAGATCGCGCTGTGGTTCCTGTGTGGCGGGCTGGCGATCACGCCGTTGCGGCGGTTCGCCGGGGTGGATCTGCTGCGTTATCGCCGGGCGATCGGGGTAACCGCGTTCTGCTATGTGGTGCTGCATCTACTGGGGTGGCTGGTGCTGGACATGGGGTTGCTGTGGTCGCAGGCGGTCAGTGATCTGGTGCGGCGTCCCTATCTGATCTTCGGCATCACCTCTTTGTTGATTCTGGTGCCGCTGGCGGTGACGTCGAACAATGCGTCGATCCGGCGGCTTGGTCGGAATTGGCGTCGGTTGCACCGGCTGGTTTATCCTGCGGTGGCGTTGGGGGTGTTGCATTACCTGTGGCAGATGAAGGTGGTGCAGCCACAAGGTTGGCTGTGGCTGGCGGTCTTTGTGGTGTTGATCGGGCTGCGGTTGGTGCCGCGGACAGGGCAGGCGTAAATCCGTTTCGTCGGGGTGGGGGATTCCTGAACGTTTGTTGCGCGGGCATGGCATCGGGATGCTGACTCTCAGATATTTTTCATATAAAACAATGCTATGTAATGTTTTTTCGATGAAAATGACGTTTTCATGAAATTGGGGTTGCGTGGTGTGTTGAGTGTTTGTAGAAGCCCCCTCACCGACGAGACGCAGTGATGTTGCTGGTTGGTTGGGTGGCTGCGAGGTTGCCTGGTTAGGTGGGGATTTTGGCTGGATCGCCGAAGTATGGCGATGC
>DASWPI010000118.1:0-31059 GCA_036398515.1 Paenirhodobacter sp.
GATTGGTCCCGCGCCTGCTAGCATGGGGCGCGGGCGTTGAAAACCCCCGCGATCGACCGGCTTCAATCCCGCCGCCGGATCTTTCCTGGCGCAAACGCCGTTGACGGGGCGCGCAGGCTCGGGCAGGACAGGCGCCATGCTCAAGATTTCAGACATCACTTACGCGGTCGAGGGCCGCCCTCTGTTCGAGGGCGCCTCGGCCACCATCCCGGACGGCCACAAAGTTGGCCTCGTCGGCGCGAATGGCGCGGGCAAGACCACGCTGTTTCGCCTGATCAAAGGCGAGATCGCGCTGGAATCAGGGGAGATATCCCTACCCTCGCGCGCCCGCATTGGCGGTGTGGCGCAAGAGGTGCCCTCGTCGGCGACGTCGTTGCTCGATACCGTGCTGGCGGCCGATACCGAACGCGCCGCGTTGCTGGCGGAATCGCACACCGCCCACGATCCGCACAGGATCGCCGATATCCAGACCCGGCTGGCCGATATCGATGCCTGGTCGGCCGAGGGGCGGGCCTCGGCCATCCTCAAGGGGCTGGGGTTCGATGCCGAGGCGCAGTTGCGCCCGTGCTCGGATTTCTCGGGCGGCTGGCGGATGCGGGTGGCGCTGGCGGGCGTGCTGTTCGCGCAGCCCGATCTGCTGTTGCTGGACGAGCCGACGAACTACCTCGACCTCGAAGGGGCGCTGTGGCTGGAAAGCTATCTGGTGAAATACCCGCATACGGTGATCATCATCTCGCACGACCGCGAATTGCTGAACCGTGCTGTGGGGGCGATCCTGCATCTGGAAAACCGCAAGCTGACGTTGTGGAGCGGCCCCTATGATCAGTTCGCCCGCAACCGTGCCGCCGCGCGCGCCGTGCAAGCCGCCGAGGCCAAGAAACAGGACGCCCGCCGCGCCCACCTGCAAAGTTTCGTTGACCGGTTCAAGGCCAAGGCCTCCAAGGCCGTGCAGGCCCAGGCCCGGGTGAAGATGCTGGAAAAGATGGTGCCGATCAATGCCCCCGAAGAGGCGGCCAAGGTCGCGTTCAGCTTCCCCTCGCCGGAACAGTTGAACCCGCCGATCATAGCGATGGAGGGCGCCGCCGTCGGTTATGACACCAAACCGGTGCTGAAACGGCTGTCGCTGCGGATCGACCAGGATGACCGCATCGCGTTACTGGGTCGTAATGGTGAGGGAAAATCGACACTTTCCAAGCTGTTGGCCGGAAAACTTCAGGTGATGGAGGGCTCCATCGTGCGGTCCTCGCGGCTGCGGATCGGCTATTTTGCCCAGCATCAGGTCGATGAACTGGACCTGAACGCGACCCCGTTGCAGCATCTGCAACGTCTGCGCCCGGCAGAACAGCAGGCGAAACTGCGCGCCCGGCTGGCGGGGTTCGGCCTGCACGCCGATCAGGCCGAAACACTGGTGCGCAAACTGTCGGGGGGGCAGAAGGCGCGGTTGTCGTTGCTGCTCTCCACCATCGAGGCGCCGCATATCCTGATCCTGGACGAGCCGACCAACCACCTGGATATCGAAAGCCGCGAGGCCCTGGTCGAGGCGTTGAACGGCTACACAGGCGCGGTCATTCTGGTCAGCCACGATATGCACCTGCTGTCGATGGTGGCGGATGGGTTGTGGCTGGTCAAGGATGGCGCGGTTGCGCCTTATACCGGTGATCTGGAGCAATACAGGGCCGAATTGCTGGCCGGTGACACGGCCGAGCGTCCCGCCCCGAAGCCCCGCGAAAAATCGGCGAAACCGCCCCGCGAGACCACTCAGGCGCTGCGTGCCGAGGCCCGCAAATGCGAGGAACGGGTCAACAAGCTGGTCGAAATGACCGCCAAGCTGGATCAGTTGCTGGCGGATCCGGGATTGTATGACGCCGCCCGCTGGGCCGAGCGTGACAAATGGCTGCGCAAACATGCCGAGGCCCGCGCCGCCACGGCCCGCGCCGAAGAGATGTGGATGGCCGCGCTGGAGGCGCTGGAACAGGCAGACGGCGGCTGAATTCACCAGACGGAAGGGACAAGATATGGCACGCAAGATCATCATCGACACCGATCCCGGACAGGATGACGCACTGGCGATCCTGCTGGCGCTGGCCAGCCCGGAATTGCAGGTCCTGGGACTGACCTGTGTGGCGGGGAACGTGCCGCTGCCCTTGACGTTGCGCAACGCGCGCGTGGTGTGTGAACTGGCGGGCCGCCCCGATGTTCCGGTCTTTGCCGGTTGCGCCGCGCCGCTGCGCCGCGATCTGGTCACGGCGGAAAACGTGCATGGTCAGACCGGGCTGGATGGCTATGTCCTGCCCGACCCGGTGATGCCGGTGCAGGATCGGCATGCGGTGGACTTCCTCATCGATACGCTGCGCCAGGAAGCCGCGGGCACCGTGACGCTGTGCCCGCTGGGGCCGCTGACGAATATCGCCACCGGCTTCAATCGTGCGCCCTATATCATTGAAAAGGTGCAGGAAATCGTCTTGATGGGGGGCGCCTATTTTGAGGTCGGGAATATCACCCCCACTGCAGAATTCAACATTTACGTCGATCCTGAAGCCGCTGATATCGTGCTGAAATCCGGCTGCAAAATCACCATGCTGCCGTTGGATGCCACCCATCAGGCCATGACCAATCCGGCCCGTGTCGCGGCGATCCGGGCCATCGACACCCCCGTGTCGCGGGTGGTCTGCGCCTGGCTTGGATTTTTTGAGCGCTTCGATGTTGAGAAATACGGCGCTGAGGGCTGTCCGCTGCATGATCCCTGCGTCATTGCCTGGCTGCTGCGGCCCGATCTGTTCCAGGGCCGATTGATCAATGTCGAGGTCGAGATCCAGTCCCCCCTAACGCTGGGCATGACGGTGGCCGATTGGTGGGGGGTCACCAACCGTCCTGCCAATGCCACCTTTATCGGCCAGGTTGATGCCGAGGGCTTCTTTGCGCTGCTGACCGAACGGTTGTCGCGGTTGCGGGCCTAGCCCGCGTCCCTATATTGGGGGCAGCCCCATATGGGGGACAGGAGGCCATGATGACCCTTCCCTTTGACAATAGCTACGCCCGCCTGCCCGACCGGTTCTTTGCCGCCCAGACGCCGATACCGGTGGCGTCGCCGTCATTGATCCTGGTGAACCGGGCGCTGGCCGCGCGGCTGGGGCTGGATGCCGACTGGCTGGCGGGCCCGGACGGGTTGGCGATGCTGGCGGGCAACCGGATGCCTGCCGGGGCCACCCCCATCGCCCAGGCCTATGCCGGGCATCAGTTCGGCGGCTGGGTGCCGCAACTGGGCGATGGACGCGCGGTACTGCTGGGCGAGGTCGTGGCCCCCGATGGCGCGCGTTTCGACGTTCAACTGAAGGGCGCGGGGCGCACACCGTTTTCGCGGGGTGGCGATGGGCGCGCATGGCTTGGCCCGGTGCTGCGCGAATATATCGCCAGCGAGGCGATGGCCGCCCTTGGCCTGCCGACCACCCGCGCCCTGGCCGCCGTCACCACCGGCGAAACCATTCCGCGCGACGGCTACGCCCGTCCGGGCGCCATCCTGACCCGCGTCGCGGCCAGCCATATCCGCATCGGCACGTTCCAGTTCTTTGCCGCGCGGCGCGACATCCCGGCGCTACAAATCCTGACCGATCACGTCATCGCCCGTCATTATCCCGATGCAAGGGATGCCTTGGGCCTGCTGCACGCGGTGGTGCAGGCACAGGCGCAATTGATCGCCGGCTGGATGGCGTTCGGCTTTATCCACGGTGTGATGAATACCGACAATATGGCCGTATCGGGCGAGACCATAGACTACGGCCCCTGCGCCTTCATGGATGCCTATCACCCCGATACGGTGTTTTCCTCGATCGACCAATATGGCCGCTATGCCTACGCCAACCAGCCGCAGATCGCGGCCTGGAATCTGGCGCAACTGGCCAGTTGCCTTTTGCCGTTGATCGGTCAGGGCGATGCGGCGATTGATGCCGCGACCGAGGCGGTGAATGCCTTCGTGCCCGCCTTTCAGCACGCTTGGCTGCAACGTTTCGGTCGCAAGATCGGTCTGGCGCAGGCGATGCAGGCCGATATGCCGCTGATCGAATCCCTGCTGGGCCGCATGGCGGCGTCGGGCGCCGATTTCACCCGCACCTTCCGTGGGCTGATCACCGGTGCCGCACGCGATGAATTCACCGATCCCGGCGCGTTTGACACCTGGGCGCCCGACTGGCAGGCCCGTTTGGCCAGCGAACCCACCGCACAAACGGTCATGGCACAGTCCAACCCGGTGCGCATCCCGCGCAACCACCGGATCGAGGCCGTGATCACCGCCGCCGTTCAGGGCGATTACGCCCCCTTTCATCGGCTCCACGCGGCGATGGAACATCCCTTCGACCCAAGTGCCGATTTCGCCGATCTGGAGGCCGCGCCGCTGACTGATGAGCGCGTCTTGCGCACCTTCTGCGGCACCTGAACAACAAAACATAACCCCTTATCAAAGATGATTTTTCGTATCGCATCTTATAATCTGCACAAATGCGTCGGCACCGATGGCCAGCGTAATCCCGAGCGTATTCTGAGCGTGATCAACGCGCTATCCGCCGATGTCATCGCGCTGCAAGAGGTCGACCGGCGCATGGGCAACCGCCCCGCCGCGCTCCCCGAAAGCCTGATCGGCGCCGAAACCGATTTTCGTCTGGCCGAACTGCCGCGCACCGGGCCCGAATCCCTGGGCTGGCATGGCCAGACGGTGCTGTTGCGCAAGGGCGGCCGGATCGACGCCGCCGACGGTTTTGTGCTTCCGGGGCTGGAACCGCGCGGGGCGCTGAGTCTGGTGATCGAGCCACGCGGCCTGCCCCCGGTCACCCTGATTGCAGCGCATCTGGGGCTGCGGCGGATGGACCGGCGCCTGCAATGGCAGGCTATCGCCGAGCGGATGCGCGATGCCCAGGCCCCGGCGCTGGCCATTGGGGATTTCAACGAATGGTCGCAGCAAAAGGGGTTCGAGGCGCTGGCGCCGTTTGACGTGCATATCCCCGGCCCCAGCTATCCTTCGCGTGCCCCGATTGGTCGGCTGGATCGGCTGGTGACCGGTCCTGGGTTGCAGGTCGCGCGGATGGGGGTGTTTGACAGCCCGCTGGCACGCCGGGCCTCGGACCACCTGCCGATCTGGGCCGATATCGCCATCACCCCGGCAGGCTGACCCGGCGATATTGTTTCCCGGACAATCCACCGCTGGACGGCGGGCCGATGGGCAGGCACTGCGATCAGACCGCCGCCCATTGGATGGATCTTGTCATGGAAAACCTGCGCGGCAGCCTGTTGATGGTTGCCTCCATGCTGTGCTTTGCGATCGAGGACATGTTTGTCAAACTGCTGGCAAGCCATCTGCCCGTGGGTCAGATCCTGCTGTTGATCGGGTTGACCGGGGCGATCTGTTTTGCCGCGATGGCGCGCTTGCGCGGGGTCCGTCTACAGGTGCGGCATCTGGTGATGCCCCAGGTGCTGTTGCGCAACCTGTTCGAGATGTGCGGCACGATCTTCTTTGTCTGCGCCATCGCCTTCACCCCGATTTCACAGGCTTCGGCGATTCAGCAGGCCACACCCTTGGTGGTCACATTGGGGGCGGCGCTGTTTTTACAGGAAAAAGTCGGCTGGCGGCGCTGGACGGCGATTTTGGTCGGCTTTGTCGGGGTGCTGATTATCGTCCGCCCTGGAACCCAGGCATTTTCCGTGCTGTCGCTGCTGGCGGTGGCGTCCGTGATCGGGCTGGCGGCGCGGGATGTGGTGACGCGGCAGATTCCGGCGTCGATCTCATCGCTGCAACTGGGGGCTTATGGGTTTTCCGCGTTGATTCCCGTGGGCGTGATCTTGCTCGTGGTGCTGGAGCAACATCCGGTGGAGATGGACGGTATGCAGATCACGCAATTGCTGCTGGCCAGCGCGTTCGGCGTGGCGGGCTATTACATGCTGATCTGGGCGGTGCGGATTGGCCAGATCTCGGTGATCACGCCGTTCCGCTATACCCGGTTGATCTTTGCGCTGATCATCGGGGTGGTGGTTTTTGGCGAGACGGTGGATGCGACCACGTTGATCGGCGGCGCGGTGGTCGTGGCCTCGGGGCTGTATTCGCTGTGGCGACAAACCCTGCGGGGGCGCATGGCGGAATGAGTTCTGCCGCTGTCCGTCGCTAACAGGGGTAAAGGGCCTTCCCGGTGCATCCGGGGCGGGCTATAGGATAGCAAATCGCTTCACCGGAGATCCCAATGAGCACGATCATCGATATCCACGCACGCGAAATCCTCGACAGCCGTGGCAACCCGACCGTCGAGGTCGACGTGATCCTGGAAGACGGCACGATGGGCCGCGCCGCCGTTCCCTCGGGCGCCTCGACCGGCGCGCATGAGGCGGTGGAACGTCGCGATGGCGACAAATCGCGCTATATGGGCAAGGGCGTTCTGGATGCCGTCGCCGCCGTCAACGGCGAGATCGCCGAAATGCTGGTGGGCGAAGACGTGACCGAACAGGTTGCCATCGACCGCGCCATGATCGAACTGGACGGCACCGCGAACAAGGGCCGTCTGGGCGCCAACGCAATTCTGGGTGTGTCGCTGGCCAGTGCCAAGGCGGCGGCGGAATTCACCACGCAGCCGCTGTATCGCTATGTTGGCGGCACCTCGGCCCGTATTCTGCCGGTGCCGATGATGAACATCATCAACGGTGGCGAACATGCCGACAACCCGATCGACATTCAGGAATTCATGATCATGCCGGTCGCCGCCGCGAATATTCGCGAGGCGGTACGCATGGGGTCCGAGGTGTTCCACACCCTGAAAAAGGAACTGTCGGCCAAGGGTCTGTCGACCGGTCTGGGCGACGAAGGCGGCTTTGCGCCGAATATCGCCTCGACCCGCGAAGCGATGGATTTCGTGCTGAAGGCCATCGAAAAGGCGGGTTACCGCCCCGGCGAGGATATCTATCTGGCATTGGATTGTGCCTCGACCGAATATTTCAAGGGCGGCAAATATGAGATGAAGGGCGAAGGTCTGTCGCTGACCTCGGCCGAAAACGTCGACTATCTGGCCAAGCTCTGCGCCGATTACCCGATCATCTCGATTGAAGACGGTTGCGCCGAAGATGACTGGGACGGCTGGAAGCTGCTGACCGACCGTCTGGGCGACAAGGTGCAACTGGTTGGCGACGATCTGTTTGTGACCAACCCCGCGCGTCTGGCCGAAGGCATCAAGAAGGGCGTCGGCAACGCGATGCTGGTCAAGGTGAACCAGATCGGCACGCTGACCGAAACGTTGCAGGCCGTCGATATGGCGCATCGCGCGCGCTATACCAACGTGATGTCGCACCGTTCGGGCGAGACCGAAGATGCCACCATCGCCGATCTGGCGGTTGCTACCAACTGCGGTCAGATCAAGACCGGCTCGCTGGCACGTTCGGACCGGTTGGCAAAATACAACCAGCTGATCCGCATCGAGGAAATGCTGGGCGAAACCGCCGAGTACGCAGGCCGTTCGATCCTGAAATAATCAGATCGCACCGTTTGCGATCAACCCGCCAAAGGTCATGTCCTTTGGCGGGTTTTTATTTTTTATCATGATCTTGCGTGACGATGTTGAAATTGACTTTTAGCGCCCGCTGTCACGCTTCTGTCATTCGATAAAGGTAACTGAACCGTGAATTCAACCACGGGGTTATCATGCTGCGCTCTTTCCTTCTGGCCTCGGTCGCGCTCGCGCCGCTGGCCTTCGCCGCCGATCCGGCATCTGCTTCCTGCTCACCCTCGAAACCCGACAATGGCGGCACCGTCACCTGTTCGGGCACCGATACCAAAGGTGTTGACCGCAAGGATGTCGATGCCGTCACCGTCACGGTGAATTCCGGCGCCACGGTGACCAATGCATCGGACACCGGCAAGCATGTCTTCCGTTTCAATGATGGCGCCACCTTCGATATCCGGGGCACGATCGAGAGCTTCAGTGACAAGGACGCGCTGAACCTGGTGGATGGGGCGACGGTCTCGTTGGTCGGGGCCACGCTGAAATCGGCGACGGGCGACGGGGTTCAGGCCGAGACGGGTCTGAACCTGACGATCGACGCGAATTCGGTGATCACTGTCGGTAAAAAGGGTGTCAACGGCGGCGATGGTGACAACAGCACCGTCATCAACCGCGGCACCATCACCGCCGGAACCGAAGGCGTCGAGCTGGGCGACAATAGCCGCATCGAGAACTACGGTACGATCAACGCCCTCGACGATGCGATCAATGCCGGCGAGAATGTGACCATCATCAACTACGGTACGCTTCATTCGCAAATCGACAGCCTGGGCATCGACTTTGTCCAAGATGCCATCGACATCGATTCCGGCACCGTGACGAATTTCGGCACCATCCTGTCGGATGATGATGCGGCGATTGATTTTGACGCCACCACGGATCTGTCGACCGCCTCGGTGATCACCAACAGCGGTCTGATCAAGGGCGCCGAAGGCATCATCGTCGAAACCGGCTTTGACGATGCGGGCAATCCGAATGGCGAGGTTGGAAATCTGGGCATCCAGCAGGTGGTGAATCTGGCCGGCGGCCGGATCGAGGCGACCTCTGGTCCGGCGCTGAAACTGGGTGCGGGCAATGACCTGTATTCGGGCGCACGCGGATCGGTGCTGGTCGGGATGACCGATATGGGCATCGGTGACGATGTCTTCAGCATTTCCGCCGGGGCCGTGATCAGCGGCGATGTGTTTCTGGGTGCGGGTGATGACCTGCTGGACATCACCGATGTGCTGGAACAGGGATCATTCGGGGATCTGGGCCTGTTCGACGGTGGCAGCGGCACCGATGTCGTCAGCTTTGCCGATTACGCCTGGACCGATCTGATTGGCCTTGGGTGGTTGGACAGCGTGCTGAGCCTGAGCTTTGCCGATGGTTTCGCGCTGGACCTGACCAATTTCGACAGCTTCGCGTTCAGCGACGTGACATGGGATGTCGCGGATCTGCGCCTGCCTGCGGTGCCGTTGCCTGCCCCGGCGTTGATGCTGATCTCGGCGCTTGGCGGCTTTGGCGTGCTGCGCCGGTTGCGCAAGCACTGATCCAGACAAAGACGGCGCCCCGACAGGGGCGCCGTTTTCACTTTCAACCCAGGCTGATCAGGGCGTGACGTTTTTTTCCTGCGCTCAGCTTGACCGGATCGGCCAGATCGCCTGCGCCAAACATCCGGCCCGGATCTATGCAGATCTCGTCATTGACCTTGACGCCGCCCTCGGTGATCAGGCGCTTGCCGTCCTTGCCGGTCTTCGCCAGCCCCGAGCGCACCACCAGTTGCGCCAGGCTGATGCCATCGGTGACCTCATCCGTGGACAGATGCAGGCGCGGCAGATCCTCGCCCACGCCGCCACGTTCAAAGACCTCACGCGCGGTGGCCTCGGCGGCGATGGCGGCGGCGCTGCCGTGCAGCAACCCGGTCACCTCATTCGCCAGAACGATCTTGGCATGGTTGATTTCGGACCCGCCAAGCGCCGCCAGCCGGTCACATTCCGCCACCGGCAGATCAGTATACAGCTTCAGAAAGCGGCCCACATCGGCATCGGTCGTATTGCGCCAGAACTGCCAGAATTCATAGGGCGACAGCATCTGGTCATTCAGCCAGATCGCCCCGCCCGCCGATTTGCCCATCTTTCGGCCATCCGACGTGGTCAGCAACGGCGTCGTCAGGCCAAAGATCTCACGGTCGATCACCCGACGCGTCAGGTCGATCCCATTGATGATATTGCCCCATTGATCCGATCCGCCCATTTGCAACAGACAGCCGTGACGCCGGTTCAATTCCAGGAAATCATAGGCTTGCAGGATCATGTAGTTGAATTCCAGGAACGACAGCGATTGTTCCCGATCCAGCCGCGATTTCACGCTTTCAAACGACAGCATCCGGTTGACGCTGAAATGCCGCCCGATATCGCGCAGGAATTCCAGGTAATTCAGATTGTCCAGCCACTCGGCATTGTTCAGCATCCGCGCGCCATTGCCCGCATCGCCGTAATCCAGGTAACGGGCAAAGACCCGCCCCATACCGGCGATGTTCTCGTCGATTTTCTCGGGCGTCAGTAACGGTCGTTCTTCGGACCGGAACGAGGGATCGCCCACCTTGGTCGTGCCCCCGCCCATCAGGGTGATCGGCTTGTTGCCGGTTTTCTGGAACCAGCGCAGCAACATGATGTTCAGCAGATGCCCGACATGCAGCGATGCCGCCGTGGCGTCATAGCCGATATACGCGGTGACCATCCCGTTTTTCAGCGCCGCGTCCAGTTCCTGCAGATCGGTGCAATCCGCCAGATAGCCGCGCTCGATGATGATCGACAGAAAGTCGGATTTGGGACGGTAGGTCATCGTGCTTGTTCCTTTTTGGGTGACCTGCGTATATCGGTCGGACAATGAAAGGGAAAGCCATGAGTGCCTGTCATGACTGAACGTGACCGCATCGCACCGCTCCGCGCCGTTGGCACCATGTCGGGCACATCGCTGGACGGGGTCGATGCGGCCGAGGTGGTGACCGATGGCCAGCGGATCTTTGGCTTTGGCGCCTCGGCCTATCGGCCCTACAGCGCCGCAGAACAGGCGGTCTTGCGCGGCGCATTGGGGCAATGGCCGCAGGGTCCGGGCGTCGAGGCCGCCGCCGAGATCGTCGAGACCGCCCATGCCGAGGTCCTGAGCCGGTTCACCGATGCCACGCTGGTCGGATTTCACGGCCAGACCCTGGCGCATGATCCGCGCGGGCGTGGCGGTCCGCGCCGCACCCATCAGGCCGGCAACGGCGCCCATTTGGCCGAGGTTCTGGGCCGTCCGGTGGTCTGGGATTTCCGCACGGCCGATGTGGACATGGGCGGCGAAGGCGCGCCACTGGCGCCGTTTTTCCATTTCGCCTGTGCGAAATGGGCGGGGTTGCGCGCGCCGGTGGCCTTCTTGAATCTGGGCGGGGTTGGCAATGTCACCTGGGTCGATCCGCGCCTGCCCGGCCCCGAGGCGACGGGGGCGGTTCTGGCCTTTGATACCGGCCCCGCCAATGCGCCGATCAACGATCTGATGCAACGCAGCCTGGGCCTGTCGCATGACGAAGACGGCGCATTGGCCCAGGGGGGGCGGGTTGACGCGCCGGTGCTGACCCGGTTCCTGGCGCATCCATATTTTCACCGGATGCCGCCCAAGTCACTGGACCGGAATGATTTCCACGATCTGCTGCAACGGGTCGAGGGGCTGTCCCCCGCCGATGCCGCCGCCACCCTGACCGCCTGCGCGGCGGCATCCGTCGTGGCGGGGTTCGAGCATTTCCCCGAACCCGCCCATGCCGTCTATGTCACTGGCGGCGGGCGGTTGAACGTGGCGATGATGGGCGAGATCGCCCGCCGCTCCACCCTGCCCGTCGCCCCGGTCGAGGATCTGGGCCTGAATGGCGACATGCTGGAGGCGCAGGCCTTTGCCTGGCTGGCGGTGCGGGTGATGCGGGGGTTGCCGACCTCGGGGCCCAGCACGACCGGGGTGCCCGCGTTGATCGGTGGCGGGCGGATCAGCACACCCGAAAGCTGATGCGGAAACGCCGGGGCAAGCCCGGCGTTTCAGATGTCATTCAATCGTGGCGGACAGGATGTAATCGGGCTCGGCCACCAGGCCATTGCGGCCGGAGTCACCCTTTTTGATCGCATCGACCACATCCATTCCCTCGGTCACCTGACCGATGGCGGTGTATTGGCCATTCAGATGCGGCGCGGGGGCGAACATGATGAAGAACTGCGAATTCGCCGAATCCGGGCTGGACGAGCGCGCCATGCCAACGGTGCCACGCCCGAAAGGTTTGTCCGAGAACTCGGCCTTCAGGTCGGGATAGGTCGATCCGCCCATCCCCGCCATCGAGGTGTCGCCGTCACGTTTGCCGAACTGCACATCGCCGGTCTGCGCCATGAATCCGTCGATCACCCGGTGAAAGACCACCCCGTCATAGGCATGGTCATTCGCCAGCTGGGCGATGCGCTTGGCATGTTCCGGGGCGGTATCCGCAAACAGCTGGATCACCACCTTGCCCGGATGGGTTCCGCCGATCTGCAAGACCAGATCCGGGTTTTCGGCGGCCTGCGCCGCGCCAAAGGTGCTGGCGGACAGGGCAACGCCCAGGGCCGCCACCCGCAGCAGATCACGCCTGAACATCAGCCGCGACCTTGACCGAGATCATCCGGTCCGGGTTCGCCGGGGGTTCGCCGCGCTGGATCTTGTCGACGAATTCCATGCCCGAAATCACCCGCCCGTAGACGGTGTATTGCCCGTTCAGGAAATTGTTGTTGCTGAAGTTGATGAAGAACTGGCTGTTGGCCGAGTTCGGATTGGACGAACGTGCCGCGCCGATGGTGCCACGATCATGCGGCAGTTTGGAAAATTCGGCCGGAACATCGGGGTAGGACGACCCACCCGTGCCCGCGCGGCGGGGGGCGTAGTCCTTTTCCATGTTCGCATGTTCCACATCGCCGGTCTGCGCCATGAACCCGTCGATCACCCGGTGAAAGGCGACGTTGTCATAGGCGCCTTCACGGACCAGGGTTTTCATCCGCTCGACATGTTTCGGTGCCACATCGGCAAGCAGCTCGATGACGACGGGACCGTCTTTCAATTCGATGATGATGGTATTTTCAGGATCTTTGATGTCGGCCATTTCTGGTCTCCTCGTTAGTCGGGCGGACTTTAGGCAAGCTGCCGGGAATAGGAAAGCCGAAACCGCCGCCCCGCCGTTGACGTTACCGGAAGGGCAAGGCAAGTTTGCGTGAACTCCAAAGGCCCGCAATGGCGGGAAAACACAGAATCGGGAGGATGTGATGGCCTGGAAAACGCTGGACGATATGGATCTTGCGGGCAAGGTGGTGCTGGTGCGGGTGGATATCAACGTGCCGGTGGAAAATGGCGCGGTGACCGATGCGACGCGGATCGAGAAGATCGTGCCAACGGTGACCGACATCATCGCCAAAGGGGGCAAGCCGGTGCTGCTGGCGCATTTCGGCCGCCCCAAGGGCGCGGTCGTCCCCGAGATGAGCCTGCGTCCGCTGGTCCCGGCGCTGCAGGCCGCATTGGGCCATCCGGTGATTTTCGCCGATGACTGCATCGGTGCGCCGGCAAAGAAGGCCGTGGCCGAGATGGGCGACGGCGATGTGGTCTTGCTGGAAAATACCCGGTTCCACGTGGGCGAGGAAAAGAACGACCCGGAACTGGCGGCGGGCATGGCGGCCCTGGGCGAGGTCTATGTGAATGACGCCTTCTCTGCCGCGCACCGGGCGCACAGCTCGACCGAGGCGATCGCGCATATCCTGCCGTCCTGCGCCGGGCGTCTGATGGAGGCGGAACTGAAGGCGCTGGAGGCCGCGTTGGGCAATCCCGAACGGCCGGTGACGGCGGTGGTGGGCGGCGCCAAAGTGTCGACCAAGCTGGACCTGCTGGGCAATCTGGTGACCCGGGTCAACAATCTGGTGATCGGCGGCGGCATGGCGAATACCTTCCTGGTGGCGCAGGGCGTGGATGTGGGCAAATCGCTGGCCGAACACGATATGGCCGAGACCGCCCGTGAAATTCTGGCCAAGGCCGAGGCGGCGGGATGCAAGATCATCCTGCCCGTCGATGTGGTGGTGACGCGTGAATTCAAGGCCGGGGCCACAAATGCGGTGGTGGCCGCAGATGCCTGCCCGCCCGATGCGATGATCCTGGATGCCGGACCGGAATCGGTGGTGGAAATCGCCAAGGTGTTCACCGCGTCCAAGACGCTGATCTGGAACGGCCCGCTGGGGGCGTTTGAAATTCCGCCGTTTGACACCGCGACCAATGCCGCAGCGCGCAAGGCGGCCGAACTGACCCTCGACGGCGCGCTGATTTCCGTCGCCGGGGGTGGCGATACCGTGGCGGCATTGAACAAGGCCGGTGTGGCGGCGGATTTCACCTATATCTCCACGGCGGGCGGCGCCTTTCTGGAATGGATGGAGGGCAAGGAATTGCCCGGCGTCGCGGCCTTGATGGCCTGATACGGATCAAGGGGCGGCCTGCGGGCCGCCCTTTTGCCGTGACCCGCCTGTTAGCGTTCACAGAATTGCGTGAAACGGGCCAACGGGTTACGGAAAGACAAGCGCGCCATTGGGCGCCCGACTATCTTGGACCCATAGCTTCCCCGGGGGAATTGACATGACGAATGCTGCGCAGACCGAACAGATGAAAAAAGGCAATGGCTTCATCGCCGCGCTGGACCAGTCGGGCGGCTCGACCCCGAAGGCGCTGAAGCTGTATGGCGTCGAAGAATCGGAATATTCGGGTGAAACCGAAATGTATGACCTGATCCACAAAATGCGCTCGCGCATCATCAAGTCGCCCGCCTTTACCGGCGACAAGGTGGTGGGTGCGATTCTGTTTGAACAGACGATGGATCGTGAAATCGACGGTCAGCCGACGGCCAGCTATCTGTGGGACGTTCGCGGTGTGGTGCCGTTCCTGAAGATCGACAAGGGGTTGGAGGCCGAGGCGAACGGCGTGCAGCTGATGAAGGCCATTCCGGGGCTGGAGGCGCTGCTGACCCGTGCCGCCAAGGCCGGGATCTTCGGCACCAAGGAACGCTCGGTGATTTCGGCCGCCAACCGCGCGGGGATCTATGCCGTTGTCGCGCAGCAGTTTGAGCTGGGCAAAACGGTTCTGGCACATGGGTTGATGCCGATCATCGAACCCGAGGTGACGATTTCCATCGCCGACAAGGCCGAGGCCGAGGAAATTCTGCGCGAAGCGATTCTGGAGCAGCTGGAAGCCATCGAAGACGGCAAGCAGGTCATGCTGAAACTGTCACTGCCGACGGTGCCGAACTTCTACAAGCCGCTGGTCGATCACCCCAAGGTGCTGAAGGTCGTGGCGCTGTCAGGCGGTTATTCGCGCGATGACGCCAATGCGATCCTGTCGAAAAACGGGGGCATGATCGCCTCGTTCAGTCGTGCGCTGACCGAGGGGCTCAGCGCACAGCAATCGGATGCGGAATTCGATGCGATGCTCGGCAAGGCGGTCACGTCGATCCACGCGGCCTCGGTCGCGGGCTGATCAGCAAAACACGGAAAACGGGGGCTTCGGCCCCCGTTTTCATGTCCACGGGTTATTCCCAAACCGCAATGCCTGTGGCAGACTGTCGCCGTAGTGCCCGTCAGAGGCGCAAATATCCGGTGATCCGGGCAGAGGCAGCAGCATGTTCCGCAAAAACTGGTCCTTTGGGCCGTTCATCTTCTTTTTTCTGGCTTTCGTTCTGGGCGCCTATTTCACCTTCGCCGCGGTGCAGGGGTCGTATGGTATTTTGCGCCGGGTGCAGATCGACGCCGAGATCGACACGTTGAATACCGAACGCAGCGCCCTGCATGCCGAGGCCGCGCGGATGGCGAACCTGACGCATCGGCTGTCCGACGATTATCTGGATCTGGATCTGCTGGACGAACGCGCGCGTGAAGTTCTGGGCACGGTGCGCCCCGACGAGATCGTCATCCGCTGACCCCTGCCCCCCATAGGCATCCGATCCTCCATTTCCCCGCGCGGCGCCAAGGCGTTGCGCGTTTGCATTTTCGGCCCTAGGCTGGATTTGAACATCGCGGGATTTCGCATCCCGCACCGCCGCGCCAACACTGCCGTGATTGCATCGCATTGCGGCATGCTGTATGGGATGGTTTAACGTTGAACTATTTCTACGCAGGGGAGGAACGCCTGATGGCAACTCGCAAGACCCCCGAGACGGAAGCCCCCACGGGCGCCAATGTCTCGAAGGAGGAGCTTCTCAAATTCTACCGCGAAATGCTGTTGATCCGGCGGTTCGAGGAAAAGGCCGGCCAGTTGTATGGCATGGGCCTGATCGGCGGTTTCTGTCACCTGTATATCGGGCAGGAAGCGGTTGTTGTCGGGCTGGAATCCGCGACCAAGGAAGGTGACAAGCGCATCACAAGCTACCGTGACCACGGCCATATGCTGGCCTGCGGCATGGACCCCAAGGGCGTGATGGCCGAGCTGACCGGCCGCGAAGGCGGCTATTCCAAGGGCAAGGGCGGCTCGATGCACATGTTCTCGAAAGAGAAACATTTCTACGGCGGCCACGGCATCGTCGGGGCGCAGGTGCCATTGGGCGCCGGGCTGGCCTTCAGCGACAAATACAAGGGCAATGACAATGTGACCTTCGCCTATTTCGGCGATGGCGCGGCGAACCAGGGCCAGGTTTATGAAACCTACAACATGGCCGAGCTTTGGTCGCTGCCGGTGATTTTCGTCATCGAGAACAACCAATACGCGATGGGAACCTCGCTGAAGCGCTCGACCAAGTCGCAATCGCTGTTCGGGCGCGGTGTGGCCTATGGCATTCCGGGCGAACAGGTTGACGGCATGGACGTGCTGGCGGTCAAGGCCGCGTCGGAAAAGGCGCTTGCGCATTGTCGCGCGGGCAACGGCCCCTACATTCTGGAAATGATGACCTATCGTTATCGTGGCCACTCGATGTCGGACCCGGCGAAATACCGCACGCGTGAAGAAGTGCAGAACATGCGCGACCATCACGACGCCATCGAACATGTGCGCGACCTGCTGTTGACCGGTGGCCATGCGTCCGACGATGACCTGAAGGCGATCGACAAGGACATCAAGGCCATCGTCAACGAGGCCGCCGAGTTCTCGAAAGAAAGCCCCGAGCCCGCATTGAGCGAGCTTTGGACCGACATCTACGCGTGAGGGACTGAATCATGGCAACCGAAATTCTGATGCCCGCGCTGTCCCCGACGATGGAGGAAGGGACGCTTTCGAAATGGCTGGTCAAAGAGGGTGACGCGGTCAAATCCGGCCAGATCATCGCCGAGATCGAGACCGACAAGGCCACGATGGAATTCGAGGCAGTCGACGAAGGCACGGTGGGCAAGATCCTGATCGCCGAGGGCACCTCGGGCGTCAAGGTCAACACGCCTATCGCCGTTCTGGTCGAAGACGGCGAGAGCGCCGATGACATCAAGGCCGCCGCGCCTGCCACAGCGGCCGCCCCCGCCAAGGCCGAAGCCGCGCCGGTGGCCGCCGCCGCGCCGGTCGAGATCGTGTCGAAGGCCTCGGCCGATTGGCCCGAAGGCACGCCGATGAAAACAATGACCGTGCGCGAAGCGATCCGCGAGGCGATGGCCGAAGAAATGCGCGCCGACGAACACGTCTTCCTGATGGGCGAGGAAGTCGCCGAATATCAGGGCGCCTACAAGGTGTCGCAAGGGTTGCTGGACGAATTCGGCGACAAGCGCATCATTGACACGCCGATCACCGAACACGGTTTCACCGGTATCGCCGTTGGTGCGGCCTTTGGTGGCCTGCGTCCGATCGTCGAGTTCATGACCTTCAACTTCGCCATGCAGGCGATTGACCAGATCATCAACTCGGCGGCAAAGACCCTGTATATGTCGGGCGGCCAGATGGGCGCGCCGATGGTGTTCCGGGGGCCGAATGGCGCCGCCGCCCGCGTGGGCGCGCAGCACAGCCAGGACTATGCCGCCTGGTATGCCTCGATCCCGGGGCTGAAGGTGGTGATGCCCTATTCGGCCGCCGATGCCAAAGGTCTGCTGAAAACCGCGATCCGCGACAACAACCCGGTGATCTTCCTGGAAAACGAGATCATGTATGGCAAGTCGTTCGAGGTCCCGGATCTGCCCGACTTCACCATTCCGTTCGGCAAGGCGCGGATCTGGCGGGAGGGCACGGATGTGACCCTGGTCAGCTGGGGGATCTCGGTTGGGCACGCGCTCGAGGCGGCGGACAAGCTGGCGGACCTGGGCATTTCCGCCGAAGTCATCGACCTGCGCACCCTGCGCCCGATTGACTACGATACGGTTCTGGCCTCGGTGATGAAAACCAACCGCGCGGTGATCGTCGAGGAAGGCTTCCCGGTCGGATCGCTGGCCAGCTATATGGCCTCGGTCATCATGGAACGGGCGTTCGACTATCTGGACGCGCCGGTTCTGGCCCTGACCGGCAGGGATGTTCCGATGCCCTATGCTGCGAACCTCGAAAAATTCGCCCTGATCACCTCTGACGAAGTCGTCGAGGCGGTCCGCAAAGTCACCTATCGGTAAGGGGGCAGAACATGGCTACCGAAATTCTAATGCCGGCGCTGTCCCCGACGATGGAGGAAGGGACGCTGTCGAAATGGCTGAAGCAGGAAGGCGATGCGGTCAAATCCGGTGACATCATCGCCGAGATCGAGACCGACAAGGCGACGATGGAATTCGAGGCCGTCGACGAAGGCGTCCTGGGCAAGATCCTGATCGCCGAGGGCACCTCGGGCGTCAAGGTCAACACACCCATCGCCATTCTGGTCGAAGAGGGCGAAAGCGTGGATGCCGCAGCCCCGGTTGCGGTCGCTCCCGCCAAGGCCGAAGCCCCGCAGGCCGCCCCCAAGGCGGAGAACGCCGCCGCACCTGCTACGGCCCCGGTAACGGTCGCTGCCCCCAAGGCGGATGGTACCCGGGTGTTTGCCTCACCGCTGGCGCGTCGCATCGCGGCGGACAAGGGACTGGATCTGGCAACGCTCAAGGGATCTGGTCCGCATGGCCGGATCGTCAAGGCCGATGTCGAAGCGGCGCAAACCGCGCCCAAGGCCGCAGCCGCTGTGGCGGCCCCTGCCCCGACGGCCAGCGCAGCCCCTGCCGCCGCGCCGCAGGGCATGTCGGCCGCAACCGTCGCCAAGATGTACGAGGGCCGGAAATACGAGGAAATCACCCTCGACGGGATGCGCCGCACCATCGCGGCGCGCCTGACCGAAGCCAAGCAGACTATCCCGCACTTCTATCTGCGCCGTGAGGTGAAGCTGGATGCGCTGCTGGCCTTCCGCGCCGATCTGAACAAGAAGCTGGCGGCACGTGGGGTCAAGCTGTCGGTCAACGACTTCATCATCAAGGCCTGCGCGCTGGCATTGCAACAGGTGCCGAACGCCAATGCCGTCTGGGCGGGCGACCGTATCCTGAAGATGAAGGCATCGGATGTGGCCGTGGCCGTCGCCATCGAGGGCGGTCTGTTCACCCCGGTCTTGCAGGACGCCGAGGGCAAGTCGCTGTCGGCCTTGTCGGCGCAGATGAAGGATCTGGCGAAACGCGCCCGTGACCGCAAACTGGCCCCGCATGAATATCAGGGCGGCAGCTTTGCGATCTCCAACTTGGGGATGTTCGGGGTCGAGAATTTCGACGCGGTGATCAACCCGCCGCACGGGGCCATTCTAGCCGTGGGCGCCGGGATCAAGAAGCCCGTGGTCGGGACCGATGACCAGATCGAAATCGCCACGGTGATGTCAATGACGCTGTCGGTGGATCACCGGGTGATCGACGGGGCGCTTGGGGCGGAATTGCTGGCGGCGATTGTCGAAAACCTCGAAAATCCGATGGCAATGCTGGCCTGAGCCGACGGGCCGATATCTGGCGGTGACAGTATTCCCCCGGGCGTTCGCGCCCGGGGTTTCTTTTGCGCCTAAACCATTCTTCAATAGAGCATCGCTTAGCTGCGGATATCCGGTTTGCCTCGCCCTGTTGCTGCGGTTATGGTCCGGCGTGGAAGCGGAAGGATGAACAATGCAGGTCGTGTTCCACGTCGGCGCCTTCGACACAGAGGCGGAGCTGCCGATCCGAATTCTGGAAGCAAATGACGACATCCTGGAAGAACAGGCGGTGGTCATCGCCTCGCCCGAGGATTTCGGCAATGCGCTGCGTGAACCACTGGTGGCGCTGCGAGGTGGCCGTGCCAGCCCTGAATTGCGCGCCAGCACGATCGAATCCTGCACCGGGCGCCCGCTGGGCACGGTGGAACGGCTGATCATCACCCAACGCGGGCTGTTGGCCGGCCCCGACAAGGCGGTGACGCCGCAGGGGCTGTATCCGCTGGCGCCGCACCGCATACGCGCGTTGAGCAATCTGTTTCCGCCCGATGACGTGGGATTTCATTTCTCGATCATCAACCCGGTCTTGCTGCTGCAATCCCTGACCCGGCGGCGTGATTATCGCGAATTGCTGGGCGGCCAGTCCCCCGATCAACTGTTGTGGTCGCCGGTGATCGCGCGCATGGCCGAGGCGGTCGGGGGGCGCGATCTGGTGATCTGGTGCAACGAGGATCTGCCGCTGATCCTGCCCGAGGTGGTGCGTGGTCTGGCCGATATTGACGCCGACACGCCGCTGCAGGGTGATGACCTGCTGCTGGAAACGCTGCTGACCCCGTCGGGGCTACAGGAATTGCGCGGCCTTCTGGCCGATCTGCCCGTGGATGCAATTGCCGAGCGGCGCGATATCACCGCCGATATCTTGCAACGCCATGCCCGCCCGGCACGGATAGATCAGGATATCGTTCTGCCGGGCTGGTCCGAGGATGTGGTCGACTATCTGACCGACGTCTACGAAGATGATCTGTCCCGGATCGCGGCCATTCCGGGGGTGACCCTGATCACCCCCTGACGAACGCAAGGCAGCCTGCACGCGACCGATACACCCCCGTCTATTTCCCCGCGTCGCGTGCTGGCATAGGATCACCGCGACCGACACGCATGAGGAGCGCAGCAGATGCATGGTGAGTACAAGGTTCCGGGCGGAAAGTTGGTCGTGGTGGATGTCGATCTGTCCGCGGGTCATCTGGCCAATGTGCAGATTTCCGGTGATTTCTTTCTGGAACCCGCCGAGGCGATCGCGGATCTGCGGGATGCGCTGAACGGGTTGGCGTCCGATGCCTCGGTCGAGGATCTGGTTCAGGCGCAACGGGCGGCCCTGCGCCCCGGCGCGACGCTGATCGGGTTCAGCTTTGAATCCGTCGCCATTGCGCTGCGGCGTGCGCTCGGCGTGGCCAAGACCTGGCGCGACTACGAATGGCAGGTGATCGATTCCGGCGCGGTCTCACCCGCAATGCATCTGGCGCTGGATGATGTTCTGGCCCGCGAGGTCGCCGCCGGTCGCCGCGCCCCCACGCTGCGGTTCTGGGAATGGGAACGCCCGGCGATCATCATCGGCAATTTTCAGTCGTTGAAAAACGAAGTGGATACCGAGGCCACCGAACGTCTGGGAGTGCAGGTCGTGCGCCGCGTCACCGGCGGGGGCGCAATGTTCGTCGAACCCGGATCGACCATCACCTATTCGCTATATGCGCCCGCCGATCTGGTGGCGGATATGGATTTCGCCGCATCCTACGCGTTTCTGGATGCCTGGGTGCTGAAGGCGCTGAACGATCTGGGCATCGACGCCTTTTACAAACCGCTGAACGACATTGCCAGTTCCAAGGGCAAGATCGGTGGCGCGGCGCAGAAACGCTATGCCGGGGGTATGGTGCTGCACCATGTCACGATGGCCTATGACATGGATGCGGCCAAGATGATGCAGGTGTTGCGCATCGGGCGCGAGAAGATATCGGACAAGGGTATCACCAGTGCCGCCAAACGCGTCGATCCGGTCCGCAGCCAGACCGGCCTGGAACGGCGTGCGGTGATTGCGCGGATGAAACAGACATTCGTGGATCTGCATGGCGGCACGCCGGGCGAAATCACACCGGGGGAAATGGCCGCCGCCACGACCCTTGCGCAGGAAAAATTCGAGACCGAGGCCTGGTTGCACCACGTTCCCTAGGTATTGACCCCAGGCATTGGCCCCAGGCCTCATTTCATCTGGCTGTCCTTCGATCCGCGCCGATTGATCCCGCCCCGGGGCTGTGGGCGGATATCGCGTGCGTTCTGGCACTCAATGCACAGCTTGACCCCCGGCAGGGCGCTGCGGCGTGCGGCGGGAATGGATTCGTCACACTCGGCGCAATGGGTCAGACTGTCGCCCACCGGTTTTGGCCGCGACTGCAATCGCTTTAGCTCATCCTGGATCGAGGCGTCGATCTGTTCATTCACCGCGCCGTCGCGCGCCCAGCCCCCGGCCATTTCGATATTCTCCGTTCTGCTCCTGTAGATGTAATAGTGTTTCGCCGCCTTGCAATGTCAGATGGCGACCGATCATGTGCCCCCGGCGTCCTGCCCGTTTGGCCACTGCATCCCCCCTTCCCTTGCGCTGCGAATCTTTTATGCTTGGCGCAAACACAAGGAGCGGCCATGACGCGCAGCATTGATTACGGAAACCTCATGCATCGGGCCATGCGCGGGCTGATTCAGACCGTGCTGGAGGATGTGGCGCAAAACGGCCTGCCCGAACCGCACCATTTCTTCATCACCTTCGACAGCCAGCATGCGGGCGTGGAAATGGCCGATTGGCTGAAGGCGCGCTACCCCGAGGAAATGACCATCGTCATCCAGCATTGGTTCGAGAACCTGATCGTCACGGATGAGGGATTTTCGATCACGCTGAATTTCGGCAACTCGCCCGAGCCGCTGAAGATCCCGTTCGACGCGGTTCAGACCTTTGTCGACCCTTCGGTTGAATTCGGCCTGCGGTTCGAGACCCAGGATTACGACGACGACGAGGATGAAGAAGACGAGGAAGAACCGGTCGACGACAAGCCCCGCACCCCGGCCGAGGTCGTCAGTCTGGACAAATTCCGCAAACCCTGATCCCGAAACGAAAACGCCCCGCGATATGCGGGGCGTCTGTTTTTGACGTTCGGGGGTTCAGAATTCCTTGCCGATCAAACGGTCGACGGAAATCCTGCCGCCGCCAAAGGCCGCGATGATCGCCGCGCCAAGCGCCCAGAAGATCGAACTGTATTCCGCCTTGCCCTGCACCAGTTCCAGGAAGGCATGGCCGCCATCCGCCAACAACCGCTTTTGCCCCGCCGCCGTCAGGTATTGGGTATTGTCGCGCAAGAAGGCCATGCCTTCCGCCGTCAGGAATGCCTCGCCGAACGGGTGCGTGATATGAAAAATCAACGTCACCATCAACATGAACGCATTCGCCAGCGCGACCGGCCGGGTCAACAGCCCCAGCATGATCAAGATCCCGCCGAAAAACTGCATCACCGCCAGTAGTGGCGAAAACAGCCAGCCCGGATAGAATCCCATCATCTCGGCGAATCCGATGGAGGACATCGGCGCCAGGATTTTCGGCCAGCCCTCGAGAACCAGAATTCCGCCCACGGCCAGCCGCAACACCAACCAGCCCCAAGGCTGCGCAACCTGATGGTAAAACGGCGCCAGGAACGGCAGAATCAGCCGATTGCGTGGGCTCGATGTCATTTCTTCCATGTCGGTCTCCTTCCACGCCATCGCCTTGCCGACGGCCAGTTTTGAACCGTTGAACATATATCCCGATATCCCCGCGACAGCCTTGCGCTGGATCAAGACCGCCGCATTTCGGCATACCTTTGCATACGCCTGGTCGCATACAGATTGCAAAGCCCGCCCCGGCACCCTAGAAACCATCCAGTCTACACACAGCTGGTTTTCACGGAGGCCCTGATGACCGCGACCCGCACCGAGACCGACAGCTTTGGTCCGCTTGATGTTCCTGCCGACAAATACTGGGGCGCTCAGACGCAGCGCTCGATCATCAATTTCCCGATCGGATGGGAACGCCAGCCCGTCCCGATCATCCGCGCACTCGGCGTGATCAAAAAGGCTGCAGCCCTGGTCAACAAGGCGCAAGGCGACATGGCCCCTGAACTGGCCGATGCCGTGGCCGCCGCCGCGCAAGAGGTGATCGACGGCAAGTTCGATGACAACTTCCCGCTGGTCGTCTGGCAGACCGGGTCCGGCACCCAGTCGAACATGAACGCCAACGAGGTGATCTCGAACCGCGCCATCGAAATGCTGGGCGGGGTTAAAGGGTCAAAGAAGCCCGTCCATCCGAACGATCACGTCAACATGGGGCAATCGTCGAACGACACCTTCCCCACCGCCATGCACGTCGCCATCGGCATGCAGGCGCGTGATGTTCTGCTGCCGGGGCTGGAAAAACTGTCCAAGGCGCTGTGGGCAAAATCGGCGGAATTCAAGGACATCATCAAGATCGGTCGCACCCATACCCAGGATGCGACGCCCCTGACGCTGGGCCAGGAATTCTCGGGCTATGCGACGCAGATCGACAAGGGGATCGCGCGGGTCAAGTCCTGCCTGACCGACATCTACGAACTGGCGCAGGGCGGCACCGCCGTCGGCACCGGGCTGAACACCAAGGTCGGTTGGGATACCCGCATCGCGGCGGAAATCGCCGCCATCTCGGGCCTGCCCTTCGTCACCGCCCCGAACAAGTTCGAGGCGCTGGCTGCCCATGACGCCATGGTGATGTTCTCGGGCGCGCTGAAAACCGTTGCAGCGTCCTGTTTCAAGATCGCCAACGATTTGCGCCTGCTGGGATCTGGTCCGCGCTCGGGTCTGGGGGAACTGATCTTGCCGGAAAATGAACCGGGGTCGTCGATCATGCCGGGCAAGGTCAACCCGACCCAGGCCGAGGCGCTGACCATGGTCTGCGCCCATGTCATGGGCAATGACGCCGCGGTTGGCTTTGCCGGATCGCAAGGCCATTTCGAACTGAACGTCTACAATCCGATGATGTCCTATAACGTGTTGCAATCCATGCAACTGCTGGGCGACGCGGCGGGATCGTTCACCGATCACATGGTTGTCGGCACTCAGGCGAACACCGCCCGGATCGACAAGCTGATGAAAGAATCGCTGATGCTTGTCACCGCGCTGGCGCCGACCATCGGGTATGACAACGCAACCAAGGTTGCCAAAACGGCCCACAAGAACGGCACGACCCTGAAGGAAGAGGCGATTGCCCTCGGCTTTGTCGATGCCGAAACCTTCGACCGTATCGTCCGTCCCGAGGACATGATCGGCCCGAAGGGCTGATCTGGCCGAGACAATGGCGTGAAGGGCGGCTCCGGCCGCCCTTCTCCTTTTTCAACTGGGCATCGTATAAAGAATGAACCCCGAGGCCGGCGCGTAGCTGTCATACAGCCGCCGCGCCGTGTCGTTGCTTTCATGCGTCAACCAGCGCACCGATCCATAGCCATTCTCACGCGCGAATCCCCGAACATGGTCGATCAACGCGCGCCCGACGCCTTTCCCCCGTGCTTCCGAGACGGTGAACAGATCGGACAGGTAGATCACCTTTCCCCCGGACAGTGACCGGTGCAGCAGCGAATATTGCACCAGCCCAAGCGCCCGCCCCTCCGCATCGCGCGCGATATCGGCCCAAAACGGTTCCGCAGGGTCCAGAATCCAGCTCCAGACCGTTCCCACCGCGCCCCGCGCATCGGTGTCGTAGAAATCGGCATAGCCCTGAAACAGCGCCTCCCAATCGGGCCGATCATCATAGTCCACGGGTGAAATCGTCAGGCTCATGATCTCTCTCCTTTTGCCTGACAGAACCCCAGCCCGCCCCGGGACACAAGCCCCTTGCACTCATGCCCCGGCTGCGCTTTCAACAGCATATCCACGGAGCCGCCATGCAACGCCTGACCCAATCCCCCCTCGATCCCGATTTCATCCAGAACCCCTACCCGTTCTATGATCGCGTTCGCGCGGCAGGGGGTTTTGCCTATTGGGAGGATTATGGCCTGCCGGTCACCGCACGCGCCAATGTCACCGGGACCGCTTTTCGGGACCGCCGTCTTGGCCGTCAGGCGCCCGCCGAACACGCCCCCGCCATCCCGGATCACCTGAAACCCTTTTATGCGGTAGAAGATCATTCGATGCTGGAACTGGAAGGCCCGCATCATGCCCGCTTGCGGCGCTTGGTGCTGCGCGCCTTCACCACCAACCGCATCGCCACGCTGGCGCCGGAAATCGCCACATTGGCGCATGACCTGATCGACCGCTTTCCTTCGGGTGGCTGTGACCTGATCACGCATTTCGCCAAGCCCATTCCGGTGATCATCATCGCCCGTCTGCTCGGCGTGCCCGAAGAGCGTGCCGATGATCTGCTACGCTGGTCCAACGCCATGGTCGGGATGTATCAGGCCAATCGCAGCCGCCAATCCGAGGACGCCGCCGTGGCCGCCACCCAGGATTTCGCCGATTTCATTGATCGTTATGCCGATATCCGCCGAAAATCACCCGGAAACGATCTTATTTCCGAATTGCTGGTCGCCGAAGAGGCGGGTGAGCGGCTGACACGGGCGGAACTGGTCACCACCTGCATCCTGCTGTTGAACGCGGGCCACGAAGCCACCGTTCATACCCTGGGCAATGGCGTCAAGACGCTGCTGGAGACCCGCACACCCGCAGCGGCTCTGGCCCCGGACCGCATCGGCTCCACCATCGAGGAAATCCTGCGTTACGATCCACCGCTGCATATGTTCACCCGCTGGGTCTATGAGGATCTGGAGTTGGGCGGCACCCGATTTCATCGCGGCGACCGGATCGGGGTGTTGCTGGGCGGCGCCAACCGCGATCCGCAATCATGGGACGAACCCTTCCGTTTTGATCCGACCCGCCCGGCCCAGACCAATTTCAGCTTCGGTGCGGGGGCGCATTTCTGCCTCGGTGCGCCGCTGGCGCGGCTGGAACTGCTGACCGTCCTGCCGATCCTGTTTGCGCGGCTGCCGGACCTGCAACTGGCGGGCGCGCCCAAATATGCCGATCTGTATCACTTCCACGGTCTTGAAAGACTCGATATCCACTGGTCGGCGTGACAGAATAGGTCATGGCCCAGATCACCAACCTGAACCGTTTCCGTAAGCAAAAGGCCCGCGCCGAGCAGCGCGTCACGGCCGATGCGAACGCGGCGAAATTTGGCCGCACCAAGGCGCAACGCGCCCAGGAAGAGGCCGAGTCCGCGCGGGTCCGCGCGGCACTGGATGGACATCGCCTGGATGACGACGCATGAGCCGACCAGAGAAACATTCGCTGACACTGGAGGGCCACCGCACCTCGGTTTCGCTGGAACCGGAATTCTGGCGCGCCTTTCGGCACATCGCGGCCGAAAGCGGCATCGGGCTCAATGCGCTGGCCAGCGATATCGACATCAAACGCGCTCCGCAAACCGGCCTGGCCACGGCGATCCGCTTGTTCGTGCTGGCTTATTATCAGGAAAAATCAACTGGGACCTGAATCTGGGACCTGACCGGCCAAATGCGCGCCACGCACGGCGGATTCGCAGGCGGCGGCCAGTTCCTTGCGTGAGGCGAAATCGGCCACACGCAGTGGCGGGTGAAACACCACCTCGACCGCGCCATGCCGGGGAGCTGCCAACATCTGCACCAGATGCGGGCCAAAGCCCATCCCCCCCCACCAGCCATAAAACCGTGGATCGGCGCCATCCGGGGCCTTATAGATCACGGTAACCGGTTGCACCCACATCAGATCGCGCAGCCCGTCGGCGAAAAAGCTTTGGAACAATGTTGATTTGAACGGCAGAACGCATCGACCATCGCTGGACGTGCCTTCGGGAAAAAACAGCAGACGTTGCCCCTGACGGATGCGGTCTTCCATCGCCACTTGCTGGGCGCGGGCCTGTTTCGGATCGCGCTGAATGAACAAGGTGCCCGCAGCCCGCGCCAGCGCACCGATGCCGGGCCAGCTTGCCACCTCGGCCTTGGATACAAAGATCAGGTTCTGGCTGGCGTTCAGCACAAAGATATCCAGCCACGACGCATGGTTGGCCACCACGGCACCGCGATGCGTCATCGGGGTGCCGCGCCTGCGATAGCGCAGCCCGATCACCGCCAGCACGGCGCGCGACACCAGATGCGGCAGGAACAGGCTCGCCCTTCGGCGCCCCTTGAAAAACAGCCGCTCCCCCAGACGCAGGCCCAGCATCACCACCAACCCGCCATACAACAGGCCCAAAATCACCAGCCCCCGGCCCACAACCCGCAGCCCCCCGGCAATGCCGACGGGACGTGGTGCGGGGGGGGAAGAGCCCTGCCAGGTGATCACGTGGGGGCCTCACCACCGTGGCGACGGGTATAAAAGGCGCGGTGCTTGTCGGACATCGCCTTGGTATCCATCAGCAACAGCACATCCGTGGTGTTGAACGCATGATCGACAAAGGCACCCTCGCCCACATACCCCCCCAACCGCAGATAGGCCTTGATCAGATTGGGCATCTGCGCCATCGCCGCCACCCGGTCCAGCGCCCCGGCCGGGATCAGATCCATTGGCTGGAACGCCGAGGCCAGCGCACGCGGCCGCATATCGGCAGGCGCCAGATGATGGTGATGCAACCACGCCAACGGCATCTTCAGCGCTGCGATATCGGTGCCATGAAACGAGGCGACGCCGAAAAGCACCTCGATATCCTGCTCCAGAACGTAATCCGCCAACCCGTTCCACAGCAGCAGCATCGCCGCCCCGCCCCGCAGATCACGGTCGACACACGATCGCCCCAGTTCCAGCAACCGCCGCCCCGACGCGATCAGCGGTGACAGATCATATTCCTCCGCGCAATAAAACTGACCGCAGCGGGCGGCCTGATCCGAAGACAACAACCGATAGGCGCCAACGACATAATCATCGCCCGCGGCCTCCCGCACCGGATCGACCAGGATCAGATGGTCATAAATCGCATCGAACGCGTCGATTTCCAGCCGCGCCGCGTGATCAACCATCGGACCACTGCCACCCAGTTCTTCCACAAAGACCTTGTAGCGCAGCCGCTGCGAGGCCCGCAGATCACGCCCGTCGCGTGCCAGCCTGACCAGATATGTCGGTGTTTCCAAGGTCATGGGTTCCCATCCCGTTCACCCATAGATATGCCGCAGGCAGCGGCTGATGCAATGCCCCTATGGCCACCGGGAAAGGTTTGGCATATGACGTTCATCTGTTAGTATACTTAACAGTTCTTTCATTAACCCTTCGTCAACTATGATCGGAAATAACAAGGGATAGCTGAAGCCTCTTGCCGTCAATCACCTGCTTTCCCGCATGTTCGAAGTTGACCGTTATCCTGTCGCCAATGCGCGATTGCACTTGGCCAATTCCCCAATCGGGGGCGGCTGGGTTACGCACAAGCATTCCCGGTTCAAGAAATTCGTTCATACTACCCCCTGCATCGGAAATTATCATGCCGTCTGAAACTAACACGTCTTACGCCCCTGACCCCGACGAACTGGCTGCCCTGGTCGGGTCACGACTGTGTCATGACCTTATCAGCCCTTTGGGCGCAATCGGCAACGGGGTCGAGTTGTTGACCATGACAATGCGCCAACCCAGTGCCGAATTGCAATTGATTGCCGAGAGTGTCGCCGCGGCGAATGCGCGGGTGAAATTCTTCCGCTTTGCGTTTGGCCGGGCCGGCGATCAACGCGTCGGCCGGTCCGAGATGACCGCGTTGATGGCGCAATATTCGACAGGTAACCGCATTACCATCGACTGGCAGCCGACCGAAAACTACTGCCGCAATCAGGTCCGCTCAGTCTGTCTCGCCATCCTGTGCCTGGAACCTGCCATGCCGCGTGGTGGCCCGGTCACGGTCAGTTGCAGCCCGGCCGAGGTCGGCCATCCGGTCTGGACGATCCGCGGCACCACCCTGCGCACCCGATTTGAATCCAACCTGTGGGCACATCTGGACGGCGAAAACAGCACGCTGGCGCCGTCCGAAGTGCAATTCGCCCTGTTCGCCCGTAGCGTTGCCGCGCAGGGCCGGAAGCCGATCTGGTCGGTGACCGAGACCGAGGTTCAAATCAGCTTCTGACCGCTCAGGTGCGGCAGGTACCGTCACCGGTGACCAGATATTTAAAGGATGTCAATTGCTCGGCCCCAACAGGGCCGCGCGCATGCAGCTTACCCGTGGCGATGCCGATTTCACCGCCCATGCCGAATTCACCACCATCGGCAAACTGGGTCGACGCATTCCGCATCAAAATTGCCGAATCAAGCCGGGTAAAGAACCGTGCCGCCGCATCATCATCTTCGGTCAGGATCGCCTCGGTGTGGCTGGACCCATAGTGGCGGATATGGGTAATCGCGGCATCGACCCCATCGACGATTTTCGCCGCGCAGATCATATCCAGAAACTCTCGCCCGAAATCGTCCGAGGCGGCGGGCACCGTGCCCTGCACCTGCAGCAGATCGCCCTCGGTCCGCACCTCGACCCCAGCCTGAACCAGATCCTCGATCAGAACGGCGCCATGCCGGTCATAAAACGCCCGGTCGATCAACAGGCATTCCATCGCACCACAGATGCCCGTGCGCCGGGTTTTGGCATTCAGAACGATCCGGCGTGCCTTGTCCAGATCGGCGGCGCCATCGGCATAGATGTGGCAAATGCCTTCCAGATGGGCAAAGACCGGCACGCGTGCCTCGGATTGCACCAGCCCGACTAAACCCTTGCCGCCACGCGGAACAATCACGTCGATCTGATGCACGGCATGCAACATCGCCGTAACCGCCGCGCGATCACGCGTTGGAATCAACTGGATCGCCGCCTCGGGCAGGCCCGCATCGCGCAGCCCTGCAACCATCGCGCCGTGAATCGCGCGTGAGGAATGAAAGCTCTCCGAGCCCCCGCGCAAAATGACTGCGTTGCCGGATTTCAGGCACAGCGCCCCGGCATCGGCCGTCACGTTCGGGCGCGATTCGTAGATCACCCCGATCACCCCGATGGGCGTACGGACGCGCTGAATGTGCAGACCGCTCGGCCGATCCCATTCGGTGATGATCTGCCCGACGGGATCCGGTTGCCCGGCCACCGCCCGCAACCCCGCGACGATGCCGGTGATCCGCCCCTCATCCAGCATCAGCCGGTCCATCATTGCCGGGCGCAGCCCCTTGGCGGTGCCATAGGCCATGTCCTCGGCATTCGCCGCCATGATATCGGCACGCCGGTCCCAAACCACATCGGCCGCCACCTGCAACGCCTGGCGTTTGGCCGACGCTGGTGCAAAGGCCAGTTGAGCGGCCGCATCGCGCGCGGCGGCGCCCATCGTTTCGATCAGGCCTTTGGCGTCCAGAATGTCTTTCATGGCAGGCTCCCTTGCTGGGCCCGATATAGTCGATCGGGACAAATGCGGCAAGCGCCCAGGGGCGTTGTGCATTTTACCGATACAAGGGTGAAAATGGCGCGGTTGACGGGGCTCGAACCCGCGACCCCCGGCGTGACAGGCCGGTACTCTAACCAACTGAGCTACAACCGCGCATTTCAGCGCTCGGGCGATCCGGATGGTGGCGCGGTTGACGGGGCTCGAACCCGCGACC
>DASWPI010000119.1:0-1878 GCA_036398515.1 Paenirhodobacter sp.
CCCTCGCGTCACCCCATACGTTCAGAGGCGTACGACCCGGGCGATGCGGGAAACACGACGGTCTTGTTGCCGTTGAGAAAAACCCGGCGATGAATATGCGCGTGGATCGCCCGGGCCAGAACCTGGCTTTCCACATCCCGCCCCAGCGACACGTAATCCTCCGCCGATTGCGCATGGGTGACGCGGATCGTGTCCTGCTCGATGATCGGCCCCTCGTCCAGATCCGCCGTCACGTAATGCGACGTCGCCCCGATCAGCTTCACACCGCGCTCATAGGCCTGCTTGTACGGGTTCGCCCCCTTGAACGACGGCAGGAACGAATGGTGGATGTTGATGATCCGCCCAGACATCTCGCGGCAGATCTCGTCCGACAGAACCTGCATGTAGCGCGCCAGCACGATCAGCTCCGCCCCGCTGTCGCGCACGATCCGCATCTGTTCCGACTCGGCTGCCGCCTTGTTGTCCTTCGTCACCTTGATGCAATGGAACGGGATGTCGTGGTTCACCACAACCTTCTGATATTCCATGTGATTAGAAATCACCGCAACAATCTCGATCGGCAGTGCCCCGATCCGCCACCGGTACAAAAGATCGTTCAGGCAATGCCCAAACCGCGACACCAGGATGATCACCTTCAGCTTCGTCGCCTCGTCGTGGAACTGCGCCTCCATGCCGAAGGCCTTCGCCGTCGCGGCGAAATCCTGTTCCAGTTCGACCCGCCCCAGCCCCTCCTCCGAGGCGAAGCTCACCCGCATGAAAAACCGCCCCGTGATCAGGTCGTCAAACTGCGCGCTGTCGGTGATGTTGCAGCCCTTCTCGGCCAGATAGCCGGAGATCGCCGCGACAATGCCCCGGCGCGTCGGGCAGGTTACGGTCAGGCAATAGGTCGTCATCGGTCTCTCCTGTCGGATATGTTCATCGGTTCGGCCAGGGCCGGTCGATCTTGTGCGGAACGCGGGGGTCTTGTCTCGGCCCATCTTGTTTCAGGCCATCTTGTTTCAGACGGTCAGGCCTTCGGGTTCGGCCAGACCCTTAGCCCGGCAGCACGCCGTCACCGTATTCGCCAGCAGGCAGGCGATGGTCATCGGACCGACCCCACCCGGCACCGGGGTGATCGCCCCCGCCACCTGCGCCGCGCTGGCGAAATCGACATCGCCCACAAGCCGCGTCTTGCCATCGCGTTCAACCCGGTTGATGCCGACATCGATCACCGTCGCGCCCGGCTTGATCCAGCCGCCCGGGATCATCTCGGGCCGTCCCACCGCCGCCACGAGGATATCGGCGCGCCGACAGACCTCGGCCAGGTTGCGGGTGCGGGAATGCGCGATGGTCACCGTGCAGTTCTCGCCCAGCAGCAGTTGCGCCATCGGCTTGCCGACGATGTTCGAGCGCCCCACCACCACCGCATCCAGCCCCGACAGATCGCCCAGCCGGTCGCGCAGCAGCATCAGGCATCCCAGCGGCGTACACGGCACCATCGCCTTTTGCCCGGTGCCCAGAAGTCCGACGTTCGAGATATGGAACCCGTCGACATCCTTGGCCGGATCGATCGTATTGATCACCAGATCGGCGTTCAGATGACCCGGCAGCGGCAGCTGCACCAAGATCCCGTGCACCGCCGGATCCGCGTTCAGCCGCCCGATCAACCCCAGCAGATCCGCCTCGACCGTGTCGGCGGGCAGCTTGTATTCATAGCTGTTCATCCCGACTTCGAGCGTCTGACGCCCCTTGTTGCGCACATACACCGCCGAGGCAGGGTCTTCCCCAACCAGCACAACCGCAAGACCAGGCACAATCCCCAAACCACGCAGCCGCGCCACATGCTCCCCAACACGGCAACGAACTCCAACAGAAAAAGCCTTCCCGTCAATCTGTATC
>DASWPI010000120.1:0-4989 GCA_036398515.1 Paenirhodobacter sp.
ACATGCAGATTTCTCCATGGCCGGGACCGCCCCGGCAGTGATTCCTAATTATGCGCGATTTTGACGGTTGGAAACGGGATTGACGGCGCATTCCGAGACGATTGTCGGAATCGTGTCCCCGATGGCATTCCGGTCACAATCCGTGGCTGCGGTCATAGCCATTCACGCGGGAGGGTTGCCAACCAACGGGCGGGGCGGCGGAACGGAAGACCTCGACCAGCAGCGGATGGCACGACACATCGGGTGCGGTCATCTCGACCGCGCAATCGCCCCAAGGACAGGCCGACAGCGCACCGAACAGATCCATCTGGGCAAAGAACTCCAGATAGTCGCCCGGCCGCACCGGCGTGGGCTTGGTGATATATTGTCCGGTATCGCGGCTGAACCCGGTACACATGAACACATTCAGCACATCATGCACATAACGTTCCGCCTCATCCGTGCCGATCCCCTTGGCCAGCGCCAGCGCACGGGTCAGGTTGGAATGGCAGCAGTGGTGATATTGACCGCCGTGGCTGAGCAGGTGATGCGTATACGGATCGCACCGCGTGCCGATCACATCATGAACGGCACAACCGAACGCATCGAACCCATACCAGTCCAGCGTGTCATCGGTGATCGTCGCCAGCGCACGCAGCGCCGGAAAGCCCGACCACAGCTGATCGCCGGTCGACAGATGCGTGCCATGCAAGGCGCGGGTCTTGCCGGAATAGAACCGCTCATTCAGGTCTTCGGCATTCCACAGGTTCAGATCGCCGACCTGAGCCCCCTCGATACAGCTGATGCGAAAGAAATGCCCGGCAGGCACGCTGAAACACCGCGCATCGCGGGCGGGCACACGCGTCTCCGCGATCTTGTCCCAGCCCGCGCGGGCCGCGCGCAAAGCGGACATATCCACAGGCGGCAATGATTCGGGCGGATAGCAGATCGTCGGCGGCAAGGCCCGACGTGCCTGGGCATCAGAGGGGCCAACGTGTTCCGGGACGGCAGGTTTCATCAGGGTCTCCTTTGCCGGCATCTGACGTTACCCCGCCTGAAAAGGCAAAAGAAAAGCCCCGTGGCGTCACCGCCCGGGGCCTTGCATCACATGCCACAAGGCAATGCCCCGCTTATGCAGCCGGGTAATAGGCATACATCTGCTCGATCGGGGCTTCGACGGCCTCAATGGCGCGGGTGGCGGACACTTCATCGCCGGACCCGAAATAGGCATAGGCCTGTTCCAGTGCGACACGTGCGGCCTCGGCCTTTTGGCGGTCGGCGTTATTGACGAAATTGATCACTTTGGACATCGAAATCTCCTTACGGATACCGGCCTCATCGCCCCGCTATTTAGGGGGAGGTCGTCCTGTAAGATAGACCCGATGCTGCATATGCGACATGCTGTTTCTGCAATGCAGCGAATATGTCGCACCCCATGAAACAAGGCCCCCAATAGACAAGGCCCCGGCGTCACCGCCGGGGCCTTGTGCATTCTGAAGGCCTCAAACGTGCCGCTCGACCATCATCTGCTTGATCGAGGCAATCGCCTTGGCCGGGTTCAACCCCTTGGGGCAGGTCCGCGTGCAGTTCATGATGGTGTGGCAGCGATACAGTTTGAACGGATCTTCCAGCCCATCCAAACGCTCACCCGTTGCTTCATCCCGGCTGTCGATGATCCAGCGATAGGCATGCAGCAACGCCGCCGGTCCCAGATACTTGTCGCTGTTCCACCAATAGCTGGGGCACGAAGTCGAACACGACGCGCACATGACGCATTCATACAACCCGTCCAGCTTCTTGCGGTCGTCGATCGACTGCCGCCATTCCTTTTCGGGACGGTTTGTCTTGGTTTCCAGCCACGGCATGATCGAGGCATGCTGGGCATAGAACAGGGTCAGATCCGGGATCAGGTCCTTGACCACCGGCATGTGCGGCAGCGGATTGATCTTGACCGTCGCGCCCTTGATCTCATCGAGACCATAGATACAGGCCAGCGTGTTGATTCCGTCGATATTCATCGCGCAGGAGCCGCAGATCCCCTCGCGGCAGGACCGCCGGAACGTCAGCGTCGGGTCGACCTCGTTCTTGATCTTGATCAGCGCGTCCAGAACCATCGGACCGCATTTGTCCATATCAAGGAAATAGGTGTCGACCCGCGGGTTTTCACCGTCATCCGGGCTCCAGCGGTAAATCTGGAACTTGCGGACATTCTTGCCCTCCGGCTTCGGCCAGGTTTTGCCGACGCGGATCTGTGAATTTTTGGGAAGCTTGAACTGAACCATGGTTTTCACCCTCTCCAGTCGGTTCTGGCATATAGTGGCCGCGTCGGCATGCGGCCGGATCTGTCGTAAACGCAGCGATCAAACGCCGCGGATGGGTCGCCCTGCGCGCCCGTCCCCACATCAAGCGTCACCCGCCCCCGGGACAGCGCGCCATGATTGCCAACGCCCATCGCCAAATCGCCGGAAACGGCGCGGCGGGGCTGAACGCGAGTCAGGCATTCGGTTTCGGCCTGCTGGACGGGCACCGGACCACAGGCCGACAGCGCGGCCAAGGCCAGCCACGGCCAAAGCCGCGCCCCCCGTCCATTCTGTTGCCGCCCGGTTCCCATCCCTGTCCTCAAAACCCTCATACTCAAAACAATGCGAGCCCGTTCTTGGTGATGCAGTTCAGCGTGTCAGGACGCTTTGCAATCGTCATCACCGTGTTCACCGTCGTCGCATCCACGCCAACCACCGCGCCCTTCGAGATCGTGTAGATCTCGGACATCGAGGCGTTGTCGATCACGCAATCGGTGACGGGGGCCGCATTCACCCCCGGCATCTTTTGCGCGACAACGGAATTGACCACGGTCTTGGCCTGCGACCGGGCCAGCGCCTCCGGGCTAAGCCCAGTGCTGCCCATGCAGGCCGCAAGCGCGGTCAACGCCGCCAGGACCCCGATAGCACGCATCAATAGACACGCGCCTTGGGGGCGATCCGGGCCAGGTCGATCCCGCCTTCAGAATGCGGGGTCAGCGGATCCAGGTGCACGGCCCGATAGCTCAGCGCCACATCCTTGCCCGTCACCCGCATGATCGAATGCTTGCGCCAGTTCACGTCATCGCGGTTCGGCCAATCCTCATGCGCATGCGCGCCACGCGATTCCTTGCGGGCCTCGGCCCCGACGATGGTGGCCAATGCGCTCGGCATCAGGTTGGTCAGTTCCAGCGTTTCCATCAGATCCGAGTTCCACACCAGCGACCGGTCGGTGACCTTGATGTCATCCATCTTGGCGGCAACGGCGGTCATCTTCTCGACGCCTTCGGCCAGCGTCTTGTCCGTGCGGAACACGGCGGCGTCGGATTGCATGGTCTTTTGCATGTCCAGACGCAGTGCGGCGGTGGAAATCGATCCATCGGCATAGCGCAGACCATCGAACCGGTCGAAGGCCTTTGCAATCGCCACCTTGCTGGGCGTCGGGATCGCCTTGGCGCGGTCGATCACCTGACCGGCGCGGATCGCCGCCGCACGGCCGAACACCACCAGGTCGATCAGCGAGTTCGAGCCCAGACGGTTCGCCCCATGCACCGAGGCGCAGCCCGCCTCGCCCACAGCCATCAGGCCAGGCACCAGCGCGTCATCATCGTCGGCGGTGGGGTTGATCACCTCGCCCCAATAGTTCGTCGGGATGCCACCCATGTTGTAATGCACGGTCGGCAGAACCGGGATCGGTTCCTTGGTCACATCGACACCGGCAAAGATCTTGGCCGATTCCGAGATCCCCGGCAGGCGTTCATGCAGTGCCTCGGGCGGCAGGTGCGACAGGTTCAGGAAGATGTGGTCCTTCTGATCGCCGACGCCACGGCCTTCACGGATCTCGATGGTCATGCAGCGCGACACAACATCGCGCGATGCCAGATCCTTGTAGTGCGGCGCGTAGCGTTCCATGAACCGCTCGCCTTCCGAATTGGTCAGATAGCCGCCTTCGCCACGCGCGCCTTCGGTGATCAGACAGCCCGAGCCGTAGATGCCGGTCGGGTGGAATTGCACTAATTCCATATCCTGCAACGCCAGACCGGCGCGCGCCACCATGCCGCCGCCATCGCCGGTGCAGGTATGCGCCGAGGTGGCCGAGAAATAGGCACGGCCATAACCGCCCGTCGCCAGCACGGTCATTTTCGCCGCGAACACGTGGAAGGTGCCATCGTCCAGCTTCCAGCACAGCACGCCTTCGCAGGTCTTGCCGTCATCGCTCATCAACAGGTCGATGGCGAAATATTCGATGTAGAATTCCGCGTTGTTCTTCAGCGACTGGCCATACAGCGTGTGCAAGATGGCGTGGCCGGTGCGGTCGGCCGCGGCGCAGGTGCGTTGCACGGGCGGGCCTTCGCCGAATTCGGTGGTGTGGCCGCCAAACGGGCGCTGGTAGATCTTGCCCTGTTCGGTGCGCGAGAACGGCACGCCGTAATGTTCCAGCTCATACACGGCGGCGGGGGCGTGACGGACCAGATATTCCATCGCGTCGGTATCGCCCAACCAGTCCGACCCCTTGACGGTATCGTACAGGTGCCATTGCCAGTTGTCCGGCCCCATGTTCGACAGCGATGCGGCAATGCCGCCCTGTGCCGCAACGGTATGCGAACGGGTCGGGAAAACCTTGGTCACACAGGCGGTGCGCAGCCCCTGCTCGGCCATGCCCAGCGTTGCGCGCAAACCGGCCCCACCGGCCCCGACCACCACCACGTCGTAATGGTGGGTTTCATAAGTGTATTCTGCCATTTGTTCTGTCCCGTTTCAGCCCATCGCGCCCAGCACGATGTCGAGGAAGGCGAATTTCGCCAGGGCATAAAGCACGCTCGCCATGACCAGATAAGAGATCGCCGTGCCGATGAAGACCAGCACCGAACGGGCGGCGCCGTGGGCATAGTCCTCAATGCACATCTGCCAACCCTTGGCGAAATGGCGCATGCCGACGATGACCGTCAGCGCGGTGATGATCGCAACGAAGGGGTTGCCGAACACGGCGATG
>DASWPI010000121.1:0-79788 GCA_036398515.1 Paenirhodobacter sp.
GAGATGCGCAGCAATGCCGCGCATACGGTGCGGCTGTTGCTGACCGAGGGCAGGCTGCGCAACCAGATCAGCGACGGTTGATCTGGTTGCGCAGGGAACAATTCAATCGGCGTGTGACCGGATATCGCTGATCGAGGTCACACCGGCGAGCCGCATGGTCGTCTGCAATTCTTCCCGTAGAATCCTGATCGCATCGGCCGCGCCCGCCTGACCGCCAGACGCCGTGCCATATAGAAACGCGCGCCCGATCAGCACCGCCTGGGCCCCCTCGGCCAGCAGTTTGAAGATGTCGCTGCCGCGCTGCACCCCGCTATCGGCCAGGATCGTCAGCCGGTCACCGGCCGCCTGCGAGATCTGGCGCAGCACCTCGATTGGCGCCACCGAACTGTCCAGATTGCGGGCTCCATGACTGGAAACGACGATGCCATCGGCGCCGTGATCCGCCGCGCGCAGGGCATCATCGGCGCGCAGAACCCCCTTGATCACGAGGTTGCCCTGCCATGCCTCGCGCAACTGGCGCACGTGATCCCAGCTTAGATTGGCCTCGTGGTTCAGCTTTTCGCGCCCGGCCCCGCGCAGGATGTTCGGGCGGAAGCCGTCCGGGTAATTGGCCAGTTCGGGCCAGCCGCCATTGCGCAGATAGCGCAGAAGCACGTTGCGCGCCCAGCCCGGATGCGACAGCACATCCAGCACGTTGCGCAGGCCGGGCCGCAGCGGCATGCCGAAACCGTTGCGGCTGTTGAATTCGCGTTTCGGGAGGACATTCGTGTCGATCGTCAGCACCAGGGTGCGCGCGCCCGCGACCCAGGCCCGGTCAATCAATGCGCGCCACAGATCACCGCGATCCCACAGGTACAGCTGAAACCACAGCCGTTTCACCGAAGCCGCCGCGATGTCTTCGACCGAGGTGATTGCCGAGGTGGCCGCGCAATAGGGGAACCCCGCCGCCTCGGTCGCGCGGGCCAATGCGGTTTCGCCTTGATGCCAGACCAGTCCGGTCATCGCGGTCGGCGCGGCGATCAGCGGCAGATCCTGCTCCTCACCGAAAATCCGCGTTTTCAGCGAGGGCTCGCCCGGCACCAATGCCCTTGGCGCCATCCGATAGGCGTTGAAGGCGGCCCTTGTGTGTTTCAGGCCGGTTTCGTCTTCGCTGCCACGGTCGATATATTCGAACAGGCCGCGTGGCAGGCGCCGTTTCGCCTGCGCACGCAAATCATGGAAATTCAGGGCATCGGTCATGCGACGGGCTCCGGGTAGGCAGAAAACATGCGCTCCGATCCGCCATTCTGCCCGCCATTGTCGATGTGATCGGGCGGCGTTCGGGATCGGGACTGTGGTGGTTTTGGCGGATTGATCCGGTGATCGGGGCGGCGAACTCGCCGCAAAGGCAAAAGAGCGGAAGTGGGTATTCCCAAGCCCTGCCGGAGGGCATTGCACCGTCTCAGCCGTAGCGGATGCCGATACCCGCCGAAGATTTTGTCATGAGAGATGCGCCCCCTGCTTGGCTTGGGCGATCATCCCCGCCGGGCCTCTTGCGGTCAAGGAAACAGGATGGGCGTATTCATCCCGCCAACGTGAAGGATTTTTTATTCACGCGGCGTAAAACGGAAATACCGGATCAGGCTTCGGTCCGATGGGGGCGGGATCGCGCGCACCACTACCATCCAGGAGGGCGGCCCAACAGGATCAGTCCGCGACCCACCATCGTGCGCAAATGAAAAGGGCCTAGCTGTTTCCAGCTAGGCCCTTGAATTCTGTGGTACCACCTCCCCGGCTCGAACGGGGGACCCCCAGATCCACAATCTGGTGCTCTAACCAACTGAGCTAAGGCGGCATCCGAGTGCGATTTAGCGTCTGCCCGACGGGAATGCAAGCGGGAATGATACGATTTTGGACCTTGGGGCCATGTTGCCGCCGGGGTGGTATCAACGGGGCTTGACCTCGTGGCAAAGGGGCGCAAGCTGCGGCAAATTATGGGACGTTGACATGATCGGCCTTGGACCAATGCACTACCGGTTTGGCGGTTTCGTTCGGGTGGACCGCCTATGGGGCGGCTGCTTTTCGGGGGGCTTGTGATGGCGTTCGTCATTTCCCTGGCGGATCGGGTCGCTTATCCGGGGCCGCCGCCCGCGCAGGCGGATGCGGTCATCATCGGTGGCGGCATCGCGGGCGTCATGACCGCGTATTTTCTGGCGCGGGCGGGCAAACGGGTCGTGTTGTGCGAAAAGGGCCGTGTCGCGGGCGAGCAATCCAGCCGCAACTGGGGCTGGATACGTCAACAGGGGCGCGATCCGGCGGAATTGCCGATCACCATCGAGGCCGTGCGCCTGTGGCAGGGGTTTGCCGCGCAGCTGGGGCCGGAACTGGGGTTCACCCGCTCTGGTGTCAGCTATCTCAGCCATAATCCCGAGTCCGTGGCGGGGTATGAGGCCTGGGTCAGGCTGGCGGCGGAGCATGGGCTGGAAAGCCGGGTTCTGACGCGGGCGCAGATTCAGGACGCGATGCCGAACCGGGCGGACTGGGCCTGCGGGCTGATAACGCCATCGGATGCGCGGGCCGAGCCTTGGATGGCGGTCAAGATGCTGGCGCATCTGGCGGTGGGCGAGGGCGTCGAAATCGTCGAGAACTGCGCCGTGCGCGCGCTGGATATCGAGGCCGGGCAGCTGATCGGCGTGATCACCGAGATGGGCAGGATACGGGCGCCGCTGGTGCTGTTGGCCGGAGGTGCGTGGTCGGGGCTGTTCGCGCGCAATGCGGGTGTGGGCCTGCCGCAACTGGCGGTGCGGTCCTCGGTCGCGCAGACGGTGCCGTTGCCGGATCATGCCCTGACGCTATCGGGGGCGGAGGATGGCTTTGCCTGGCGCCAACGGCAGGACGGTGGCTATACGCTGGCGCCGGGGGCCGATCATGACTTTTTCATCGGGCCTGACGCGTTTCGGAATATCGGCCATTACAGCGCGCAGATCCGCCGGGATCTGTCCAAAACCGCGCTGCGACCCTGGGCGCCGGCGGGTTTCCCGGATGGCTGGACCACGAAGCGCCACTGGCGTGCGGATGATGTCACCCCGTTCGAGGCCATGCGCATTCTGGACCCGGCCCCGAACCTGAAATATCTGGAGCGGGTCAGGCAGGCGTTTGGCCGCGCCTTTCCGCAGATCGGCGTGCCGCAACTGCAAAGGGTCTGGGGTGGGATGATCGACATCATGCCCGATACGGTGCCGGTGCTGGACGAAAGCCCGATCCCGGGCCTGTTCATCGCAACCGGTCTGTCGGGGCACGGGTTCGGCATCGGGCCGGGTATTGGCCGGGTCATGGCCGATCTGATGCAGGGCCGCGCGCCGGGGCATGATCTGACGCGCTTCCGGCTGTCGCGGTTCCGCGATGGGTCCAGAATGGATCTGGGCCCATCGCTGTAGCGCCTAGCGCATCACCAGCACAGAGCAATGGGCGTGACGCACAACCCGCGCCGCCGTCGAGCCGATCAGGTAATCGCCAAACCCGGGCCGATGCGAGGCGATGACGATGCAATCCGCGCCCGAATCCTCGGCGATGCGCAGGATTTCGGTGGCCGGGCTGCCTTCGCTGAGGATCGTGTCGGCATTGTCGAAGCCCTTGGCGATCGTGTTCAACGAGGTTTGCAGCGTCTCTTTCAACTCATCCGTATAGCCGGGCGGCATATAGGACATGGCGTAGCCGGGGACATCCGCCATGATATGCACCAGCGTGACCTTGGCACCGGGCGCGGCCAGCGCCTTGACCGCCTGCAACGCGGCATCGGGTTTGTGTTCGTCGTCAAACGCGAGCGGGACGATAATGTTTTTGTACATGGCGGTCTCCTGTCCTTGGGGGCCGATTGCCCCCTTTGCGGTAATTGTGCGGCATTTCCGCGCGCGACACCATGATTCAGATCAGCCGTGGGGCTTCAGATCAACCCCCGGTGTGACTCATGGCGCGGCTCATCTGGCCCTGCACGCGGGCGCGGGAGTAATCGAAATCGTGGCCCTTGGGCTTGCGGGCGATGGCGTCGCGGATGGCATCGCACAGCGGTGCATCCTCGGGTGTGGCACGCAGTACACCGCGCAGATCGGCCCGGTCCTCCTGCCCCAGACACATATACAATTCGCCGGTGCAGGTGACCCGCACCCGGTTGCAGCTTTCGCAGAAATTATGCGACAGCGGGGTGATGAAGCCGATCTTCTGCCCGGTTTCGGCGATCCGCACATAGCGCGCCGGGCCGCCGGTGCGTTCGGTCAGATCCAGCAGCTGATAGCGTTCGGCCATCCGTGCGCGCAGGTCGGTCAGTGCCCAGTATTGGCCCAGCCGGTCGGCCTCTTCCATCTCTCCCATCGGCATGACCTCGATAAAGGTCAGGTCCAGATCCTGATCGGCGCACCAGTTGATCAGCGCGAACAATTCGTCCTCGTTGAACCCCTTCAGCGCGACGGTGTTGATTTTTACCCGCAGTCCGGCCCGCTTTGCCGCCGCGATCCCCTCCAGCACCTGTGGCAGACGCCCCCAACGGGTGATGCGGGCGAATTTCTGTTCATCCAGCGTATCGAGCGAGACATTGATCCGCCGCACGCCCACCGCCGCCAGATCCGCCGCGAACCGTGCCAATTGCGAGCCATTCGTGGTGACCGTCAGCTCTGCCAATGCGCCACTGTCCAGATGGCGCGACATGGCGCGGAAGAACGTCATGATGTCGCGGCGCACCAGAGGCTCACCGCCGGTGATCCGCAGCTTGCGCACCCCCATCGAGATGAAGCTGGAACACAACCGGTCCAGTTCCTCCAGCGACAGCAGATCGCGTTTGGGCAGGAATTGCATGTGTTCGGCCATGCAGTAGACACAGCGGAAATCGCATCTGTCGGTGACAGAGACCCGCAGATAGCTGATCGCGCGGGCAAAGGGATCTATGAGATGCGCGTTTTCCATCTGTAACAGCTAGGTCAGCGCGTGTCGTGCGGCAAGGGGCTGCGCGTCCGTCCGGGCGGTCCGGCGCCGGTTTTCCCCGGCATGCTTGCGACGGCGGGGCGGCTGGCCTACGGTGGTGGGGTGTAAGGGGTGGGTCCGCTGGCGTTTTGCGGGCGGGACAGAGATGTGGTGGGAAACAACGGAATGCGGATCAGGACAGGTGTTTGCGCCGTGGCGGCGGTGATCGGAATGGCGGGTTGCGGGATGATGCGCGATGATACGGCCGATGCGCCCGGCCCGGTTGCCAGCGCCCGCACCGCACCCGCAGGCACGGCACAGACACCGCTCGAGGCGGTGACGCGGCCGTTGCCGGGGGAATCGTCGCTGGGCTCCTCGGTCGCCAGTCTGGGCGATCCGACACGGGGCGGCTTCTGGGTGCGGACCGCGCTGGTCACTGCGCCGGTCAAGGGACGGGTGGTGAACCGGCAATCGGGCGCCTCGGTTCAGGTCGATCTGTTGCCGATGACCAAGGCCGCGGATGGGGCGCAGATGTCGCTGGCGGCGATGCGCCTGTTGACACCGTCGTTGACCGATCTGCCTGATGTCATGCTATTTTCCAGCTAGGTGCGGATCTGAGACGAAATGTCGCTTGTCCGCGATGCTGCGGTGCGTCAAAGTGCCTTGACCTAAACAATTGAGACAATTGGTTTAATTATCGCCGTTTGGTATCCCGATGTATACATCGGAAAAAACCGCCCCCGGAGGCGTCTTTGCCCAGATTTCCTCGGCCGTGACGCTTGAGAAAGATTATTACGGGGTGGTAAGTAAACAGGCCATATCCGTGCTGCGGCCGGACACAGCCGTAAAACGTCCATTGCGGGCGGCGTGCCAAGGGGGACTGACATTGAAGATCGGGGCACCGAGAGAGATTTACGAAGGCGAGGCGCGCGTCGCCATGACGCCCGAATCTGCGGTTCAATTGCAGAAACTGGGGCATAGCTGTTACATTCAGGCCGGTGCGGGCCTGATGGCCGGGTTTACCGACGCCGCCTATGCGCAGGTCGGGGTGACCGTGATCGAGGGCGCACAGGCGCTGATCGAGGCGGTGGACTTCGTCGTCAAGGTGCGCCCGCCGGTTGACTCTGAACTGGCCTGGCTGAAGCCGGGGCAGACCCTGATTTCCTTTTTCTACCCGGCGCAAAGCAAGGACTTGCTGGAAAAGGCCCAGGCCAGCGGCGCGAATGTCATTGCCATGGATATGGTGCCGCGCATCAGCCGTGCGCAAAAGATGGATGCGCTGTCGTCGATGGCCAATATCGCCGGCTATCGCGCGGTGATCGAGGCGGCGAACAACTTTGGCCGCTTCTTCACCGGGCAGGTGACGGCTGCGGGCAAGGTGCCCCCGGCCAAGGTGCTGATCATCGGCGCCGGTGTCGCGGGGCTGGCGGCGATCGGGGCCTCGACCTCGCTCGGCGCGATCACCTATGCGTTCGACGTGCGTCCCGAAGTGGCCGAGCAGATCAACTCGATGGGCGCCGAATTCGTCTATCTGGACTTTGCCGAAACCCAGCAGGACGGCGCGGCGACGGGGGGCTATGCGGCGCCCTCCAGCCCGGAATTCCGTGAAGCGCAGCTGAAGAAATTCCGCGAGCTGGCGCCGGATATGGATATCGTCATTTCCACCGCACTGATCCCGGGCCGCGATGCCCCGGTGCTGTGGACGGCGGATATGGTGGCGGCGATGAAACGCGGTTCGGTCATTGTTGACCTGGCGGCGGAACGTGGCGGCAACTGCGAACTGACGGTGAAAGACCAGAAGATTGTCACCGACAACGGCGTGACCATCGTCGGCTATACCGATTTCCCCAGCCGGATGGCGGCACAGGCGTCGCAGCTGTATGCGACCAACGTGCGGCAGATGGTGGGCGATCTGACCCCGGCCAAGGACGGCGTCATCAACTACAACATGGAAGATGACGTGATCCGCACCGCGACTGTCGCGCATCAAGGTGCCATCACCTTCCCGCCGCCGCCCCTGAAAATTCAGGCGATCGCGGCGCAGAAGCCCAAGGAAAAAGCCAAAGAGCTGACGGCCGAAGAGAAAAAGGCCATCGCGCTGGCGGCCACGCGCAAGGCGACCCGCACGCAGGTGGGCCTGCTGGTGGCGGGCACCGTGCTGTTGCTGTTGATCGGGCTGGTCGCCCCCAGCAGCTTCATGTCGCATCTGGTGGTCTTTGTGCTGGCCTGTTTCGTCGGGTTCCAGGTGATCTGGGGCGTGTCGCACAGCCTGCACACGCCATTGATGGCGGTGACCAACGCGGTGTCCGGGATCATCATTCTGGGTTCGGTGTTGCAGATCGGATCGGGCGGCAGCGGCTTTGGCGGGTTTGTCATCGTCGTGCTGTCGGCGGTGGCCATTCTTGTCGCCTCGATCAACATCGTCGGCGGATTCCTCGTGACGCGGCGGATGCTCGCCATGTTCCAGAAGTCGTAAGGGGGCGAACATGGATTACGCATTGATCTCCGCGGCCTATATCGCCGCAGCCATTCTGTTCATCCTCTGCCTCGGCGGCCTGTCGGGACAGGAAAGCGCCAAACGCGCCGTGTGGTATGGCATCGCCGGTATGGCGATGGCGGTGGTGGCCACGATTTTCGGCGATGGGGTGGGCTATTATCCGCTGATCGGTCTGGCGATCATCATCGGGGGCGTGCTGGGCTGGTATGTGGCGAAAACGGTCGAGATGACCGCGATGCCGCAACTGGTGGCGGCGCTGCACAGCTTTGTCGGTCTGGCGGCGGTGTTCATCGGTATCAACTCGGATATTGTTCTGGGGCAGGTCTGGCCGATCATTCAGGAACATGCCGCCACCGGGGTTCTGCCCGCGGCCTATGACCAGTTGTCGGGGTTTGCCGCCATCGTGGCGCATAAATCGCTGACCGAAGTGACGATCCTGAAGGTGGAAACCTTCCTGGGGGTCTTCATCGGGGCGGTCACCTTTACCGGGTCGATCATCGCCTTCGCCAAACTGGCGGGCAAGGTTGACGGCAAGGCCAAGAAACTGCCGGGTGGCCATGTGCTGAACGCGGTTGCGGCCATTGCATCGCTGGCGTTGCTGGTCGCATATCTGAACGGCGCGGGCATGTGGGCGGTCCTGCTGATGACGGTGTTCGCACTGTTCATCGGCTATCACCTGATCATGGGCATCGGCGGCGCCGACATGCCGGTGGTGGTGTCGATGCTGAACAGCTACTCGGGCTGGGCGGCGGCGGCGATCGGTTTCAGCCTGGGCAATGACCTGCTGATCATCACCGGGGCGCTGGTCGGGTCCTCGGGGGCGATCCTCAGCTATATCATGTGCAAGGCGATGAACCGGTCGTTTGTCTCGGTCATTCTGGGCGGCTTTGGAGGGTCCAAAGGCCCGGCGATGGAGATCGAGGGCGAACAGGTCGCCATTGATGCCAACGGCGTGGCAGACATGCTGAGCGATGCCGAAAGCATCATCATCGTGCCGGGCTATGGCATGGCGGTGGCGCAGGCCCAACAGGCGGTGTCCGAGCTGACGTCGCTGTTGCGCAGCAAGGGCAAAGAGGTGCGCTTTGCCATCCACCCGGTCGCGGGCCGTCTGCCGGGGCACATGAACGTGCTGCTGGCCGAGGCGAAGGTGCCCTACGATATCGTTCTGGAAATGGACGAGATCAACGAGGACTTCCCGAAGACCGATGTAGCCATTGTCATCGGGTCGAACGACACGGTCAACCCGGCCGCCGAAGAAGACCCCAACAGCCCCATCGCCGGTATGCCGGTGGTCGAGGTCTGGAAAGCGAAACATGTGGTCGTGCTGAAGCGTGGATCGGGCACCGGCTACTCGGGCATCGAAAACCCGCTGTTCTTCAAGGACAACACCCGCATGTATTTCGGCGATGCGAAAAAGACCGTCGAGGATCTGTTGCGTATCCTGCGTGGCTGAAAATCGGGCTAAATCTGGTGAAAGGCCCTGCCGGTGGCGGGGCCTTTTGTCATAGGTGCCGGTCTGCCGCGCAACCGGCTGTCATTATCGTAATCTTAACTAAGACTCAGCATCCGTAAAGCAGACGGACCATGACGGAGACAGTGATCGTGATGTCCCAGTTGGAAGATCATCCGCTGCGCTATGCGTTGGTGAACGAATTGCATGCGCGGCCATTTCCGTCTTTCGATGCGCCATCCCATGTGGTGTATCTGGCGATCAAGGAGCCGGTCGAGGCCGCCAACCGGGATCGCCGCCGCGACCATGCGCATCTGTGTGATCTGCTGTCGCGCAATGGCGCGCCGTTGCCGCCTGTGGATGCCACGCATTATGCGGGCGTGCTGGGGCGCTACAATCTGACATGGGAAAGCCACACCGAATTCGTGACCTGTTTCGCGCAATCGTCGATGGTGGCGGCACGCGCCTTTGACCCCGCCGAGACCGAGGTGTTTCCCGCCGATTGGCTGGCCACGGCGCCGGGGCGGCGGATTGCGGCGGTGCATATCCGCGTCGATCTGCTGCCCGACAACCCGGATGATATTCTGCCGCTGATCGACGGTTGGTTCGTGCCCGAAAGCCTGGTTTGCGCCTGGGTGCTGGAGGGGGCGGCCGCCGTCGCCACCGATTTCCGGCTGGATGCCAATGGCCAGATGCGCTTTGCGGTTTTCGCCCGGCCGGGTACGGGCCCGGCGCGTATCGGCCGGGTGGTGCAGCGGTTGTGCGAAATGGAAACCTACCGGGCCATGTCGATGCTGGGGCTGGGGCTGGCGCGCGAATTGACGGCGCGGCTGAATGCGCTGGACCCGGATCTGTCGGCGCTGGTGCGTGGCATGGGCACGGATGACAATTCGGAAAGCACGCTGCAACGCCTGCTGACGGTGTCGGCGGACCTCGAGGGGCTGGCGGTCGGCGTGTCATTCCGTTTCGGCGCAACCCAGGCCTATGCCGCCATCGTCCGCGAACGGGTCGAGGTGCTGCGCGAAAGCCGGTTCGAAGGGCGGCAGAAGTTCTCGGAATTCATGCTGCGTCGCTATGAACCGGCGATGCGCACCGTGCAATCAGCCGAGGTGCGGCTGAGCGCGATGGTGGAACGCGCCTCGCGCGCGGCGGAATTGCTGCGCACGCGGGTCGAGGTGGCGCGGCAGGCGCAGAACCAGAAGATCTTGGAAAACATGGACCGCCGGTCCGATCTGCAACTGCGCCTGCAAAACACCGTCGAGGGGCTGTCTGTGGTGGCAATCAGTTATTATGCCGTCAGTCTGGTGGCCTATCTGCTGTATCCGCTGGCCGAACGGAGTGGGCTATCCAAGGAACTGACGCTGGCGGTGGCGACGCCTGTGGTGGTGCTGGCGGTCTGGCTGACCATCCGGCGTATCCGGCGCGGGGTTGGGGGGCACTGATCGCTTGCGCAACGGGGCAGGGCGTCCTAACCCGGTATCATGCGGGTGCTGGACAACATCATATCGGATCGCGGCTCTAAATATGCCGTTGCGGGCGGGCCGTGCCAGACCGAGGAACAGGCCCGCGCCTTTGTCGCCATGCTGAAAAAGACCAAGAAATTCGCCAAGGCGACGCATAACACCTGGGGATTCATCGGTTCGGATGGCCCGGTCAAGAATGATGATGGCGAGGCGGGCGCGGGCATGGTGATCCTGCGTATGCTGGAACGTCAGGGGTTGAAGGGCCATATCATCGTGGTCACCCGCTGGTTCGGGGGCAAGCATCTGGGCGGTGACCGCTTCCGTCATGTGCAGGATGCGGTGCGGATCTACCTTGAGGATCTGGCGGCACATGGATGACCTGTTCGCACGGCTGGCGCGTTCGGCGTTCCGGTCGCGCTTTCATCTGGGGCGCGTGGAGCGTGACTACGCCAATCACAAGGGCCGCAGCACGATCCTGCGCCACGCGCAGGATTTCATTGCCACCCGGTTGGCACCGGCGATGCCGCATAACGATGGGAAACAGACCCCGATGCGTGGCCATCCGGTGTTTGTCGCCCAACATGCCACGGGCACCTGCTGCCGCGGATGCCTGGCGAAATGGCATGACATCGCGCCGGGGCGCGCCTTGACGATGGCGGAACAGGCGCAGATCGTGGCGGTGATCCTGAGCTGGATCGACCGTGAGATGGGCCATATCAAGCGAGACGACCGATGAGCACCAAAACCCCCGCCACCCAGAGCCTGACAAAGGCCGGTATCAGTTTCACCACCCGTGAATATGATTATGTCGCCGGGCAATCGAATATCGCGGTTCACGCGGCCGAGGCGATCGGAGCCGATCCGGATATGGTGCTGAAGACCTTGATGGTCGAAGTGGATGGCAAACCCGCGTGCTGCGTGATCCCCTCGGCGGGCAGTCTGTCGATGAAAAAGGTGGCGCAGGCCTTTGGCGGGAAATCGGCGCAGATGATGGATACCGCCAAGGCCGAACGGCTGACCGGTTACCACAAGGGCGGCATCAGTCCTTTTGGCCAGCGCGCCCGTGCCCCGGTGGCCTTCGAGGCAACCGCGATGGCGCAGGAGCAGGTGATCATCAACGGCGGCAAGCGCGGGATGATGGTCATGCTGGCGCCCGCAGATGCGGTGCAGGCGGCGCAGGGGATCGCCGCGCCGCTGATCGCCGAGGGCTAGGCGAGCCCACCCCTCATCGCCGGGGGCCTGTCTCAGTAGAACACGAAACTGCGCATGGATACCGAGGCGATGTCGATTGAGGCATTCATGAACACCAGCGTATCCTTGGCATCCGCCGCCCCGGCAATGGCCAGCGAAGGCAGGTAGTGATCTACCGTCGGATGCGCCATGCGCAACAATTGCCCCATGCCGCGCCGGTCGCTGATCGCGCCCAGATCACGATCCGCCAGCCGATCTGCGAACCAGCCATCGAATTCCTGCGCCCAGTCATAGGGCGCCACGCCGTAGCGCATGGCCCGCATGTTATGGACCACATTGCCCGATCCCAGGATCAGAACGCCACGGTTGCGCAGCTCGGCCAGATCGCGGCCGATTTGCAGGTGCCAGTCGAAATCCTTGGTCATGTCGATGGACAGCTGGAACACGGGCACGTCGGCCTCGGGGTATAGCCAGGTCAGCACCGACCACGCGCCGTGATCCAGCCCCCAGGTATCGTCGCCCTGCGCATGATGGCTGGCCAGCAGCGCCACCACATCGCGCGCCAGTGCGGGATCACCATGCGCGGGATATTTCTGCGCATGCAGTTCCGGCGGAAAACCGTAGAAGTCATGGATCGTGCGCGGCAACCGCGACACATCGACCAGCGTGGTGCCCTGGGTCATCCAATGCGCCGAGACCACCAGGATCGCCTGCGGACGCGGCAAGGCGCGGCCCAGTTTCTCCCACGAGCGCGAATAGGCATTGTCTTCGATCGCGTTCATCGGCGATCCGTGACCCAGGAAGACCACCGGCATCCGGTCTGATGCCCGCAGCCGGTCCTTCAGGTTCTGCATGGATTTTGCCAGGCTCATCTGTCTGCCTTTCATCAAAAGGCCCCGCCATTTGGGCGGGGCCGGTTGTATCGTGCCGAATCTCCGATTGGATCGGGGAGGCTCAGGCGGTGCGCTTGGGCAGCGGATAGATCGCCTTGGCGCCATCACCCAACAGGGCCAGGGCCGCCATGACGATGGCCCACATCACCGGGTATTCCCAGCCACCACCGGGGTTGCCAAAGCCGAAGCCGTTCGCCGCGTGGCCCAGCAGCGCCGCGACCAGCAGTTGCACGGCCATGATCGCCGCGACCGGACGGGTGGCGATGCCCAGGATCAGCGCGACACCGGCGGCCAGTTCCACCACCATGATCACCGGCCCCAGGAAGCCCGGCAGCCCCAGCGAGGCGAAATAGCCCGCCGTCCCGGCCGGGGTGAACACGAACAGCTTGGTCAGGCCGTGGATCAGAAACAGCACGCCGGTCAGGACGCGCAGCACAAGCGCCGCATAGGGCGCGGTCTTTTGGTCGATCATCTTCAATCTCCTGTTCCGCCCGGCATACCGGGCCGCCCGTGCAGTGCATCGCGGCGATGGGTAACGTTCTTGATGGGTTGACGTTACGGCTTGCTTATAGGGAATGAAATGGCGAAACTGGCGAATAACTATCCTTGAATTGTTCGTAATGAGGGTGCGATGGATCTGATTGACGGCCTGCGTGCCTTTGTTGCCACGGCGCAGACCGGGTCGTTTACCGCTGCGGCAGAACGGTTGGGCCTGTCAAACCGGCTGACTTCAAAATATGTGGCCGAACTGGAGACGCGGTTGGGGGTGCGGCTGTTGCAACGTACCACACGCCGGGTGGGGGTTACCCCGGCGGGCGAGGAAATGCTGCTGCGTGCCCCCGCCCTGCTGGATGAATTCGAGGATCTGCTGGGCAGTGCCTCGGCCGGATCGCGGGGCTATTCGGGGGTCTTGCGGGTCTCTGCGCCGGTCAATTTCGGGGAAACCCACGTCAAGAACCTGCTTAGCCGGTTCGCCGCGCTGCACCCCGATCTGGCGATCGATCTGCGGTTGGATGACAGCTATGTCGATCTGGCGACGGCGGGTATTGATCTGGCGTTTCGCATCGGGGAACCGGCGCAACAATCGCTGAAGGCGCGCAAGCTGGGCACGATTACCAGTGCGCTGGTCGCATCGCCCGCATATCTGGCGCGCTGTGGCCCGGTGCGCGCCCCGCGCGAACTGGAGGCGCATGACTGCATCGTCGATTCCAACCGGCGCAATCCGTTCTTGTGGCCCTTGCTGCGCGACGGGATCGAGACCTCGGTCACGGTGAAAAGCCGCTTCATGGTGAACAGTGCGCGGGTGGCCCGGGATATGGCCGTATCGGGCATTGGCGTGGCGTTTTGCCCGCGTTTCGTGCTGGATGAGGATCTGGCATCGGGGCGTCTGGTCGAACTGCTGCCCGAATATCGCAGCCGCGCCGCGCCGTTGAACGCCGTCTATCTGGAAGGCCGTGTCCTGCCCCGCAAAATCCGCACGCTGATTGATTTTGCCGTGGCCGAACTGTGCCGTGCAGGACTTGATTGACCTTGGGGTGCGCCCTGACCTTCCCTGCGTGGTTTCCCCGTAATTGGATGGACACGGTGCGTCTGGCGGGAAAGCCTTGCCGATGTCGCCCTATTGAGACGGAGATCATCGGCATTGAGGTGCCCCCCGGCGGGTTCGTATGTCGGGTATCAGTTGTCCCGGTAGGATACGTAACACGGCGCGTCGCATCCAAAAGGCTGCTACGAAGGTTCAGGTCTAGGTTTTCAGCGGATTTTTACTTGTCGGGGCAGGGGTGGAATCCCTAGCCAAACGCGCCTCACGCAGGGTCGCGGTGATATTCGCGCGCTTCGTTGCCTCGATTTCGGTAATGGATTTTGCTGCCGCTGCGGTTTTTTCAAAGGCCGTCTGCGGCTTGGGCATCTCCCGGAACAGACCGAGAGCAGGCTTTTTGATAGTCATTTCCCCTCCTTTCAGAGAGCGTTGGCCCGGTTGCCCGGGCCAACAATTTGACAATCGATTATGCCAGCGCCAGATCGCGAGCCGACTGACGGCCGTCACGGCCGTTTTCGATTTCAAAAGTCACTTTTTGGCCATCGGCCAAATGTGCGATACCGGCGCGTTCCACTGCCGAAATGTGCAGGAACACGTCTTTGTCGCCAGCGTCCGGTTGGATGAAACCGAAGCCCTTGGTTTGGTTGAACCACTTCACGGTGCCCGTTGCCATCGTGATATCTCCTTCATTGATACTGCCCGCAGAATGCGGCAGCCCGGCTCGGTCAGTTCGAATAGGCAGACTGAAGCCGATAAAGGAGACAGGATGCGGTAGGAAAAAACTCAGCTGCGAAAGACATAGCGACTGCGGGCAAAAAAATCAAGGGAAATGCACCCTGTCTGCCAGGCAGCGTCCCGGCGGGCCCGCAGGCCCACCGGTTTTGCGGGCTTACAGCTCGATCAGAACCGATTTGCTGCGGCGGTTCGCCAGATAGGCTTCACGGCCCAGATCCTTGCCCAGACCAGAGGCCTTCCAGCCACCCGTTGGCAGGATATGATCGGCAGAGCGGCCATAGCGGTTGACCCAGACGGTCCCCGCCTCCAGCTTGCGCACCATCCGCAGCGCGCGGCCCAGATCGCGGGTATACAGCCCCGCACACAGCCCGTAGGTCGGGTGGGCGGCCATCGCACTGGCCTGCTCTTCGCCGTCAAAGGTCTGCAAGGTCAGCACCGGGCCAAAGATCTCCTCGGTGATCGCGGGCGACGTGTCATCGACTCCGGCAATCAGGGTGGGTTGGTAATAGCTGCCCTCCCGGTCGATCCGTGCGCCGCCGCACAGGATTTCGGCGCCTGCGGCACGGCTGGCGGCGACGATGCCGTCGATCCGTTCCAGCTGCTTTTCCGAGATGATCGGGGAATAGGCGGCGGCCTCATCCCAGGTGGCACCGGGGGTGATCTGGCGCATTTTCGCGGTGATCCGTTCGGCTAGTTCCGCTGCCACGCCGCGCTCGACCAACAGCCTCGATCCGGCGACGCAAACCTGACCGGCGTTGTACATGATGCCGCGCGCGACGCAATCGGCCGCCAGATCCAGATCGGCGTCGGCGAACACCACCTGCGGCGATTTCCCCCCCAGTTCCAGCGTCATCGGCTTGATCCCGGTGCGCGCGATGTTTTCCATGATCGCGCCGCCCGCGCGGGTCGATCCGGTGAAGCTGATCTTGCCGATCTCGGGATGCGCCACCAGCGAGGTGCCGGTGGTCATGCCATCGCCCAGCACGACGTTGATCAACCCGGCCGGTAGCCCGGCACGCACCGACAGCTCGGCCAGATACAGGGTGGAAAACGGTGTCATCTCGGACGGTTTCAGCACGATGGCATTGCCCGCCGCCAGCGCCGGGCCCATTTTCCAGCCGGCCATCGAGATCGGGAAGTTCCACGGCGTGATCCCGCCCACCACCCCGTAGGGTTCCGACGTGATGAACCCCAGTTGCCGGTCCGAGGTCGGCACCAGATCGCCGCCTTCCTTATCGGCGAATTCGGCGAAAAACCGGATCTGTTCGGCGGCGATCAGCACATCGCCCACCACCGCCTGCGCCACGGGGCGCGAGGAACACACCGCCTCCAGCCGGGCTAGCGTTCCGGCCTCGGCCTCGATCAGGTCGGCCCAGGCGTGCATCGCGCGCAGCCGGTCACGCGGGCGCAGCCCCGCCCAGCCCGAGGTCTTCAGCGCCGCCTTGGCCGCTTGCACCGCCTGATCCACCAGATCCGCCCCGGCCACCGGGATATCGGTCAGCGCCTGACCGTCCGAGGGCGCCAGCACCGCCATTCCCTGCGGCGCCGCGATATACTGACCGCCGATGAAGTGACCCGTGGGCAGTGAGATCGACCGGGGATTGAAACTCAGCGACATGACCGCTCCTTTATGTAGATGTTATGTGCTGCGGGCTGCCCGTAACGGTGCCACAACAGGGTTATTCCGATGGGCATTGCAAGATGGCATCAATCGGCGCCGGGCGCGCGGGGGCCTGAGCGCGCAATCTGCCTGCTGCGGCGGCGGTGCCGCCTGTTTGTGCGGCGATCAGCTCGGCGGCGGCCAGTTGGCAATAGCGGCCCTGACAGCGGCCCATGCCGACACGGGCCAGCGATTTGACCCGGTTGGCCTCGGCCCCGCCATATTCGACCGTTTCGCACAGGGTGGCGGCGGTGATCCCCTCGCAGCGGCAGACCACGGCATCGGGCGGCAGGGTGCGCACGATGTCGCGCGGCCAGGGGAAGGCCCGCGCCAACCCGTGGGCAAAGCGTTCCAGTCGCGCCAGTTGCCGCAGGTCCTGCCCCGCATCGTCCGGTTGCAGCCCCAGATCCTGTAAACAGGCCTGTGCCGCCAGCCGTCCGGTGATTTCGGCGCCATCCGCCCCCAGCAGGCGTAATCCATCCCCCGCCAGATAGATCCCGTTGCCCGCCCGGCCCATCCTGTCGCTGCGCGGCAACCATTGCGCCCACAGGTCATTATAGTCGAACGGAACACCGGCCAGATCGGCCATATGCGTTTCGGCCCGCAGGTGCCAGCCCATCGCCACCGCGTCGCATGGGGTGCGGTGACGGGCGCCGTACCGGTCGCGCCAGATCACCGCCACCGGGCCATCGGTGTCGGTCTCGATCCGCTTGGGCGTGACGCCCGCATGATAAATCCCGCGCAGCTTGGCGCGCATCCACACCCCGCGTGCCGCCACCACGGGCCGCGCCATCAGCCCCGCTGTCCCGCGCAATTGCTGCGCGGGTCCGGCGGTATCCAGCACCGCCGCCACATCCGCCCCGGCCTTGCGTAATTGCACCGCGACCAGGGTCAACAACGGCCCCGATCCCAGCAAGACCAGGCGTCGTCCCAGGGCTACACCCTGCGCCTTCAGGGCGATTTGCGCCGCGCCCAATGTGTAGACCCCCGCCGATTGCCAGCCCGGCACCGGGGCCACCCTGTCACTGGCACCGGTCGCCAGGATCAGCCGGTCGTAGGGCAGGGCCTGACTGCCCTCGGGGCCAAGCACATGCACCTGCCCATTGGCCATCGCCATGACCGAGCTGCGCGGTAGGTGGCGCAGACGCCCTGTGTCGGCCATCGCGTCAAAGGTCTGGTGCAGGGTCTGTGCCTTGACGGCTTCGGACCCATAGAGCGTGCTGGCCGGGCGGGTGAACCCCTCGGGCGGGCGGCGATAGATCTGTCCACCCGCACGGGCGCCTTCGTCGATGACGGTTGGCGACAGCCCGGCCGCCACGAGGGATTCTGCCGCGCGGATGCCGGCGGGACCGGCGCCGACGATGATGATTTTAGCGGTCATTGCTGCCTCCGTCATCGCGCGTCGTCATCTGGCCATGCCGTGGGGGCCTGGGTCAATAGCCGCATTTCGGCCTGCACCGGCGAGGAACAGGCCCGCAGCCGTGGCCCGTTTTCCTGCCAGACCCAGCAATCCTGACACGCGCCCATCAGACAGAAACCGGCGCGTGTTTCCGGGCCGAACTCGCTGGTACGCAAGGATTTTCCAGCCAGCAGCAAGGCGGTCAGCACGGTGTCGCCCTGCAAGGCCGAAATCGGGCGGCCATCCAGAAACAGCCGCAGCGATGCACGGTCCCGTTCCGCCAGCCGCACCAGCCGCCCCGGGCCGATCACCGATGTCATTGCTGTGCGCGCGGTCATGGCCATCCCCTTGCTTTGCCCTCAGGCTTGCACCGAAACTGCGGCAAAATCCAAGTCGCTTCGTGCGCCCCCCTATAAGCCCGGTCTATGGGTCGGGTGCATAGGTTGGGCTTATGCCCTTGGGCAAAAGCGGTCTTTGACAGCCGGGACCAGGCACGACACGCTATGCGCCAGTGGCATTGGGGATGGATATGGATGTGATCGTGCTGGGCGGCGGGCTGATGGGCACCGCCTCGGCGTATTTCCTGGCCCGGCGCGGGGTGCGGGTGACGCTGATAGAGCGCGGCCGGGTCGGCACCGGGGCCACCGTGGCCTCGTTCGGGAATATCCGTCGCACCGGTCGGTATCTGCCGCAATTGCCTCTGGCGCATCGGTCCCGCGCCCTTTGGGGTGAGGCCGAAAAGCTGCTGGGCCGCGATGTCGAGTTTCGCGCCACCGGGCACCTGCGCCTGATTTTCGATCCCGAGAGCCTTGCGAATATGCGCCGGTTCGCGGATGCCGCGCGCCCCTGGGGGCTGGATGTACAGGAACTGGCGCCCGGCGATGTCCGTGCCCGGTTTCCGGGGTTGGGGCCCGGGGCGATCGGTGCGTCGTTCTCGCCGCTGGATGGCAGTGGCAACCCCCGGTTGATCGCGCCGGCCTTTGCCGATGCGGCGCGTCGATTGGGGGCGCAGATCGTTGAAGACGCGCCGGTCACCACCATTGAACGCACCACCACCGGGTTTCGGGTGACCGCTGCCGGGCAGGTGCATCAGGCCGAATGTCTGCTGAATACCGCCGGGGCCTGGGGTGCCCGGATCGCGGCGCAATTTGGCGAGCCCGTGCCGTTGCAGGCCCGTGGCCCGCAGATGGGCGTGACCGAGCCGCTGCCCCACCGCATCGTGCCGGTGGTCGGGGTCTGGTCGGTGGATCCGGCGCTGAACGGCTATCTGCGGCAGGTTGAGCGCGGCAACATCGTCTTTGGCGGCGCGGCCGAGCGGGTGGAGGTGGATCTGGACCCCGGCCACGCCAAGGCCGATCCGGCGCGCTTGCCGGGACAATTGCGGGCGCTGGTGCGTTTGCTGCCCACATTGCGTCAGGTATCGGTGATCCGCACCTGGTCGGGCTGCGAGGGCTATATCGCCGATGACCTGCCGATCATGGGGGCATCCACGACCACACCGGGGCTGTTCCACGCCTTCGGATTTTGCGGGCACGGGTTCCAGCTGGGGCCGGGGGTGGGGGATATGATGGCGGAACTGATCACCACCGGCCGCAGCGAAACGCCGCTGGACGATTTCCGCATCGGACGATTTTCCTGAATTTGGGGAAAGGTGCAGGATTCTGTTGCCAGGCTCCTGCGGGCCCCGCCTGAGGCTGCTAAGCGTCAGGACTTAAGTTTTGGTTTTGCGAACTGCTTACGCAGCCAGCGCCACCGGAGCACGGTTGTCATTGGCAACTATCATGCTTGCACCGATAACGGTGGTAGCTCACCGGGACAAAGAATAGACCTTTTCACTTCCTGTCGATCCTATTTCACCCCCATGCGCCCCCAATGCGGGAAGATTGGTGGAGGTGTCGGCTTCGCAGCCGAGTCCAGAAAAGCTATTGTGATCCCCGTTTATGTCCATAGTTCCGGAGAACATCCAACAGGTAGTGCGGCCCCGGCCCTGTGTCAATGGGCGCGAGTCCCGGCAAGATCGCGGAAATGAAAACGCCCCAGGAGGGCCGGGGCGTTGTGGGCCGGTTTGGACTTACGGGAAGATCCAGATCGGCGTGCCGGTCGGCACCATGGCGTAGATATCCTCGATCTCTTTGTCGGTGACGGCGATGCAGCCCGCGGTCCAGTCGTTGCCCCGACCCTTGTCTTTGCCCGCGCGTCCGTGGATGAAGATATCCCCCCCGGGCTTGCGGTTGAACTGGGTGGCGTAGGCGCGGTCCTGCGGATTCGGATAGGAAATGCCGATCGACAGGTGATACGAGGAATTCGGGTTGCGCCGGTCGATGAAATACAGCCCTTCGGGGGTCTTGCCATCACCCTCGAACCGCTTGGGGCCGATCGGGTTGCCGCCCAGACCAAATTCATATTCGCGCAGCACCGTATCGCCCGAGAACAGATACATCCGGCGCTTGGCCTTGTAGATCTGAATCTGGGTCACCGGGGCACCGGTATAGGTCTTGAATTTTGAACGCGGCATCGAATCGCCGCAAGCCGCAAGAATTGCGAGGCTGGATAGCCCCGTGAATAGCGTTCGCCGCTGCATGGTTGACCCGTTTTACTGCTCGTTTTTTGTGATTCTAACAGAATCCGTTATGGGACAAAGCCGTTAATCGCGCACGAACAGGGCTGCAAGCTCGACATGGGACGACCAGCGGAACTGATCCACCACGATCAGATCGTCGATGCGGAACCCGGCGTCGGCCAAAAGGCGCGCATCTCGGGCAAAGGTAACCGGATTGCACGATACATAGACCAGCCGGGTGCATTTCGAGGCGATGATTTCGATCACCTGCGCCTCGGCGCCTGCCCGTGGCGGGTCAATCACAATCGCGTCATGGCGGTCGATTTCATCGGGCAGCAAGGGGCGGCGGAACAGGTCACGGGTCTGGTGGTCGACCCGCTTCAACCCGCGTGCGGCCCGCCAGCCCTGATCCAGCGCGACCAGCATGCTGTCATAGGCCTCGACCGCCAGCACCTCGGCGCGTTCGGCCAGAGGCAGGGCAAAGGTGCCGCAGCCGGAAAACAGATCCGCCACCCGCGTCGCATTGCCTACCGCCTTGCGCACAAAGGCGACCAGTGCGGCCTCGCCCTCGGCGGTGGCTTGCAGGAAGGCACCGGGGGGTGGGGCGACCTTGGCGCGGCCGAAACTTTGCAAGGCCGGGCGGCGGGCGGCGACGGTTTCGCCCTCCCAGCTCAGCCGGGCCAGATCATGGCGCCGGGCCAGATCGGCCAGCGCGGTGAACAGTTGCGGGTCCATGTCCTTGCCGCCCTTGGCCGCCAGTTCAACCCCGGCCTCGGACAGGGTCAGCGCATAGCTGATCTCGGCCTTGCGTGAGGCGCCAAGGGCGGTTGCCTCATGCAGGGCGGGCATCTTCGCCAGCAATTCGGGGCGCAGCACCAGACAGTCTGGCACTTCGACCAGCGTATCCGAGGCGCGGGCGTGAAAGCCCACCAACGTGCCCTTTTTCGTCCGTCGCCCTGCGAGTGTGGCGCGACGGCGCGAACTGCGCGGCGAGGTCTCTACCGCCCGGATCTGTGCCGCGATCTCATGCGCGGCCAGCGACTGGCGCACCACATCGGCCTTCCACCCGGCGACAAAATCATCCGAGGCGTGTTGCAGCACACAGCCGCCACAGGCCCGGTAATGCGGGCAGGGTGCCTTGATCCGATTGGCCGAGGGGGTGATGACGCGCGGGGCGGCGATGCGCCCTTGCACGATTTCGCCCCCGACCACCTCGCCGGGCAGGGCCATCGCCACATGGATCGTGCCGGTCGGGGTGCGGGCGATGCCATCGGCATGCAGCGACAGGCGTTCGATGGTCAGGTCTTCGGTGGCAGGCGGGGTAAAGGTCATGGCGGCGGCTCCTTTGCGCGCGCTGTAGCAAAGCGCGGGCCGCGAGGCCAGTTATTCCGCCGCCTCTTCGGTGCCCAGAAATCCGCCCGATTGCCGTTCCCAATATCGCGCATACAGGCCATGCGCCGCCAACAACTGGGCGTGCGTGCCCTGCTCGACGATGCGGCCCCGGTCCATCACCACGATCCGGTCCATTTCGGCGATGGTCGACAGCCGGTGCGCGATGGCCAGAACGGTCTTGTCCTGCATCACCCGCAACAGGGCATCCTGAATCTGCGCCTCGACCTCGCTGTCCAGCGCTGAGGTGGCCTCATCCAGCACCAGGATCGGGGCGTTTTTCAGGAAGGCACGGGCCAGCGCGATGCGTTGCCGTTGGCCGCCGGACAGTTTCACCCCGCGCTCGCCCAGTGTGGCAGCATAACCGGTGTTGCCCTTGAAATCGACCAGACCCAGAATGAAATCATGTGCCTCGGCGGCCCTGGAGGCGGCGATCATTTCGTCTTCGGTGGCATCGGGGCGGCCATACAGGATGTTTTCGCGGGCCGAGCGGTTGAACATCGCGGTCTCCTGGGTGACCATGCCCACCTGCTGGCGCAGGGATTCCTGTGTGACGTGGCGCACGTCATGGCCATCCACGGTCACCGTGCCCTTTTCGGTGTCATACAGCCGCAGCAGCAGGGCGACCAAGGTGGATTTCCCCGCCCCCGAGGCGCCAACGATGCCGATGCGCTCCCCCGGCGCGATATGCAGCGTGACATCATCCAACCCGCCCGCCTGCCGCCCGTAGGCGAAGCTGACATGGTCGAACCCGATTGTGCCCGCCACCCGGCCCAGCACCTGTGCCCCCGGCGCATCGGACAGCGCATGGGCCGGCGCCAAGGTCTTCATCCCGTCCTCGACCTCGCCCACCGATCCCCAGACCCCCATCAGGGACATGCTGACCCAACCCGACATCTGGGCGATACGCATGGCAATGGCCCCCGAGGCGGCGATATCGCCCGCCGTTGCCGCGCCCGCCCGCCACATCAGCACCGTGCCGCCCACCAGCATCACCGGCAGCACCCCCGACAGCGCCATCTGCGCCAACCGATACCAGGTCGAGGTGACGCCGAAATCATGGGCCTTTTCGCGGAATTCCTCCATCGCGCCCAGGGCGGCGCGGTCTTCATGGTCGGTATGGGCGAACAGCTTTACGGTCTTGATATTAGTGATGGTGTCGACCACCTGGCCGGTTATCATGGCCCGCGCCGCCGCCCGCGCCGCGGAACGCGCCCGCACCTGCGGCAAAAACACCCGGATCACCCAGATATAGGCCAGCAGCCACACCGTCAGCCCGACCGCGCCCCAGACATCCATCCCCAGCAACAGCACCACCGACCCCACCACCGAGGCCAGCGCGAACATGCCGGTGTTGATCAGCTCGGACGCGGTATCGGTCACCGCCCGCGCGGTCTGCATCTGCTTTTGGGCGATGCGCCCGGCGAAATCATTGTCGAAAAAGGTCACCGACTGCCCCATCGTCCAGCGATGCAACCGCGACAGCACCAGCGGCATGACATGGGGGTTGATCAACAGGTTCGACGCCGCCGAGGACAGGCCAAAGATACCGGGCCGGATCAGCAGGTAGAACACCGCGAAGGCGATGATGATCGCCGCGTTGAGGGCAAAAACCTGATCGGGACCCGAGGCCAGCACACCATCGATCACCCGGCCCAGCAGCCATGCCGAGACCACCTCCATACTGCCCGCCGCGGCGGACAGCAGACCCGCCAGCCACAACGCGGGCCATGCGCCCTTCAGGCACCAGCGGAAAAAAGCCCCCAGTTTTTGCGGCGGCGCCCCGTCGGCGGGGCGGAAACTGTCGATCATCATATACCTCTGCCCCGGATATAGGGGCGATTTGCCGTTCAGGCCAGCAATGTGGCGCGATCCAGTGTAAAACCTGACGTGATCCAGCGGGTCTCCAGATCCCGCAGGCGTTGCCCCAGGGCCGCGCCCGACAGATCCGGCAGATCGGCGGCATGGACCGGGCATGTCTGCGCCGCGCCAAAGGCAATGCGGTCGTGCCAGTCGGGGCGGGGGGGCTGACCCATCAGCGCGGCCTGGATCAGCACCGCATCCGCCGCATCCCCCGCGCCCAGCCGATAGCCCAGAACGGCCGGGGTATCGCCCGACAGCGCGGCCTGGCGCAGGCGCTCCAACCGTCGGGTCTGGGCGCGTGACAGACGTAGATCGGCGCCCGCCCGGGGCGCACCCAGCACCGCCAGCCGACGCAGGACATCGGGCGCCAGGCCATTTTCCAGATGCACCAGCGGCGCCAGCGCGGTGGTATCGGCACCCGGCAGGACATGGGCCAGAACGCCCGCCCGTTGCATCGCCGCCATGACCGGGGCCGGATCGGGCGCGCTCAGCAGGCGCTGCATCTCATGGCCGATGCGTTCGCGCGACAGGGCGTCAATACCATCGGCCAGTTCGGCACAGGCCGCCAGCCCCTCTGCATCCAGCCCGCGATCCGGCGCACCATACAGCGCGGTGAACCGAAAGAACCGCAAGATACGCAGGTAATCCTCGCGGATGCGGGCCTGCGGCGTGCCGACAAACCGGATATGGCGCGCCTCCAGATCGGCCAGCCCTGTGCCCAGCGGGTCCAGTACGGTGCCGTCACGCCGGGCATAGAGCGCATTCAAGGTGAAATCGCGCCGCGCGGCATCCACGGTGATCTGGTCGGAAAAGGCCACGGTGGCATGGCGCCCGTCGGTGGTCACATCGTGCCGAAAGGTGGTGATTTCATGCGCGATATCATCCACCAGAACGGTGACGGTGCCGTGGTCGATCCCGGTGCCGATCGCGCGCAACCCCCGCGCCGCCGCGAGCGCCATCACCCGCTCGGGGCGGGCGTCGGTGGCGATGTCCAGATCTGAGACCGGCACGCCGATCAGATCGTTGCGCACGCAGCCGCCCACCAGCAGGGCCTGATGGCCACCCGCCTCGATCATCGCCAGAACCTGTTGCACGTGATCGACGCCAATCCAGTCGCCGGTTATCCGCATGGCGCGATCCTGTCGGCAAAGGCCCGCAGGATGCGCGCGGTTGCGCCCCAGATGTAATAGGGGCCATAGGGCACGACGTAGTAGCTGCGCCAATCCCCGCGCCAGCGCCGCCGCTCTATCCTGTAGTGGGCGGGGTTGGCGATATGCGCAAAGGGGACGGTAAAGATCTCATCCACCTCATCGGGTTCGGGGCGCGGGGTGAAGGGCATCAGAACCCGCGCGATCACCGGCGTCACCAGAAAACCGGTGACGGTTTCATGCGGGGCAATGGTGCCAAGAACATGCAGGTTTTCCGGCGCCAGCCCGATTTCTTCCTGCGTCTCGCGCAGCGCGGTGGCGATCACGTCGGGATCACCGGTTTCCACCTTGCCCCCCGGCAGGGCGATCTGGCCCGGATGGTGACGCAGATGCGAGCTGCGTTTCGTCAGCGTCACCCGCATGCCATCGGGACAATCGTGCAGCGCGATCAGCACCGCGGCGGGCCGCAGGCGGATATGCGCGGGCGGCGCAAATCCAGGGTTCAGGTCATAATCGGACGAGGGCCGCCCCGGTCGGGCCAAGGCCGCCAGAACCGGGGCGAACGTGTCCGTCATGCGGTGCCCGAGGCGCGGGGCGTGCCATCGGGGTTGATCGTGGCCTCGAAGCCCAGCGAGGCCGGGTCGAACCGGTAATGCGCCCCGCAGAACTGACAATCGGCGGTCACGCCGCCATCTTCGGTGGTCATCGTGGCGATATCCTTGGCAGAGTAGATCGCCAGACTGTCGCGCACCCGATCCGCCGAGCAGGTGCAGCCGAACTCCATCCGCTGCGGATCGAAGACGCGCGGGGCTTCTTCGTGGAACAGACGGACAAGCAGACTGGTCAGCTCGACACTGGGACCGATCAGCTCGATATCCTCGACCGTATCCAGCAGCACATTGGCGCGGACCCAATTTTCATCCTCTTCGCCCGCCAGAATATCGGTGTGGCGCAACATGCCCTGATCGCCCGATCCTTCCCGCGCGGCGCCGGCGGCAGCGGGCATCATCTGCAACATCACCCCCCCCGCACGCCAGCGTTCGCCCTGACCGGGCAGGGTCGAGCGGGCATGGGCCAGTTCAAACCGTGTCGGCAGCTGTTCCGACTGGGCGAAATAGGTTTCGGCACAGGCGGTCAGCGATCCGCCATCCAGGGGCGTGATGCCCTGATAGGGCACGGTGCCTTCGCCCTGATCGATCATAATGGCGAAATAGCCATCGCCGATCTGGTCAAAGGGCTTGACGGCGGGGTCCAGCGCCCCGGCATCGAACGAGGCCCAGCCGCGAACGCGGGCGGGTTGGCCATCCTCGGTCGGGCCATAGTAATCGGTGGCGATGATGCGGATCGGACCATTGCCGCGCACCTGCAACGACAGCTTCCAGCGCAGCTTGATGGTCTGGCCGATCAGGGCGGTCAACAGCGCTGCCTCGGCCACCAGGGCCTCGACGATCGGCGGATAATTGTGCTGTTCCAGGACCTGTTCCAGAACGCCATCCAGCCGCGCGATGCGGCCACGAATGTCGGAACGGTCCAGCTGAAACGGCAGGACGGTATCGTCCCATGCGATTTGAGAAAGAGTGGTCATCGTATTCCCAGGGGTTTCGTTCAGACTTCAGGCTGGCATACCGTGCCTATATAGGGGCGGCAACCGTTCACCCAAGGGGGCAGACAACATGAGACGTTTCGGTGAGGCATTGGTGAGAGGTCAGGCCTACCGCCGCCGCCCCGGGGCCTATGCGGTGCTGGTGCGTGACGGCGCGGTGTTGCTGACCCATCAGGCGGCGCCGGTGCCGGAATATCAGTTGCCGGGGGGCGGCATTGATCCGGGTGAGGGGCCCCTGGCCGCGTTGCACCGCGAGGCGTTCGAGGAAACCGGCTGGAGCATCGCCGCGCCGCGTCATCTGGGCAGCTATCGGCGCTACACCTATATGCCCGATTACGACATGTGGGCGGAAAAGCTGTGCGCGATCTATCTGTCGCGGCCGATCCTGCGCCGGGGGGCGCCGTCCGAGGCGGAACACAAGGCGGTATGGGTCAGCCCGCGCGCGGCGGTGGAGATGCTGGAAAACCGTGGGGACCGGCATTTCATGATCCGGGCGTTGCGCGATCTGGGCTGGTTGTAGCTAGTCGGCATTCAGCTTGGGGCCATCGAATTCAAAGAACACCGCCGAGATATCATCGGTCAGGGGTGTGCCGGCATAGGCAACAAGGTCACGATGCAGCGCGTCCAGAAAGTCTGGCCCGCGCAGATGGCATTCCGCCAGCAACAGCTGTTCCAGACCGTCATCTTCCAGCAAGATGCCGCCCGGCGCCGCCGCTTCGGTGATCCCGTCCGACCCCAGAAACAGCCGGTCACCCGGCGCCAACCGGGTGGTGATGGTGTCGTAGCGTGCGTTCTCGATCAGTCCGATTGGCAGCCCGCCCGACCCCAGAAATTCCACCCGCCCGCCTTTGCGCAGCACGGCAGGCATGGGATGGCCCGCCTGCACCATCGCCACATCCCCTGAAATCAGATCGACATCGGCATAGATCAGGGTGAAATAACTGTCGGCCCGGATTTCCCGCAGAACGATTTCATTCAGGCTGACGGCCAGTTCGTCGGGGGGCAACGCATCATACAGGCCCAGATCTGTCTGGATCATCGCGATATTCTGATCGGGTGACACGCCGGACAGATAGCCCGACAGCCGCGCCGTCATCAGTGCCGAGGTGATGCCATGCCCCGCCACGTCGATACCATACAGCCCGACCCGGCGGGCATTGATCGGGAAAAACCCGACCAGATCTCCGCCCACATGCCCCGAAGGACGCAGTAGCAACGAGACCTGCGCACTGCCGAAAGACCGGAATTTTTCCCGCACCAGGCTTTGTTGCAATCGGCGTGCCTCGATCAGGTCGCGGTCGACGGAATCATACAGCCCCTGCAGTTCGGCCAGTGCCGAACTGATCATCTGGTTCTTTTCCTTCAGCTGCCGTTCCATCGTCAGAATGCGTTCCCCGGCGGTCAGCCGGGCGCGCAATTCATCAGCACTGGCGGGTTTGGCCAGGAAATCATCGGCACCGCTTTCCAGCCCCAGGGTGATATCGGTCTTTTCGGTCTTGGAGGTCAGCAAGATGAAATAGCCATAGGCCGACCGTTCCATTCGGCGGAAAACACGGCAAAAATCAATGCCGGACATGCCGGGCATCAACCAGTCGGACAAAATGATATCCGGTTCCTGCGCGGCGCAGATCACCAGTGCGTCTTCGGCAGAGGCGGCCTCGATCACCTCATACCCCGCACGGGAAAGCTGCGCCGACAGCAGGCGCCGCTGCATGCGGCTGTCATCGACCACAAGAACCCTCAGCACACCGGAGGCGCGTTCCGCGGCAAGCCTTGCCTGAGCCGTCATACTATTCCACCCTTGATCCCTGATTTACTTTGGGTCGGGGGGTTTAATATCCGGTGAATGAATTTGACCGGAAAGCGTTAAGCAAAGCGCAATCTTGCTCGGCCACAGTGCCCATACGTAACGAGGGGGCATGGCCTGAAAATGTTGATCGACTGGAAAATGGTCGAAGACCTGCACGCGGAAATCGGCACCGATGATTTCGCCGAGGTGGTCATGCTGTTCCTGAGCGAGGTCGAGGAGGTTTTATACGGCACCGCCCCGGATCAGATGCGCAATGAAGAACTGCATTTCCTGAAGGGATCGGCGCTCAATCTGGGGTTCGTCGCGCTGGTGACCTGTTGCCGGACGGGGGAGCGTGTGGCGAATGGCGGGCGCGCCCCGATCTGTCTGGAGCAGTTGCAAGACACTTTTGCCCGGTCAAAGGAAGAATTCCTGACCGGGGTGGCGCAGTATTTGCCGTCGGATCCGCTCAGATCAGAAACTCGGCCAGCGCTTCATCTTCGGTGATGTCACGATAGCTGAACCCGGCCGAATCGAGCTTCTCGTACAACTCGCCAAAGGCCTCGGGGCGCTTTGTTTCGATCCCGATCAGAACCGAACCGAAATTTCGGGCCGATTTTTTCAGGTATTCAAAACGTGCGACATCATCCTCGGGGCCCAGCATATGCAGGAATTCGCGCAGCGCGCCGGGGCGTTGCGGCAGCCGCAGGATAAAATACTTCTTCGTGCCAGAGAACCGTTGTGCGCGTTCGCGCACCTCGGGCAGGCGCTCGAAATCGAAATTGCCGCCCGACACGATACAGACCACGGTTTTGCCGCGGATCTGTGCGCCCAGTTCCGGCAACACGTCGATCGACAGCGCCCCTGCCGGTTCCAGCACGATCCCCTCGACGTTCAGCATCTGTAGCATGGTTACACAGATCCGGTCCTCGGGGGCGCGCAGGATCTGATCTGGCTTGACCCAGCTCAGGGCGGCAAAGGGCAGATCGCCGATCCGCGCCACGGCAGCGCCATCGACGAAGCTGTTGATCTGCTTGATCGTCACCGGCGTGCCCGCGTCGATGGCTGCGGTCAGGCTGGCGCCGCCCTGCGGTTCAACGAAACGGAATTCGGTCTGCGGTGCGGTGGCGCGCAGGTAGCCCGTCACCCCGGAGGCCAACCCGCCACCGCCCACCGGCAGCACCACCAGATCGGGCGCGGCGCCCAGCTGATCCAGGATCTCGACCGCGACCGAAGCCTGTCCCTCGATCACGTTCACATCGTCGAACGGCGCCAGGAAGCGCGCCCCGGCATCGGTGCAATAGGTTTTCGAGGCCGCCAGCGTCTGATCGAAATAATCGCCGGTCAGCACGATATCGACATTATCGCCGCCAAAGGCGCGGGTCTTGTCGATCTTCTGCTGCGGCGTGGTCACCGGCATGAAAATTGTACCCTGCACGCCGAAATGCCGACAGGCCAGCGCCATCCCCTGCGCATGGTTGCCCGCCGAGGCGCAGACGAAATGGCGGGCCTCGGGATCGGCCTCGATCTGCTTGCGCATCGCGGTAAAGGCACCGCGCAGCTTGTAGCTGCGCACCGGTGTCAGGTCTTCGCGCTTCAGCCAGATATCGGCCCCGAAACGCTTGGACAGGAATTCATTGCGCTGCAACGGCGTCGGCTCGAAGAGCGAACGCAGGGCGCGGGTGGCGGCAAGGGCGGCAAGGGCAAATTGGGTCATGATGCCGGGTGATGGCGCGGGATGCCGCGCGAGGCAAGAGGGTTTCGTTTGTAACCGCACAATTCCGCCCCGATTGTGGGTATCGCGGCCCTTGAGATACAGGTCAAAACGCTCTATCCCGCGCCAAATGCTCATTTCCCGGAGACACCCCATGTCCGCGCCCAAGCCCATGTCTGCGCCCAAAAAGGTCGTGCTGGCCTATTCTGGCGGCCTCGATACCTCGATCATCCTGAAGTGGCTGCAAACCGAATACGGCTGCGAGGTCATCACCTATACCGCCGATCTGGGGCAGGGTGAGGAACTGGAACCGGCCCGCGCCAAGGCGGAACTGCTTGGTATCAAGCCGGAAAACATCAATATCGTCGACGTGCGCGAGGAATTCGTGCGCGATTTCGTCTTCCCGATGTTCCGCGCAAATGCGCTGTATGAGGGGCTGTATCTGCTGGGCACCTCGATCGCGCGGCCGCTGATTTCCAAGCATCTGGTCGAACTGGCGCATAAATACGGTGCCGATGCCATCGCGCATGGCGCAACGGGCAAGGGCAACGATCAGGTTCGGTTTGAACTGTCGGCCCTGGCGCTGGACCCGTCGATCCGGGTGATTGCGCCCTGGCGGGAATGGGATCTGACCTCGCGCACCAAGCTGATCGAATTTGCCGAACAGAACCAGATCCCGATTGCCAAGAACAAGCGCGGCGAGGCGCCCTTCTCGGTCGATGCGAACCTGTTGCACACTTCGTCCGAGGGCAGCGCGCTGGAAAACCCGGCCGAGGAAGCGCCCGATTACGTCTATCAGCGCACGGTGAACCCCGAAGACGCGCCCGATACGCCTGAATACATCGAGGTGACCTTCGAGCGGGGCGATGCCGTGGCGATCAACGGCACGGCGATGTCGCCCGCCACGATCCTGACCGCGCTGAACGAATACGGCGGCAAACATGGCATCGGGCGGCTGGATTTCGTCGAAAACCGGTTTGTCGGCATGAAGTCGCGCGGCATTTACGAAACCCCCGGTGGCACCATCTTGCTGGAGGCGCATCGTGGCATCGAACAGATCACGCTGGATGCCGGTGCGGGCCACCTGAAGGATTCGATCATGCCGCGCTATGCGGAACTGATCTACAACGGTTTCTGGTTCAGCCCCGAACGCGAGATGTTGCAGGCGCTGATCGACACGTCGCAGGAATTCGTTTCGGGCACCGTGCGGTTGAAGCTGTACAAGGGGTCGGTCAGCTGTGTTGGTCGTTGGTCCGATTATTCGCTGTATTCCGAAAAGCATGTGACGTTTGAGGATGATGCCGGCGCCTATGACCAGCGCGATGCCAACGGGTTCATCCACCTGAACGCGCTGCGGTTGAAGCTGATCGCCACCCGCAATGCGCGGGTCAAGAAATGACCGTCCGGGCCGCCATCGTCATCGTTTCCGACCGGGCCTTTGCCGGGGAATATGAGGACAAGGGCGGCCCGGGGTGTGAAAACTGGTTGCGGGACGTGGTCATCACTCCCCTGACCGTGACCCGCCATATCATTCCTGACGGGCGGGCCAGCGTGGCCGATACCCTGCGTCAGTTGATGGGGCAGGGGGTCGATCTGATCCTGGTCACGGGCGGCACCGGCCCCGCGCCGCGCGACGAAACGCCCGAAGGTGTGGCCGATGTGATCGAAAAGGAACTGGCGGGCTTTGGCGAGGAGATGCGCCGTGCATCGCTGCGCGAGGTGCCCACCGCCATCCTGTCGCGGCAGACGGCGGGGATCGCCGGGCGCAGCCTGATCATCACGCTACCGGGCAAACCCGCGGCCATTGCCACCTGCCTGAATGCGGTGTTCGCCGCCGTGCCCTATTGCCTGGATCTGATCGGGGCAGGGCATATCGACACCGATCCGGCGAAGATCAAGACCTTCCGCCCCGGCACAAGATAGCGTCGTGTGGGGCCGCCAAGCTAGCGTTTGACGCTGGCGATCACGTAATTCACCGACAGGTCGCGATCCGACAGTTTCCAGCCCCAAGTGACGGGGTTGAACACCATGCCCTTGCGGTCCACCGGGTCCAGCCCGGCGGTGGTGATCAGCCCGGCCAATTCGTCCGGCGTGATGAATTTGGACCAGTCATGCGTGCCGACCGGCAGCCAGCGCATCACCCGTTCCGCCCCTATGATCGCCATCAGATAGCTTTTCGGGTTGCGGTTCAGCGTTGAACACAGCATCAGCCCGCCCGCCCGCAGCAGCGTCGCGCAGGTATCGGTGAATCCCTGCGGATCCGAGACATGCTCGATGATTTCCATCGCCATCACCACGTCGAACCGCTCGTTTTGCGCGATCAGGTCTTCGGCGGCGCAATGGCGATAGTCGATGTCCAGCCCCGATTGCTCGGCGTGCAGCCGCGCCACGGGGATGTTGCGTTCGGCCGCGTCGGCGCCCACCACCTGCGCGCCCAGCCGGGCCATCGGTTCCGACAGCAACCCGCCGCCACAGCCGATATCCAGAATCCGCAGCCCGGCAAAGGGTAGGGGCGCACGCAGGTCACGCCCGAACTGCGCCGCGATCTGCGTGGTGATATAGTCCAGCCGGCATGGGTTCAGCATGTGCAACGGCTTGAACTTGCCGGTCGGGTCCCACCACTCGGCGGCCATCGCCTCGAATTTTGCCACTTCGGCGGGGTCGATCGTCTTCGTCGCGGTTTCCATGCGGGCCTCCGGTTCGGGCGGTTCTGTGCAAGAAAGTTCTGTGCAAGCTACCCGTGGCAGGTTGCGTTTGGCCGATATATAGTCCGCTCATGGACAGAAACGCAGGGCAAAAGCGCACGGCCAGCGCCTTTCTTTATCCGCCGGTCGAACCGTTCGATCAGCGCTATGTGGACGTGGGCAATGGCCATCGCGTCTATGTCGAGCAATCGGGCCACCCGCAGGGGTGCCCGGTCATCGTGTGCCATGGTGGTCCGGGCGGCGGATCGAATCCGGCGATGCGGCGATTTTTCGATCCGGCGCATTACCGGGTGATTCTGTTCGATCAGCGCGGCTGTGGCCATTCGCGGCCCTATGCGTCGGTGGACCACAACACCACCTGGGATCTGGTGGCGGATATGGATCTGATCCGCCGCACGCTGGGGGTTGATCGCTGGATCGTGTTCGGTGGCAGCTGGGGGGCGACATTGTCGCTGCTATATGCGCAGACCTATCCCGATCAGGTGCAGGCTCTGGTGCTTCGGGGGGTGTTCCTGGCCACACGCAGTGAATTGCAATGGTTCTATGGTGGGGGCGCCGGTCAGTTCTTCCCGGATCTGTGGGAGGATTTCATCCGCCCGATCCCTGCGGACGAACGGGACGACATGATCGCCGCCTATCACAAGCGGCTGTTTTGCGGCGACTATCAGACCGAGATCCGGTTTGGCCGCCAATGGGCGCTGTGGGAAAACGCGCTGGCCTCGGTGGATTATGACGGGTTCCCGGGCGAGGCCCCGGCCGATTACGCGCGGGCGTTTTCGCGGCTGGAAAATCATTATTTCACCCACCGTGCCTTTTTGTCCGATGATGACCAGATCTTGCGGGATCGCGCACGGATCGAACATATCCCGGCGGTCATCGTGCAGGGGCGTATGGATATGATCTGCCCTCCGGTCTCGGCGTGGCGACTGGCGCAGGGGTGGAAGCGCGCCGATCTGCGGTTCATCGCCGCCTCGGGCCATGCGCTGAGCGAGCCGGGGATCGCCGCCGCGCTGGTAGAGACGATGGATCGCCTGCGCTAAGGAACCGCCGCGCTAGGCGCGTTTTCGCCAGTTCTGCGGGGTTGAAATCCGCCGCGGCCCCCCCATTTCCTGTGGGCGGGCCGGGCCCCTCTGACGTTTTTGCGGAAACGTGATGTCGGACCGCATCGAGTGCGCTCGATGTCGGCCCGGCTTTGGCTGACCTCTCGGCGCTTTGACAAACGAGAGGTCGCGGTGGAATTTCTGACATTACTTTTTCTGGGCACTCCGGTGTGGATGTGGCTGGTTTTCATGGGGCTGGTGCTGGGCCTGCTGGTGCTGGACCTGGGCGTGCTGAACCGCAATGATCATGAGATCGGCGTGGCTGAGAGCCTGCGGATGTCGGCGTTGTATATCACGCTGGGGGTGGCGTTTTCGGGTTTTGTCTGGTGGCAGATGGGGGCCGAGGCGACGGCGCAATATCTGACCGCCTTTGTGGTGGAAAAGACGCTGGCGTTGGACAATATCTTTGTCATCGCGCTGATCTTCGGCTTCTTCGCCATCCCGCGCCAGTATCAGCACCGGGTGCTGTTCTGGGGTATTCTGGGGGTGATCTTGCTGCGCGGTCTGATGATCGGGCTGGGCGCCACGATTGTCGCGCAATACCACTGGGTGCTGTATCTGTTCGCGGTGTTCCTGATCCTGACCGGCATCAAGATGCTGTTTTCCAAAGAGGAGAGCGAACCCGATCTGACGCGGAACCCGATCTTGCGGCTGTTTCGCCGGTTCTTCCGGGTGACGGATCAGATTCACGGACATGCGTTTGTGGTCAAGCAGCCCGACACCCGGGGGCGCATGGTGCGCCATGCCACGCCGCTGCTGATGGCATTGGTGCTGATCGAATTCGCCGATGTGATCTTTGCGGTCGATTCGGTGCCCGCCGTGTTCACCATCACCACCGATCCGTTCATCGTTTACACCTCGAACATCTTTGCGGTGCTGGGCTTGCGCGCGTTGTATTTTGCCCTGTCGGCGATTCTGCACCGTTTCGCCTATCTGAAATATGCGCTGTCGGTGCTGCTGATCTTTATTGGCTCCAAGATGTTCATCGCCGATATGATGGGCTGGGCCAAATTCCCGCCGATGTGGTCGCTGGGCATCACCTTTGCCATTCTGGCGGCGGGGATCGGGGTTTCGATGCTGAAAACGAAAAACACTCGGGCGCCTTTGGCCTGATGGCGAAAGGCTTGCATGGCGGGGCTGTTTCCGCTATATGGCCTTCAACAGCGGCGCGCCGGGGTCCAAATCCGGCGCCCACCGGGAAATATCGACGGGCCGCTTTGGCCCGTTTTTTGTTATTGAAGGATCGGAACATGACCGACCTGATCGCCAAATCGGCGATGGACCAGCGTCTGGCCGCAATCGTCACACCTGTGATCGAGGGGCTGGGCTATGAATTGGTGCGTCTGCGCATGCAGGGCGGCCGTCATCCTCTGTTGCAGATCATGGCGGACAAGCCCGAGGGCGGGATCAACGTCGAGGATTGCGCGGTGATCTCGACCGCGGTGTCGGCGGTGATGGATGTCGATGATCCGATCGAGGAAAAATATACGCTGGAGGTCTCGTCCCCCGGTATCGACCGGCCGCTGACCCGGCTGAAGGATTTCGATGTCTGGGCCGATTATGAAGCCCGGATCGAAACCACCGAACTGATCGATGGTCAGCGCCGGTTCAAGGGGTTCCTGCGCGGCACCGAAGGCAATGAGGTGCTGGTCGAGATCGAGCAGGGCGACGAGACGATCACCATCGGTTTGCAGTTTGACTGGCTGGCGGATGCCAAGCTGATCCTGACGGATGAGTTGATCGCCGAAATGCTGCGCCAGAAGAAAGCCACCGGGACGGTCGACGAGACCGCCTTTGACGAGATCCAAGAAGACACTTCCCCCGACGAGGAGAACTGAGACATGGCAATCACCTCTGCCAACCAACTGGAGCTTCTGCAGACCGCCGAAGCCGTTGCGCGCGAGAAGATGATCGACCCGGAACTGGTGATCCAGGCCATGGAGGACAGTCTGGCGCGGGCTGCCAAGTCGCGCTACGGCTCGGAAATGGATATCCGCGTCCATATCGACCGCAAGACCGGTCGGGCGCAGTTCACCCGCGTGCGCACCGTGGTGGCGGATGAGGAACTGGAAAATTACCAGGCGCAGCTGACCGTCGCGCAGGCCAAACAGCTGAAGTCCAACCCCGAGATCGGCGACGAGCTGATCGACGAGGTGCCGCCCGTCGATCTGGGCCGTATCGCCGCGCAATCGGCCAAGCAGGTCATCTTGCAAAAGGTGCGCGAAGCCGAACGTGACCGGCAGTATGAAGAATTCCGCGAACGCAAGGGCACGATCATCAACGGCGTGGTCAAGCGCGAAGAATACGGCAACATCATCGTCGATGTTGGTCGTGGCGAAGCCATCCTGCGCCGCAATGAAAAGATCGGCCGCGAATCCTATCGCCCGAATGACCGCATCCGCGCCTATGTCAAAGATGTGCGCCGCGAGACCCGTGGCCCGCAGATCTTCCTGTCGCGCACCGATCCGCAATTCATGGCGGAACTGTTCAAAATGGAAGTGCCGGAAATCTACGATGGTATTATCGAGATCAAGGCCGTCGCCCGTGATCCGGGATCGCGCGCCAAGATCGCGGTGATCTCGAACGACAATTCCATCGACCCGGTGGGCGCCTGCGTCGGTATGCGCGGTTCGCGCGTGCAGGCGGTTGTGGGCGAGTTGCAGGGTGAAAAGATCGACATCATCCCGTGGAACCCCGATCAGGCGACGTTCCTGGTGAACGCGCTGCAACCTGCCGAGGTGTCCAAGGTCGTTGTCGACGAAGACGCCGGCAAGATCGAGGTTGTGGTGCCTGACGAACAACTGTCGCTGGCCATCGGTCGGCGTGGCCAGAACGTGCGTCTGGCCAGCCAGTTGACCGGTCTGGACATCGACATTCTGACCGAGGCCGAAGAATCCAGCCGCCGTCAGGCCGAATTCGCCGAACGCACCAAGCTGTTCGTCGATGCGCTGGACCTGGACGAATTCTTCGCCCAGTTGCTGGTGGCCGAGGGCTTCACCAATCTGGAAGAAGTGGCCTATGTTGATCTGGACGAGCTGCTGGCGATCGAAGGGGTGGATGACGCCACCGCGCAGGAATTGCAGGCCCGCGCCCGCGATCATATCGAGGCGCAGAATGCCCGTGCCGTTGCCGCAGCCAAGGAATTGGGTGTGGAACAGTCGTTGTTCGATTTCGAGGGCCTGACACCCCAGATGATCGAGGCGCTGGCCAAGGACGACGTCAAGACGCTGGAAGATTTCGCAACCTGCGCTGATTGGGAACTGGCCGGTGGCTGGACCACGGTGGATGGCAAACGGGTCAAGGATGACGGCGTGTTGGAGAAATTCGGCATGTCGCTGGAAGATGCGCAAAGCCTGATCATGCATGCGCGGGTTCAACTGGGCTGGGTCGATCCGACCGAGCTGGACTCGGATGTCGAGGAAGAAGAAGAGGCTGACGAAGAATGAGCCGTGGGGGCCAGGAAGATCTGAACGAGGAGCCGGAACGGCGCTGCATCGTCTCGGGCGATGTGGGGCCGAAGGCCGGGCTTGTGCGATTCGTTCTTGGCCCCGACGGGATGATCTACCCCGATCTGGCCGAGAAATTGCCAGGCCGGGGGATTTGGGTGACGGCAGACCGCGACTTGATCGACAAGGCTGTTGCCAAGGGGATGTTCGCACGCGGGGCCAAGGCCCCGGCAAAGGCGGTGGAAAACCTGTCCGATCTGGTCGAGGCAGGGCTTGCACATCGCGTTGTGGAGCTTATCTCACTGGCAAGAAAGAGCGGCCGTGCGGTCGTTGGCTTTGAAAAGGTCAAGGGCTGGCTGGCCGAAGGCAAGGCCAAGGTCCTGTTTCAGGCGTCGGACGGTTCCGAACGGGGCAAGGGCAAGTTGTGGACCCCTCCGGGTGGGCGCTGGTTCGGCTGCCTGACCTCTGCGGAATTGGGTTTGGCTTTCGGTCGTGATCATGCGATACACGGCGCGCTTGCGGCGGGCGGACTCACCCCACGCGTGATTACAGAAGCGGCAAGGCTTGCGGGATTGCGCAAGCAGGACGGCGGCAAGACCGCCTTGAAGGATACGAAGACGGCATGAACGATACGGACGGCAAAAAACCTCTCGGCCTTGGCGGAAACGCTGCGCGCCCCGGTTCGGTGAAGCAAAGCTTCAGCCACGGGCGGACGAAGAATGTTGTGGTCGAGACGAAACGCAAGAAGGTCGTGGTGCCGAAACCCGGTGCCCCGACCGGTGGCAAGCCCGGTGGACATTCCGGGCTGGGGGATCCGTCCCGTCGTCCTGCCGGGATTTCCGATGCGGAAATGGAACGCCGCCTGGCCGCGCTGCGCGCCGCCAAGGCCCGCGAGGTCGAGGAAACCGCACAGCGTGCGGCCGACGAAAAGGCCCGTGAGGAAGAGCGTGAGCGTCGCCGCGCCGAGATCGAGGCCAAGGAACGCGAAGAGCGCGAACGTGAAGAAGCGTTGCGCCTGAAGGCCGAAGAAGAACAACGCAAGGCCCGTGAGGCCGAGCTGCGTGAAAAGAAAAAGGAAGAGGTCCGCGCCAAACCCGCGGCCAAGCCCGCGCAGCCCGCCGATCCGGCCGCTGCCGAGGCCGTTGCCGCGCGTGCCGCGACCAAGGGCGTGACGACGGTTGGCCCGCGCAAGACCGATCGTGACCGCGATGATCGTGGCAGTGCCGATCGCAACGGCGATAGCCGCAAGGCCAAGAGTGGCGACGAAGGCCGCCGCTCGGGCAAGCTGTCGCTGAGTGAGATCGAAGGCGAAGGCGGGCGTCAGCGCTCGTTGGCCGCGATGAAGCGCAAGCAGGAAAAGGCCCGCCAGAAGGCGATGGGCTTTGGCCAGAAACCGGAAAAGCAATCGCGTGACGTGCAGTTGCCGGAAACCATCGTGGTGTCGGAACTGGCGAACCGGATGGCGGAACGCGGTGCCGATGTGATCAAGTCCCTGATCAAGATGGGCATGATGGTCACCGCGAACCAGAGCATCGATGCCGATACGGCCGAACTGGTGATCGAGGAATTCGGTCACCGCGCCGTGCGGGTGTCGGATTCCGATGTCGAACAGGTCATCGACCATGTTCAGGACAGCGCCGAAACCCTGCAGGCGCGGCCGCCGATCATCACGATCATGGGCCACGTCGACCACGGTAAGACCTCGCTGTTGGATGCGATCCGCCATGCGAATGTGGTGTCGGGCGAAGCCGGTGGCATCACTCAGCATATCGGTGCCTATCAGGTGACCACGGATTCGGGGGCGGTTCTGTCGTTCCTGGATACGCCCGGTCACGCGGCGTTCACCTCGATGCGCGCCCGTGGTGCCCAGGTCACCGATATCGTTGTGCTGGTCGTGGCGGCGGATGACGCCGTGATGCCGCAAACGATCGAGGCCATTCACCACGCCAAGGCCGCCAAGGTGCCCATGATCGTGGCAATCAACAAGATCGACAAGCCCTCGGCCAATGCGCAGAAGGTCCGCACGGATCTGTTGCAGCATGAAGTTGTCGTTGAAGAAATGGGCGGCGATGTGCAGACGGTCGAGGTCTCGGCCAAGACCGGCAAGGGGTTGGATAACCTGCTGGAGGCCATCGCGCTGCAGGCGGAAATCCTGGAACTGCGCGCCAACCCGAATCGCGCGGCCCTTGGCGCGGTCATCGAGGCCAAGCTGGATGTGGGCCGTGGTCCGGTGGCAACCGTTCTGGTGCAGAACGGCACGCTGCGCAAAGGCGACATATTTGTCGTCGGCGAACAGTGGGGCAAGGTCCGTGCGCTGATCAATGACCGTGGTGAGCGAGTCGAAGAAGCGGGCCCGTCGGTTCCGGTCGAGGTTCTGGGCATCAACGGCACGCCCGCGGCCGGTGACGTGCTGAACGTGGTCGAAACCGAGGCGCAGGCGCGTGAAATCGCCGCCTATCGTGAAAACGCCGCCAAGGACAAACGCGCCGCCGCCGGTGCTGCAACCACGCTGGAACAGCTGATGGCCAAGGCCAAGGCCGACCTGAGCGTCGCCGAGTTGTCGGTGGTGGTGAAGGCCGACGTGCAGGGGTCTGCCGAAGCCATCGTTCAGGCGCTGGAAAAGATCGGCAACGACGAGGTCCGCGTGCGCGTGCTGCACTATGGTGTGGGTGCGATCACCGAGAGCGATATCGGTCTGGCCGAGGCCTCGGGCGCACCGGTCATCGGCTTCAACGTGCGGGCGAATGCCCCTGCGCGGGCCTCGGCGAACCAGAAGGGGGTCGAGATCCGCTACTACTCGATCATCTACGATCTGGTCGACGATATCAAAGCTGCCGCCTCTGGCCTGCTGAAGAACGAAGTCCGCGAAAACTTCATCGGCTATGCCGAGATCCGCGAAGTGTTCAAGGTCTCCGGCGTCGGCAAGGTTGCGGGCTGCCTGGTCACCGAGGGCGTTGCCCGCCGGTCGGCCGGTGTGCGTCTGCTGCGTGACAACGTCGTGGTGCATGAAGGCACGCTGAAGACGCTGAAACGCTTCAAGGATGAGGTCAAAGAGGTGATCTCGGGCCAGGAATGCGGGATGGCGTTCGAGCATTACGATGACATCCGCGCCGGCGATATCATCGAAATCTTTGAACGTGAGGAAGTGGAACGCAGCCTGTAAGGGCGGTGTTCTGTCGGAAGGGAAAAGCGGGCTTCGGCCCGCTTTTTCTTTATCCGGCACCGGGGCACCTGATGATCAAGGTGCTGAACCAGGACCAAAACTTAACATTCAGCGCAGATTTTCGCGTATAAATGTTAACCTTTCGGATATGTTTTCCGCATCAAATGTCATGTTTTGTTGCCCGTGCGGCATATTGCCGCCTTACGGGCGCGTCGGTAGTCTTCGCGGATTGATGGGCGGAGGCACCCACGCCGCAAGGCAGGGGGTGAGCGAGGTTGAGGAGCCTCGGAATCCGTTCTGACATTCAGGAAGGAGACTATATTGGCACCCACCCATCCCCAGAATACATCGGCGCGGATCGTCGCGTTGCTGTGCTGGATCGCCGTCATTCTTGACGGCTTTGATCTAGTCGTTCTCGGCGCGTTGATCCCCCCGCTGACCAGTGGGGAAACGCCCTGGATGACCGCGGCCGAGGCGACATTCGTCTCGACCATCAGCCTTGTCGGCATGACCATCGGCGCGCTGTCGGTCGGTATTGCCACCGACTGGCTTGGCCGCCGCAAGGCCATGATCTGGGCCGTCGTGGCATTTTCGCTGCTGACGCTGGCCTGTGCGTTTGCGCAGAATTATATTCAGCTGGGCATCTATCGGTTCCTGGCGGGCTTTGGTCTGGGTGGCTGTCTGCCAACCGCCATCGCCATGGTGACCGAGTTTTCGCGCGGCAAGGCCGGGAAGGCCTCGACCACGGTGATGACTGGCTATCACGTTGGCGCGGTGGCGACGGCGTTGCTGGGGCTGTTGCTGTTGCCCACGCTGGGATGGCGTTCGATGTTCATCGTCGGGGCGGTTCCGGGGCTGATTCTGGCGCCGCTGATGTTCAAGTATCTGCCGGAATCGCCGTCGTTCCTGACCGCCAAGGGCCGCGATGCCGAGGCCCGCGCGATTGCAGATCAATATGGGCTGGAACTGGCCGCGCCCGCCCCGACCGAGGAAAAGGCCTCGTTGGGGTCGCTGTTCCGCCACCCGTTCCTGCGCAATTCCATAGCGATCTGGGTGACCTCGTTCATGGGCCTGCTGCTGGTCTATGCTCTGAATACCTGGTTGCCGAAACTGATGATGGCGGCGGGGTATGGGCTGACCGGCGGTCTGTGGCTGTTGCTGTTGCTGAACGCGGGGGCGATCTGCGGGTTGCTGGTCGCGGGGCAGGTTGGCGACCGGATCGGGCTGAAGCGTGCGGCGTTCCTGTGGTTCCTGTGCGGTGCGGTGCTGCTGGCCGGGCTGTCGGTCAAGATGCCCTCTGTAGTGCTGTATCCGATGGTGTTCCTGACCGGGTGCTTCGTTTTTTCCGCGCAGGTTCTGGTCTATGCCTATACCGCCTCGAACCACCCGCCGGGTGTGCGGGCAACCGCACTTGGCATGTCGGCAGGCGTTGGCCGCCTGGGCGCGATCACCGGACCTTTGGTCGGCGGCACGCTGGTGTCGATGGGCATCGGCCACCCGTGGGGGTTCTACGTTTTCGCCGTCGTCGGCTTTCTGGGGGCGGTGGCGATTTCCACCACCAAAGTGTTCCGCCAGAAGGTTCGAGCCCGCTTTCAGGCAGGGGGCCCGTCATCGCGCCGGGCCCTTTGCATTTTCCGCCCCCGCCATTACCCGGCGCGGCGCATCGGTTCCGCCCCGGCGATGGACCAGCCCAGCGGCCCCAGCTTTTCCAGCGCCTCGGTCACCACACGGTCGGGTTCGGGGTTCAGGATTTCCACGATCGACAGCCCCTTGTAGCCCGCCTTCGCCAAGGCCTGCGCCGAGGCGGCGAAATCCACCGTGCCGGCGCCAATCGGGTCATGGCGCCATGCCTGTTGCCCGGTATCCGACATGTGCAGCATATCCAGATAGGGCACGACCAGCGGGATGGCCTCGGTCAGATCCTCATTGATGAAATGCGCATTCGCCAGATCGTAGCACAGCGACAGGGCGGGGCTGTTGATCTCCTGCACCCATTTCACCATGCTTTTGGCATCCGGCAATACGCCCATCGGCACGTTTTCCAGAAACACCTTGACGCCCGCACGCTCGGCATAGCGCACCGTCTGTTCCAGCGATCCGCGCAGCCAGCCCTCCAGTTGTTCACGCGGCGGGGCGTTCAACGAATTGTAGCGCCCCGAAACCGAAACAAAGCCCTGCGCGCCCAGTTCATAGCAAGCGTCCAGCAGCTTCTTGTTGAAGCCGACCGTCATCGCGCGGATCTCTTCGCGCGGCGAGGCCAGGTTGTGATCCAGACTTTGCGCGGTCAGGGCATGGATCGTCAGGCCCTCGTCGTTCAGCAACTTGCGGATACGGGCGTAATCGCGCGCGGTCATGTTTTCCACGTCGATATGCGCCGGGCTGACCATCACGTCGAACTGGCGAAAGCCCAGTTTCGACAGGCGGATCAGGCTGTCTTCCAGCGGCACCGTCCAGGTGTCGCTGATCGTGTTCACCCCAAGCGGGAAATGTGTCATGTCGTCCTCCTCCTGAATTAGGCGGCCTCGGCCTGTGCGGTCAGCTTGCCCGCAGCGTGTTTTGCCACGCGCCAACCAAACACCATCGCCGGGCCGATGGTCGTCCCGGGGCCCGGATAGGTGCCACGGAAGATTGAGGCCAGATCGTTGCCGCAGGCATACAGCCCGTCGATCGGCTGGCCGCTCTGGCCCAGAACCCGGCCGAATTCATCGCCCGTCAGTCCGGCGCTGGAGGCCAGATCGGCGGGGGTCACGGCCATTGCGTAATAGGGTCCGGCGCCCACAGCCCCCAGACAGGGGTTCGGCGTCGCGGCGGGATCGCCGTTGAAGCGGCTCATCACCGAGGTGCCGCGCCCAAAGGCCTCGTCCACGCCGGTTGCGGCATAGCGGTTGTAATCATCGACGGTCTTTTGCAGGCCCGCCGCATCACAGCCAATCTTGCGCGCCAGTTCGGCCAGGGTGGGGGCGGTGATCACATAGCCCTTTTTCAGCATCAACGACAGGTTCGCCGCGCCCGGCATGACCATACCCATGCCGTATTTGCGCATGAACCCGGCATCGCACACCAGATGCGCCTGGGTTGCGCCCGACTGGATCTGACCCATCGAGAAATCATGGTACGAGGCGGATTCGTTCACGAACCTTTCGCCCTTTTCATTCACCGCGAACAGGCCGGGCTTGGCGCGGTCCAGAATGATATGCGGCCACACCGCCAGCGTGCCATCGGCGCGGCGATAGGTGGAACAGGGCATCCACAGGGCCGGGCTGTCGCCGCCATCGTCAAAGCTGGCGCCGATCGCGGTGGCCAGATTGGCGCCGTCGCCGGTGTTGGTGCTGGGGCCAAGCGCATAGGCGCGGGTGGATTTGGGGAAGATCCGGTCGCGGATCGTCTTGTTCCAGCTGACGCCGCCGGTGGCCAGAACCACGCCCTTGCGGGCACGGATGCGCCGGCCGTTCACCACGGCACCGGTGACCCGTCCGCCCTCGATGATCAGATCCGAGGCGGTCGCATCGAACAGGATCGGCACACCCGCCTTGCGCAGACTGAACAGCAAGCGCGCCACCAGCGCGTTGCCCATCAACAGCCGCGTGCCACGTTTGTAGCGCAGCCGGTCCAGCACATAACGTCCGACGATCTTGACCGTGGTCTGGAAATTTGCCGCCGATGCAAAGGGCGACAGCAACGAACCAAGTTCGGCCCGCCCCACCATCATGCCACCCAGCCCCATGAATTCCGGGCGCGGCGGGCGGACGCGGTCAAAGTCCGCGCCCAGCAACCGGCCGTCGAAGGCCACCGGCCCCAGGGCACGTCCTCCATAGGCCTGGCCGGGGCCGTCGATGTAATCCGGGTGCGCCGCCGCCGCGACAAATTTTACATCGGTCTTTTGATCCAGCTCGGCAATCGCCGCTCGCCCGGAGGCCAGGAACGCGGCCCGCAAATGGTCTCCGCCGCGATTGCCTACAATCACCTTCAAAAACGTGTCGGCATCTTCCACCTTGTCGGGCACGCCCGCCTGTTCCGACAGATGCGTGCCCGGCACCCAGGTGGTGCCGCCCGAGGTGGCGGTTGTGCCGCCAACCTGGCCGGTCTTTTCGACGACCAGCACCTGTAGCCCGTCCAGCGCAGCGATCAATGCGGCGGTCATTCCACCCGCACCGGCGCCCAGGACCAGCAGATCGACTTCTTGAATCGCGCTCGGTTCAGACGACATGTTCTTTCCTCCCGTCTTGCTGTGCCTCTACATCGCCCGCCGCTATGGCCTGCGCGATGAGAAAGCCGAATGTCATGGCGGGCCCCAGGGTTATACCACCGCTGGGATAGGCACCGCCCATGACGCTGTTCATATCATTGCCCGCGGCGAACAGGCCCGGAATGGGGGCGTTGCTGGCGTCCAGAACCCTGCCATCGGGATCGGTGACCACGCCCGCAAAGGTGCCCAGGCTGCCCGGCACGATTTCCACCGCGTAGAAGGGGCCGTTTTCAATCGGCGCTAGGGTGGGGTTGGGGCCGTGGTCCGGGTCGCCCTGCACACGGCCATAGGGGGTGGTGCCGCGGTGGAACGCGGGGTCCTCGCCACGCGCCGCATATTGGTTGAATTCGGTCACTGTGGCCGACAGACCGGCCGGGTCGATGCCACAGGCCCGGGCCAGATCCGCGATATTGGCCGCAGATTTCAGATAGCCGTTCTTCACCCAATGGCCGTAGGGCAGGGGGGCGGGCTTGACCGCGCCCAGACCATAGCGGCGCAAAAACCTATGATCGCAGATCAGCCAGGACCGCACCTTTTCACCGGGGGGGGTCGCGGTGATCATCTCGCGGACGTAATCGTGATAGGGACCGCCCTCGTCGATGAACCGCCGACCCGAGGCCAGGACCGCGATGATCCCCGGCTTGCCGCGTTCCACCAGATGCGGAAAGCGCCCGGTGGTGCCATCGCCGCGCGGCACGCGGGAGACCGGCGCATAGGCCGCGCCATGGGCCAGATCATGGCTGACATGGCCGCCCACGGTTTCGGCCAGACGCAGCCCGTCACCGGTATTGGTTTCGGGCGCGGCAGACACATGCGGCGTGCCCGATTGCACATGCGGCAGTTGATCGCGCAGGCGTGCTTCGGCATGGGGAAAGCCCCCGGTGGCCAGCACCACACCGCGCCGGGCACGGATGGCGACCTTGCCCTGCGGGGTGTCCAGCATCGCGCCGCTGACCCGGTTGCCCTCGCGCAGCAACGACCGGGCCGGGGCCTCGGTCAGCATTTTCACGCCGCGGTCTTCGGCCGAGCGCATCAACCGCGCCACCAGCGCATTGCCGTTCACGATCTGCATCGGACGCCGATACAGCGCCAGATCCCGCAGGTTCTTCAAAACACGTGTGGTGACATAGCCAAACGCCTTGGGCGAGCGCATCGCGGTCAGGAACATCCGCATATCGACGCCCGAGGCAATGCCCATGCCCAGAAACGTGGTCTCGGGAATGGGGCGGCGCAGCCGGTGGATCAGCGTGCCCAGCCTGCGTCCGTCATAGGGCGTGGCCACGACCGACCGCCATCCCGTCGCCGCGCCGGGCAGGTTGCCGTGGAAATCCGGCACGCCGGAACCGGGGGTGAACTGCACCTCGGTCTTGTCCTCAAAAAAGGCCAGCATACGCGGTGCGGCCTCCAGGTAACGGTCGATCATCGCCGCATCGTAGCGGTTGCCGATCACCGCGCGCAAATAGGTGCGCACCTGTTCAGGGTCTTCCGCGTGGCCCGCCCGCACCGCGTGCGGTGCGTTCGGTATCCACAACCAGCCGCCGGAAAACGCCGTGGTGCCGCCCAGCACCGGGGCCTTTTCGGCGACGATCACCTTCAGGCCCAGCTCGGCCGCCGTGACCGCCGCCGCCAGCCCGCCAGCGCCGGACCCGATCACGAGAACATCGCAATCTTCCTGCCGGTGCAGCGTGACGGGGGTGTCGGTGTTCTGGACGGTATTGGCGGTCGGGCTGGTCATCATTGGGTCCTTGGATTAGTCGACACGGGAAAACAGGGCGGCGATGGCGGCGATCACCAGCGGCACGGCAAAGATCATCATCACTGTCGACAACGAGGCCCCGGCACCGATCAGCACCCCGCCCAGCGTCGGGCCCACCACGGCGCCAAAGCGCCCGGCACCCATCGCCCAACCGATCCCGGTCGACCGGACCGCCGCCGGATACAGCAGCGCCGCCAAGCCGTAGAACGAGTTGAACCCGCCATAGATCGCCATGCCCATCACGAAAGCATTGGCCAGGATCATCGGCAGCGGCATCGACACGGTACCGAAAATCACCAGCATCACGGCCGCGACGATCAGGAAGATCGCCCCCACTTTATGCAGCGGGAAGGTGTTCGACAGCTTGCCCATGGTGATCGTGCCCAGGAACGCGCCGAAGTTCATGATCGCGCCGACGTAGATGGCATTTTCCACCGACAATCCGGCGCCAGCGGCCAGCTTGGTGATCCACGAAATCACGAAATACAGCGACATGAACCCCATGAAGATGCCCAACCACAACGAGACGGTGGCGCGCAGGCGGCTGGGATGGAACACTTCGCCGAAGTTGTAGCCCCCCGAGGCAGGCGAGCGCGGCGGCAGGCTGGTGATCGGCGCCATTTGCAGGCGGGCCAGCACCTTGTTGACGCGCTGCAAGGCGTTCTTGGGTTGGCGGCGAACCAGGAAATCAATCGATTCCGGCAGGAAGAACAGCAACAGCGGCAGTACGATCAACGAGATGATCCCGGCCCCCATCAGCATCATATGCCAGCCGTAATGCGGCAGCAGCGGCGCCAGCGCCAACCCGGTGAACACCGCGCCCAGCGGGTAACCGGCGTTCATGATCGCCACGCCCAGGGCCTTTTGCCGGGCAGGCGCGAATTCCGCCGCCAGCGACGCCATCGAGGCCAGGATCGCACCGATCCAGATGCCGATGATGAAGCGCAGCGCGATCAGCTCGGTAAGGTTCTTGGCAAAACCGCTCAGCACCATACAGGCGGTGATCGCGGTCATCGCGGTGATGATCAGAGGGCGGCGGCCCCAGCGGTCGGCCAGCGGTGCCACAAAGAAGCAACCGATCACCATCCCGGCCAGACTGGCCGAAAACACCATGCCCAGCGTTTCCGGGGATACTTTCCAGTCGCTACTCAAGACCGGTGCGATGTAGGACATGATCACCACGTCCATGCCGTCGATGGCGTTGAGCAGGAAGCACAGGCCAACGATCAGGATACGCAGGCCGGACCAGCCTTCGCCTGCGCCGATCGTCCTGTCCGTGCTATCCGCCGCCTTCAGATCGGCGCGGCGCATTTTTGCGCCGATAGTGCCCGCGGGCTCGCTAAGTTCCATTCCGTCCTCCCTGAATGAACGCCTCCGGTCCCGGCCTCGCGGCGGGTTATGGGCGTTCTGTTCCTCTGTGATCGACCGCACCGATCCTCATCTACCGGTGCAGTTTTCTCCTCATGGAACCAGATATACACAAATTGGAAATGCTTTCCACTTTTAATTATGTTTCCATGGTTATGGTTTATTAGAAAATGATTCAGGAAATATGTTTTACGTAACAATGTGTTGCGGGGATGTGCCGGGAATGTGGTCCGCTACGGGTTAGAACACCACCGTATCCGGGATACGCTGTGCCAAGGGGGGCGCGACGAATCGCCGCGACCCGATGCCGGTTCGGTTCAGGCGGGCTTGCGCGCCAGGGCCTTGACCGTCGAGGCGAAATACTGGGAGCCCGATGCCGCCACACCCAGTTCATCGGCGGCGGCGCGCAACTGCGGCGCCAGTTCGGCCATGCGGTCGGGCGACATGCGCACCGCGGGCCCGGCAATCGACAGACACCCCAGCACCGGGCCGTCCTGGTGGAACCGCACGGTTACCGCCATCGCCGCCATGCCCAGCAGATAGGTGCTGACCGCGACCGAATAGCCCTGCGCGCGGGTCTGGCGCAACAGCGTCATCAAATCCGTTACCCCCAGCCCCTGTTCCGGGCCGCCATCACGGGCAAAGCCCTGCGTGCCCACGGCCTCCAGCGCGGCTTCGTCCGACATCGAGGCCAGCCACGCCCGCCCGCCTGCCGAGGTGGCCAGATGCACGACCACGCCCTGTTCCTGGCCGGGGTCATAGCGCAGCCCGCGCGTTGCGCCTTGCGCCACCGCCACCCAGGTCAGTTTGCGGCCGTCGATCACCGACAGGCGGATCAATTCCCCCGTCGCCGTGGCTAGCCGGTCCAGAATGGGTTGCGCCACATCGGTGATACCGGCGCGGCCCATGAACCCCAGCCCCAGGGCAGGCAGCTTGATCGACAACGCATAATCGCCGCCATCTTGCAATTGTCGCACATAGCCCAACCGGATCAGTTCGTGCAGGGTGCGATGCACCCCGCTGATCGGTTGTTCGGTCTGCGCGGCGATGGTGGAAACCGGTAGTCCGGCCGGATGTTCGACCAGCAGCTCGACAATGGCGAGGGCTTTTTCGAGAACACTGCTCATGGATTGATTCCTTATTCGCGTTGCGTCAAGAAGGACTTTCAACTTCGGAAAGGTCAACCGCGAAGCGTGTAAATTCAGTGGCTGCACCGCATTTGCCGCGGCCTTTCATGACCGTAGCACGCGCCGCAGCCCGTCTTGCACCTTCAGCAGCGCGGGCAGATACAGCCCCTCCAGATCCTGCGCCGAGGCCTGAACCGCCGCCACGCCGCTGTTCAGTGCCGCCACCACCCGGCCATTGGTCGCATAGAGCGGCACGGCGATGGATCGCAGGCCGGTCTCGACCTCCTGGTCAATCAGCGCATAACCCTGGGTCCGGGCCAGACCGATGCGGATCATGATCTCATCGGGATCGGTCAGGCTGTGCGCGGTGCGCGGCGTCAGATCTGATCGCTCGATAATGCCGCGGGCCTGCGGTTCGGGTAGCGCCGCCAGCAGCACCCGCCCCAGCGATGTGCAATGCGCCGGCAGCCGTGATCCCGGCATCAGCCCGATCGACATCACCCGCCGCTGCGCCGCCCGTGCCAGATAGACGATCTCGGTCTCGTCCAGAATCGCGACCGAGGTGGATTGCCCGATCCGTTCCGACACCTGATCCAGCCAGGGTTGCACCACCTGCGCCAAGGGCAGTGCCGCCAGCGCCCCCATGCCCAGCCGCAGGACACGCGGTGTCAGGCTGAAGAACTTGCCGTCATAATCGGCATAGCCCAGTTCATGCAGCGTCAGCAGACAGCGCCGCGCCGTGGCCCGGTCCAGCCCGGTGGCCTCGGCCACATCGGCGATGGCCTGACGCGGATGTTCGGCGCGAAACGCCTCGATCACCTGCAATCCTTTGGCCAATGAGGCGATGAAATCGGTTTTGTTCACCATGCGCACAAGTTTGTTCACATATCGAACAAATGTCAACCAGCGCACGAAATCCCTACACGCGACCGACACAGGGGCGTAGCGTCTGGCCGGAAAATGAGGAGGAGTTCATGGACAAACGCATTGCCACATTGGCCGAGGCGGTCGCGGATATTCCCGATGGCGCCACGGTGATGATCGGCGGTTTCGGCGGTTCCGGCGCGCCGATCGAGCTGATCCACACGCTGATCGACCGGTTTCTGGCGACCGGCAGCCCGAAGAACCTGACTGTGATCAACAACAACGCCGGGAACGGTCATGTCGGCATCGCGGCGCTGATCGAACAGGGCATGGTGCGCAAGATGGTGTGTTCCTTCCCGCGTTCCGCCGATCCGCGCGTGTTTACCGAGAAATATCTGGCGGGCGATATCGAGCTGGAACTGGTGCCGCAGGGCACCTTGGCCGAACGTATCCGTGCGGGTGGGGCCGGTATTCCGGCGTTCTTCACCCCGACGTCGTTTGGCACCGATCTGGCCAAAGGCAAGCCGGTCGAGGAATTCGAGGGCCGCTCTTATGTCATGGAGTGTTGGTTGAAGGCCGATTTCACCCTGATCAAGGCGGAACTGGGCGATCACTATGGCAACCTGACCTATCGCATGGCGGCGCGGAACTTCAGCCCGATCATGGCGATGGCCGGGGCACGCACCATCGTGCAGGTCAGCCGTGCGGTGGAACCGGGCGGCATCGAACCCGAAAACATCATCACCCCCGGTATCTTCGTCGACGCGATCATCGAGGTCGCAAATCCCGCGCAGGAAGAGGCGCTGAACCGCGCCAATGCTGTCTATCCTCCGGTTGCATCAGAGGTGCAGGCATGACCCAGAAACTGACCAACGCGCAAATTGCCTGGCGTGCGGCGCAGGACATTGCGGATGGCGCCTATGTCAACCTGGGCATCGGCTTCCCGGAAATGGTGGCGAAATTCCAGCCGCCCGGCCGTCAGGCCGTGTTTCACACCGAAAACGGCGTTCTGGGCTTTGGCGAGGCGCCCGCGCCTGGCGACGAGGACTGGGATCTGATCAACGCGGGCAAGAAGGCGATCACGCTGAAGCCCGGTTCCGCCTTTTTCCACCACGCCGACAGTTTTGCGATGGTGCGCGGCGGGCATCTGGATGTGGCGATCCTGGGCGCCTATCAGGTGGCGCAAAATGGCGATCTGGCGAACTGGTCCACCGGGCCCAAGGGCGTTCCGGCCGTGGGCGGTGCGATGGATCTGGTTCACGGCGCCAAGCGCGTTGCGGTGATCACCGATCACGTCACCAAGGATGGCAAACCCAAATTGCTGGAGGCCTGCACCCTGCCGCTGACCGGGGTGGGCTGTGTCACGCGGGTCTATACCTCGCTGGCGGTGGTCGATGTGCAAGATGGCCGGTTTGTGCTGCGCGAAAAGCTGCCGTCGATGTCGTTCGATGATCTGCAGGCGGTGACAGGGGCGAAACTGCATCTGGATGGCCCGGTGGGCGATCTGGTCGTGCCGGAGGTGTGAGATGACCGAAGTTTATATCTGCGACTATATCCGCACGCCGATCGGGCGTTTTGGCGGGGCGCTGGCCTCGGTGCGGGCCGATGATCTTGGGGCCATCCCGCTGCGCGCACTGATGGAGCGCAATGCCAGTGTGGATTGGGCGGCGATTGACGATGTGATCTTTGGCTGCGCCAACCAAGCGGGCGAAGACAACCGCAACGTGGCGCGGATGTCATTGCTGCTGGCCGGTCTGCCGGTCGAGGTGCCGGGCACGACGATCAACCGGCTGTGCGGTTCGGGCATGGATGCGATCCTGACCGCCGCCCGCGCCATCAAGGCGGGCGAGGCCGAGATCATCATCGCCGGTGGTGTCGAAAGCATGTCGCGCGCCCCCTTTGTGATGCCCAAGGCCGAAAGCGCCTACAGCCGCGCGGCGGAAATCCACGACACCACCATTGGCTGGCGGTTCGTCAACCCGCTGATGAAGGCGCAATACGGTGTCGATTCCATGCCGCAGACCGGGCAGAACGTCGCCGATGACTTCGGCGTCTCGCGCGAGGATCAGGATGCGATGGCGGTGCGCTCGCAGGGCAAGGCCGCTGCGGCACAGGCCAATGGCCGTCTGGCCGAGGAAATCACCCCGGTCGCCGTCAAGCAGCGCAAGGGTGATCCGGTGATCGTCGACAAGGACGAACATCCGCGTGCGACATCCATGGAATCGCTGGGCAAGCTGAAACCGCTGTTCCCGAATGGCTCGGTCACAGCGGGGAATGCGTCGGGGGTGAATGACGGGGCAGCCGCCTTGATCATCGCATCCGAGGCAGCGGCCAAGAAATATGGTCTGACGCCGATCGTGCGGGTGTTGGGGGGGGCGGCCGCGGGCGTGCCGCCGCGCATCATGGGCATCGGTCCGGCGCCTGCGTCGAAAAAGCTGCTGGCGCGGCTGGGGCTGACGGTGGATCAGCTGGATGTGGTGGAACTGAACGAGGCCTTTGCCTCGCAGGGGTTGGCGACGTTGCGTGATCTGGGTATTGCCGATGACGATGCGCGGGTGAACCGCAACGGCGGGGCTATCGCCATTGGTCATCCGCTGGGCATGTCGGGGGCGCGGATCACCGGCACGGCGGCGCTGGAACTGGTGAAAACCGGCGGCAAGCTGTCGCTGTCGACCATGTGTATCGGCGTGGGGCAGGGGATTGCCATCGCGCTGGAGCGTGTCTGAAAAAAGGGGGCGCGGGGATGCCCGCGCTCTTTATTCCGGCATGCCGATCCTCTTGACCTGATGGGTCAGCGTCTGGGCAACGGTCAATGCGCGCCCGGTGGCCTGTGCCATCTGCGGCAGCACCATCCATTCCAGCGCCCAGGCCGCGCCCGAGCGTTCCTGTTCATGCACCAGCGCCTGATGCATCGCCGAGACCTGCACCGCATTGAACCGGGCCAGCGTCACCAGCAATTCCGCCAGAACCGGGTTCTGTTTATGCGGCATGGCGGATGAGGCGCCCCCGCCCGACAGGGCGATTTCCGAAATCCCCTGCTGGGCCATCAACGCGATGTCCTGCCCCATTTTGCCCAGCGTTCCGGTGACCAGCGACAGGAAACCGGCGAACTCGGCCACCCCGTCACGCATGGCGTGCCAGGCGCGTGGCGGATTGCCCAGATCCAGCGCCAGCGCCACATCGGCGGCGATCTGTCCGGCCTTATCCCCCAGGGCCAGCCGGTCACCCGAGGCTCCGCCAATCTGCACCTTCGCCACGCGCGGGCGCAGTTGGGCCAGCCGGTCACGATGGTCCGTCAACGGCAGCAACCAAGGCGCAACCCGGTCGCGCACGGTGATCTCGGTCGCGGCCTGCATCCGGGTGCGGCCCATCAGGGGCACCGTCCCGAACCGCGCATCCAGATCCGTCAGCGCCCCGGCCAGCGTCGCCAGACGCCGCTCGATCACCGCCAGGCTGTCGCGCATGGCCAGGGCCGCGGCGGTGTCGATCACGTCTTGCGAGGTGGCCCCCCGGTGAACGGCGGCCTTGGCCGCGCCGGCGGCGGTCTTCATCTGGGCCACCAGATGCGGCACGACCACGCCATCATTGGCCGCCCCCGCGCGCAGATCGGCCATGTCGAAATCCATTGCCGCAATCGCCTGCGCGGCGGCCTCGGCCTGGGCCGGATCGGCCATGCCCGCCCGGCCCAAGGCGCGGCTCCAGGCGACCTCAAAGGCACGCATGCCCTGCAACTGCGCCGTGGGCGACCACAGCGCCGCCAGATCCGCGTCGGCAAACAACCCGCCAAGCCAGGGGTGGTCGAATACGTCGGTCATGCCATTCTTTCCGAAATAGAAAAACGGCGCGGGGCCATGCCCGCGCCGCCAGAACCCTAACCTGTGATCAGATGTCCAGGAAGACCGTCTCGCCCTCGCCCTGCAGGCGGATGTCGAAACGATATTTGTTCTCGCCGATCTTCTTGGCGATCAGCGTGTCGACCCGGGGGCGCTGTTCGATCTTGGCCAGCAGCGGATCGTTCGTGTTGTCTTCATCCTCGAAGTAGATCCGGGTTTGCAGACCGACGTTGATGCCGCGCGCCACGACCCACAACGCGATATGCGGCGCAAAGGCCTTGCCATAGCGCGACGGGACGGCACCGGGTTTCACGGTGCGCAGGGTGAATTCCCCGGTCACCGCATCCGCAGCGAACCGGCACAGGCCGCTGACGGCGGGGTCGGCCCCCTCCTGACCTGAGAAAATCCCGGCGGCATCGGGTTGCCAGCTTTCGATCATCGCGTCGCGCAACGCCCAGCCAGTGCCGTCATAGACCGATCCGACGATCTCGATCACCGTCCCCTTGACCCCCTCGGCAATCGGCGTGGTGCCGATTTCCTCATGGTAGTAGTTCGGATTGCCCGCATAGGTCGGCATCAGGCCGATGTGGACATAGGGCCCGGCGGTCTGCGAGGCGGTCTCGGGGTAATAAATCAGCGGTTGGACCATCTCACATCCCCTCCAGCTTGTTTTCGAACATGGTCTGGCGGCGACCGCGCAGGACGATATCGAATTTATACGCCAGGAAATCCAGCGGCCGCGAATGGGCCATGTCCAGCGGCGCCACCAGCCGGTCCAGTTGCGACCGGTTGCGGATCGTCGCGGCGATCGGGCACAGGTTGATCAGCGGATCGCCCTCGAAATACATCTGGGTGATCAGGCGCTGGCCGAAGCTGTGGCCGTAGACCGAAATATGGATGTGCATCGGGCGCCAGTCATTGCCCCGGTTCGGCCAGGGGTAGGCCCCCGGACGCACGGTCAGGAACTGGTAATAGCCGTTCTCATCGGTCAGCGTGCGTCCGCAGCCACCAAAATTCGGGTCCAGCGGCGCCAGATAGCCGTCCTTCTTGTGGCGATAGCGGCCGCCTGCGTTCGCCTGCCAGATCTCCAGCAAGGTGTTCGGCACGGCACGGCCGTTTTCATCCAGCACGCGGCCATGCATCATGATGCGTTCGCCCACGGCGGGCGCGGCGCCCTTGGTCCAGTTCAGGATCAGGTTGTTGTCCAGCGCGCCGATCTTGTCATGGCCAAAGGTCGGGCCGGTTTCCTCGGACGGGCCCGATTCCATCGACAGCAGCGGCAGGTTCGGGGAACGGGCGATGCTGGTCTTGTAATCGGGGTAATAAGCTAGCGGGTGCATCTCGCGGTTGCGAGGGATTAGCGGGCCTTGGTCGATCATTCGGATGCCGCCTCCATTTCGGCATAGGTTTGTTTCGCCAGTTTGATGGCGTGGTTTGCGCGCGGAACACCGGCATAGATGGCCACATGCTGGAACGCCTCCATCACGTCCCGCTTGGTGGCGCCGGTGCGCGCCGTCGCGCGAATATGCATGGGAATTTCCTCGAAATTCCCGGTTGCGGCCAAAAGCGCCAGCGTCAGCATCGAGCGTTCCCGTTTGGAAATCGCGTCAGACGCCCAGACCGTGCCCCAGGCTGATGCGGTGATCAGGTCCTGGAACGGCAGGTCCAGATCGGTCTTGGCGGCCTCGGCCCGGTCGACATGCGCATCCCCCAGGACGAAGCGGCGGGTTTCCATGCCTTTGTCATAACGGGCGTCGGTCACAGGGCGGTCCTTTCCAGGAAATCGGTCAACAGTTTGGCGGTGGCGCCGGGTTGTTCAACACAGGGGATATGCCCGGCATCGGCAATCAGGTGGAAATCGGCGCGGCACAGCGCGGCCGTCGCGCGCACCAGATCGGGTGGGGTCGATCCATCCTGATCGCCCGCCAGCGCCAGCACCGGGATCGTCAGGGCACGCGTGCCCTCGGTCAGATCGGCCCCGGCGATGGCGGCGCAGCAGCCGACATAACCATCCACCGTGGTGCGTTTGAGCATGTTGCACCACAGCGCGAATTCCGGGTTGTCCTGCCGGAACGGTGCGGTGAACCAGCGTTCCATGATCGGCCCTTCCAGCGCGGCAATGCCGTTTTCACGGATCGTGGCAATGCGGGTGTTCCACATGTCGGCGGTGCCGATTTTCGCCGCCGTATCCATCAAGACCAGTGCGCGGATCAGATCGGGGCGTTTCGCCGCCAGACCCTGACCGATCAGCCCGCCGATCGACAGCCCGACAAAGGTCACGTCGCGCAGGCCCAGCCCGTCGCACAGCGTTTCGGCATCGGACACCAGCGTATCCATGGAATAGGGCGCGGGCGTCACATCGGACAGACCGTGGCCGCGTTTGTCGAACCGCACGATCCGCAACCCGGCGGGTAACAGCGGCAACAGCGCATCCCAGACCCGCAGATCGGTGCCCAGAGAATTGCCGAAGACCACCACCCGGCCATCGCGCGGACCTTCGTCGCGGATGTGAAGCGTGGCATCTGATGTCTGAAGTGTCTGCATATCTTCCCCCTGACCTCGTTTATGGCATGACAAACCGGGCATGAAAATTATAATGATGCGTTAAATATATAACGTATGGGTTATGTCATGCTGAATCCGCACCTGCGCCTGCGCCATCTGCGCTGTTTTCTGGAGGTCGCGCGGCTGGGCAGCCTGTCCGCTGCGGCACAGGCCTTGCATGTCAGTCAACCCGCGGCGTCGAAAACGATCCGGGAACTGGAAGAGATTCTGGGGACGCCGCTGTTTGACCGTTCGGCGCGTCGGCTGCGGCTGACGGCGGCGGGGCGGGTGTATCAGACCCATGCGGGCACGGCGCTGCTGGATCTGGAACGTGCCCAGCGGCTGGTGCGCGATCCGCCGCCACAACGGCGACGGGTGCGGGCGGGGGTCTTGCCCACGGCGGGAACCGGGTTGGTGCCGCGCGCGGCGCTGAACTGGCGTCAGGCGCATGCGGATGTGATTTTGGATGTGATGACCGGGCCGAACTGGTTGCTGCTGTCGTTGTTGCGCGAGGGGCAGCTGGATCTGGTCGTCGGGCGGATGCCGCCGCAGGGCAACGCCGAGGGCATCACCTTTCGCCGGTTGTATTGGGAACGGGTGATGCCGGTGGTGCATCAGGGGCATCCGTTGCTGCGCCCCGACTGGAACTATGCCGAGCTGGCGCAGTATCCGCTGATGTTGCCACCCAAAGGCGCGCTGATTGCGGTATCGGTGCTGAACTGGCTGCATTCGGTGGGCATTGATGATCCGCAACCGGCCTATGAAAATGTCTCGCTGGCCTTCGGACGTGAGGTGGTTTTGCAATCCGACACCGTCTGGTTCATTTCCGAGGGCGTGGTGCGCCCCGAACTGGAATCCGGCACGCTGGCGGTGCTGCCGATCCGCAATGATCTGCTGGGCGGGCCGGTCGGGGTATCGTTGCGCGAAGGCGTCGATCCGGCGCCCGAGGTGGCGGCGCTGATCGCGGCGCTGGATCACGCCGCGATCGGCTTGGGGGCCTAATAGGGCAGGCCGACGTAGTTTTCCGCCAGATCCCGCCGCGCGGTCTCGGAATCCGTCAGATGGGCCAATGTGGCCCGGCGCATCTGGGCGGCAAAGCTGTCCTCGCCGTCAAAGCGGTGCAGCATGGTCGTCATCTGCCAGCTGAAGCGCATCGCTTTCCAGATCCGTTGCAGGGCGCGTTCGGAATAGCCGTCGATGCCCTTTTCGCTGCCGGTTTTCAGCGCCTCGATCAAGGCCTGATGCAGGTAGAACACGTCTGATACCGCCAGGTTCAACCCCTTGGCCCCGGTCGGCGGCACGATATGCGCGGCGTCGCCCACCAGGAACAGCCGTCCCCAACGCAGCGGCTCCGAGACAAAGCTGCGCAGCGGCGCGATGGATTTTTCAATCGACGGGCCGGTGACCAGCTGTTGGGCTGCCGTGGCGGGCAGGCGGCGGCGGAACTCATCCCAGAACCGTTCGTCGGACCAGTCGGCCACGGTATCGGTCAGCGGCACCTGCACGTAATACCGCACCAGCTGCGCATTGCGCATCGAGGCCAGCGCGAACCCATGCGGCGAATTCGCATAGATCAGCTCATCATTCACCGGCGGGGTGCGCGACAGGATGCCCAGCCAGCCGAAGGGATAGACCCGCTCGAATTCGTGCCGTTTGGCCAGTGGAATGGTTTTGCGGCTGACGCCGTGGAACCCGTCACAGCCCGCCACATAGGCGCAACTCAGGCGTTTGCGGCTGCCGTTCAGGGTGTATTCGACCGTGGCCTGCGGCCCGTCCAGATCCAGGATCTGCACATCCTCGACGCCATGCACGATGGTGGTGCCCATCGCGTCCTGCGCGTCATACAGGTCATGCGTCACCTCGGTCTGGCCGTAAACCATGACCTGTTTGCCGGTCAGCGCCTTGAAGTCGATATGCACCATCAGATCGGCATCGGTGATATAGGTGCCGTCATGCGCGTAGCCTTGGGCATCCATCCGCGCGCCCACGCCCGCCTCGCGCAGCATCTCGACCGAGCCCCATTCCAGAATGCCCGCCCTGATCCGCGCCAGCACATGATCGCGCGGCGAGCGTTCCAGGATCACCGTGGCGATCCCCGCCCGGTTCAGCAGTTGTGACAGCAGCAGGCCCGAAGGCCCGGCGCCGATAATGACGACCTGAGTATCCATATGCGATTGTCCTCCCTATGCGGATTGTTAGCCGGGGGGCGGGCAGGTGCGAATGGACGGGTCGGGCAAAGTCTGGTATTTTTCCGGCATGTCTACGATATCCCCCGCGCCGACGCCCATCCCGGTCTTCAATCTGTTCGGCGAAACCGGGGCCTTCCCGGATGTCATCCATTGCGAGCGCATCTGGGACCGGGCGCGATTGCATGATTGGGAAATCACCCCGCATCGGCATCGGGAAATGGCGCAGCTGTTCTACATGCGGCGCGGGGCCGCGCGGGTGCAGGTGGATGGTCTGGATGTGGAAATCAACGACGGAAACTTTCTTTATGTGCCGCCACAGGTGGTGCATGGCTTTGCCTTTCGGCAGGGCAGCGAGGGGTTGGTGCTGTCTTTTCCCCTGGCGGTTATCGGTGGATTGGGGTTGGGTTCGGATGAACTGGCACGTGGTCTGGGGCGGTTTTTCACCGGACGGGCCGATCGGCGGCTGATCGCGCTGTTGCGGGAAATCCCGCGGGCCTTTTCCGGCACTGGCACTTATCGTGCCCATGTTCTGGTCGCGTTGGCGCAGGGGCTACTGGCTGTGGCGGCGGAAATCGCCCTGCAGGCGGCGCAGGCCGATCCGCCCGCCCGGCGCCGGATGCTGGACCTGGACCGGCTGCTGGTGCGGCATGTGCATGATGGCTGGGGGGTGGCGGACTATGCCTCGGCGCTGTCGATCACGCCGGGGCATCTGAACCGGCTGTGCCGCGTCGCCGTGGGCGAAACCGCCGCGCGGGTGATCGAAACCGCCGTGATGACCGAGGCCTGTCGGTTGCTGGCCTTTACCCGTCTGCCGGTGGCCGAGATCGGCTATCGGCTGGGATATGTCGATCCGCCCTATTTCTCGCGCCGGTTTCGGGCCATGCGGGGCGAGACGCCGACGGCCTATCGCGCCCGCTTTGCCGCCTGATCCGATGACGGGGCGAAGGCGTCTGGGCATGACGGGATGGCTGCGCTAGAAGCGGCTATCGCTACAAAGGATGGACCCGATGACGCAAGGTTCTGCGGTTGCCCAGGGGCGGCCGGTTTTCGGGGTTGCCGCCGCGCTCGTGACCTTGGCGATCTGGACAAGCTGGCTGGTCAGCACCCGCGCCGCCGTCAGTGCGACGGGGTATTTCTCGCCCTCGATCCTGGTGCTGATCCGGTTCGGCTTCACCGCCATTGTGCTGGCGCCGGTGCTGTGGCGGATGCGGCTGGTGCCGCGCGGGGTGAAATGGCCGGTGCTGATCGGGTTGCTGTTTTCCGGCTCGCCTTATTTCTTTCTGGTGGGCGAGGGGCTGAAATACGCACCCGTCGCCGATGTCGGGCCCCTGTTACCGGGAACGGTGCCGTTGATGGTGGCGGGGCTGTCAGCGCTGGTGTTCGGCGAACGGTTCAGCTGGATGCGCCGTATCGGGCTTGGGCTGATCGCGGCGGGCATCGTGCTGATCGTGGCGACCGGACCCGATGCGGGCTCGGGGGACGGGGATGGGTTGCTATACGGACATCTGCTGATTCTGGGCGGTGCCTTCAGCTGGGCGGTCTATACCATCAGCCTGCGGGCCAGCGGGTTGAACGGTTTTGATGCCACCGCCTTCGTGGCATTCTGGTCGCTGATCGTGGCGGTGCCTATGATGGCGCCGGGGTTGCCCGCCGATCTGGCCCGCGCGGCGCAGGCACCGATATCGCAATGGCTGGTGCAGATCCTGATTCAGGGGGCACTGGCGGGGTTCGTGGCGCTGTTGACCTTTGCCACGGCGGTGCGCTGGTTGGGGCCGTCAAAAACCGCTGCGATCACCGCGCTGACACCGGTGACCGCGATGCTGGCGGGGATTCCGATCCTGGGCGAGATCCCCACGATGTTTCAGATCGTCGCCTGTCTGGCCATCGTGTCGGGGGTGGGGCTGGTGACGGGGGCGATCAGCCTCAGGATGGGGCGGCGCTGAGCATTTTTGAGCCCTTGTCTTGACGGCTTATTGATCGAGCCATAGATCAGGTTCGGTCCCGCCTTGCGGGCCTCGATGTGCGTCAGCCGTCTGAATATGGTCGCCATGAACGCGTGTTCGCGTTGACGTGTTGTGCCCGTCGATCTGGTCGGTGTGGATTCCCGCCGATAGTCTCTGATTGACCGGAGGCCGCGATGGCTGATTACACAGTGTATGTCCTGCCGATGGACAGCTTTGATTTTGGCAAAACCGGTTGGGGTGTGGACCGTGCGCCCTGGAACCCGTGGGGCGGTGGCGGATATAACGCGCCGACCGGCGGGTCATGGAACGATAATGGCCCGTGGAATTTCACCCTGTCCAAGGCCGGGGCGGTGCCTGTCGAGGTCACCGATAACGATATCAGCCCCGGCACTCTGGATGATGATTCGTGGTGGGATACGTCCAAGGGCGGTCCGGGATCGCAGGTGATCAACACCCAGATCGGCTATGCCCGGCCCGGTTATGACATTGCCGACGAATATGAGATCAAGGTCTCGGCCGTCGTCGACGGTATCGTCAAGGAATATACGATGGTGGCGCTGACGGCCTATGGTCCGTCGGATCACACGGTAACCAACGCCAATTACATCGGGTTTACCTTTGAGGGCGAATGGCCCCCCGAAGGCGCTGTGCTGACCTATGTGCAAAACAGCAATGCCGACGATCAGTCGTTGAACATTGCCGATGTGCATGTGCCGTGCTTTGTCCGCGATACGCAGATCCAGACGCCGCATGGTCAGGTCGCTATTCAGGATCTGCGGCCGGGCGATCTGGTCCTGACCCGCGATCACGGACCGCAACCGCTACGCTGGGTTGGCGCACGCGGGGTTTCTGCGCCCCAGCTGGCCACCACGCCCCGGCTGCGCCCTATCCGCATTCGGGCGGGGGCCTTGGGGCAGGGGGTGCCGGTTTCGGATCTGCTGGTCTCGCCACAGCATCGGATTCTGGTGCGTTCGCAGCTGGCGGCGCATCAGTTCTGCGCGGACGAGGTGTTGTTGCCTGCGGTGCAGTTGTTGCCGCTCGCGGGGGTCGAACTAGCCGATGAGATGGTCGACGTCACCTATTTCCACATGCTGTTCGACCGCCATGAGGTCGTCATTGCCAATGGTGCCGAGACGGAATCGTTGTTCACCGGTCCCTGGGCCCTGAAATCGCTGGGGGCAGAGGCCGTCGATGAAATCTACGCCCTGTTTCCCGATTTGCGCGATCGTGACTATACCCCCTCGGCGGCGCGTGTGTTGGTGTCGGGTCCGCAGGCCGGGCGGTTGGTGGCGCGGCATGTGCGGACGCACAAGCCGCTGGTGGCCTGATCAGGGCAGATCCTTCAGGATTTTGCGCAGACGGGCTTCCTCGTCTGTGCTGAGGGCGTCGGGGGGCTGCGCCGGAGGGCGGCGACTACGCAACCAGATCAGCACCCCGCCAAGCGCCAGCAGGAAAACCACGGGACCGGTCGCATATAGGATCATGTTCGTGCCGCGCGTATCGGGCAGGAACCGCACGTATTCGCCATAGCGCGCGGTGATATGGTCCAGTACTTGCTGATCGGTATCGCCCTGGGTCAGCCTGTCGCGTACCAGCAGCCGCAGATCGCGCGCGACGGCGGCATTCGAATCGTCGATGCTCTCGCCCTGGCAGATCGGGCAGCGCAGTTCCTGGCTGAGGGCGCGGGCACGGGATTCAAGTGCCGGATCGGCCAGAATTTCATCGGGCTGCACCGCGACTGCACGGGCCGTGGACAGCAACAGGATCAGGGCCAGCAGGCGCAACATCACATTCACTCGGCCGGTTGGGCGATGGCGCGGCGCGCGCCTGCCGCCACACGGTAGCGTCGATCCGACAGGCTGAGTGCGCCACCAAGCGCCATCAGCCCCGCGCCGATCCACAGCCAGCTGGCAAATGGCTTGATATAGCTGCGCACCGCCCAGCCACCATTCGTCTGCGGATCGCCCAGCACCAGATAGATATCGGTGCGCCAGCCGTTGCGAATGGCGGCTTCGGTGGTGGGGGTGCCCTGCACAGGGTAAAGCCGCTTTTCCGGGTGCATCACCGCCACGACATGGCCACCGTGGTGCACCGTCATGGTGGCGCGTGTGGCAATATAGTTTGGGCCGGGGGTCTCCTGAACCGTGTCCAGCGTGATGTGATACCCGCCCATGTCAAAGCCCTGACCGACCTGCAGCACGCGGATGTCTTCTGTCTGGCCTGCCGTCAACAGGCCCACCGCCGCAAAGACCACGCCCAGCCCGGCATGGGCGGTGGCCTTGCCCCAATCGGCGCGTGGCAGACGGCGCAGACGGGCAGGCGTATAGGCGGCCCGCGCCCACAGATCGGTCAATGCGCCGAACACCAGCCACGATCCCAGCCCCGCCGAGACCAGCGCCAGTATCGGCCGCGTTGTCACCATCGTCCAGGTCAGCGCGGCGATTGCCAGCGCCAGCATCAGCGCGGGCCACAGGGGCCGTGCCACCCGTGCCAGCACCGCCCGCTTCCACGGCAGCATCGCCCCCACCGGCAGCACTAGTGCCAGAATCACCATGAACGGGGTGAAGGCGGCATCGAAAAACGGTGCCCCGACCGACAGTTTCCGCCCCCAGAACATCTCGGCCGCCAGCGGCCAGACTGTGCCAACAAAAACCACCAGCGCCGCCACCGCCAGCAAGATGTTGTTCAGCACCAGCCCGCCTTCGCGCGACTTCAGCCCGAACAAGCCCCGTGCCTGCATCGCGCCCGCCCGCGCGGTGAACAGCGTCAATGCGCCGCCCACGAAAAACATCAAGATCGCCAGAATGAACACCCCGCGACCGGGATCCGAGGCGAAGCTATGCACCGAGGTGATTACCCCCGACCGCACGATGAACGTGCCGATCAACGAGAACCCAAAGGCCAGAATCGCCAGCAGGATCGTCCAGCTTTTCAGCGCTTCGCGTTTCTCGACGACCGCGGCGCTATGCAGCAGTGCCACCGCCAGCAGCCAGGGCATGAACGAGGCGTTTTCGACCGGGTCCCAGAACCAGAACCCGCCCCAGCCCAGTTCGTAATAGGCCCACCATGATCCCATCGCGATGCCGATGGTCAGGAATATCCATGAGGCCAGTGTCCATGGCCGCACCCAGCGGGCCCAGGCGGCATCGACCCGCCCCTCGATCAATGCGGCAACGGCAAAGGAAAACGCCATGCTGAGGCCGACATAGCCCAGATACAAAAACGGCGGATGAAAGGCCAATCCGGGATCTTGCAGCAACGGGTTCATGTCACGGCCGTTGAACGGGGGCTCGGCCAGCCGGGTGAACGGGTTCGAGGTCAGCATGATGAACCCCAGAAAGGCCACCCCGATGGCGGCCTGCACCGCCAGAACCCGCGCCCGCAGCCGTGGCGGCAATGCACCGCCAAACCATGCCGCCGCCGCGCCGAACAGCGACAGGATCAGCACCCACAACAGCATAGAGCCTTCGTGATTGCCCCAGACACCGGTTATTTTATACAGCATCGGCTTGGCGGTATGGGAATTCTCGTACACCAGCAGCAACGAGAAATCCGAGGTGACAAAGGCGTGCATCAACGCGCCAAAGGCCGTGGCTATCAATAGGAATTGCGCCGTTGCGGCGGGTTCGGCCACCGCCATCCACCCGGCCCAGCCCCGCTGCGCCCCGATCAACGGGATCAGCATCTGGATCAGTGCTACGCAAAAGGCTAGGATCAACGCGAAATGGCCAAGCTCTGCGATCATGAGGGCCTCCTATTCAGAAGGGGGCTGTTCAGGACGGGGGGCGCAACGCGCCGGTCCTGACAAGGCTTTACGCAACTATGATCCAAAATGCAAAAGACGCGGGTCGAAGCCCGCGCCTTGCCGATCCGCCAGACAGGACAGATCAATGTTCGTCTTCGCCACCGCCGACATCGGCTATATCGTCGAGCGATACGGTGTCATCGTCATCGTCATCTTCCAGCAGATCATCATCCAGATCTACATCCGACGCATCTTCGTCCAGATCTTCATCCGGCAGATCTTCGGTCGTCATATCCCCATCACGCGGTGCCGCCTTGTCCGCCACCAGAACACGGCCACGACCGGACGCCGTCAGGCTATCCAGCGAAAAGCTGTTCCCGCAGACCGGGCAGGTCATCGGGTCGTTCATTAGGTCGTAAAAGCGGCTCGCACAATGCGGGCAGAGGCGCTTGACGCCCCAATCCTCTTTCGGCATGGAATTCTCCTGGCAAGCTCTTTCGCACAGAGTCGCAGCCAACTGACACAATGCCCGCAGGGTGTCAAAGCCTTTTGCATCAATTTTTACCGGGAAGGGGCTGACCCCGGCCCCAAAACCGGATCTGACGATGACCGCGCCGCGCTACAGCCTGCCCGATCTGCCCGAGGTTGCCCTGACGCTGCGCCGGTCAGCGCGGGCGCGCCGGTTCAGCCTGCGGGTGTCGCGCCATGACGGCACGGTGACGCTGACGGTGCCCGCCCGCGCGGCGATCGCCGAGGCACTGGCCTTTGCCCATAGCCAGAGCGATTGGCTGCGGCGCGCGCTGGACCGGGTGCCGCAGGTGGCGCCGCTGGGGTTTGGCGCGACGATTCCGTTTGAGGGGCGGGTGCGGACATTGACCCCCGGCCCGGTGCGGGCGCCCAAGGTGCAAGATGATCTGTTGATCCTGCCTGCCGACGGGCGGCGGTTGTTGCCGTTGCTGCAGGCGTTCCTGAAGCATTGCGCCCGGGTACGGTTGCAGGCGGCCACCGAGCGCCACGCGGCCATGCTGGGGCGCGGGTTTCGCAAGATCACCCTGCGCGATACCCGGTCCCGTTGGGGGTCTTGCGCGCAGGACGGATCGCTGAGCTATTCGTGGCGGTTGATCATGGCGCCACCCTCGGTTCTGGATTACGTCGCCGCGCATGAGGTGGCCCATCTGGCCGAGATGAACCATTCCCCGGCGTTCTGGGCGGTGGTGGCCCGTCTGCGCCCCGCTTATGCCGATGACCGTGCCTGGTTGAAGACCCAGGGCGCGGCCTTGCAGGCGATACGGTTCGACGCGCAGTTGGGTGATTGACGCTGCCGGGAATTGTGATCACATAAGCGCATGACCACGATCACCGCCCGCCCGATCGAAACCGCCGCGCATGACCGGCTGTACCGCACGTTGCGCCTGCAAATCATGCATGGTGAAATCGCCCCCGGACAGGCGCTGACCCTGCGCGCGCTGGCGCGGCAATACGGTCTGTCGATGACCCCGGTGCGCGAGGCATTGCGTCGCCTGATCGCGGAGGGGGCCTTGATGCTGTCGTCTTCGGGACGGGTCACGACACCCGAGCTGAGCAACGAGCGGATCGAGGAACTGGCGGCGCTGCGGGCGCTGATCGAGCCCGAGCTGGCCTCACGTGCGCTGCCACGTGCGCACCTGGCGCTGATCGACCGGCTCAGCGCGATCAACACCACCAATGCCGAGGCGGTGGCCAAGCAAGATGCCGTGGGCTACATCCGCACCAATCTGGAATTTCACCGCACGCTCTATCTGCGGGCGCAGGCGCCGGCGATGCTGGCCGTGGCGGAAACGGTCTGGCTGCAACTGGGGCCGACGATGCGCGCGCTGTATGGTCGGTTGCGCAACAATGAACCGCCGCGCCACCACCGCCTGATTCTGGCCGCCCTGCGTGCCGGGGATGAACCGGGGCTGCGTCTGGCGGTGCGAATCGACGTGACACAGGGGCTGCGGCACCTGGCGCAATAAGATGTATCCTTGACGTGGCGTTAGCCGTGCGCAATCTGCTGAAAACAGCCAGGTGCAGCCCGAAGGATGCCAATGACCAGCGAATTGAGTGATGAAGAGCGTCGTCAGCTAGAAATGACGGTGCTGATGACCCCCGATATGGCGAATTTCTCCGGCAAGGTGCATGGCGGGGCCCTGCTGAACTGGTTGGACCGGGTGGCCTTTTCTTTGGCCTCGCGCTACTCGCGCCGCTATGCGGTGACGCTGAGCGTGGATCAGGTGATGTTCAAGCAGCCGATCTATGTCGGGGAACTGGTGAAATTCTCGGCCTCGGTGAATTATACCGGGCATAGCTCGATGGAAATCGGCGTGCGGGTCGAGGCGGAAAACATCACTACCGGCAAGCGTCGTCATACCAATAGCTGCTATTTCACCATGGTGGCGGTGGATGATGAAGGCCGCTCGGCCGCTGTGCCGCCGTTGCAGCCGGTCACCGATCTGCAACACCACCGCTGGAAGGCCGCCGAAGTCCGCCGCAGCCTGCGCCGCGAATTCGCCGAGCGGCTGGACAAGGCCGCCGCCGAAGGCAAATGAACGGGCGGCTGCTCGCCGCCCGCATTGCTCAGACGAACAGTTGCAAACCATGCGTGGTGGCGGTGGGGGCCGGGCTGACACTGGCCAGCGTGGTGCTGGAATAGGCGCTTTGCGTCTCGTTCGTGCCGGTGGTTGCCGCGTCGCTCTGTTCTTTGGAGTCCGAGAGCAGGCCAGTGCTGCGCTCGGCGGCGATGCTGGTGGAATCGGTGATCTGGGTGATCAGCGATTCCAGATGGACGGTCTCGGTGCGGCTCTGCGCAAGGGCGCGGGCGGCGGCCTCTTCGTCCTCGGCGCTGGCCTCGGTCACCGAAACGGGGGGCGACACGGTTGACGTCTCGGAACCGGCGGTCGCATTTGTCACGGCGGCGGGGCTGACCTGTGTGGTGATCGCCTCTGACAGTGCCGCGAGCGGTGGCACCGTCTTGGTCAATGTCGGCGTGGACAATGTGGGTGTGGTCAGGGTGGGGGCGGGCAGGCTGGCCGACGTGTCTTCCGTCGCGGCGGCGGCCTGCGACAGGATCGTTTCAAGGATCGTTTCCTTTTGGCAGGTGCTTTCGCCCAGCGGGGCGTTCGTGTTGGCGGGCGCCTTGGTCGTGCCGGTCTGGGACGTGTTGTTTTGTGCCCCGTCCGCCGGGGTGTTCTGCACCGGGGTGGGTTTCGATGGGCCGGTGATGGCGCTGAGGATCGGCGTGGTGATGCTACTGATCAGACTCATAATTTATCCTGACGTCCGTGAGGTATTTCCAAGCCTTTCATACAACTTTGGCCTGTGCCTTCACCGGAAAGCTGCGGCTTTGGTAAACTTGGAATTTGCGTCGTTCTGGCACCGATCCGGGGGGCGGATAAACGAAAACTCCCCGCCCGGGGGCGAGGAGTTCAAGACGTCAAGGCCACGGGCCGTGTCGTATCAGGCGTGAATCGCACCCAGCCCGCAGGCCAGTGCTGCCTCGCGCACCGCTTCCGAGAAGGTCGGGTGGGCGTGACAGGTCAGCGCGATATCTTCGGCCGAGGCGCCGAATTCCATGCCAACGCAGATCTCGTGGATCAGGTCGCCCGCCGACGGCCCGATGATGTGGCAGCCCAGAATACGGTCGGTTGCCGCATCGACGATCAGTTTGACGAAGCCCTCGGACTGGAACACGGCCTTGGCGCGGGCATTGCCCATGAACGGGAATTTCCCGACCTTATAGGCCCGGCCTTCCTGTTTCAGCGCCTCTTCCGTCTTGCCGACCGAGGCGACCTCGGGCGTGGTATAGATCACGCCGGGGATCACGTCGTAGTTCACATGGCCATGTTTGCCGGCGATAACCTCGGCGACGGCCATGCCTTCGTCTTCTGCCTTGTGGGCCAGCATCGGGCCGACGATGGCGTCACCGATTGCATAGATGCCGGGGATGCTGGTCTGCCAATGCGCATCGGTCTTGATCTGGCCGCGCGGCAGGATTTCCACACCCAGCGTGTCCAGGCCCAGGCCGTTGGTCACCGGCTTGCGGCCGGTGGCTACCAGGACAACCTCGGCGTCGATGGTGTTTTCCGACTCATCCTTGCGCAGCTTGTATTTGACGGTGTTCTTGCCTTTGCCCTTCTCGACGCCCTGCACGGCGGCGCCCAGAACGAACTTCAGGCCCTGTTTCGTCAGGATTTTCTGCAAGGATTTGGCGATTTCGCCGTCCATGCCAGGGGTGATCGCATCCAGGTATTCGACCACGGTGACCTCGGTGCCCAGACGGGCATAGACCGAACCCATCTCCAGCCCGATCACGCCGGCACCGATCACCACCAGCGATTTCGGGATCTTCGGCAGGCTGAGTGCGCCCGTCGAGGTGACGATGGTGTCTTCGTCGATCTCGATCCCCGGCAGGGACGAGGGTTCGGATCCCGAGGCGATGACGATGTTCTTGGCGGTGTGAACCTCATCGCCGACCTTGACCTGACCCGCCGCCGGGATCGAGCCCCAGCCTTGAATGTAGGTCACCTTGTTCTTTTTGAACAGGAATTCGATGCCCTTGGTGTTGCCGTCAACCACGTCCTGTTTATAGGACTGCATCTTTTTCCAGTCGACCTTCACCGAAGCCTGGGTCAGGCCCATCTTGTCGAAGTTTTCATGCAGCTCATGCAATTCGTGGGTGGCATGCAGCAGCGCCTTGGACGGGATGCAGCCAACGTTCAGGCAGGTGCCGCCCAACGTGCCGCGTCCCTCGACGCAGGCGGTTTTCAGGCCCAGCTGGGCACAGTGGATCGCGCAGACATAGCCGCCGGGGCCGCCGCCGATCACGATCACATCAAAATCTGCCATGGCAGTGTTCCTTGGTTTGGCTGGTGCCGGGGGGCTGTCTGCCCCACGGCCGCCTCCCGGATATCGGTGGGAGGATATTTCTGGACAGCCGAAAGGGGAAAGGGAAGGGGCGGCAGGTGATCCATGCCGCCCCGGGATGACAGGCGATCAGATATCCATCAGCAGGCGGCGGGGATCTTCCAGCGCTTCCTTGACGCGCACCAGGAAGGTCACGGCACCCTTGCCGTCGACGATGCGGTGATCATAGCTCAGCGCCAGATACATCATCGGGCGGATCACGATCTGACCGTTCACCACCATCGGACGTTCCTGGATCTTGTGCATCCCCAGGATACCCGATTGCGGCGGGTTCAGGATCGGCGAGGACATCAACGAGCCATAGACGCCGCCGTTCGAGATGGTGAACGAGCCGCCCTGCATATCCGCCATCGTCAGCTTGCCGTCACGGGCGCGCTTGCCGTATTCGGCGATTTCCTTTTCGATCTGGGCAAAGCCCTTCTGATCGGCGTCGCGCACAACCGGAACCACCAGGCCGTTCGGAGTGCCCACGGCCACGCCCATATGGACATAGCGCTTGTAGATCACGTCGCCGCCGTCGATTTCGGCATTGACCTCGGGCACTTCGACCAGTGCATGGCAGCAGGCTTTGACGAAGAACGACATGAAGCCCAGCTTGGTGCCGTGTTTCTTCTCGAACTGGTCCTTGTAAGCGTTGCGCAGTTCCATGATGCCCGACATGTCGACCTCGTTATAGGTCGTCAGCATGGCGGCGGTGTTCTGCGCATCCTTCAGGCGGCGGGCGATGGTGGCCCGCAGGCGGGTCATCTTGACCCGTTCTTCGCGCGAGGCATCATCCGTCGACACCGGTGCGCGCGGGGCGGCGGCCGGGGTGGGCGCGACCGATACCGCCGGTTTCGCGGCGGCGGCGGAAACGTCTTCCTTCATGATGCGGCCATCGCGGCCGGTGCCGGTGACCTGCGCGGCGGACAGCCCCGCTTCGGCCATCGCCTTCTTCGCCGCGGGGGCGTCTTCCACATCCTTGGCCGATGTGGTGGGAACGGTCGCGGCGGGCGAAACCGCCGGGGCCTGTGCGGGTGCGGCGATGACACCTGCGGCGCCCTCGGCAACCACGGCCAGACGCGCGGCGGCGGCGACGGTCGCGCCTTCAGCCGCAATGATTTCGGTCAGAACGCCAGCGACGGGCGAGGGGACCTCGACCGAGACCTTGTCGGTTTCCAGTTCGCACAGCATTTCATCCTGCGCGACCGTATCGCCCACTTTCTTGAACCAGGTGGAAACCGTGGCTTCCGACACGCTTTCGCCCAGGGTGGGCACCATCACGTCCGTCATCTTGACCTCTTTTGACTGTTGCGCGGCGGGCTGAGGGGCGGCCGCGGCTTCGGCTTTTTTGGGTTGCGTGGCGGGCGCCGTGGCGCCCGCTTCGTTGATTGTGGCCAGCAGGGCATTCACGCCCACGGTATCGCCTTCCTTGGCGACGATCTCGGCCAGAACCCCGGCGACGGGGGCCGGAACCTCGACCGTCACCTTGTCGGTTTCCAGCTCGCACAGCATTTCGTCTTGCGCGACCGCGTCACCCGGCTTTTTGAACCAGGTGGCGATGGTCGCTTCGGACACGCTTTCGCCCAGGGTTGGGACGCGAACGTCAGTCATCTCATCCCTCCAGCGCGTCGCTGACCAAGGCTTCCTGTTCGGCCTTGTGGGTGGTGCCCAGACCCGTCGCGGGCGAGGCCGACGCGGTGCGGCCTGCGTAACGCGGGCGCCCGTGCTTGGCCTCGATCCGGGCCAGAACCCATTCGATGTTCGGCTCGACAAAGGTCCAGCCGCCCATGTTCTTGGGTTCTTCCTGACACCAGACGATTTCGGCATCCTTGAAGCGGGTCAATTCCTGCGTCATGGATTGCGCCGGGAACGGGTAGAACTGTTCCAGACGCAGCAGGTAGACATCGCTCAGGCCACGCTTGTCGCGTTCTGCCAGCAGGTCATAGTAGACCTTGCCCGAACAGATCACCACGCGCTTGATTTCCGCGTCGGGTTTCAGTTCCAGCGACGAGTTGCCCTTTTGCGCATCGTCCCACATCACCCGGTGGAAGATCGACCCGGTGGTGAAATCTTCGGCCGAGGAGATGCACATCGGATGACGCAGCAGCGATTTCGGCGTCATCAGCACCAGCGGCTTGCGGAACGTCCGCTTCAGCTGGCGCCGCAGGATGTGGAAATAGTTCGCCGGGGTCGAGCAGTTGGCAACGATCCAGTTGTCCTGCGCCGACATCTGCAAGAACCGTTCCAGACGCGCGGACGAGTGTTCCGGCCCCTGACCTTCGTAGCCATGCGGCAACAGCAGGACCAGGCCCGACATCCGCAGCCATTTCGATTCACCCGACGAGACGAACTGATCGAAGATGATCTGCGCGCCGTTGGCGAAATCGCCGAACTGGCCTTCCCACAGGGTCAACGCGTTCGGTTCGGCCAGCGAATAGCCATATTCAAACCCGCAAACCGCGTATTCGGACAGCGCCGAGTCGATGACCTCATAGCGCGCCTGACCGGGCTTGATGTGGTTCAGCGGGTAGTAGCGTTCCTCGGTTGTCTGGTCGATCAGGCCCGAGTGCCGTTGCGAGAACGTGCCACGGGTTGAATCCTCGCCCGAAAGACGCACCGGGAACCCGTCAGCCAACAGGCCGCCAAAGGCCAGCGCCTCGGCGGTTGCCCAGTCGAAACCCTTGCCGGTCTCGAACATCTTGGCCTTGTTTTCCAGGTTGCGCGCAACCGTCTTGTGCAGGTCCAGATTGGCGGGTGCGGTGGACAATGCCTTGCCGATTTCGGCAAAGCTTTCCGGCGTGACCGAGGTGTCGCCGGCGCTGTATTCGGCGCTTTCCGGGGTTATGCCCTGCCATTTGCCGTCCAGCCAGTCGGCCTTGTTCGGCTTGTAGGTTTTGCCCGCCTCGAATTCCTCGTTCAGCTTGGCCTGGAAGGCGGCCTTCATATCCTCGATTTCACCTTCGGGGATCAGGCCGTCTTTCACCAGGCGTTCGGTATACAGCTGCAGGGTGGTCTTGTGGCCCTTAATCTGCTTGTACATGATCGGGTTGGTGAACATCGGTTCGTCGCCTTCGTTATGACCGAAGCGGCGGTAACAGAAGATGTCCAGAACCACGTCCTTGTGGAACTTCTGGCGGAACTCGATCGCCACGCGGGCGGCGTGAACCACGGCCTCGGGATCATCACCGTTGACGTGGAAGATCGGCGGTTCGACCATTAGGGCGATATCCGTCGGGTAGGGCGAACTACGCGAGAAATGCGGCGCGGTGGTGAAGCCGATCTGGTTGTTCACCACGATGTGGATGGTGCCCCCGGTGCGGTGACCGCGAATGCCCGACAACTGGAAGCATTCCGCCACGATGCCCTGACCGGCAAAGGCCGCATCGCCGTGCAGCAGGATCGGCAGGATCTTGGTGCGGTCGGCGTCATGCGCCTGATCTTGTTTGGCGCGGGCCTTGCCCAGAACAACGGGGTTCACCGCCTCGAGGTGCGAAGGGTTCGCCACCAGCGACAGGTGGACGGTATTGCCATCAAAGGTGCGGTCCGACGACGTCCCGAGGTGATATTTCACATCGCCCGAACCATCGACATCATTCGGTTTGAACGACCCGCCCTGGAATTCGTTGAAGATCGCGCGATAGGGTTTGCCCATCACGTTGGTCAGCACTGACAGGCGACCGCGGTGCGGCATGCCCACGACGATTTCCTTGACGCCCAGCTGACCACCGCGCTTGATGATCTGCTCCATCGCCGGGATCAGCGATTCACCGCCATCCAGACCGAAACGCTTGGTCCCCATGTATTTGACATGCAGGAATTTCTCGAACCCTTCGGCTTCGACCATCTTGTCCAGAATGGCGCGGCGCCCTTCGCGGGTGAAGGCGATTTCCTTGCCATAGCCCTCGATGCGTTCTTTCAGCCAGGCCGATTCCTCGGGGTCCGAAATGTGCATGTATTGCAGCGCAAAGGTGCCGCAATAGGTGCGCTTCAGCACGTCGATGATCTGTCGCATCGACGCGTGGGTCATGCCCAGAACGTTGTCGATGAAGATCGGACGATCCATGTCGGATTCTGCGAAACCGTAGCTTTTGGGGTCCAGCTCCGGATGGTTGCGCTCGTCACGCATGTGCAGCGGGTCCAGATCGGCGATCAGGTGCCCACGGATACGATAGGCGCGGATCACCATGATCGCGCGAACCGAATCCAGCACCGCGCGTTTCACCTGATCTTCCGACACCTGGACACCGGCTTCGGCGGCCTTGGCCTTGATCTTGTCGCCTGCGGCCTTGACCTCTTTGGCGGGGGCAACGGGCCATTCGCCGGTCATCGCGCCCATCAGGTCGCCGGTCGGAACCGGCGGCCAGTCGCTGCGGGTCCACGACGCGCCGTCGGCGGCGTGCTGCACATCCGCATCGGCGTCACCCAGCGAGGCGAAGAACGCCTGCCAGCTGGCGTCGACCGAGGCCGGGTCCTTGGCATAATTTGCGTAAAGTTGTTCGACGTAATCCGCATTCGCGCCTTGCAGGAAGCTGGAGGCCTCGAATTGTTCCTTGGGGGATTGGTCATTCATGGAGTTTGTCCTTGAAATCGGCTGATGGACTGGCGGGATTTTCAGTGACAGGTCACTGCTAGAACCTTGACGCCAGGTTCACGGCTCTGTGGTCTGGGTCTGTGGAGGAGGGGCACATCCGTGCAAGGCGGGGGAGGTCGCCGGGCACATGTCGACCGTGCGCTCCAGGCCCCGTCGGACGCCGTCTTTGGCGCACCCCGACAGAACCAGGTCCGAACCCGCAGCCTGATTTGCCGCGAACGCACGTGTCATGTCCTAACCTCCGAGACCGGGACCGGTCATCTGCATTGAAAGGGGCGAAACGGGCCACCCGGCCCACCCGCCGCTTTCGGAAACCGCGAGGTTGTCCCCGCGGTTCCGGTTTTCTCAGCCCTTGATCGCCTTCAGCACGGCCTGGCCCAGGCCAGCCGGGCTTTCGGCGACGATGATGCCGGCGCGCTGCATGGCCTCGATCTTCGAACCGGCGTCACCTTTGCCGCCCGAAACGATCGCGCCCGCGTGGCCCATGCGGCGGCCCGGAGGCGCCGTGCGGCCCGCGATGAACCCGGCAACGGGTTTCCAACGGCCTTTCTTCTTCTGTTCGATCAGGAACTCGGCCGCTTCTTCTTCGGCAGAACCACCGATTTCGCCGATCATGATCATCGATTCCGTTTCCGGGTCATCCAGGAACATGTTCAGCACGTCGATATGTTCAGTGCCTTTGATCGGGTCACCACCGATCCCGATGGCCGAGGATTGCCCCAGCCCGATATCGGTCGTCTGCTTCACCGCTTCATAGGTCAGCGTGCCCGAGCGCGACACGACACCGACCGAACCACGCTTGAAGATCGAGCCCGGCATGATGCCGATCTTGCAGGCGTTCGGGGTCATCACGCCGGGGCAGTTGGGCCCGATCAGGCGCGATTTGCTGTCCATCAGGGCGCGTTTCACCTTCATCATGTCCAGCACCGGGATGCCTTCGGTGATGGCGACGATCAGCGGGATTTCCGCGTCGATCGCCTCGAGGATGGAATCTGCGGCGAAGGGCGGCGGCACATAGATCACCGTCGCATCGGCGCCGGTTTTCGCCACAGCCTCATGGACCGAGTTGAACACCGGCAGGCCCAGATGCGCGCTGCCGCCTTTGCCCGGCGTCACGCCGCCGACCATCTTGGTGCCATAGGCAATGGCCTGTTCGGTGTGGAAGGTGCCCTGCGAGCCGGTCAGACCCTGGCAGATGACTTTGGTGTTTTCGTTGATCAGGATAGCCATGGTCTCAGCCCTTCACTTCCTTGACGATCTTCTGCGCGGCATCGCCCAGATCATCGGCGGCAATGACGTTCAGGCCGGATTTCGCGATGATTTCCTTGCCCAGCTCGACATTCGTGCCTTCCAGACGCACGACCAGCGGAACTTTCAGCCCGACTTCCTTGACCGCGGCGATGATGCCTTCGGCGATGATGTCGCAGCGCATGATACCGCCGAAAATGTTGACCAGGATGCCTTTGACATTCGGGTCCGAGGTAATGATCTTGAACGCTTCGGTGACCTTTTCCTTGGTCGCGCCGCCGCCTACATCCAGGAAGTTCGCCGGGTTCGAGCCATACAGCTTGATGATGTCCATCGTCGCCATCGCCAGACCGGCGCCGTTGACCATGCAGCCGATCTCGCCATCCAGCGCGATGTAGTTCAGGTCGAACTTCGACGCTTCCAGTTCCTTGGGATCTTCTTCGGTCTCGTCGCGCAGCGCCATGATGTCGGCATGGCGATACAGCGCGTTGTTGTCAAAGCCCAGCTTGGCGTCCAGCACCTTCAGGTTACCGTCGGTCATCACGATCAGCGGGTTGATTTCCAGCATCTCCATGTCCTTCTCGATGAAGGCCTTGTAGAGATTATTGATCAGCGCCACGCATTGCTTGATCTGCGCGCCTTCCAGCCCCAGGGCAAAGGCGACGCGACGACCGTGGAAATCCGACAGCCCGGTGGCCGGATCGACGCTGAACGACAGCAGCTTTTCCGGGGTCTTGGCGGCCACTTCTTCAATGTCCATGCCGCCCTCGGTCGAGCAGACAAACGACACGCGCGAGGTGTTGCGGTCGATCAGCAGCGCCAGATACAGCTCACGCGTGATGTCCGAACCGTCCTCGATATAGATCCGGTTGACCTGTTTGCCCGCCGGGCCGGTCTGGTGGGTCACCAGCGTGCGACCCAGCATCTGTTTGGCGAGATCGGCAGCCTCTTCCACCGACTTCGCCAAACGGACGCCGCCCTTGGGGCCGGCTTCGGTTTCCTTGAAATGACCCTTGCCACGGCCTCCGGCATGGATCTGCGCCTTGACGACCCACAGCGGCCCGTCCAGTTCCCCCGCAGCGGTCTTGGCGTCTTCAGCCTTCAGAACGACACGGCCCCCCGAAACGGGGCACCCATAGCTCTTCAGCAGCTGTTTTGCCTGATACTCATGAATGTTCATGCCAGACTTCCTCTCCTGGTACGATTTCGCGAACGGTTTGGCACAGTCTGACCGGGTGATAAAACGAATATTGTGTGTAATGCGATACGATCGGCGGAAAAGCGACATTTGTGATCACAGCATTCGGGCGCGTGATCACAAATGTCCCGTGCCCATGAAATTTGCCGCGTCGCAGCGAGTCTGTTGACGTAAAGGCAGCCATGATTGGCCGCCCGACATGCAAAAGGGCGCGCCGAAGCGCGCCCCGGTCAGGCATTTGGCGCCCTCAGGCAAGGGTCGGATCAATCTCCTTGCACGCGGCAACCAGACCTTTGACCGCATCGACCGATTTGTCGAACATCGCCTGTTCCTCGCTGGACAGTTTGATGTTCAGCACGCGCTCGACCCCGCCCGCGCCCAGCACGGTGGGCACGCCCACATACATGCCGTCCAGGCCCAGGGCATCCTTGACGTAGGCGGCACAGGGCAGGACGCGCTTTTGGTCCTTCAGATAGGCCTCGGCCATCTCGATCGCTGCGGTCGCCGGGGCGTAAAAGGCCGATCCGGTCTTTAGCAGGCCGACGATTTCGGCGCCGCCATCGCGGGTGCGCTGCACGATCTGGTCCAGCCGGTCCTGGGTCAGCCAGCCCATTGCCACCAGATCCGGCAGCGGCACGCCCGCCACCGTCGAATAGCGTGCCAGCGGCACCATCGTGTCGCCGTGCCCCCCCAGCACGAAGGCGGTCACGTCGCGCATCGACACATCCATCTCGGTCGCCAGAAAATGGCGGAAGCGGGCGGAATCCAGCACGCCAGCCATGCCGACGACTTTCTCCACCGGCAGACCCGAGAACTGTTGCAGCGCCCAGACCATCGCATCCAGCGGGTTGGTGATGCAGATCACAAAGGCATTGGGCGCGTATTGCGCGATGCCTTCACCGACCGATTTCATCACCTTCAGGTTGATCCCCAGCAGATCGTCACGCGACATGCCCGGCTTGCGCGGTACCCCGGCGGTGACGATGCACACATCCGCCCCCGCGATGTCGGCATAGCTGTTGGTCCCCGTCAGCGTCGCATCGAACCCTTCGGAGGGACCCGATTCCGCAATGTCGAGGGCCTTGCCCTGCGGCGTGCCCTCTGAAATGTCGAACAAGATGACATCGCCGAGTTCTTTCAGCGCCGCCAGATGGGCCAATGTGCCGCCAATCTGTCCTGCGCCGATCAGTGCGATCCTGGGTCGGGCCATGGGTTTTCCTCCTCCGAGTGTCACATTTATAAGCTGTATTGAAATGGGTAGCCGCACATCGGCATTCTGGCAAGGCTGACCCGCGTGCGCGCCTCAGGGGAAACTTGCCCTTGGGGGCGGATTGGGGGATCAGTTGCGCCGTCTGATCATGAGGAGAGAATCATGTTTCACGGTGCGGATCGCCCCTGTCGTTCGGCGTTGTATATTCCGGGCTCGAAACCACGGGCGCTGGAAAAGGCGACCGGGCTGGCCTGTGATGCGATCATCTTCGATCTGGAAGATGCGGTGACGGTGGCGGAAAAGGCTACGGCGCGGGCGGGGATGATATCGGCGTTGTCGACGTTGGATTACGGCGCGCGGATGCGGATCGTGCGGGCCAACGGGCTGGATACCGAATGGGGGCGCGATGACGTGCTGGCGGTGGCGGATGCGGTCCATGCCGGGGTGCGCATCGACGCGCTGTTGATGCCCAAGGTGTCGTTCAAAAAGGATCTGGACGCGGTTGTGGATCTGACCTCGGCGCTGCCGTTGTGGGCGATGATGGAAACCGCAATTGGCATGCTGAATGCGGCTGACATCGCCTCGCACCCGCGTTTGGAGGGGATGGTGGTCGGCACCAATGATCTGGCCAAGGAATTGCAGGGCCGGTTCCGCCCGGATCGTTTGCCGTTGCAGACCGGGATGGGGATGTGCCTGCTGGCGGCCAAGGCCTATGGCAAGGTGATTCTGGACGGGGTCTACAATGCCTTCACCGATGAAGACGGGCTGCGGGCGGAATGTGAGCAGGGCCGCGACATGGGCTTTGACGGCAAGACGCTGATCCACCCGGCGCAGCTGGCGGTGGCGAATGCGGCCTTTGCCCCCACCCCGGCCGAGCTGGATCTGGCCGCCCGGCAGATCGCCGCCTTTGACGCCGCGCAGGCGCAGGGGCAGGGGGTTGCCGTTGTGGATGGCAAGATCGTCGAAAATCTGCATATCGTGACGGCGCGGCAGATGCTGGCCAAGGCCAGGGCGATTGCCGCGATGAACTGATCCCTGCCGGCAGCTGAAAGGCAACCTGATGGCGTTTCTGATCTTTGGTCTGTTGCTTTGGGCCTTCGGGCATATGTTGCTTTGGGCCTTCGGGCATATGGAGGGACGTCTGTTTCCGGGGATCAGCGCCGTTCTGGCGCGGGCCGAGCGCCCGGTGATGCTGGGCGTTGTGACCGTTGGGGTGGTGCTGATGGTGATCGGCTATCGCGACTGGTTCGGGGCGTTTTATTGGGGGCGGACCCCGGCTTTGGCCGGGATCAACAATCTGCTGATGCTGCTGGCGGTCTATTGCTTTGCCGCGGCCGGGATGAAAACCGCGCTGGCGCGGCGGTTCCGCCACCCGATGCTGGCAGGGGTGCTGATCTGGGTGGTGGCGCATCTGCTGGTCAATGGCGATACGCCCAGTTTCGTGCTGTTCGGCGGGATGGGGATCTGGGCGCTGGCGGAAATGATGCTGCTGAACCTGGCCACGCCGGACTGGACGCCGCCCGTGCCGCGCAAACGGGGCGTAAAGATGGAATTGATGGCGGTGCTGGGCACGGTTATTGTCTATGGGGCAATTGCCGGTGTCCACGGGATGCTTGGCTATCCGGTATTTGGGTGACGCGATGAAAATCTATCGACTGCTGACCGAGGACGACACCTCGGCATTCTGCCACAAGGTCTCTCTGGCGCTGTCCAAGGGCTGGGAACTGCATGGATCGCCGTCCTATGCCTATGATGCCGCCAAGAGGGAGATGCGCTGTGCCCAGGCGGTCACCAAGGATGTGCCGGGCAAGGACTATGATCCGGGAATGAAGCTGGGCGAGCAATAACCGGGCGCCACATGGCCCGAATTTGCCTGCCTGCGGCGATTCCCCTCGTGACGATACGCCGCGTTGCCGTCCAAATCCGACAAAAAAACTTGGTGAGTCGTGTGAGCGTAAACATGTGATCACTGCCTGATTTTTTGTGATCACGAACGTGGATTTTTGTCGTTTCTGCCCGATGAAACGTCAAATTCGTTAAACTGCGGACGTGACTTGCCGGAAAAAACCGCTATTGAAGGGGGATATTCCGGCCAGCCTTGACCGCGTCTGACGCCTTGTTCGACGCGAGACAGGGCTTAGCGACAGAGGGACCCAAAATGGCTGAAACGAAACGGGTTGAACGGCCCCTTTCCCCCTTCATGATCGGCCCGTACTACCGTCCGCAGATGACCTCGATCTCTTCGATCATGACGCGGATCACCGGCAATGCGCTGATCGTCACGGTGTTGTTGACCGCTTGGTGGCTGCTGGCCGCCGCGACCAGCCCCGGCTATTTCGATTTCGTCAATGCGATCACCACCTCGTGGTTCGGCGATCTGCTGTATACTGCGTCGGCCTGGGCGGTGTGGTATCACCTGCTGACCGGTTTGCGTCACCTGTATTTCGATGCCGGCAAGGGGCTGGAAATCGAGACCGCTGAAAAGCTGGGCTGGGCCTGCTTCATCGGTGCCACCGTGCTGACGGTTCTGACGATCATCGTCGTCGCCGTGATCTGAGGAGCCTGACCCATGCGTTTTCAAACCGACCGTCAACGTGCCGTGGGCAAGGGCGCTTCGCACACCGGGACGGAACACCATATCTTCATGTCGGTGTCGGCCATCGCGCTGGTATTCTTGGTGCCGGTGTTCCTGATCATCTTCGGACGCACGCTGGGCGCGCCGCAAGAGGTGGTCATCGCCGT
>DASWPI010000122.1:0-16021 GCA_036398515.1 Paenirhodobacter sp.
TTCAACAACCGCCGTCTGCTCGAACTGATCGGGAACATCCCGCCAGCGGAAGCAGAGGCCAACTTCTACACGGCTCTGGAAACTGAAGTCATGGCCGCGTAACTAATCGAAATCAGCCTCCGGCAAACCCGGCGCGGTTCAATTTTTGGTTCGCTTGGCGCGCGCCACTCGATTACTTCCAATCAACCTTCAATGTATGCGCCGTCTCTTTCCCATTGATTTCAGGCTTGTGCCGGGGGTCTGGGGAGAGCGGAGGCCTGTTGGTAGCTTAGAAAGGAGTCCTTTATGAGTTCATCCCGGCAGGTTTCGCGGCTTGAGCATTTGCCCAGGGCATCAGGGCGTCGATGTTTTTGACTAGGTGACCATTGGCCAGGCTGGTGAAGAGATCGCGCAGGTAGGCATAAGGCTCGACACCGTTCATCTTGCATGTGCCGATGAGGCTGGCGAAGCGGGCCCAGTTCCGGCCGCCATCGTCATGACCGGCGAACATTGCGTTGCGGCGGTTCATGGCCGGGCTTCGGATGGCATTTTCGGCGAGGTTGGAGTCGATGTCGACGTGGCCATCGTCTAGGAACCGCCGGAAGCCATCTTGGCGCTTCAGCATATAAGCCATGGCTTCTCCGAGGTCCGATTTTCACGAGACATGAGCGGCCTGCGCCTTCAACCAGGCGAAGAACTCATCGACCAGCGGGCGGGAAAGGTCCTGCCGGACGGCCCGGCGATGATCCGGGGCGCTTCCGCGGATGGCATCCTCGACCTTGTAGAGCGCGACGATGCGCAGGAGCGTCTCGTCGACGATCGGCGAGCCCTTCTTCGGTTTCGCCTTGATCAGCTTGCGCCGGCCATGTGCCCAACAGAAAGCCAACTGCAAGGGCGCGCCACCCGTGCGTTTCGGCGTAGCGAGATGGGTACAGCTAACAGGCGGTCATCCGGCCACTCTTCTGGCCCGGATCGTCAAAATGTAGGTGTAAAGTGGTGTTCTCGCCACTCCAGTCTAGGCTTTGGGCTTTGGCTGATGCAGCCGCCTGCGCGCGTTGGCACGGAAGGTATTGCGCAGATCTTTGTTGATCAGATCGAGATCGAACCATTCCGGATTGAAGTGCCCGCCTGCCCAACGAAGGTTCGCATTGTGTTTCGGCAATCACCCGATCTGGAATGGTGCGGACAGGCGTTGGCGGGTATAGTCCCGGACCATGAGCAGAAGAACACAGCCACAAAAATGGTATCAGGCATCTCGGGCTTTGTCGAAGGATGAAATGATTGTGCGGATCATCTTGAAACACTGGCACGGACGCTCGGATAGGGAAACGACATGTCAAACAGATGCCGGGAGTGAACAGCTATGCCTGAATGCTATGTGCTGCCTGGTGCGGGATGTTTTCGAGAAACGCCAGGACGGTCGGTGAGATTTCCGTCTTTCGATGGGTCAATGTGTGTGTGAGGCGCAAGTTGAGATCACTGACAGGACGCAACAGGAGGTTCGGGCCGGTGAAGGCCCGAAAGCTTTCCCCGGCCACCGCGACCCCGTTGCCGGCCAGTACAAGGCCGAAGGCCGTCGCGAAGTCGTTGCTCTCTGCCGTAATTCGGGGCATGAAGCCGAAGCGGTGAAACGCACGCAACATACCATCGTGCAGCGGTGAGTTTGACAGCGGCATGATCCAGTCATCCCCGACGAGATCCGCCAATGTGATCTGCCCGACCCCCGCCAGCCTGTGCCAGCAGGGCAGCACAACACAGATCGGCTCATCTGAAATGGCGATCTGTGCCAGGTCCGGGTGAGGCGCGGCCGCTGCGGAGAACGCAATGTCCAGGCGTCCTTCCAGCAGAAGCTGACTTCTGTCGTGACTTCGGATGACAGACATCGAGACATCAACATCCGGATGTTGCGCGCGGAATTCTCGTATCAGCGAGGGCGCCTCTCCATAAAGCGCCAGCGTGGCGACGCCGATCCGCAGACGCCCGGTTTCGCCGCGCAGACAGCGGCGTGTCTCGTCAAGCGCTAGGTCGACCGCGGCTAGCGCCTGACGCATCTGTGGCAACACGGCCTCACCCAACGGCGTCAGCGCGACCGAGGCCCTGTCGCGCGCGACAAGACGGTGCCGGAGCACATCCTCAAGCCGTTTGAGCAACTGGCTTACCGAAGGCTGCGTCGTGCCGAGCCGCAGCGCCGCCCGACTGAAACTGCGTTCCTCGGCGATTGCCACCAGACAGCGCATGTGGCGCAACTCTACATCTTTCATAATCGCCTTATTGTTTAAACCTATAAGAAATGTGCCATTCATTACTTGACGGGATAAGTCCTGTCCATGCAAAGGCTGGTGTTCCCCTAAAGGCAGGCCATATGCCCACTGATCGTCGCGCAGAAATCCCTTTTTCCACCGCGGCTGCGGGAAAGAACGAACGTGCCACCGTCGGCACGCTTGCGCTTCTGATGGCGCTGACGGCGCTTGGCCAGCTTGCCACGAACATCGTCATTCCTTCACTGCGCGACATTGCGGGCTCGGTCGGGCTTCCGGTCGAGTCGGTCGGGCTGATCCTGGCGATGGTGCTGCTGGGACTCGCGATTGGGCAACTTGCCGTCGGTCCGCTCTCCGACAGGATTGGACGGCGCCCTGTGCTGATCGGCGGGCTGGTGATCTATCTGCTGGGAAGCGTTGGTGCGACCTTCGCGGGCGGTGGCACGCTGCTTCTGACCGCACGATTGGTTCAGGGTCTTGGTGCCAGCGCGGGTCTTGCGCTGCCACGGGCGATTGCGCGGGATCGATACGCTGGATCCGAATTCATGCGCACCATGTCGCTCCTGACCATGGCGATGGCGGTGACGCCCGGGCTGGCGCCGGTGCTCGGCGGGTTGTTGGCCGATTCATATGGCTGGCGCGCCTCGCTGGGAACCAGTGTTCTGGCCGGCTCGGCCGCACTTCTTACCAGCGCTCTGCTGCTGAAAGAGACGCACCACGACCGAATCGGAACGGGCGGGATCGGCGCCGTGTTTTCCGCATATGCGCAGATCCTCGGAAACCGGGTCTTCCTTGCCTATGCGGTGATGTCGGGCGCCGTGATTGGCGGTGCCTATGCCGAAGTCTCGGGCGCGCAGCAGTTCTACTCTGGAGAATTCGGCTGGCCCTCGACAAAGCTGAGTCTGGCGACTGCCTGCTATGCCGGGGCCGCCTTTTCCGGCTCTGTGCTGTCCGGCCGTATTCATGTTGCCTATCGCATGCGTATCGGCGTGGGCCTGATCGTTCTGGCACCCCTCGCCCTGTTGGGGTTGCGAGCTGTCGGTATCAACCATCCTGGCGTCATGCTGGCGCTGGTTGTCGTTTCGCAGATAGGTATGGGTATCATGATCGGCATAGCGATTGGGGCGGCGCTCATGGCGGTCGAGCGGTCGCTCGGAACGGCAAGCGCTGTGCTGGGAGCAACTCACATGGCGATGGGGGCAGGAGGGGCTGCGTTCGTTTCCGCCATGCCAACCGCCATGAGCTGGTCGATTCCGCTGGTCATGCTGGGCTTTGCATTGCTGGCAACGCTGATGCTGTTCGCGGCCCGCAGGTCGTGAGCTGACGTCGCACCGATGTCGTTTCGACACGGGACGTTCGACCCGCGTCGAGATGTGAGATTCGGTGGAACAGGTTTTCTAGTCCGATCTGAACAATGTCATTTTCCCGTCGAGAGCAGTCGGAACCGCGGTTCTATCTTGGCGAGTGCGTTCATGATGAGGAAGATGACGAAGGCCCAAAGAGCCCTGATGTGGGCGAGGATCTTGCGGATGTTGTGGCCGCAGGCGCAGAGCACGGCGAAGAGCGAATCGCCAATCCTGCCCTTGAGGGGGCATCTGGCCAGACGCCCGTCCGATTTCATGTGTCCGATCTCGGGTTCGATGGCGCTGCGCCGTTTGAGAAGCTTTGCCAGTGCCGGGGTGATGCCGCGCCGTTGACCGCTGATCAGGACGCGGGTGGTCTCGACGCCATGGCCGCGATAGCCGCGGTCGACCACGGCGAGGGTGGGCCTCGTGTCGGTCAGGATCTCGACCTGTTCCAGTGCCGGGGCCAGGGTGTGGCCATCATAGGGATTGCCCGGAAAGCTGCGGGCGCCGACGACGAAGCCGCCGTCGAGGGTGGTGGCAAGGCTGACTTTGGTGCCGAACTCGTAGCGAACCCGCGCCTTGCCCTTTGAGATGCAATCGACCTCGGGCTCGTGCAGGGAATAGAGCTTGTCCTTGCTCTTCGGTCCTTGTTCCAGCAGGCGGCCGACCCGCCAGAGCGCATCCAGGATCCTTTCGCGCAGCGGGCCTTGCGGGATGTCCTGCAGGTGCCGACGCAAATCGCGGCGCACCCGGCCGACATAGCCTTTGAGCTGGCGCAGCGCCTTGCGCATGCGCTTGAACTGGCGGGCATGGGCGTAGCGGCCGACCTGCACCGCCAGACGCGGCGCGAGCCGGGCATAGCTCTGGCGCAGCTCGATCCCGGTCTTCTTCGCCAGGCCGACCAGAAGGGCTCGGGCCCGCTCGTAGAGCCGAGCGTCCGTCGGATGAGCGATGGTCTTTTCCATCACCCCTCAGCCGGAAAATGGGGCCCCACCCCCATTTTCTGATCGGCTTCGATATCGACAGCGATGCGCTTCAGACTGTTGTCTGTGATCGTCCCGGAATTGCGCCCCGCTTCGATCGTCTTGGTCAGCAGCCACTCTACTCCTTCTTCTCCGATCCGCTTGCGCCAGCGCACCAGTGAAGAGGGATCTATCGGCGGGTGTTGCTGAAAGAACGTCTCGCCGGTGAAATGCTGATAATATGGGTTCTCGACCCAGCGGGCGACCACCGCCTCATCCGACAAGTTGAACGTATGCTGCAGATACATCAGCCCGGCAACCAGGCGGGGCGATGTCGCCGGACGGCCCCTTGTCGAGGGAAAGAACCCCGCCCATTCCCGCTCGAAGAACTCCCAGTCGATCAGGGTGGCGAGCTTCACCAGCTCATGGCGGGCATCGATCATGTCCACCAGCCTCGGCCGCAGAAGGTCATCCTGTTCGGGGGTGCGGGAACGGGGCTTCATCGACGATCCGGATTTGCAGGGTTCTGGCCCTCAGATTAAGAAACCCTGCAATTCAACGCCAACAAAAACGGCGGTTCATCACATAAAATCAACGCGTTCCAACTTGTTCAGACCGGACTCTTCTAGTTGGGCAGCGGCGGCCCGATAATGTCCGCATACGCAGACAGTCAAAACAAGCAGCATCTGCCGCGGGATGCTGGCCCGCGAAACCGGATCGCCCGGCAGGGCCGGACTTGTGACGGGACGCTCGGTCTAATGCCCCGAATCACCTGTCCGAGCCGCCGCTTCGGCTGTTTCGTCGCCGCGGCTGTCGTGGCGGCGCTGGTGCGCCTCGACAATATCGCAGTTCACCGCCGACCAATGGCACAGCGCGAACAGCGGCGGCACCAGGGATTCCCCCAGCGGTGTCAGCCGGTATTCCACCTGTGGCGGGTTCTTGTCGGCATAAACGGTGCGGACGACGATTCCGTCGCGCTCCAGTCCGCGCAGGGTCACGGTCAACATGCGTTGCGAGATGCTTTCCACCTCACGCCGCAACTGATTGTATCGTTTTGGCCGTTCCGACAGGACCAGTACGACCAGCGCGGTCCATTTGTCGCCAACCCGCGAAAGGATCGGGGAAATTCGGCTGCACTCCCCGGGAACAGACATGTCGCCTAGCTGCATAATGGTGCCTCCTTGAGCGCATGTTTCATAACTACTACCGTATGTAAGGCACGAAAAGTTCCTTTCTATGGAGACTACGGAAATGTGTGAAATATGTCAGGCTGTGGGTCATTCGGTCCATGAGCACGGGACTCCCGTCGCGTCGCGCCGGGGCTTTCTGAAATCCACCGTCGGCGGGGTCGCTGCCGCAGCGCTGATCCCGGTACTCTTTGCCGGGCGGGCCGCGGCCCAACCGGTGCCGCAAAGCGTTGGCCAACCAGGGCGACGCACGCTCATCAAGGGCGGCTATGTCCTGAGCATGGATCCCGCCGTGGGCGATTTCGCCACCGGCGACGTGCTGATCGAGGGGGCGAAGATCGTCGCGGTCGCGGCCAGTATTGACGCGGGCGATGCCGAGGTGGTCGACGCGACCGGGCGGATCGTGATGCCGGGCTTCATCGACACCCACCACCATCAGTTCGAGACGGCGCTGCGGTCTTTCCTGCCGAACGGGATCATGTTCGACGACGGCACCAAGCACGGCAAGCCGAACTACCTCGAGGATATCCTTGGCAAGTTCTCCAAGGTCTACCGACCTGACGACATCTATGTGTCCGAGCTGTTCGGCGGTCTGAGCCAGCTTGACGCGGGCGTGACCACCGTTCTGGACGTGTCGCAGATCCACCATTCGCCCGAGCACTCGGATGCGGTGATCGCGGGGATGCAGGCCGTCGGCCGGCGCGGCGTTTTCGGCTATTTCGAGGGCTACGGCTCCGGCCTGCAGTATCCGCAGGACGCGCGCCGCATCCGCAAGGAGCATTTCGCCTCCGATGACCAACTTCTTACCATGATCATGGGCGGCGAGGTCTATCTGCCCGATGTCGACCCGATCGTGTTGTGGGACATGGGCAAGGAGCTTGACCTGCCCGTTGCGCTCCATGTCGTGGGCAGCCTGAACATGCAGGCGAAGATGGACAGTCTGGTGGACCGCTATACTTCGAACCACCTGTTTATCCACATGACCGGGATGAGCGACCTGGCCTGGGAGAAGGCGCGCGACGCGGGGGCACATATTTCGCTCTCGGTGCCGATCGAGATGTCGATGCGCCATGGCATGCCGCCGATCCTGAAGGTGCTCGAGATGGGCATGGAGCCCTCGCTCTCGGTCGATGTGGAATGTACGATGAGCGCCGACTTCTTTACCCAGATGCGGGGCGCGCTGACGCTGCAACGGGCGTTGGTGAACCAGATGGCGCTCGACGGGGCGGCCGATGTACCCGAACTCCTGACCTCGCGCGATGTGCTGAAGTTTGCCACGATCAACGGCGCCAAGGGACTGCATCTCGAGCACAAGACCGGCTCGCTGACGCCGGGCAAGGAAGCCGACATCATCTTGCTCGATGCGACGGCGCTGAACGTCGCGCCGCTGAACAATGTGCCGGGCGCCATCGTCACGCTGATGGACCGGACCAATGTCGAGACGGTGTTCGTGGCCGGGCAGGTGAAGAAATGGCAAGGCGCGCTGGTCAGGCAGGATATTCCGGCACTGCGCTATCGGATCATGGCCTCGCGCGACTATCTGTTCGACGCCGCCGGGATCGAGGTTAAACTCTTCGACTGAAGCCCACATGAAATAAGATGATAAGTAAGACGATACTGCGGGGCGCGAGTTCCGCAGCATCCCCCGAAATTTTTCAATACCTGAACTCTTTCAATACGAGGACACCACCCATGAGGATCACCGCTGCCGTCGCGCGCGAACATCACGCCCCCCTGGCCATCGAAGATATCGAAATCGCCGAGCCCCGCGACGATGAGGTTCTTGTCCGCGTTGTCGCAACCGGGGTCTGCCACACCGACATGGTCATCATGGAGGGGATGCTGCCCACGCCGCTGCCGGTCGTTCTGGGGCACGAGGGCTCGGGCATTGTCGAGAAGGTCGGTAAGTCGATCACCAAGGTGAAGCCGGGCGATCATGTGGTGATGACGGTGGACAGCTGCGGCCACTGCCCGGCCTGTCTGCATCACGACGTGACCTATTGCCACAACGGGTATCCACTGAATTTCGGCGGCTCGCGCATGGACGGCACGACGACGCTGGGCTCGCACGGAGCGGTGGTGCATTCCAACTTCTTCGGCCAGTCGTCCTTCGCCACCTATTCGGTGTGCCATGAACGTAACGTAGTAAAGGTGCCCGACGACGTCGAACTGGAAAAGCTGGGGCCGCTCGGCTGCGGGATCCAGACCGGGGCGGGCACGGTGATGAACGCGCTGGCCGTCGAGCCGGGGCGGTCCATCGCCATTTTCGGCGCGGGCGCGGTGGGGCTTTCCGCCGTGATGGGCGCGGTGGTGCAGGGCGCCACGACGATCATCGCCGTCGACATGGTGGAATCGCGCCTGGAGCTGGCTCGGGAACTGGGCGCGACCCATACGATCAACGGGAAGACCGCCAATGCGGTTGCAGAGATCATGAAGATCACCGGCTATGGGCTGCACTATGCGCTCGACACCACCGGCAACGCCAAGGTGATCCGGCAGGCGGTGGAATGCCTCGCGCCCAAGGGGACCTGCGCCGTTGTCGGTGCTTCGGGACCCGAGGCGGAGATCGTGCTGAACGAGACGCATTTCATGTCCGGCGGGCGGCGGCTGATGGGGGTGGTCGAGGGCGATTCCAACCCTGACATTTTCATCCCGACACTGATCGCGCTGTGGAAACAGGGGCGCTTTCCATTCGACCGGCTGATCACCTTCTTCCCCTTCGAGCAGATCAACGAGGCGATCAAGGCGTCCGAAGCCGGTGTGGCGATCAAGCCGATCCTGCGAATCGCCTGAGCGGCTGCGGCGGTTCGGCGCTTGTCGGCATCCGCAGGTTCGTGTCCGCGCGCGTGGTCCTGCCGTCGGCCGACATTCGGAGAAAAGTCCCGAAACGTTGATATCGCCGATTGTGATTCGTGACGCGAGCCATTCAACTGGAGCCAAATCTTTTAAGGAGATACATCATGACCGGCCTTCTTTCCGGTAAGTCAGGTTTCGTCACCGGCGCCGCCAACGGGATCGGCAAGGGGATTGCCAAGGTTCTCGCCGAAGAGGGCGCGCATGTCGTGGTCAGCGACCTCGCCAGCGCCCAGGCCGAAGGCGAGGCGTTGATCGCCGAGATCCGGGCCATCGGCGGCTCTGCGCAGTTTCTGGAGGTCGACGTGACGTCGCCGCAGGATATCGACGCATTGATCGCCACCACACGCGCCGTGACCGGCACGCTCGATTTCGCGGTCAACAACGCGGGCATCGGCCCCAAGGGGACGCTCGCGGAAAGCGATGACCGGCTATGGGACATGGCCAATGACATCAACCTGAAATCGGTGTTTCGCATCATGCGCGCCGTGATCCGGGTGATGCGCGACCAGGGCCGCGGCACCATCCTGAATATCTCCTCGGTTGCGGGCATGACGGGGCTGCCGGGTGCGGGCGTCTATTCGGCCACCAAGCATGCGGTCATCGGCCTGACCAAGACCGCCGCTGCCGAAAACGGCGACCTCGGCATCCGGGTGAATGCGATCTTGCCCAATGCCATCAAGTCGAAGCTGCTTGAGGGCAGTACGCCCGAGTTCATCAAAGCGATCACTGACCCGCAGGCGATCCGCCGTCTGGGCGAGCCCGAAGAGGTCGGCGCGGCGGCGGCCTTCCTCTTGTCGGACAAGGCGTCGTTCATCACCGGGGTCAGCCTGCCGGTCGATGGCGGCTATCTGGCAACAAACTGATACCGCCTGCGCTGCCGCGGGGCCTGGTGCGACGCGGCTGCGCGTTATTCGTGCGGCTTTGTCCGCATTCGTATGACTGTTCTTGTGTCATGTCGGTATCCCGCACGATTGGGTGATCCCGCAGGGCACACGGATCATCGGCCAGTATGACAACAATGTCGGCTTCGGGCAGCGCCGGGTCCTGCTGGTCTGGAACCGGCTGATCTTTCCGGACGGGCGCTCCCTTGTGTTGGAGCGTCTGCCTGGCGCCGACGGTGCGGGGTTTGCCGGTCTTGAAGATGGTGTCGATTATCATTGGGGCGATTTCGCGAAGGCCGCGGGCCTCTCGACACTGCTGGCCTTCACCGCAGTACTGGCAACCGACGATGACGACCGGCTGGTGCAGGCGCTGCAGGACGGGGCGCTCGACACCATCAATGACGCAGGCCAGGAGATCATCCGTCGCCAGCTTCAAGTCGCGCCCACGCTGACCATCCGGCCGGGATTCCCGTTCAGGATTGTTGTTACCAGAGATTTAGTCCTCGAACCTCAGGGAGGCTGACATATGGTGAAGCTGAAACTCGGGCCGCTGGCCGATGAGAAGCCCGTCAGGGTTACGGTGGAACTGCCCGCCGCCCTGCACCGCGATCTGGCCGCCTATGCCGAAGTGCTGGCCCGGGGAGGCCGGGCAGGGCGCGGTCGAGTCGGTCAGGCTCATCGTGCCCATGCTGGAGCGGTTCATCGGAACGGATCGTGGGTTTGCGAAAGCGCGTGGAGGCGATGTCGAGTAATCTCGACCCCCATATACGCCGATAAAGCGACAGTTCGGGACGCGGGCCGACGTGTACCGCCTATGAGTGCAATATCGGTGTAATCGACAAATTTTGTCGTTCGTTGAGGTTGAAAGCAGCCCTGACGGATGTTAGCGCTACACCGTGGTATGTGCAGAGACGCAAACCGGACTGTGGCAAGACTTCGGGCATCACGACCCTCACCAGCGCAGCAGTTTCCATACAATTTGCTCAATGAGGAAAACGTGATGACAGAAGCAGTATCGCGAGACGATGCGCCGACCCGCCGGGATATTTTCAAACTCGCCGGTGCCGGTGTCGCCGCCGCAACGGTGATTTCGGCAAAGGCAACCCCGGCATTCGCTCAGGTGGCCGAGGAAGTGAACACTCCGACCCTGACCCTGGCGCGCAAAGGGATCGACAAGGCACTCGATGTCATCAATGTCGATTACCTCGAAGAAGCGGTGAACGAGGTCTATACCGAGGGCGTGCGCGTCTTCGTTATGAATGGCAGCGGCAAGCAATGGACTCTGGCGGAAAACCAGCGGGCCTGGGGTGACTACGTTTTCACGCCCCACCGTCTGAGCGGACTTGGGAAAGAGGATATCGACCTTTCGATTGACCTGCTCGGCCTGAAGCTGCCGCATCCGTTCATCATCACGCCCTTCGGCAGCCACGGGATCCACCATCCGCTGGCCGAAGTGGCAACGGCGATCGGCGGCGCGCAAAGCGGCGCGCTGTCGTGCTATTCCAGCGCTTCGACCTCCGCGATGGAAGAGATCACCAAAGCCAGCGATGCGCCGAAGTTCTTCCAGATTTATCTCGATGTGGACGATGGCAAGAACCAGGAACTGCTGGTCCGCGCGAAAGGTGCCGGCTTCAAGGGCATCGTGTTCACCATGGATTCGATCGCCCAGAGCTCTTCAGACGAATATGTCCGGCTTGGCAAGAACCGCCCCTGGCTTCCCTATGGCAATTTTGACGAAGGTAAGTCGACGAAGTTCAAGATCAATCTTGGCTGGTCCGATGTTGGCATGATCGCGAAGGCAAGCGGGCTTCCGGTCGTCGTCAAGGGCATCACCCGGGCCGAGGATGCGCTGAAGGCCATCGAATCCGGGGCGTCGGCGATTCAGGTTTCCAACCACGGCGGTCGTTCGCTGGATGGGACCCCTGCTACGATCAGCGTGCTGCCCGAAATCGCCGATGCCGTGCAGGGCAAGGCGCCGGTGATCTTCGACAGCGGCATCCGGCGCGGCACTGATGTGGTCAAGGCGCTGGCACTTGGGGCCGACGCGGTCGCGATCGGCCGTCCGGTCATGTATGGCCTGGCGCTTGGCGGGGCGAGCGGGGTCGACAGCGTCCTCTCTTACTTCCATCGCGAAACTGTGGAGGTGATGGTGCAGTGCGGGGCACGCTCGGTCGCGGAACTGGATCGGACCCACGTCCGCAGGGTTTGAGCAGTTGAAGCATCCTGAACGTATCCCGTGACGCGTTCAGGATCGGCTCCCTGGCGTATTCCCGATTGGCGAACCCGCGATGCGACAATCAGCCACGCGGATGCTTTTTCTTGTCTGTTCAGACGTTCCCATCGAAAGATCCCCCATGACAGAGCTTCCCGAAATGACCTCTTCACCCGAAGAGCGCCTGATTATCCCTGCCCTTGCCCCCTTCTATCACTGCTTTGCACAACCTTTCGGCTGGGCCATATTCAGGCTCATCATCGGCGCTTTGCTGATCGTGGAGGGCTGGCCCAAGATTATGGCGCCCATGGCACAATCGGGTTTTGTCGAAAGCCTAGGTTTCTATCCGGGATGGATTTTCTCGCCACTACTGTCGGTTATGCAGGTTGGGGGCGGCCTTCTGATCGCGCTTGGCCTGCTGACCCGCCCGGTCGCGCTGATCAACGCGGTAATGCTGACAATCACCCTGTGGTTTCACATGACCCACCCTTACGGCGATGCCTTCCTGACAGCCGAGGGGATCGCCTTCCTGAAAAACAATCCGCAATATCTGACAGCTGAGGGGCAGAGTTCGCTCCTGGCGGATGGTGGTCATGCCTTCCTGCATCAGGTGCAGATGAAAGCCCAGTTCAACTCCACCTTCTGGTTTGCCGGCGCGGCGATCATCGCCGCATTCGGTGGCGGCAGGATTTCGCTGGATCGCCTGCTGCGCAAGGAATTCTGATACATTTGATCTGGCTGTCTGCGACGGATCGGACGGCCATTTCAGACCACGCGGAGATATACGGCGAAAACATACTTCGCCGCATTGGGGACACGACGAAATTTCATGAGCGCCCGCACCAGGTCCGCCCCCTGCGGCTGAGAGATGTGGTTGGTGTACTGGTAGAACTTTGCGCAACCCGGTGGCCGATGCCGAAGTGATGACCCGTGAGGCGAGGAAATAAGATAGCCGCTCTGCCGTGTAGCTGATGGGCGGTTTGGGAGCGTCTGGCATGATCGGGTCAAGGTGACTGGAAACCGGATCCGCCGCCACCGATTTCAACATCGGAGGCGGAAGCATCTGGCGTTGAGAAAGGGATAAGCCTCCTGAAGCTGTCAGGTGGCACATTCGGAGTTGCCTGTTTTTTGTGCGCGCCAGGTTGCGACTTTGTGACAAAGGCCGATGCGAAGATCTTGCACCGGGTTCTCCACAGATTTTGTGGATATCTGCCGCTGCACTTCGGCTATAGGCGGGGTCCGACCGAGCCACGAATGGCTGAACTCTGTTTCACTGGCAGGGCAGGACATCGCCGCATAGGCTCATCCTGCCTGCACGGACAGGGCCGATCTGGGCCTAATCCCGTGCTTTACTCAGGAGACAGCATATGGGCATTGTTGAGCTACTCGGTAACCGGCCGGTTGCTACCGCGGTGACTGGGCTTTGATGCGAGCGACGAGGTCTTCGTCATCGACAAAGTCGTTGAGGAAAGCGTGCCAGGTTTCGGTTGTGACGAGCGCGTCCCTGAGCATGTCTTTCAGTTCTTCGATGCCGTCGTCGGTCAAGGCGGTGATGGTTTCTTCCGGGCCGGTATAGACGCTGATGATCGAGCCGTAGCCTAGGTTGTCGTCGTTGTAGACGATTGCTTCGAGAAGCTCGGGGTCTTCTCTCAGCATCTTGGCGACGTAGCCGAGGGTGCAGACATGGGTAACGGTTGCCATCACGCGGCCTCGGACAGCGTTATGGGAAGCGGGGACCAGTTCCAGGGCAGCAGGTCATCAAGGCGGTTGATCTTGTGATCGTTGATGCGGGCCAGAATGTCGGAGAGATAAGCTTGAGGGTCCAGGCCGTTCATCTCGGCGGTCTCGATGATGGTCATCGCGCGGGCCAGCGTTTCGGCACCGGTATCAGCCCCGGCGAAGAGCCAGTTCTTCCGTCCGATGCCGATCGGGCGCAGGGCGCGTTCGGCCGGATTGTTGTCGATGGCCACCCGACCGTCCTCAAGAAAGAGGCTGAACGCGGCACGCCGGCTGAGGCCATAGCGGAAGGCCCTGGCCAGATCGCCCTTGCCGGGGATCAGGGTAAGTTGGCTTTCAGACCAATCAAAGAAGGCCGCGACCTTCGGGGCGCTGTGCTTCTGGCGCGCGGCAAGACGGATATCAGCGGTTCGGCCGGTGATTTCCCGCTCGATGTCGTAAAGCGCGCCGATGCGATCGAGTGCCTCGCGGGCGATCGCGGATTTCGTCTTGTCCCATTCATCATGGAAGTCGCGCCGCAGGTGGGCCCAGCAGGCCGCCTCCCGAAGGCGAGGCGTCCCGTCCGGGTCAGGACCATAAAGCTTCGCATAGCCCTTGTAGCCGTCGGCTTGGAGGATGCCGCGGGTCTGGGCCAGATGGCGATGGACGTGTTCTTCCCTCCAGTCCGGCGCGAAGGCATAGACTGCCCCGGGTGGCGCGGTGCCTCCCCAAGGGCGTTGATCGCGTACGTAGGCCCAGATCCGGCCCTTCTTCACGCCCTTGCCCAACCCCTTGTCACGGCTCGCACGGTCCAGGACCCGGATCGGGGTGTCATCGGCATGCAGGAGGTCGCTGGCCATGACATCCGCCTCAATCCGTTCGATCAGCGGCGCCAGCACCTGCATGGCGCGGCCGCACCAGTCGACCAAGGTTCTGTCGGGGATATCGGCCCCCATGCGCGCAAAGATCTCGTGCTGGCGATATAGACTTTCCAGTTCGTCGTGTGGTAGCGGGTGGGGGCGGGCTTGCTCATACGAGAACTCCTAACCAAAAGGATTCACATTGTGAATCCGCAAGATCAGCCAGTTGCGCAACAACGCCCAACAGGTCCCTCTTTGAGGATCCCCGGCTTCGTCTTCCCGATGAAAGCACGGATGCCCGAACCTAGTGACCTGAACGATCTGGCGCGACGCTTGCGGCGGAAAGACATCACAATCACCGCGAACTGTGCGGAGATTTTCATTGCTCATGCGGGAATTTTTGGCCATAATCGCTGCATAAAGAGCGGTGATTATGGTATATATCCATCAGCAGGCGGAATGGCCCGACTTCACATGGGCGTCTGATACAATCAGCACGACCTTGGCCGGGGCTCGTCACAGGCAGGGTCGTCTGGTCGGCCGGATGGAGGCGCTTGGTTTCGACCTTCAAGCCGAAGCCGTCCTTCAGACACTGACGGAAGACGTCCTGAAGTCCAGTGAGATCGAGGGCGAGAACCTCGACAAGCAGCAAGTGCGTTCCTCCATTGCCCGACGCCTCGGCATGGAGATCGGCGCACTTGCGCCGGTCGATCGTGACGTCGAGGGCGTGGTCGAGATGATGCTGGATGCGACGCAGAACTATGCGGCGCCCCTCACCGCAGAGCGGCTCTTCGGCTGGCATGCCGCGTTGTTTCTGACTGGACGGAGCGGCATGACGCGGATTGCCGTCGGAGCATGGCGCCCCTCGGAGGCCGGACCGATGCAGGTCGTCTCCGGGCCCTATGGGCGTGAGCGGGTCCATTTCGAAGCGCCGGAAGCGGAGCGGTTGCCGGACGAAATGGCGGCGTTCCTGGACTGGTTCGAGCGACGCGACGCGACAGACCCGGTCATCCGCGCAGCCATCGCTCACTTGTGGTTCTTGACGATCCACCCTTTCGAGGACGGGAATGGCCGTATCGCCCGCGCCATTGCCGATATGGCTCTGGCCCGATCCGAGGGGAGTCCGCAGCGCTTCTACAGCATGTCGGCGCAGATCCGAAGCGAGCGGGGAGAATACTACGCCATGCTGGAAAGAACGCAGAAGGGCGGATTGGACATCACCGGCTGGCTAGATTGGTTCCTTGGATGCCTGGATCGGGCCTTCGATGGCATTGAAGAGGTTCTGGGCCTCGTCCTGCACAAGGCACGCTTCTGGGAGACCGTGGCGGGCGAGATCTTCAGCGAGCGTCAGCGCGCCGTGATTAACCGGCTGCTGGATGGTTTTGACGGAAAGCTGACATCCTCAAAATGGGCAAAGCTAACTAAGGTCTCCTCCGACACGGCGCTGCGCGACATCACGGACTTGGTTGATCGGGGGGTGCTTGAGAAGGAGGATGCCGGCGGCCGCAGCACCAGCTACAGGTTAGTGGAGTCGACGCGGGGCGCAAGGTTGAAGGCTACCTAACCAGTTCGGGCTTGCATCTGTTGGCAAGTCTGCGGGCTGCCAAAGGGCGATTTTCAAAGCCGGCATAATAGGTTATACTAAGCGGCAAGTTTTGGGATCTGTTGCTCGACCAATCGCAAGTATCGTTGGTTGCACGCCCCCGCAACCATCTCAAATTGCGATCCGCCCTCCCCTCGGGAGGGCTTTTTGCTGTCCAGTGA
>DASWPI010000123.1:0-2213 GCA_036398515.1 Paenirhodobacter sp.
TTGCCTGAGCGCCATGCCAGACAGCACCTTCATCGAAAGGCAGGTTTGGATGGCCGCGTCGCTGTAGGTCTGCTGCCGGCCGCGCTCGCCGTTCGGCACAGCATCCCAGTTTACCTCGGGGTCGAACCAGATCGTCAGCAAGCCACGGCGCTTGAGCGCTTCATTGTAGGCTGGCCAGTGAGTGGTCTTGCAGATCGCGGGTCTCGGTCTGCTCATGACACCCAACGACAACGCTGAATTCAAAAGATGAATCCCCAAGGGGATTTGTCCAAAATAGCCCCATCAAGCACGAGAAACGCCTATACAAAAAATGCAGGCGTATCGAGATCATGTTTGGGCGGCACAAGGAGTGGACAATCGTCGGGGAAACAGTCCCCCGGGCTGTTTCCTGATCCTCCTCATACGTTACAACGCGCGACGACAGATGCCCTATCGTATTCTTCTCGGCCATCGCTCTCGCCGCAACAGTCCCTTTCTGGCTATGAGCGTAACGAGCCCTGATCTTGGGAATCCCGCGCGACGACGTGGTGATCGCGACCAAGGTGCTGGGGGTGATGGCGAGGGGCGCCTCGCGTGCCCACATCATGGCGCAGGCAAAGGCTGGGGAAGCCCGGACAATACTGTCGCGGCGAACCGGAAAAAGTTGACTAAATCAGGGCTTGAGCGTCTTAATCGCCCGGCAAGCCAAGTGCAGGGGTCGAGCCATTCCGACGAGTTAGCTGCTTTGCCTCTAAGACGTTCTAATTTTATAGAGGAAAATATGAATGTGGCAGCCCGTAGGGGAGTTGAACCCCTCTTTTCAGGTTGAAAACCTGACGTCCTAACCGATAGACGAACGGGCCACTATCTTCATTTTCAGCTTCCACTTCACGCGGAAGCCATTTGTGTGAGGCGGTGTTTAGGCCAGCCCATTCGGATGTGCAAGAGGTATTTTTTAGGTTTTCCGCATCATTTTTCATCCGCTACGTTGCGTATGTGCGGGGCCTTTCGTCGCGTAAACGGGACAGTGTGCCGAACATCGCCATGCCGTCGGTCTGATAATGACATCAGCGCCTTGCGGCGGATGATCGCTTCTGGATAAGTCGTACAGGTGCGCGGGTTTCTGTCCATGCTCCGGCACGCATCAACTGCGTTATATTGGCCAAGGTCGAGATCCCATAGCCGCAAGCCAGTTCCTACTCTCGCTACGCGATCTGGCCGAGGCTGTGTCAAAACTGGGTGGCATGATCTGCCGGAGGGTGATTTTGCCTGCTTCCTAGCATAGCTACGTCGGATCTTCATTTCGCGCGAGTGGTCGCCAGAAAGGCCTTTCCAGACACAGAGCTGCGCCTGAGGTGGGACGTCTGAGCCCTGATCAAACCGGAATGGCCTGCATCAGGCGCCGGATGCCGATCAGGGCGACCACGCGCTTGATGTTGTAGGCTAGGACGTTCAGCGCCATTTCGGTGCGCACGTTCTTCAGCCTCCGCATCAGGAAATGGGTGTGCCCCATCCAAGCCCTGATCGTGCCGAAGGGGTGTTCGACGGTGCAGCGGCGCAGGGTCATCGGATCGGTGTCCCGGCTCAGTCTTTCGCGCATTGCGTCGATCAGGTGCTCATGTTCCCAGCGGGTGATACGGCGTTCGGTTCCGGTGGTGCATCGGCTTTGCAACGGGCAGGTCTGGCACTCGTCGATCCAATATCGCCGGACCTGAACGCCACGCTCCTCGGTGGTGTAGCGGTAGATGAGCCCTTCGCCCGCCGGGCAGACATAGACGTCGCGTTCCGGATCATAGGCAAAATCGGCCTTCACATACATGCCCTTGACCGCATTTCCCGAAGTGGCCGGGCGCGGCACGGTCGTGGTGATGCCCGCCTCATGGCAGGCGAGGATCTCGGGGCCGCTGAAGTAGCCCTTGTCGGCGATGGCATGCAGATCTTCGCGCTGAAGAGCATCCCTGGCTGCGATCGCCATCGGGCTGAGCTGGTCGCAGTCGAATCCCTGGTTCGTGACCTCGTGCGTGACGATGATATGGCTCTCTGTATCGACGGCGGTCTGGACGTTGTAGCCGACCATACCGCTGTGCCGGGCGCTGGTGGCCATGGCGCGGGCGTCGGGGTCGGTCAGGGAAATCTGCCCGTCCGGCGCATCGGTCAGGGCTTTGTCCATCGCCTTCAGCCGCGCGATCTCCTGCCGGATACGGCCATATCTGCGGGCCAGGTGCAGCACTTTC
>DASWPI010000124.1:0-12909 GCA_036398515.1 Paenirhodobacter sp.
TCCTTCCAGCTGATCGGCACCCCATCCAGCGGCCCGCGCAGCAACCCGGCACGGGCACGTTCACGCGCCGCCATCGCCTCGCCCCGCGCACGGGTGGCGGTCAGGCGGGCGTAGACATCGGGGGCCTCGCTGGCGGCCTCCAGATAGGCTTCGGTGATATCGACCGGGTCCAGATCCCCCGCCGCAATCGCCCGACCCTGCTGCGCCGCCGTCCAGAACCGTTCGAGCATCTGCCCCTCCTGTGATTTTGCGCCACGCTAGCGCCGGGCTGCACGGGGGACAATGGCGCGCATGGACAATCCCGCCGGACGCGCCATATTCAGGCGCATGAAACACGATTCCGACGTTCTGATTACCGGCGGCGGGCTGAATGGCCCGGCGCTTGCCTTGGCGCTGGCGCAGGCGGGCTTGACCGTGACGGTCATCGACGCCGCCCCGCCCCGCGCCCGCGCAGAGGCGGCGTTTGACGGGCGGGCCTATGCGCTGGCCCTGGCCTCGCAACGGTTGCTGGCGGCGATTGGCGTCTGGCCCGCCTTCGCCGATCAGACCCAGCCGATGCTGGAGGTCAAGGCCTCGGACGGCCACCCCGGCGAAGGCGCCGCGCCATTGTGGCTGCATTTCGACAGCCGTGAGCTGGACCAATCCCCCGTCGGCTACATGATCGAGGACCGGTTCCTGTATCGCGCCCTGCTGGATGCGATGGCGGCCCAACCCGGCCTGACGCTGATCCAGAACACCACCGTCACCGCCCAGGATATCGGTCCGGGCCAGGTGACCGTGACCCTGTCGGACGGCCGCACCCTGACGGCGCGGGTTCTGGTGGGGGCAGACGGGCGGCGTTCGGGCACGGCGGAACGCGCGGGCATCGGGCGGGATGGCTGGGGTTACGCCCAGACCGCGCTGGTAGCCGCCATTGCGCATGAGCTGCCCCACAATGGCATCGCGCATCAGTTTTTCATGCCCACCGGGCCGCTGGCGATTCTGCCGCTGCCGGGCAACCTATCTTCCATCGTATGGAGCGAGACCGACGCCAATGCCCGCACCATTTCCGCGCTGTCGGATGAGGATTTCATCGCGGTTTTGCGCCCGCGCTTTGGCGATTTTCTGGGCGAGATCCACCTGGCCGGGCCACGCTTCAGCTATCCGCTGAACCTGACGCTGGCCAAATCCTATGTCGCGCCCCGGCTGGCACTGGTGGGTGACGCGGCACATGGGGTGCATCCCATCGCCGGTCAGGGTCTGAATCTTGGCCTGCGCGACGTGGCGGCCCTGGCGCAGGTCCTGGCCGAGGCGACGCGGCGTGGCGAAGATATCGGCGCCATCGATGTGCTGGAACGCTATCAAAGCTGGCGCCGGTTTGACGGCACAACGCTGGCGCTCGGCATGGATACGGTCAACCGGCTGTTTTCCAACAACAACCCGCTGCTGCGGCCGATGCGCGATCTGGGGATGGGGATCGTGCAGGCCCTGGGACCACTGCGGCGCGGCTTCATGCGACAGGCGGCGGGGGTGTCGGGGCCGCTACCGCGTCTGTTGCAGGGCAGGAAACCCTAGTCGATCTTCCGCGCCTCATCGGCGATCATGATCGGGATGCCGCCCCGGATCGGATAGGCCAGATGCGCGGATTTCGAGATCAACTCCTGACGCGCGACATCATAGCCCAACGGACCCTGGGTCAGCGGGCAGACCAGCACCTCCAGCATGCGCGGATCAAAGGCGTGGCGGCCATCCTCGGTCATTGCCGCACATCCCCCGACCCGCCTTGCAGCCGAAATTCCAGCAACGTCACCAAGGTCTCGCGCCGCGTCACCAGATCGGGGGCCTCCAGCAACGCCTGCTTGTCCTCAGGGTCCAGCGGCAGCAGCATCGACAGGGTGTTGATCAGCAGTTCATCCTCGGAATCCTTCAACGAAGCCCAGTCGGTATCCAGCCCCTGTGCATGGAAAAACCGCGCCAACAGATCCAGAAACCGGTCACGATCAAAGCCCGGATCATGTTCGACCCGGTGCAGGTCCCGGGAAAAATCGCTCCAGCGCACGGCACCGCGCCGATAGGGGCAAAAGGCCTCGACCTCCTCCAGCAAGCGGAACCGCGACACGCCGGACAGGGTGATCATGTAGCGGCCGTCCTCGGTTTCGGAAAACCCGGTCAACCGTCCCGCACATCCGATCTTGGACAGCGCCGAGGTGCCGTCGCGCGCCTTGCAAGGCTGGATCATCCCGATCAGCCGCGTCTCGGTTTTCAGACAATCCTCGACCATTTGCAGATAGCGCGGCTCAAACACATGCAGCGGCAACCGCCCCCGGGGCAGCAACAACGCCCCGGGCAGCGGAAACAGCGGGATTTGGTCGGGCAGGTCGATGGGCTTCATCATACGCATGATCTAGCCCGCCTTTCGCATCAGACAAATATCATCGAGGACAACCGCCGACGCCCCTTGGTAGCGATCGGGTCATTGGGCTTCAGCGCCTCGAAAATGATCAGCAACTGCGCTTTGGCGGCACCATCATTCCATTCGCGGTCACGGCGGAACAGTTCCAGCAACTGGTTCACCGCCTCTTCGACATCGCCCGCCGCATGCAACGCGGTAGCATAATCGAAGCGGGCCTGATGATCGGCCGGATCGGCCTCGACGCGCGCGCGCAACGGGTCCAGCGGACCGGCATCCGCCGCCTGTTTCGCCAGTGCCAGCTGCGCTCGCGCGGCCTCGACCGGGGCGGTGGTGGCGATCTTGGCCGGCACCGCCGTCAGCGCCTGCTCGGCCAGCTCCAGATGGCCCGCCGCCAGATAGGACCGGATCAGGCCGCCATGCACTTCGGCGTTTTCGGGATCTTCCTCCAGCAACGCGGCGAAGGTTTCCGCCGCATCACCGGCCGCGCCCTCGGTCAGCATTTCCTCGGCGGCGGTGATGGCATCGGCCAATCCCCCGTCACCGGCCAGCGCCGCCAGCTTGTCGACAAAGGCCTTGATCTCCGATCCCGGCACCGCGCCTTGAAACGCATCGACCGGCTGGCCTTGCCAAAACGCATAGACCGTCGGAATCGACTGAATCCGCAATTGCCCGGCGATCATCTGGTTTTCGTCGACGTTGACCTTGACCATCGCGACCTTGCCCTTGGCCGCGACAACTGCCGCCTCCAGCTGCGGGCCCAGCGTCTTGCACGGGCCGCACCACGGCGCCCAGAAATCGACGATCACCGGTACGGTCATGGATTTGTCCACAACCTCGGCCATGAAATTCGCTTCGTTCACATCTTTGATCAGATCAGCCGCAGGCGCGGGCTGGGTATCGGTGCCGAACAACATCGGTGTCTCCCGGAATTTCTTTGCCCCTATATGCGATGGCCGGGGCGGTTCGCCAAGGGTTACAGATCGAAAGTCGCGAATACCGGCGCATGATCCGAGGGCTGTTCCCACCCACGCGCGGCGCGTACCACGCGTGAGCCATGCGCGGCGTTGGAAATGTCGGGTGTCGCCCAGACATGATCCAGCCTGCGCCCCTTGTCCGCCGCATCCCAATCCGCGGCGCGATAGGACCACCAGGAATACAGCTGGCCCTGCGGCACATCCTGCCGGGTGATATCGACCCAGTTGCCCGCGCCCTGCGTTTCGGCCAGTTGCGCCACCTCGACCGGTGTATGCGACACGATTTTCAGCAGCGCCTTGTGGTTCCACACATCGTCTTCACGTGGCGCGATGTTCAGATCGCCCACCAGAATTGCCTTTTCCGGGCGGTTTTCATGGAATTCGTCGCGCATATGGGTCAGGAAATCCAGCTTCTGGCCGAATTTCACGTTCTGCTCACGGTCGGGAATGTCGCCGCCCGCCGGCACGTAGAAATTATGGATGGTCACCCCGTTTTCCAGCCGCCCCGCAACATGGCGCGCATGGCCCAGACCGGCGAAATCGCCCGCGCCCACCTCGGTCATCGGCAGTTTCGACAAGATCGCCACGCCGTTGTAGCCCTTCTGGCCGCGTGCCACGATCCAGTTGTAGCCAAGCGCCTGAAACCCCTCCAGCGGGATCTTGTCGACCGGGCTTTTGCATTCCTGCAAGCACAGGACATCGGGCAGCTCCTCGCGCATCAGGCGCTGCACCAGCCCCTCGCGCAGGCGAACGGAATTGATGTTCCAGGTGGCGAGGGTAAAGGCCATGATCGTCTCCTTCAAAGGCGCGGCGATACTGGCCCGATGGCGCGGCAAGGGCAAGACGCCGCGACGGTGCAGCGGATACAGAAAGCCGCCCGAAGGCGGCTTTCCCCAGATCATTCAAAAAGTCATTCGAACCAGCCACCGATGGATTTCGACTCGCAGAATTCTTCGATCCCCCAACGACCGCCTTCACGCGCCCGCCCGGATGCCGAGACGCCGCCGAACGGCGCCCCCGCGCCCCGGCTTTGCCCATTGGCCACCGCCATACCCGAATGGAACGCTCGCAGCACCCGGTTCACCTGTGCGGGCGTCTGGCCCTGCACATAGTTGGTCAGACCGTAGGGCGTATCATTGGCGACCTGTATCGCCTCTTCTTCGGTATCGAACGGCATGATCGACAACACCGGGCCAAAGATCTCTTCGCGCATCACCGTCATGTCGGGGGTGCAATCGGCAAAGATCGTCGGGCGCACGTAATAGCCCTTGTTCAGCCCCTCGGGCCGCCCCAGACCACCGGCCAGCAGCGTTGCGCCTTCCTTGATGCCACTTTCGATCAGGCCCTGGATCTTGTCGAACTGCGCCTGATTGATCACCGGGCCGATATGGTCGCCACTGTCGCGCGGGTTGCCCACACGGGTTGCGGCGGCGGTTTCCTTGGCGATGCTCAGCGCCTTGTCATAGACCGGGCGCTGCACCAGCATCCGGCTGGGCGCGTTGCACGATTGCCCCGCGTTTTCAAACATATGCACGACGCCGCGGCGCACGGCCTCATCATCGGCATCGGCGAACACGATATTCGCGCCCTTGCCGCCCAGTTCCAGACAGACGCGCTTCAGCGTTTCCGCCGCATTCTTGGAAATAGCCCGCCCGGCGCGGGTGGAACCGGTGAACGACACCATCTCGATATCGGAATGCCCCGACAGCACCGTGCCCACGCCCGCGCCATCGCCGTTGACCAAGTTGAACACGCCTGCGGGAATGCCCGCCTCATGCACGATTTCGGCAAACAGCAGCGACGACAGCGGCGCCTCTTCCGAGGGTTTCAACACCATGGTGCAGCCCGCGATCAGCGCCGGGATCACCTTCAACGTGACCTGATTCATCGGCCAGTTCCAGGGCGTGATCAGCCCGACCACGCCAATGGGTTCATAAGAGATCATCGCACCCGGCGTGCCATCGCCCAGCGGATGCACCCATTGGAACTCCTTGGCCGCCTTGATGAAGTTCGAGATATGCCAGATACCCGCCCCGGCCTGATCGGACAGCGCGAAATAAATCGGCGCGCCCATTTCCAGGCTGATCGCCTGCGCCATATCCTGGGCACGGGCCTTGTAGATCTTCAGAATTTTCTCGACGACCGCAATACGGACCTCGGGCGCGGTGGCGCGCCATGCCGGCAAGGCCGCCTTGGCGGCGGCAATCGCCGCCTCGGCATCCGCCGCGCCGCCCAGCGAAATCACCGCACAGGGATCTTCGGTCGAGGGGTCGATCACCGCATAATCGCGCCCGGTCAATGGCGAGACCCAGCCCCCGTTGATGTAGAATTCGCGTTTCTCGATCATGGCTGCGCCCTTTTCATTCCATTTCCCTGTCGGTCGACGCGCGGGACTTTAGCACGGAAAATTTTACCCGCCAGAGCCAGCGGGACGATACCGCGACGATGATGGTGTTTTCGTGCAATCGTCGAAAAATAGAAGAAAATCCTATCACACGGCGCAGCGGGGCATGTTTATCCCGATTTTTGCCCCAATCCCCGCAGGGGGGTGAAATTGCGTTCCATATCCCATAGATTTGCCCCGAACCGACAAGCAAGGAGATCCCGATGGGTCTGCGCATCAACGACATCGCCCCTGATTTCACCGCAAATTCGACGGCGGGGGAAATCCGCTTTCACGACTGGCTGGATGGGCACTATGCCATCCTGTTCTCGCACCCGCGCGATTTCACCCCGGTCTGCACCACGGAATTCGGAGCGGTGGCACAGCTGGCCAGTGAATGGGCCGCGCGCAAGACCAAGGTGATCGGCGTTTCGGTCGACACCGTCGAGGAGCATGCGAAGTGGAAGCACGACATCGAGAAACTGGCCGGAAACCCCGCCGATTTTCCGATCATCGACGATACCGCGTTGGTGGTTTCCAAGGCCTATGACATGCTGCCCGCCGATTACTACCTGCCGACCGAGGGCCGCACCCCCGCCCATTCCGCTACCGTGCGCACGGTCTATATCATCGGGCCGGACAAAAAGGTGCGCCTGACGATTTCCTACCCGATGTCGGTGGGCCGCAACTTTGCCGAGATCTTGCGCGCACTGGATGCGATTCAGACGACCGATGGCGTGCCCTTTGCCACGCCCGCAAACTGGGTGCCGGGTCAGGACGTGATCCTGGCGCTGTCGGTCTCGACCGAGGATGGCGAAAAGAAATACGGCCCGGTGGAAACCCGCCTGCCCTATCTGCGGTTCATCAAACAACCGAAATGAAAATAGACGGCCCCGGAACACCGGGGCCGTTTCATTTCGGGGCGCCGAAATGCGCGGTCATCGCGGCGATGGCGCGATCATTGCCCGCCTCGGCACCATGATTTTGCGCCCGCAGGCTTTGTTCCTGCGATCCGGGCCATTCGATGATCCGCATCGGCGGCCCGACGTGACGCACCACCGTGCCCGCGCGACGCGCCATCCAGTACAACCAGACATCATCGGCACTGGGGCACAGATCCATGAACAGGTCCTGCCGCGTGGCCTCGGGCGCCAGGCTGCCGGGCGGATACAGCACGCCCCCCACGCCGGTCGCGAAAATATCCGCCCCCTCGACCGCGCCCGCGATATTCTTTTCCCAACGGCCATAGGGGGCAAGTATATCCCCCTGCCAGCGCACCCGATGCGCCCGATGCGCAATGATCCGCCCCGGATGCGCCCGCGCCGCGCCAACCAGATCGGCCAGCCAATCCGGCCCGTAATACATATCGTCATCGGCGGTAACGATCACGGCCTCGGGGTATTGCACCATTGCCGGGGCAAATTTCTTATAGGAGCGCAAATCATCACACGGCATGATTTCCAGCCCGCGCAAGGCGCGCACATCATCGGGCAGCGCCGTCATATCGGCGGCAGCGATCCACAGGATCACCCGATCCGGCGCGACGCTTTGCTCCAGCAATGCCCGCAACGTTATCGCCAAGGTCGGATAGCGCGCAGGGTAAGAGGTCAGCGACACGATCAGCGGCATCCCCAACCCATGCGGGCGCGGGTTCACCTGCCGTGCGGCAATCTCGCGCATCGCCCGCGCCACCCGCCAGTTGCGCTTCAGCGCGCGCAGCCATTCAGCCACGGCCTTGTTCCCATAAACGGCGCAACCAGGTGACATCGCCAATCCGGCGATACCATTTCTGCCCGCCACCACGCAGCGCGATGTCCATCTTGGGGTTGCCCGCGAAGACCACGATCTTCGCCCCTGCGGGCAGGGACGGATCACGCAAATAGCTGGCAATGCCGCGCGGCACGCAATCGTTCTTGAAGCTGACACACCAGCCACGAGGCCAGTAACTCAGGTGCCCATGCGCCGCCAGTTGCGCCGATTGAAACTGCTGGCTGATCTCATACCCGGCCGTCGCCGCCGCAGGATCGGCCAAGAACGCATCCAGGATATAGGCGTGTTCGCCCACCTGATAACGGAATACCGATGAATTGCCGACCGAATGCAGGAACGCATCCCGCTGCGGATTGATCCGGCGCAATGGCTTGGCGCGGAACAGGTCATCATCGCGGATAATGAAGAAATCACCGGGCAGATCAAAGAACGGGTCCAGACTATTGACCACCACCTGATCCAGATCCAGAAACAGCGCCGTACCCGTCAGCCCCGCCAGATCCCGCCGGAACAACGCCAGCTTGCGCCAGCGGCTGTCCTTATGACCGGGCGGCAGGCCCAGGTCGGGCAAAGGCAATGCCTCGACCCCCGCATCCAACCCCGTGGCATCATCGGTGAAACAGATGAAACGATGCGGCAGCGACAGGTTTTCCCGCACCCCCCGCGCTAAATTATTCACATAATCAGGGCCATACAGCGTGCCCCATTTCATCGTCAGGATCAGAACGGGCGTCATTTCCCTGGTTCCCTATTACCATCTGAAGCGGGTCGAAGAAATCGCCCATCGAATATCGGAATAATCGTAGTCTCAGCTATTGAAACGCGTGTACGTTCGTCTGCGAAACGACCGTCCCTCAGCCCGTTATTCACGTATTCATGAAGTAGTGCGGCCCTGCGCGACCACTTTGCGCGCTCACGCAACTCCCGGCGCGAGGGATACCCATGACAAGATAGCCAAGCCCTTAAGGAATATCGTATACGTCGTATAAATGGGAGCGGAAACTCTCGAGCATAGTCGCGAATATCATACCCCCCATTCTCAAGGATTGTTCTGTAAAATCCATAGAATCTAGGGTCAGTCGCAGCTCGCCATTTATGTTCTTTACCATACCACGGTTTTACAGGCCTACAGAAATGCATAAAAACTGGATCGATGATACGTTCGTATCCAAACTCCATAATACCTGCTTGATAGTTGAATCGAGGGCCAATTTCTGTCCATACACCATCGAAATAAAAGTTTAGAAAATCCTGATCAAACCGATCAGCGGCAGGAAACTCCTTAAAATACCCAGCAAGGGTATCTTCGAAATGATATGTTGAAAATATCTTCGGATCTATCAATAGCATTCCAGAATTTGCATATCGACCCGATCTAACATTGATGGATGCAAGCCATTCGTCGCGAGGCATTTCACCAAGATTAGCGGGCGCCCTATAAATGGTCGCATAATCAGCGACCATCCCAATACCCGACGGCAAATCTATATTCCAAAGAACATCATCCCGATACATGCATAGAATATCAGAATCTATATAGCATAAGCGATGATATTGTTGTAACAGCCGTGGCGCAAACATTCTCAGAAAAACAATTGTAGGCCAATATTTGGAGTGTGGAAGGCCCGTCGGTAAGAAAGGGGAAAGCTCCTCGTAATGATAGATAATACGCTCGTCCTGAATCTCCATAATGGATTTCAAAGCATCGCGCCGTTCAATAAATATGTGGACATCGCAGTCGGGCCAAAGCGTTCTGAGCCATTGCGCGTGCGCATTGGCAACATAGGCGAAAGCTTCATCAGTTACGAAGTAAAACGCGTTCATTTCGTCATTCCCGGATGCTCATCCCTACCTCGGCGGCTTGTGTGGCACCCATTCCTCCCAGATAGCAACAAAAAACGACCCCGGATGTTCCGGGGCCGTTTCTAGATTAGCAAAGAATTGCTCAGGCTTCGGCGCCTTCGCTCTTCTCTTCACGCTTCTCGGGGGCGATTTCTTCGCCGGTTTCCTGATCGACCATCTTCATGCCCAACCGGACCTTGCCGCGATCGTCAAAGCCGAGCAGCTTGACTTTCACTTCCTGGCCTTCCTTCAGGATTTCATTCGGATGGTTCAGGCGCTTGCTGGCGATCTGGGACACGTGCACCAGGCCATCACGCTTGCCGAAGAAGTTCACGAAAGCACCGAAATCGACCAGTTTCACCACTTTGCCGGTGTAAACCTTGCCTTCTTCCGGCTCGGCCACGATCGACCAGATCAGGTCGTAGGCCTTCTTGATCGCCGCCGCATCCGAGGACGCGATCTTGATCATGCCGTCGTCGTTGATGTCAACCTTGGCGCCCGAGGTTTCCACGATCTCGCGGATCACCTTGCCGCCCGAACCGATCACTTCACGGATCTTGTCGGTCGGGATCTGCATGGTTTCGATCTTGGGGGCGTATTCGCTGAACCCTTGCGGGGCCGAAATCGCCTTGGACATCTCACCCAGAATGTGCATCCGGCCGTCCTTGGCCTGCGCCAAAGCCTGTTCCATGATCTCGGGGGTGATGCCCGCGACCTTGATGTCCATCTGCATCGTGGTGATGCCGTTCGTGGTGCCCGCGACCTTGAAGTCCATGTCGCCCAGGTGATCTTCATCACCCAGAATGTCGGTCAGAACCGCCCAACGGCCATCTTCTTCCAGGATCAGCCCCATCGCCACACCGGCAACCGGCGCCTTCAGCGGCACACCCGCATCCATCATCGCCAGCGAACCGCCGCACACCGATGCCATCGAGGACGAGCCGTTCGACTCGGTGATCTCGGACACGACGCGCACGGTATAGGGGAAGTCGGTCGGTGCCGGCAGCACCGCTTGCAGCGCGCGCCAGGCCAGCTTGCCGTGACCGATTTCACGACGACCCGGCGAGCCCACGCGGCCAACTTCACCCACCGAATAGGGCGGGAAGTTGTAATGCAGCAGGAAGTTCGACCGCGAATTGCCGTTCAGCGCGTCGATGATCTGTTCGTCATCGCCGGTGCCCAGCGTGGTCACGACCAGCGCCTGGGTTTCGCCGCGGGTGAACAGGGCTGACCCGTGGGTGCGCGGCAGCACGGTGACTTCGGACACGATCGGACGCACGGTGCGGTTGTCGCGGCCATCAATACGCGCGCCACCGTTGATGATGTCGCCACGCAGGATCGAGGATTCCAGCTTCTTGATAGCCGAACCCAGGTTGATATCGGCCAGTTCTTCGGGCGACAGCGCCGCCTTGATCGTGGCAACAGCCGCCGCGATCGCATTGGTGCGCTCTTGCTTGTCCTTCAGGGCAAAGGCTGCGCGCATTTGCGCCTCGCCAGCGGCTTTCACCGCGCCATACAGGGCCGAATAATCCGGCGCGACAAAGTTGAAGGGCTCTTTCGCCGCATCTTCCGCCAGCGCGATGATCAGGTCGATGACCGGTTGCATCTGCTCATGGCCGAATTTGACCGCGCCCAGCATTTCGGCTTCGGTCAGCTCATAGGCTTCGGATTCCACCATCATCACGGCGTCTTTGGTGCCGGCGATGACCAGATCCAGACGCTGCTCGGGGTTGTCGCGCAGCTTGGTCATTTCGTCCATGCGCGGGTTCAGAACATAGGCACCGTTCTTGAAACCAACGCGCGCCGCACCGATCGGGCCCATGAACGGCACACCCGAAATGGTCAGCGCCGCCGAAGCCGCGATCATCGCAACGATATCGGGATCATTTTCCAGGTCGCACGACAGAACCGTCGCCATGACCAGCACTTCGTTCTTGAACCCCGGAACGAACAGCGGGCGGCAGGGACGGTCGATCAGACGCGACACCAGCGTTTCTTTTTCCGACGGGCGGGCTTCGCGCTTGAAGAACCCACCCGGGATCTTGCCAGCAGCGTAGTATTTTTCTTGATAATGCACGGTCAGCGGGAAGAAATCCTGGCCTTCCTTCGCCGATTTCGCAAAGGTCACGTTGGCCATGACCGAGGTCTCGCCAACCGTGGCAATGACCGAGCCATCAGCCTGACGGGCGACCTTGCCCGTTTCCAGCGTCAGCGTCTCTTCGCCCCACTGGATCGATTTTTTTGTAACGTTGAACATTCAGCGTATCCTTTTGGGGACCCGCACGGGACCTTCCCGTGTTCCCCTGTCTATGGCGGCCCCATTGCCGCCACCCCCAAATCCTTTGCATGCGCCCGGGGGCCGGTGGGCGTCACATCGCAGATGGCGTAGGCCCTTACAGGAAAATCGGGTGTTTTGCAAACGCCCTGTGAAAAGGGGCCGTGCAGGGAAACCTGCAATACACATAGCCAATCATGGCGCGATCTGGAAAACTTGCACCCGGCCCCCGCGGCCCCCATGTCACACCCTACTCAACAAGTGTTGCAAGGATTGGAAAGGACGGAGGCCGCGACGGCGCCTCAGGAAGAATGCACGTAGGCACATGAAAGCATCCCCAGAACATGCTGAGTGTGGATGCCTCCGAGGGCCGTGCTATCTCGGAATTTGATCTTCCTGCAATACGAAAATGCTTACGACCTGAGATCCTCACGTGCGAAGAAACGGTGAGGCGGTCGTCGTGGACAAAAGCAATGCGACTCGATCTACCAGTTCGGGCTACCGCAACGCCTTCATGTCCCTTATGCCTACGATCAGCACGGGGGTATCGAATCTCTCAAAGAATGAGGTCCTTGACCTGTCAGGCAACAAACGCCTTGCTGGTCAAAAATTCCATGCTTTTTGTGCCGATGTTATCGAATCGGATTGCATCTCAGACATGCAGAGCATTTAGAATTTTCCTAGGCAATCTTAGTCAATCGAGGCGGATTGCCAATTCAGCGGCCTCCTTCGCGGTATCGCAAAAAGCCCCATTAGGGTGACCATTCCGCCAAGTCCAAACCGTGTATCCTCCCGGCTGTCGGGTTTGCACTGTACCGCCTGACAGCTCTTGGTGCCCCTCTGACACAAGTCGCAGAACGATGCGGCGACCGCTCTCTGGTCCCTCGATCTCAAAAAGCTTGGAGGCAGTGGCATCCGTCAGGAGATGCGTCCCCTTTGTGTCGACTGCCACAATTCCCTTGTCGACCCAGACGAGGAAATCCGGATAATAGGCCCGACCCTCATCAAGCAGAGGAATGTGGTATCCGCCTGCGGAAGGGTTTCGTGCCCAGACCCGCTGTGTCCGGTCTAAAGCCCGGGCAAAGTCCAGTTCGAGACCATTCAGGCCGCTGTAGCGCTCATGCAGAGATCGCTTGAAAAACTCTCCCCCATTTGGGTCTATGAACCGCAGCGGGTTTTCCTGAGGCTCCAACTTCTGAGTAGGATGGAGCCTCATGAGCAAGACGACAAACAAGTTTTCCGCTGAAGTGTGCGCCTGAAGTGCGCGAGCGGG
>DASWPI010000125.1:0-1837 GCA_036398515.1 Paenirhodobacter sp.
GTCGAAATTATACAGCGGCTCGCCCATGCCCATCAGCACGACATTGGACACCAGCCGGGTTTCATCGCCCCGCGTCCCGGGTTTCGGCCATTCGTCCAGATCGTCGCGCGCCACCATCACCTGCCCGACGATTTCCCCGGCCGTCAGGTTGCGCACCAGCTTTTGCGTACCGGTATGGCAGAACGAACAGGTCAGCGTGCACCCCACCTGCGAGGAAATGCACAGCGTGCCGCGATTTTCCTCGGGGATGTAGACCACCTCGACCTCGTGGCCACCGGCGATCCGCACCAGATATTTGCGCGTGCCATCGGTCGAGATCTGCCGGGTCACCACCTCGGGCAGGACGATATCGAAATGCGCCGCCAGAAGCGCGCGGTAATCCTTGGCCAGATTGGTCATCTGCGCGAAATCGCGCACGCCCCAGTGATAGACCCATTGCCAGATCTGCCCGGCCCGCATCCTGGCCTGCTTGTCCGGCGTTCCCGCCGCGATCAGCGCCGCATGCAGTTGCGCCCGCGTCAGGCCGACAAGGTTCACCCGCGCGGTCTCGGGCAGTTTGCGCGGAATGGTCAGCACGTCTTGCGTGATCGGGGCTGCGAGCTGGTTCATGGCCATCGTCCTGAAGGGCTAGAGAGGGCGATATAGGGGATTCGCCCTGAAAAACAAAGCAGGAATCGCAAAAGGCGCGCCAATGCGGCACGCCTTTTGCACAGATTGATCCGTCGCGTGGCTTACTTGCAGCGGCTCGCCGCTTCGTTGGTCGCCGCCGTGAAGCCCATCAGCGAGAACTTGTCCACCGTCTGGGTGCCGCGCGCCGAATGTGCCGTCAATGTCACATCGGCGCCAGACTTCAGCGCGGTGACCAGTTTGGTATCCTCGTCGGGCGATCCGGTCCAGGCGCCCTCGCCATCGGTGAACAGCTTGAACTTCTGCCCGTTATTGATCGCCAGATCGGCGGTCGACCCCGGCGCGAACGGATAACCGCCCATGAACGACACCTCGCCCGGCTTGCCCGCGCGATAGGTCACGAACAACATGATATCGCCGCGCCGTACATCGGTGGGCTTGCCATCCTTGGTGTTCACGCTGTTTTTGGGTGCGGAAACCGCCCAGCATTCCTTCGGGGTGCCCTCGACGAAGACGCTCCAATCAGTCTTGGCCGCGACACGGTTCGAGGTGGCCTGCGCCCCGGCCGCGCCCGCGAATACCAGCGACGCCGCCAGAAGGGTCACACCCCGGGTAACGAAATTCATCATGGTTACAGCCTCCAGCTGCCAATGCCTCTGCCGCCGCGCAGGCCTTTGGCCCATCTTCACATGGCGGTTGCGAACTCAACTCGATTTTCAACGAATAACGCATTTTTGCCGTGATGGGAAAGGCCCAAGCCGCGTGTTTTGCCCGGTACAGGCCCCTAACTCGGCCCGGTTCACGCGAATTTTCCCGTCCTGCGCCCGGTTCCGGGGCCAGACCAGCGGTTCAAAACCGCGTGATCGTGGTCATACCATCTGCCAGATCAGCCGCAGCGCCATCAACGTCGAGACCACCACCAGCAGCGGCCGGATCAGCCGCGCCCCCTGTTTCATCGCCATCCGCGATCCGATCCGCGCGCCGACGATCTGCGCCATCCCCATCGCCAGCCCGACGATCCACCACGCATGCCCGGTCAGCGCATAGGCCAGAAACCCGCCGAAATTCGACGCAAGGTTAAGGATTTTCGTATGCGCCGTCGCCTTCAGCACGCCATATCCCGTCAGCGTGATGAACCCGAGCATATAGAACGACCCGGCCCCCGGCCCGATCGCGCCATCGTAAAACCCCACCACCGGCACCACAAAGG
>DASWPI010000126.1:0-22492 GCA_036398515.1 Paenirhodobacter sp.
ACAACACCGCTCTTCGCATGAAAAAACCGCCTCTGGACGAACCAGAGGCGGCGGCACTCGTTAAAAACAATCGTTGATCAGGAAACCCTGATCACGCCGCGCGGCGACGACGACGCAGCAGCGCCAGACCACCGAACGCGCTTGCGATCAGCGGCAGTGCGGCCGGAACCGGAACCGCCGGCAGCGACGAGGTCGCGTTCGACACACCGAACACCAGATCGTTGTAGTCACGATCACCACCCGGGATGTCCTCGAACGCGACCACGAAACCGTAGTTACCCGCAACACCGGCCTTGGCGTCGGTGGTGCCGGTGGTGAAGTATTTCACGCCGTTACCGATCGAAGTCATGGTGAACACCAGCTCGGTGCCAGCGGTGAACGACCCCAGGCTGATCGCGCCCTGACCCGCGGTGATGTTGTTGAACAGCGGCTGATCGGCCCCGTCCTTCACGAAATACGACAGGTTGGTGTAGGACGCGCTGGAACCGATATAGTTCACAACGACTTCGCCGTTCGAGGCGACGTAGATGTGGCCTCCGATATAGCTGTCGCTGGGGACTGCGTCGTTCAGGGTGGCAGCAGCAGCCGGCAGAGCGGCGAGTGCGAAAGCCGTAGCTGCAATAACATTCTTGAACATGGAACTCTCCGAAAACATTTAGCACAGAGGGACATCCGGCTGTGCTCTTCTCGGACATTAGATCAAATTACCCTGATCGCTGTAGCTGTAAGTGAAATTTTTACCATAAAAAACAGTATATTATCGGATTTGGAAACGTTCTAATTGACGTAAATGCCATTGTGCATTCGCAAGCGACAGCCAACACCCCGCCTGTGGGAAATCCGCCACAAAACTGGCCTGCACGAATTAGTTAAAAAATGGTTAACAAATTTCCTTAACTATGGTTGGCCCAAAATTAACCCTAATCTGTCCGAACTGATTCGCGGCACAGCCTGGTTGGGCCGCGGCCTGCTGCCCCGCGTTCCGCCGCAGCAGGCGATTTGACACGGGCCGCAGGGCCACTAGAGTGACCCCCGACAAAAGGATGCCCTCATGCCCGACACGGCCCAGACCGGCTATCAGGTTCTTGCCCGCAAATACCGCCCCGCGACCTTTGCCGACCTGATCGGTCAGGGGGATATGGTGCGCACCCTGAAGAACGCCTTTGCGGCGGACCGGATCGCGCATGCCTTCATCATGACCGGCGTGCGGGGGGTGGGTAAAACCACCACCGCGCGGATCATCGCCAAGGGGCTGAACTGCACCGGGCTTGATGGCAAGGGCGGACCGACCACCGAACCCTGCCTGCAATGCGACAATTGCCGCGCCATCGCCGAGGGCAGCCATGTCGATGTGATCGAGATGGACGGTGCCTCGCAGACCAAGGTCGACGATATCCGCAACAACGTGCTGGACTCGGTGCATTACGCGCCCAGCTCGGCACGTTATAAGGTCTATATCATCGACGAAGTTCACATGCTGTCGAACTCGGCGTTCAACGCGCTGCTGAAGACGCTGGAAGAACCCCCGGCGCATGTGAAATTCATCTTCGCCACAACGGAAATCCGCAAGGTTCCGGTGACCGTCCTGTCGCGGTGTCAGCGCTTTGACCTGCGCCGGATCGAACCCGAGGTGATGATGGCCCATCTGGCCCGTATCGCCGGGTTGGAACATGCGCGGATCGCGACAGATGCGCTGGCACTGATCACGCGGGCGGCCGAGGGCTCGGTCCGGGATGCGATGTCGCTGCTGGATCAGGCCATCGCGCATGGGGCGGGGGAAACCACCGCCGATCAGGTGCGCGCGATGCTGGGGCTGGCCGACCGGGCGCGGGTGCTGGATCTGTTCGACATGGTGCTGCGCGGTGATGCGGCGGCGGCGCTGACGGAACTGTCGACGCAATATACCGATGGCGCCGATCCGATGGCGGTCCTGCGCGATCTGGCCGAAATCACCCATTGGGTTTCGGTGATCAAGATCACTCCCGAGGCCGCCGATGACCCCACCGTCCCCCCCGAGGAACGCACCCGTGGCCAGGCGATGGCAGCGGCGATCCCGATGCGGGTGCTGTCGCGGCTGTGGCAGATGCTGTTGAAGGCGATCGAGGAGGTCTCGGCCGCGCCGAACGCGATGATGGCCGCCGAAATGGCGCTGATCCGCATGACCCATGTGGCCGATCTGCCGGACCCGGAAACCCTGCTGCGCAAGCTGCAATCGGGGCGCACAGGCGGTGCCCCTGCCGTGCCTGGCGGCGGTCAGGCAGGCGGATCGGGGGCCACGACGACGCGGGCGATCTTGCGCGGGCCATCGCTGACCGCCGGGCCCTCGGCCAATGCGGCGGTTGCCATGGCCGTGGCACCGGGCGCCTATGCCGCCTACGCCACCTTTGATGATGTCGTCGCGCTGATCCGCCGCATGCGGGATGTCAAACTGCTGGTCGATGTGGAAAACGGCCTGCGGCTGGCAGCCTACAGCCCCGGCCGGATCGAATTTGAACCCGCCCCCGGCGCGCCGCGCGATCTGGCGCAGGTGTTGCAGGCCCGCTTGCAGGGCTGGACCGGCGCACGCTGGGGCGTCACCATCGTCAATCAGGGGGGTGCCCCCACGCTGGCTGATACCCGCGATGCCGAACGCATTGCGGCGGAAACCGCCGCCCGCGCCGACAACCCTGTCGTGCAGGCAATTTTCAATGCCTTCCCCGCCGCGCAATTCGAGGCTATCACCCTGGCCCGCGACATCGCGCAGGCAAGCCAGGCCGAGGCCCTGCCCGAGGTCGAGGATGAATGGGATCCGTTCGAGGACGGTTGAGGAGCACGCTATGTTCAAAGGACTGGGCCAGCTTGGCGATATGGCCAAGATGATGAAGACGGCAAAGGACATGCAGGAACGCATGGTCTCGCTACAGGAAGATCTGGGGCGGATCATCGTCACCGGCGAATCCGGCGCGGGGTTGGTGCAGGCGCGCGCGACCGCCAAGGGGGAACTGATCGGGCTGAACATCGACCCGTCCATCCTGATCGCATCGGAAAAGGAAATCGTCGAAGACCTGATTTTGGCGGCGATCAAGGATGCGCAGGCCCGCGCGGCGGTCAAGGCACAGGATGAACAGCGCAAGCTGTTGCAGGAACTGGGCCTGCCGGCGGATGTAAGCCTGCCGCCACTGTGATGCCCGGCCCCCGCGACGAAATCGAGGATCTGATCGCGCTGCTGGCGCGCTTGCCGGGGCTGGGGCCACGCTCCGCACGGCGCGCGGTGCTGCATCTGATCCAGCGACGCGCGGGGTTGATGGCGCCCCTGGCCCAGATGATGGGTCATGTGGCCGATACGGCCCGCGAATGCGCGGTCTGCGGCAATATCTCGACCGCCGAAACCTGCGAGATCTGCACCGATCCGGCCCGCGCCACCGGCGAGCTGTGCGTGGTCGAGGATGTGGCCGACCTGTGGGCGATGGAACGCGGCCACGCCTTCAAGGGCCGCTATCACGTGCTGGGCGGCACCCTGTCGGCCCTCGAGGCGGTCGGCCCCGAAGAACTGGGCATTCCCAAACTGGTCGAACGCATCGCATCCGAGGGCGTGACCGAGGTGATCCTGGCATTGAACGCCACCGTCGAGGGCCAGACCACCGCGCATTACCTGGCCGAAACACTGGAACCGAGCGGCGTGACACTGACCAGTCTGGCGCAGGGCGTGCCGATTGGCGGCGAGCTGGACTATCTGGACGACGGCACCATTTCGGCGGCGCTACGCGCGCGGCGCGCGCTGTAATGGCCACGGCCCCCGAAACCGCGGAATTTCTGCTGGAACAGTTGGGCGACCGGGTGCGGCTGCGCAAGATGTTCGGCGAATATGCGGTGAAGCAGGGCGACAAGACGCTGGCGCTGCTGTGCGATGATGCGCTGTTCGTGCGGCAATTGCCCGCCGTCACCGCATGGCTGGGCGAGCCGGTGGCGGGCTTCCCCTATCCGGGGGCGAAACCCTGGTGGCGGATCGACCCCGACCAATGGGAAGATGCGGATTGGCTGTGCACCCTGATCGCGCTGCTGGCCGAGGTGCTGCCGGAACCGGCACCAAAGGGCCGACGCGGGCGACATTAACCCTTACGCCATTGATCCCCCGCCCGCCCGCGCGTATCACAGGGAAAATCACCCTAAATCCGGGACAGTCGATGAACCGCCTGTATCATGTCGCGCTCTCGCCCTTTTGCCGAAAGGTGCGCCTGACGCTTGCGGAGAAAAAGATCGAAGTCGAGCTGGTGGAAGAGAAATACTGGGACCCCAGCCCGGATTTCCTGCGCCGCAACCCGGCGGGCAAGGTGCCGATCCTGCGCACCGACACGCTGATGATGGCCGAGAGCCAGGCGATCTGCGAATATATCGAGGAAACCCACCCGAACCCGCCGCTGATGCCGCGCGGCGCCGAGGCCCGCTATGAGGTGCGCCGGGTCTGCGGCTGGTTCGATGATAAATTCAACGCCGAGGTCACCCGCAAGATCATGAATGAGCGGGTCTGGAAGCGGATGATGAAAAAGGGCCACCCCGACAGCAAGACGGTGAAAGAAGGCCTGACCGCGATCAAGTTCCACCTGGATTACATGGGCTGGCTGCTGGACCAGCGCCGCTGGCTGGCGGGCGACGTGATGACGCTGGCCGATTTCACCGCCGCCGCCCAGCTGAGCTGTCTGGACTATATCTCGGATGTGGATTGGGACCGGCAGGCCTCGGTCAAGGACTGGTATGCCAAGATCAAGTCGCGCCCGGCCTTCCGGTCCTTGCTGGCCGATCAATTGCCCGGCATGCCGCCCGCACCGCAATATGCGGAACTGGATTTCTGAGGCAGCCTTGCGCACCCTGGACAACTGAGGAAAACCAACCGTGGAGGAGCTAAAGGCCCGTCTGACCGAAAAGGCGCTGGCCGAGGGCTTTTCCAAGATGCGGGTCACCCACCCCCATGCGATCCCCGAGGCAAAGGCGCGGTTGCAGGCCTTTCTGGATGCCGGGTATCATGGCGAGATGGACTGGATGGCGGACCGGGCGCATTGGCGCGGCGATCCGGCCGCGCTGTGGTCCGAGGCGCGCTCGATCATCATGCTGGCCGAGGTCTACACTCCCGAGGACGACCCCCGCCTTGTCACCCGGATGCCCGATCGCGCGGCCATCAGCGTTTACGCACAGGGCAAGGATTACCACGATCTGGTCAAGCGGCGGCTGAAGCGGGTGGGCCGCTGGCTGCTGGAAGAGGCCGGACGGCGCGGCATTCCGGGGCAGATCAAGGTGTTTGTCGATACCGCACCGGTGATGGAAAAGCCCTTGGCACAGGCCGCGGGGCTGGGCTGGCAGGGCAAACATACCAACGTGCTGTCCCGTGATCTGGGCAACTGGTTCTTTCTGGGGGCGATTTTCACCACCTTGGATCTGGCCCCGGATACGCCCGAGGTCAGCCATTGCGGATCGTGCCGGGCCTGTCTGGACGCCTGCCCGACCGGGGCCTTTCCCGCCCCCTACCAGCTGGATGCGCGCCGGTGCATTTCCTACCTGACGATTGAACACAAAGGCCCGGTCGCGCCGGAACTGCGCCCGCTGCTGGGCAATCGCATCTATGGCTGCGATGATTGTCTGGCCGCCTGCCCGTGGAACAAATTCGCCGCCGAGGCCCGCGATATCGGTTATGCCGCGCGGGTGGGCGCCCCGCCTCTGGCGGAACTGGCGACACTGGATGATGCCGGGTTCCGCGCCCGCTTTGCCGGATCGCCGATCAAGCGGATCGGGCGCAACAGGATGCTGCGCAACGTCGCCTATGCGATCGGGAATTCCGCCGATCCCGGATTGCGTCCGGCGCTGCTGCCCCTGCTGGCCGACCCCGATCCGACACTGGCCGAGGCGGCGCAATGGGCGATGGACCGACTTCGGCGCACAAAGACCAAGGATGGTGTTGCATCGCCACTTGAGGATGGATAGGGAACCCCGCATGTCAACCCCGGAATTCGTCCCCTCATCCTCGATCAAGGGCATCGTGCTGAAACTCGGCTCGGTCGTGCTGTTCGTTGCGATGGCCGCGATGATGAAGGCGACATCGGATACCGTTCCGCCCGGCGAGATGGTGTTTTTCCGCTCGTTCTTCGGGATCGTGCCCATCCTGACCTGGCTGTTGATCGTGCATGGGTTTCACGATGGGCTGGGGGTGAAGAAACCGGCCAGCCATGTTCTGCGCGGTGTCATCGGCACCACCGCGATGGCGCTGAATTTCGCCGCGCTGGCCTTTCTGCCCCTGCCCGAGGCCACCGCCATCGGCTATGCCGCGCCGATCCTGACGGTGATCTTTGCCGCGCTGTTCCTGGGCGAGCGGGTGCGGATCGTACGTATTTCCGCCGTGATTCTGGGGTTGATCGGGGTGCTGATCGTGCTGTGGCCACAGCTGAGCGGCAATATCGGCGCCGCGGTCGGCACCGACAATGCCCGGCTTGGCGCGATGCTGGCCCTGATCGGCGCCGGGTTTTCGGCACTGGCGGCGATCCAGATCCGCCGGATGGTGAATACCGAACGCCCCACCGCCATCGCCTTTTGGTTCGCCTGCACGGCCTCGGTTCTGTCGCTGTTCACCCTGCCCTTCGGCTGGGTCGTTCCATCCCCCGGGCATCTGGCCCTGCTGATCGGCGCAGGTCTGCTGGGGGGCACGGCCCAGATCCTGATGACCACCGGCTATCGCTTTGCAGATGCCTCGGTTCTGGCGCCGCTGGATTACACCTCGATGATCTTCGCGCTGGCCATCGGCTACGGTGTGTTTGGCGAAATCCCGGCCTCGTCCACATTGGTCGGTTCGGCCGTGGTGATTGCGGCAGGCGTGCTGATCATCTGGCGCGAGCGGCAGTTGGGGATAGAACGGCGCCGCCAGCGCAAGGCCTCTACCCCCCAGGGCTGACGCGCGGTTATCCGCCTGCGACAGCGTGCGACCTCGAAAAAGGTCCGGTTCGGTGCTATATTGATGGCATCATCAGTCAGGGGAGGCTGCCGAATGACACGTCATCTGCTCGACCGCACCACACCGCAAACCGAAGGGGCGCGGCTGAAACATTTCATCGAACTGGCCCGCCGTGAGGGTATCCATCCCGCGATCCATGAGCTGGGCCAACGCCCGGTTCTGGGCCGCAGTGCCCGCAAGGTGCAGGAATTCCTGCGCATCGAGCGTCAGGAAAACCCCGCCACCTGAAATCAGGCGCGCCCCACCGGGCGCGCCTGTACCCTACCGCGCCCGATCAGGCGCGCACATGCCGTTCGTAGGTTTCCGCGATGTCGCGGGTCAGCGCACCCACCTCAAACGTATAGGGGCCGATTTCGCCCACCGGGGTGACCTCGGCGGCGGTGCCGGTCAGCCAGCACTGCTCAAACCCTTCCAGCTCGAACGGTTCGATATGGCGCTCCCACACCCGGATGCCTTTTTCCTTCAACAGCGCGATCACCGTCTGCCGGGTGATGCCGTTCAGGAACGCATCGGGCAGCGGCGTATGCACTTCGCCATCCTTGACGAAGAAGATGTTGGCGCCCGTCGCCTCGGCCACATAGCCGCGATAATCAAAGAACAGCGCATCCGAACAGCCCTTGGCCTGCGCCGCGTGCTTGGACATGGTGCAGATCATATACAGGCCCGACGCCTTGGCCGCCGACGGGATGGTTTCGGGCGACGGGCGTTTCCACTTGGAAATGTCCAGCTTGGCGCCCTTCATCTTGGCGTCGCCATAATAGGCGCCCCATTCCCAACCGGCCACCGCCAGACGCACCGGGTTCCCCACTGCCGAGACCCCCATTTCGTCGCCCGCACCGCGATAGGCCAGCGCGCGCACATAGGCGTTGGTCCAGCCGTTGGCCTTCAGCATGTCGTATTTCGCCTGCTCGATCTGCTCGACCGAATAGGGGATCTCCATATCCAGCAGCTCGGCCGAATGCCGCAGCCGCTTGCTGTGTTCGACGCCCTTGAAGATCTTGCCGTTGTAGCACCGCTCGCCCTCGAACACGGACGAGGCATAGTGCATCGCATGGGTCAGGATATGGACATTGGCGTTGCGCCATTCCACCATCTTGCCATCCATCCAGATCCAGCCATCACGATCTTCATACGACCCGGTCATTTTGCTCTCCTTTGAACCCCGGAATTTTCCCAATATTGCGTTCCAATCGGCCCTTTGGGTCATAAAGTTGCGCAAAAGATGTGCCCAACTAACAATTGATTCTTGGAAAGTCAACAACGCTGCCCTAAAATCGCAAAAAAGCGAGGAAGGCTACACATGGCAGACAGCAGCACGCAGGGCGGCGAAGCCCTGCTGTTCCTGACCGACGAACAGTTGCGTCGGGGGATCGAGGCGATGTTCTTCGCGTATCGCGGCTTTACCGCCGACCCGGACCGGATTTTGGAAAAGCACAGCTATGGCCGGGCGCATCACCGGGCCATCCACTTCATCAACCGCGAGCCTGGGCTGACGGTGACCACCCTGCTGTCGGTGCTGGGCGTAACCAAACAATCGCTGAACCGGGTGCTGCGCTCGTTGATCGAGGATGGCCTGGTCGAAAGCCGCGTCGGCCGCAAGGATCGCCGCGCCCGCCACCTGCACCTGACCGCCGAGGGTCAGTCGCTTGAACGCGAATTGTCCGAGGCCCAACGCAACCGGATGCGCGGCGCCTATCGGGCAGCAGGGCCGCAGGCGGTGGCCGGGTTCCGGCTGGTGCTGGAGGCCATGATGGACCCGGACATGCGCCGCCACTACCAGATGTTGAAGGATCAGCCCTGATGCCGAGCGAACCCAATGCCCCGCATCTGCTGATCGTCGATGACGATGAACGTATCCGTGGTCTGTTGCAGAAGTTCCTGTTCCGCAACGGCTTTCTGGTCACCGCCGCGCGTGACGCCGCACACGCGCGCAAATTGCTGGCGGGGCTGGAATTCAACCTGATCGTGCTGGATGTGATGATGCCGGGCGAAGACGGCCTCAGCCTGACGCGCGACCTGCGCCGCAAGATGCGCACGCCCATCCTGTTGCTGACCGCGCGCGGCGAAACCCGCGAGCGGATCGAGGGGCTGGAGGCCGGCGCCGACGATTACCTGTCGAAACCGTTCGAGCCCAAGGAACTGTTGCTGCGCATCAACGCCATTCTGCGCCGGATGCCGTCCGAGGTGACGACCGGGCCGAAATACCTGACGCTGGGGCCGTTGCGCTATGATCAGGACCGGGGTGAATTGTGGCAGGGCGAGGCCGCCGTGCGCCTGACCGCGACCGAGGTGGCCTTGATGCGCATCTTCGCCACCCATGCGGGCGAGGTGGTGACCCGCACCGATCTGATCGAAGAGCTGGGCCGCGACCGCACCGCCGCCAGCGAGGAAACCTCGGGCGACCGGGCCATCGACGTGCAGATCACCCGGCTGCGCCGCAAGATCGAACCCGACCCGAAAGAACCCCGTTACCTGCAAACCGTGCGCGGGCTGGGCTACATGCTGGCACCCGACTGATCTCGGCACCCGATCAATCTCGACGGGCACGCTCCGGGCGGTTAGAACAGGGCGCGAAGGAGAATGACCATGCCCCAGTCAGAGGACGACACCGGAAACCGCCGCGATTTCCTGTGTTATGCCACGGCCGGCACCGGGGTGGTGGTCACGGGCGCTGCCGTCTGGCCACTGATCGACCAGATGAACCCCTCGGCCGATGTCCGCGCCGAGGCGCAGCTGGAGGTGGATGTCTCCGCCATCGCCCCCGGCACCCAGATCACCGTCACCTGGCGCGGCAAGCCGGTGTTCATCCGTCGCCGCACGCCCGAGGAAATCCAGGCAGCCCGTGACACCGATCTGGCGACGCTGATCGACACCGCGGCCGAAAATGCCAACCGCCCCGGCACCGATGCCAATGACCGCAACCGCACGCTGGATGCGGCGGGCGAATGGCTGGTCATGGTGGGGGTCTGCACACATCTGGGCTGTGTGCCGCTGGGCAATGGCGCGGGTGATTTCGGCGGCTGGTTCTGCCCCTGCCACGGGTCACATTACGACACGGCGGGCCGCATCCGCCAAGGCCCCGCGCCGCGCAATCTGGCCGTGCCGATTGCGCGGTTCATTGACGCCACCACCATCCGGCTGGGTTAGATGCCGCCGCGCTACGAACCCAGGACACGGCTGGGGATCTGGATGCACCAACGGCTGCCCATCGCGGCGCTGATCCACAAGACGATGACCGCGCCGACCCCGCGCAACCTGAACTGGTGGTGGGTGTGGGGGATGGTGCTGGTGTTCTGTCTGGCGCTACAGATCGTCACCGGCGTCGTTCTGGCGATGCATTACACCCCGCAGATCGACATGGCCTTTGCCTCGGTCGAACATATCATGCGCAATGTGAATGGCGGCGACGTGATGCGCTACACGCATCAAAATGGCGCGTCGCTGTTCTTCTTCGCGGTTTATATCCATATCTTCCGCAGCCTGTATTACGGCAGCTACCGGGCGCCGCGCGAACTGACATGGCTGATCGGCATGATGCTGTATCTGACGATGATGGCGGTGGCATTCATGGGCTATGTGCTGCCCTGGGGGCAGATGTCCTATTGGGCGGCCACGGTTGTCACCAATATCTTCGGCGCGCTGCCCGGTATCGGCCCGGCCTTGCAAAGCTGGCTGCTGGGCGGACCATCGGTGGGGGACACCACACTGACACGGTTTTTCGTGCTGCATCTGGTGATCCCGTTTGGCATGGTAGCGCTGGTCGTGGCGCATGTCTGGGGGGTTCATGTCACCGGCAACAGCAACCCGGCGGGCACGGACCCCGCGCGCGATACCTTGCCGTTCTGGCCGTATTTCGCGCTGAAGGATCTGGCCGCGCTTTCGCTGGTGCTGGTGGTGTTCGCCGCCGTGGTCGGGTTCATGCCCACCTACCTGAGCCACCCCGACAACGCCATCGAGGCCAACCCGCTGCTCACCCCCGAACACATCGTGCCCGAATGGTATTTCCTGCCCTTCTACGCCATCCTGCGCGCCTTCAGCGCCGATGTCTGGGCGGTGATTGCCGTCGACTGGCTGACCCGAGGCGTCATTGATGCGCAGCGGTTCGGGATATTCGCCATGTTCGGGTCGATCATCGTGCTGATGGTTGTGCCGTGGCTGGATCGCACCCCGTCGCGGACGGACGGCAATCGCCGGGGCTTTCGCCTGTGGTTCTGGCTGCTGGTGGTGGATTTCATCGTGTTGACCTGGGTTGGGGCGCGGCCCGCCCGTGCGCCCTATGACGTGATCGCGCTGATCGCCACGGGCTACTGGTTCGCCTATTTCCTGCTGATCGTGCCGCTGCTGTCACGGGCCGCACGACGCTGGACGGGGGGGCAGGCATGATCCGCGCCACCTTAATCGCAGCGGTGCTGGCCACCGCCCCACTGGCGGATACGGCCCACGCCGACCCGGTCGATTTTTCCTTTGAAGGCCCCTTTGGCCGCTACGATCCCGCCCAGCTGCGCCGTGGCCTACAGGTGTATTCCGAGGTCTGCGCCGCCTGTCACGGCCTGCAATATGTGCCGATCCGCACCCTGTCCGACCCCGGCGGCCCCGGCCTGACGGCGGATCAGCTGCGCGCCCTGACCGATCTGCTGGACCCGGTAGTGCTGCCCGATGGCACCGAACGGCCGCGCCGGGCCACGGATGCGTTCCCCACCCGCAATGGCCTCGGCATGGGGCCGGACCTCAGCCTGATGGCCAAGGCCCGTACCGGGTTCGACGGCCCCTATGGCACCGGGCTGAACCAGTTGATCCACGGCCAGGGTGGCCCCGAATATATCGACGCGTTCCTGACACATTTCACCGATGACACGCAGGATCAGGCCGATACCGCCTATTACGGCAACACCGTCTTTCCGGGCGGCTGGACGGCCATGCCGCCACCGCTGTTTGACGATATGATCATCTACGAAGACGGCACCCCGGCCAGCGTCCAGCAGATGTCGCGCGATGTCGCGGCCTTTCTGATGTGGACGGCCGAACCCCGGCTGGAGGCCCGCAAGCGCACCGGCATCGTGGCGGTCGGCCTGCTGACCGTGCTGAGCGCCCTGTTATTCGCGCTGCACCGGCGGTTATGGGCACCGCTCGGGCGCTGATGACGACACGCCATATCGCGCCAGAAACATATCCACCGCCCCATTGATGGTGCGGTTGCGGTCGCTGGTGCTGATCCGGGTGCTGACCCCCAGGATCAGGCGGGACTGGATATCCACCTTGCACAATTCAACAAATTGATCCGCCGCCAGATCGAAATCCTCGATCGCCAATTCACCGCGCACACAGAATTCACGCAGATGCCCCACCAGTCGCTGCCGCAGCAGCATCGGCCCGGTCTCATAGAAATTGCGGCCGATTTCCGGGAAACGCTGGCCTTCGGCGGCCCCGAAACGAAACATCGCCACGCCGAAATCCGAAACGATGAAATCAACGATCCGGTTGCCGGCCGCGATCAGCATCTCGCGCGCCGAGGCACTGCCCTGCAGCGGCTTTTCCGCCGCGTCGGCACGATGGGCGCATTCGCCGCGCACCACCTCCAGAAACAGCAACCGCTTGTCGGGAAAGTAGCTGTACAGGGTCGCCTTGGACACCCCCGCCACCTTCGAGATCTCATCGACCGAGGCGCCTTCAAACCCGTCGCGCATGAAAATCACGCGCGCACCATCCAGCACCTGCGCGAATTTGCGCCCCTTGCGAATGGTTGGCATGGTGGGTGCGGTCTTCATCAATCCCCCGAAGCTGTCTTCGCAACTTAGGGCCGCCCCCGGCCCGCCGCAAGGGTGGCGCTAGCCGATGCGGCCGCGCACCCCGCCGGTCTGCCCGCGATCCAGCAGCAGGTGATCCAAAATCACGCAGGCCATCATCGCCTCGGCCACCGGCACGGCCCGGATGCCCACACAGGGATCATGGCGGCCCTTGGTCACCACCTCGACATCATGCCCCGCCGCATCGACCGAGGCCCGCGGCGTCAGGATCGAGGACGTCGGCTTGACCGCGAACCGCACCACAATGGGTTCGCCGGTGGTGATCCCGCCCAGAATACCGCCCGCATGGTTGGAACTGTAGATCACCTGCCCGTTGGCGCCCATGCGCATCTCATCGGCGTTGTCGGTGCCGGTCAGCCGCGCGGCGGCCATGCCCTCGCCGATTTCCACACCCTTGACGGCGTTGATCGACATCATCGCGGCGGCCAGATCGCTGTCCATCTTGGCATAGATCGGCGCCCCCAGACCGGGCGGACAGCCCTCGGCCATCACCTCGATCGCCGCCCCGACCGAGTTGCGGTTCTTGCGTATCGCCTCCAGATAATCCGACCACTCATCGACCACGGCGGCATCCGGGATGAAAAACGGATTGCGCAGGATCTCATCGCGGTCGAACCGCAGCGGGTCGATGGTCTTCACCCCCATCGACAACATGTAACCGGTGATCCGCAGATCAGGCACCAGCACCCGCAGCACCGCCTGCGCCACGCCGCCCGCCGCCACCCGCGCCGCCGTCTCCCGCGCGCTGGACCGCCCGCCGCCGCGATAATCGCGGATGCCGTATTTCTGGTGATAGCTGATATCGGCATGGCCGGGGCGGAATTGCCGGGCAATGTCGCCGTAATCCCTGGACCGCTGGTCGGTGTTCTCGATCATCAGCTGGATGGGCGTGCCGGTGGTGCGCCCCTCGAACACGCCGGACAGGATTTTCACCTGATCGGGTTCCTGCCGCTGCGTCGTCATTTTGGATTGGCCGGGACGGCGGCGATCCAGAAACACCTGAATGAAGGCCTCATCCAGCGCGATCCCCGGCGGGCAGCCATCGACGGTGGCCCCCAGGGCCGGACCGTGGCTTTCACCCCAGGTCGTCACGCGGAACAGATGTCCGAAGGTATTATAGCTCATCCCGGGCCTCCTGCGCACCATTGCCTTGGGGATAGCGGCGCGGCGTTGAGCACTCAAGCAGTTTCGCTTTCCCCTTGCGAGGACGGCCCCATCGCCTATGCTGGATACACCTCGGGGTGCCGCGGGCCAATGGCCCCGGCTGAGATGCGCAAGCGAACCCGTTGAACCTGAACCGGTTAATACCGGCGGAGGGAAGGTATCCGGGTTCCTGCCCGGCCCCCATCCGTCCGGAGGCCAGAGTTAGAATGCGGAGGAACGATGAAAAAAACTCTGATGCTTGCGGGATGCATTTTGGCGGCGAACACGGCGTTCGCGGCGGATAAACCCGTTTTGACAGTCTATGCCCCCGATTACTTCACCTCGGAATGGGGTCCCGGCCCCAAAATCGAGGCAGGGTTTGAACAAATCTGTGACTGCGATCTGAAATTCGTGGCGGGTGATGTGCTGCCGCGCATCCTGCTGGAAGGCGACAGGACCGAGGCCGATGCGGTGATCGGCCTGACCACCGATGTCATGGCCCGCGCCCGCGCCACCGGCCTGTTCGCGCCCCATAACGAAGATACCGGTCGGCTGACCCTGCCGATCACCTGGACCGACGATACATTCCTGCCGTTCAACTGGGGCGAAACGGCCTTTGTCTATGACAAGACCCGGCTGAAGACCCCGCCGAAATCCTTCCAGGAATTGCTGGACGCCCCCGACAACGCCTATAAAATCGCGATACAGGACCCGCGTTCGTCGATCTCGGGGCTGGCGTTGCTGTTCTGGGTCAAGGCCATCTATGGCGATCAGGCCGGTGCCGCATGGGAAAAACTGGCCCCCAAGATCCTGACCGTGACCCAGGACTGGTCCGAAAGCTATGGCCTGTTCACCGATGGCGAGGTCGACATGGTGCTGTCTTACACCACCTCGCCCGCCTATCACATCATCGCGGAAAACGATGATACCAAGGTCGCGGCCATCTTCCCCGAAGGCCATTACTTCATGACCGAAACCGCCGCCCAGCTGAAGGGCACCAAGCACCCCGCGCTGGCGCAAAAATTCATGGACTACATCCTGTCGGATGCGTTTCAGGGCATGATCGCCACGGCGAACTGGTCTTATCCGGCGATTGAAAAGCCCGGTTTCCTGCCGCCCGCCTTTGCCGCGCTGCCGCGTCCGGCCAAAACGCTGTTCTTCACCGAAGACGAGGCCGAGGCCCTGCGCGCCGCCGCGACCGAGGAATGGCGGCAGGCCCTGCGCAAATGACCGCCTCCCCCCCTGCCCTGATCGCGGCCCTGCTGGTCGCGGCGGCGGTGCTGGCGCCTCTGGCGGCGGTGATCGCCCATGCCGGGGGGCTGTCGGGGCTGGGGCCGGGGGATCTGTCGGCGCTGTGGTTCACCCTGTGGCAGGCGGCGCTGTCGGCGGCGCTGTCATGCCTGCTGGCGGTGCCGGTGGCACGCGCTTTGGCGCGGCGGCGCTTCCCCGGTCGCGGTCTGCTGATTTCGCTGATGGGGGCGCCGTTCATTCTGCCCACCATCGTTGCGGCGATGGGGCTGGTGGCGGTGTTCGGGCGGCGCGGCACGGTGAATGGCGTTCTGGACTGGCTGGGCCTGCCCGGTCTGTCGATCTATGGCGCCCAAGGGGTGATTCTGGCGCATGTGTTCCTGAACCTGCCGCTGGCGGTCCGCATGGTATTGCACGGTTGGCAGGCCCTGCCCGCCGAGCGGCTGCGGCTAGCGGCCTCGCTGGGCTTCGCGCGGGCCGACATTGCCCGCCATATCGAACGCCCGATGCTGCGCGCCGTGCTGCCGGGGGCCTTTCTGGCGATCTTTCTGGTCTGCCTGACTTCCTTCGCCATTGCGCTGACACTGGGCGGCGGGCCACGAGCCACTACGGTTGAACTGGCGATCTATCAGGCGTTTCGGTTTGACGCCGATGCCGGGCGGGCAGCGGTGCTGGCGATGGTGCAGATCGGCGTATCGCTGGGCGCATTGGCGGCCAGTCTGGCTTTGACCGCGCCACCGGCCTTTGGCGCCGGGCTGGACCGGGCGCGGGGGCCATCGGTGCCGGGCGGGCGGATCAAGGACATGCTGGTGCTGATTGCCGCCACCGTGTTCCTGTTGCTGCCGCTGCTGACCATCGCCGCGCGGGGCGTGCCCGCGCTCCCCGATCTGCCGCCGTCGATCCTGCGTGCGGCGGGCACCTCGGTGCTGATCGCGGCAGGATCGACGGCGGTGACGCTGGCGCTGGCGTTGCCACTGGCGCTGGCCGCCCCACGTGCCCGCTGGGCCGAGGCCGCAGGCACCCTGCCGATGACCGCCTCGTCGCTGGTGCTGGGCACCGGCCTGTTTCTGATCCTGCGGCCCTTCGTCAATCCCGTGGCGCTGTCACTACCGGTGACCTTACTGGCCAATGCGTTGATGTCATTGCCCTTTGCCCTGCGTCTGCTGCTGCCCGAGACGCGCGCGCTATGCGCCGATTATGACCGGCTGGCGGCGTCCCTGGGGCTGCGCGGCATCGCCCGCCTGCGCTATCTGGACCTGCCCCGGCTGGCCCGCCCGCTGGGGTTTGCGGCGGGGTTGGCGGCAGCATTTTCGATGGGTGATCTGGGCGTGATCACCCTGTTTTCGGACGGCCATCGGCAAACCCTGCCGCTGGCGCTCTATCAGTTGATGGGGGCTTACCGCATGGATCAGGCGGCGGCGGCGGCCTGCGTTCTGATGGCCCTGACATTCGCCCTGTTCTGGGCCCTTGACCGGATCGGACAACATGCTGACCCTGGATGACCTGACCCTGCAACAGGGCGCGTTTCACCTGCACGCCGATCTGAGTATCCCCGCCGGCGCACGGGTGGCACTGATCGGGCCATCGGGTGCGGGTAAAACCACGCTGCTGTCCGCCATCGCCGGGTTTCTGACCCCGCACGCGGGGCGGGTGCTGTGGAACGGCGCCGATATCACCCGCACCGCGCCGGGTGATCGCCCCTTGTCGATCCTGTTTCAGGACCAGAACCTGTTCCCGCATCTGACCGTGGCCCAGAATATCGGGCTTGGGCTGAACCCTAAGCTGCGCCTGACCGCGCAGGATCATGACCGTATCGACGCCACACTGATCCGGGTCGGCCTTGCGGGCACCGGCGCACGCAAACCCGGTGCGCTGTCGGGCGGGCAACAATCACGGGTGGCACTGGCGCGGGCGTTGCTGCGGGCGCGACCGATGCTGCTGCTGGACGAACCCTTTGCCGCGCTCGGCCCGGCGCTCAAGGCCGATATGCTGACCCTGACCGCGCAAATGGCGCAAGAGCAGGGCACAACCGTGCTGATGGTCAGCCATGATCCCCAAGACGCGCTGACATTGTGCCCGGACACGGTCCTGGTCGCCGAGGGCCGCGCCGCGCCGCCCCAACCGACCGAAGCGTTGCTGCGCAACCCGCCACCGGTTCTGGCCGCCTATCTGGGCCGCTAACCCGGCCTAGACAGGGCGGATCAGCTTGCGTTCCAACACCCGCAGCACCGCAGCCAGATCCTGGCCGCGCTTCAGCACCTGCCCATCCATGCCGATCACCGCATACAACCCCTGACGGTTGCGCAATGCCGGGCGCTTCTCGATGCGGTATAGCGGGTTTTCGGCCGCCCGGCGAAACACCGAGAACACGGCAACATCGCGCAGAAAGCTCATGCCGTAATCGCGCCACTCCCCGGCGGCCACCATCCGGCCATACAGGGTCAGGATCGCGCCAAGTTCCTGTCGGTCAAAGGCGACCTGCGTATCGGCCCCCGCAGAGCCAGGAAAAGGGGTGGGCGACTGGATCGTCATGACGGAATGGTGACATCCCATCCGGCACAAATCAAGCACCCAAAACGGCCTGATGCCGCCCGTGGGGGCGGCATCAGGCAAATGGCTTCTGCGGCTCAGCCGCAGTCAATATTGAAAATGTTGCCCATCTGATCCAGACGGAACACCACCCGCTTGGGCGAATATTCCTGCGGCTCGATGCCGCGCCATTCGACCACACTGATCGGCCCGGTAATCCCCAGCGACGGGATCACCGCAGACGGCTGCCCCAGCACCGAGGCATAGTTCCGCGCGCCGCACAGGTCGGGCGAACGTTGCTCCAACGCGCCGTCCTGACTGACGGCCGGGGTCATATGCGGCACCGGCAACGGCTCTGCCGGCGTGATCTCTTCGGTCGTGCTCTGGCACCCGGCCAACAGCACAGCCGTCATGGCAATGGCGGAAAAGCGGAATATCATGTCGCACCCATTCTTGCGTTGCCCGGCGCTTTCGCTCAGGTTCTGGCAAGACTCTATACAGCGAGGATTTGTCGATGAGAACCCGTGCCGCCGTGGCTGTTGCCCCCGGTAAACCGCTTGAAATCATGGAAGTGAACCTCGAAGGCCCCAAAGCGGGCGAGGTTCTGGTCGAAATCAAGGCAACGGGGATCTGTCACACCGATGAATTCACCCTGTCCGGCGCCGATCCCGAAGGAATCTTCCCGGCGATTCTCGGCCATGAGGGCGCGGGTATCGTGCTCGAGGTCGGCCCGGGCGTCACCACGCTGAAACCCGGCGATCACGTCATTCCGCTCTATACCCCCGAATGCCGCGAATGCCCCAGCTGCCTGTCGCGCAAGACCAACCTGTGTACGGCGATCCGCTCGACCCAGGGTCAGGGGCTGCTGCCCGACGGCACGACCCGGTTCTCGATGCTGGATGGCACGCCGATCCATCACTACATGGGCTGCTCGACCTTCGCCCAGCATACCGTGGTGCCGGAAATCGCGCTGGCCAAGATCCGCGACGACGCGCCCTTCGACAAGGTCTGCTACATCGGCTGCGGTGTCACCACCGGCATCGGCGCGGTGATCAATACCGCCAAGGTGGAAATCGGCGCCAAGGCGGTGGTTTTCGGATTGGGCGGCATCGGGCTGAACGTGATCCAGGGGCTGAAGCTGGCAGGCGCCGACATGATCATCGGTGTCGATCTGAACGACGACAAGGAAGAATGGGGCCGCCGCTTTGGCATGACCCATTTCGTCAATCCGAAGAACATCGACGGCTCCATCGTCAGCGCCATCGTCGAGCTGACCAAGACCCCCTTCGACCAGATCGGCGGCGCGGATTACAGCTTTGACTGCACCGGCAACGTCAAGGTGATGCGCGACGCGCTGGAATGCACCCACCGTGGCTGGGGTGTGTCGGTGGTGATCGGCGTGGCCCCGGCAGGCGCCGAAATCCAGACCCGTCCGTTCCAGCTGGTCACCGGCCGGGTGTGGAAGGGCACGGCCTTTGGCGGTGCGCGCGGCCGCACCGACGTGCCGGGCATCGTCGACTGGTACATGGACGGCAAGATCGAAATCGACCCGATGATCACCCATACCCTGCCGCTGGAACGCATCAACGAAGGTTTCGATCTGATGCACAAGGGCGAATCCATCCGGGCGGTCGTGGTTTTCTGAACTGCTGTTGTGGGGGTGCTGCCCCCACAACGCATCCCGCCTGACGGGCCCGCCCGCGGGGGGCCTAATTCGGGCGCCAAACCCCGTGAAACACCCCCTCGCCCGCCGCCGCGATCCGGGCCAGACAGGCGGCCGTGTTTTCATGGGAAACCGTCATCGAATGCCCATTCGCATGGATCAATGTTTCGGCATCACACGCCATTGCGACATGTCCGCGCCAGAACAACAGATCGCCGCGCCGCAACGGCGCCCCCTCGGGCAGAGGCGCACCCAAGGCGCCGCGCTGCAAATCGCTGTCCCCCGGACAGGAACGCCCACACAGCGCCAGTGCCACCTGCACCAACCCCGAGCAATCAATCCCGTCACGGGAATTGCCGCCCCATAGATAGGGCGTGCCCAACAGCCGCTCGGCCACCGTCACCGGATCGGTATCGTTCACCGCAACAGGCCGCAGATGCTGACGCACGATCCAGCCCTCGGCGATCCGCGCGAATTTCCCGGCCTCTTCCAATACGGTGACGCGCGACCCCATCGACAGCCGCACCACCTCGCCGTCCTTGATCGAGGCCGCACGGTAGACATGCGCCGCAGGCACCGGCACCAGATGCGTGGCGGGTGTCGGTTCGCCCACCGCCCCCGCAACCATCCACCCGCAATAGCCATCCCACGCCGCCTGCACAAAGCACCACCCCTCGTGCCGGTCGATCACCGTCACCGCGGCGCCGAACAGCAATTGCCGGTCCCGCAGCGCCCCCGGTTCGGGGCACAGATCGGTCACCGGGGCGGCGATCCGCGCGGCATCGCCCGCCGTCAGCGGCAGATCCACCACCCCACGCAGGGACAGATGCGCCACGCGGCCAGAGCTGGGCGTCAGGCGGCGATCGCTCATAGATCCAGCATCCCCGGCAAGGCCGCAAAGATCGCCCGCGCCCCCTGACAGGCCGCGCCCTTGGGGCGGCCGGGATGCGCCGCCGGTTGCCAGCCATAGATATCGAAATGCGCGAAAGCCGGGGTTTCCGTCACGAACCGGCGCAGGAACAGCGCCGCCGTGATCGACCCCGCCATGCCCCCCGCAGGCGCATTGTCCAGATCGGCGATACCCGGTTCGATCATCGCCTCATACGGGTCCCAGAACGGCAGGCGCCACAGCGGATCGGCCACCTGTGCCGCGCCCTGCGCCAGTGCCCCGGCCACCCTGTCATCATCGGTGTAGAACGGCGGCACATCGGGGCCCAACGCCACCCGCGCCGCACCGGTCAAGGTGGCCAGACACAGGATCAGATCCGGAGCCTCTTCATCCGCCGCCGCCAGCGCATCGGCCAGAACCAACCGCCCCTCGGCATCGGTGTTGTTGATCTCGACCGTCAGGCCCTTGCGCGCGGTGTAGATGTCCTGCGGCCGAAAGGAATCGCCCGACACCGCGTTTTCCACCGCCGGGATCAGCACCCGCAACCGCAACGGCATCCCCGTCGCCATGATCATATGCGCCAGCCCCAGCACCGTGGCCGCGCCGCCCATGTCCTTCTTCATCAATCCCATCGAGGCGGGCGGCTTGATATCCAGCCCGCCGGTATCAAAACAGACCCCCTTGCCCACCAGCGTCACCTCGGGCCCGGCATCGCCCCACCGCAGATCCAGCAGACGCGGCACGCGCGGGCTGGCACGGCCAACGGCATGGATCAGCGGATAGCCCTGCGCCAACAGGTCCTCACCGGCAATCGTCACCAGCCGCGCCTGATGCAGATCCGCCAATGCGCGGGTGGCGGCCTCCAGCTCGTCCGGCCCCATGTCATTTGGCGGGGTGTTGATCAGATCGCGGGTCAGGGCCTCGCCCGCCGCCAGAATCTGTAACCGCGCGCGATCCAGCCCATCGGGGCAAGCCAGCCGCGCCACCGGGGCCGCCAGCGTGGCATAATCGTCAAAGCGATAGCCCTCCAGCAACCAGCCCAGCGTCTCGATTTCCAGCGTTTCGGGCGGCAGATCCGCCACGATACGCCAATTGCCCGCCGGCAGCCGCGCCGCCGCCCCCGCCAGATGGAACCGCCCGCGCCGCCGTTTGGCCGCCGTGCCATATCCGAACAGCGCCGCCGCGATACCCCCCTGGGCATCGGGCAGCACGCACAGCGCCCCCAACGCCCCGGTAAACCCCTGTGCCACCGCAAAGGCCTGTTGCGCCGGGCTCAGCGTCGCGGGGAACGGTGCCCCCGCCTCCAGCACATGAAGGGGCAGGGTACCCCCTTGCGGGGCGAACTGCATGGCGGGGCGGTTGCGGAAGGGTTCGGTCATCATCGGCTCCAGTCCTGGGGGGCGGGCTGCGGCCCCGCCCGAACCTAGCGCGCCCGGCGGCGGGTGCAATGCGACGCATCCCCGGAATGCGCCCGCAGGTGCAAAATTCACTCGCACTACCGGCCTGCGCAGCCTATCACCGGAAAAACCCGCCAAAGGAGACAGCGATGCACGAACATGTTCGGCCCTTGCCATCGTATCTGGTCAGCCGATTTCACGGCTGGAAGGCCACCGCCTATGCGGAAAACAAGGCCTGGTATCGGCGTCTGGCCGAAGAGGGCCAACGCCCCCGCTCTATGGTGATTTCATGCTGCGATTCGCGGGTGCATGTCACCTCGATCTTCGGGGCGGATTCAGGGGAGTTCTTCATCCACCGCAACATCGCCAATCTGGTGCCGCCCTATAACCCGGATGGCGACCACCACGGCACCTCGGCAACGGTGGAATATGCGGTCAGCTCGCTCAAGGTGGCTCATCTGATCGTGCTGGGCCATTCGCAATGCGGTGGCGTCGCCGGATGCCATGCGATGTGTACCGGCCATGCCCCGGAGCTGGAGGAAAAGACCTCCTTCGTGGGCGCCTGGCTGGACCTGCTGCGCCCCGGCTATGAGCGGATCAAGGAACTGCCGCCCGAAACCCAGGTCCATGCGCTGGAACGCGAGGCGGTGGTGGTCAGTCTGGAAAACCTGATGACCTTCCCCTTCGTCAAGGCCGCCCTGGAATCCGACAACATGACCCTGCACGGGCTGTGGCATGACATCGGATCCGGCGCGCTGGAACAATACAATTCGGCGCGCGAGGCGTTCGAGCAGATCTGATCCGGGGGCCTTCCGGCCCCCATTTCATTGCAGCACCTGCCCCGAG
>DASWPI010000127.1:0-14645 GCA_036398515.1 Paenirhodobacter sp.
GCACTCGACGTGAAATCCGGCATGGTGATCGGCGACTGCATGCCCCGGCACCGGGCGAAGGAATTTCTGACCTTCTTACGCCGGATCGACCGCGCGGTCCGTCAGCCGCGCGACATCCACCTCGTGCTTGACAATTACGCCTGTCGACATGACCATCTACACCCTGCGCAACATGGTCGAGCGCTGCTTCAACAAGCTCAAGAATAGCCGTCGGTTTGAACCATAGCCCCTTGCCTGAGAAATCCCTTTGGTCAACACGTCCCCCGGTTCCTGTTGTCTTCCAGACCTGGGCGCCGGTTGCAGTTCGGCGGACCGGTCCGCGCAGCCGTCCAAATATCGCCCCGGGCTCACAAACTGAAACGCGTCAGGCCGCTCGCCCCCGCCTGCCTCTTGCCCGGCGATGCCCTGCACGCTAAGCGGAGCGCATGGAAAACCTGACCTATACCCCCCGTGGCGTGCTGACTCCGAACCGCTCTTTGGCGGAACTGACGTGGTTGCGCGTCGGGGGGGTGGCGGACTGGTTCTTTCAACCAGCCGATCTGCAGGACCTGGCAGATTTCATGGCGGCACTGCCGGAGAACATCGCGGTCTTCCCCATGGGCGTGGGATCGAACCTGATCGTGCGCGATGGCGGGATGCGTGCGGTGGTGATCCGGTTGGGCCGCGGCTTCAACGGTATCGACTGCGTGGGTGACCGTGTACGGGCCGGTTCGGCGGCACCGGATGCGCAAGTGGCCCGCAAGGCCGCCGAGGCCGGGCTGGACCTGACATTCCTGCGCACCATCCCCGGCTCCATCGGTGGCGCGGTTCGCATGAACGCGGGCTGTTATGGGCTGTATACCGCCGATCACCTGATCGAGGTGCAGGCGGTTTTGCGCAACGGTGCGATCGTCACGATCCCGGCTGCGGATCTGCATCTGGCCTATCGGTCCAGCCAAATCCCTGACGGCGCGGTGATCACCCAGGCGCTGTTCCATGCGCCGCAGGGCGATCCGCAGGCATTGGCGCAGAAAATGACCGATCAGCTTGCCAAACGCGATGCCACCCAGCCCACCAAGGCCCGCTCCGCCGGGTCGACCTTTCGCAATCCGGCGGGTTTTTCCTCGACCGGACGGGCAGATGACGTGCATGACCTGAAGGCGTGGAAGGTCATCGACAACGCCGGGATGCGCGGCGCACGCCAGGGCGGCGCCCAGATGAGCGAGATGCACTCCAATTTCATGATCAACACCGGCGGTGCCACGGCACAGGATCTGGAAGAACTGGGCGAACAGGTCCGCAAAAAGGTTTTGCAGACGCAGGGAATTTCGTTAGAGTGGGAAATCATGCGCGTGGGTGAATTCAATGCCCCCGGCGTGACGGTAAGCAACGAATAATTCACGGGGAAAACCCCGGAAGAGGCGGACGTGGCGGGTGTGTCGAGCAGGACAGCCCACCTGGTAGCGGTATTGCAAGGCGGGATGTCCTCGGAACGCGAGGTATCCCTGTCTTCGGCGCGCGAATGCGCCCAGGCGCTGCGGGTGGCAGGATTCAATGTGGTCGAGGTCGAGGCCGGGCATGATCTGCCCGCGCGACTGGCGGACATCAAACCGGATGTCGTGTTCAACGCGCTGCATGGCCGCTGGGGCGAAGACGGCTGCGTGCAAGGCATGCTGGAATGGCTGCGCATTCCCTACACGCATTCGGGGGTTCTGGCCTCGGCGCTGGCGATGGACAAGACCCGGGCCAAGGATGCGTTCCGGGCTGCGGGCCTGCCGGTGGTCGACAGCCTGCTGGCCGATAAATCCGAGGTCGCAACGCGCCATATCATGCCCGCGCCCTATGTGGTGAAGCCCAACAACGAGGGGTCATCCGTCGGCGTGGTGATCGTGCATGACGGCGCGAATTCCGCACCGCACCTGCCCGAGGGCATGCCGGATCGGGTGATGGTCGAGACCTATGCGCCGGGGCGGGAACTGACCTGTGCGGTGATGGGCAATCATGCCTTTTGCGTCACGGAAATCATCACCACCGGCTGGTATGACTACCACGCGAAATACGCCGCGGGCGGATCGCGCCATGTCTGTCCCGCCGATATTCCCGCCGATGTCGCCGAGACCTGCCGTGCCTATGCGGTGCGGGCCCATCAGGCGCTTGGCTGCCGAGGGCTGAGCCGCACCGATTTCCGCTGGGATGACAGCCGGGGCGTCGCGGGCATCATCTTGCTGGAAACCAACACGCAACCGGGAATGACACCAACCTCGCTGGCGCCCGAACAGGCGGCGACCGAGGGCGTGGACTTCCCCACCCTGTGCCGCCGCATCGTGGAGGACGCCTCATGCGACCGCTGAACGGCGAGCCGCCCATGCGCCGCGCCGCGGTTCAGCAGGCCGGACAGCGACGGGTGATCATCGGGCGCAAGGGCGGCCGGCGCGATCCGGCGCCATCGCGCCTGGCATTTCGGCTGCAACGACTGTGGCTGACGCCAGTCGTGCGCGCATTGACCCGCATCGGCGCGCCGATCTTTGTGGTGACGCTGGGGCTTGGCCTGTGGTTCGGGGATGAGGGCCGCCGTGCCGATTTCACCCAATGGGCCGATGACATCAAATTGCAGATCCAGAACCGGCCGGAATTCCGGGTCTCCGCCTTGAAGGTGGAAGGCGCTGGCCCCGAGGTCGAGGATGCGGTTGCCGCGCTGTTGCCGGTAACCCTGCCCGCCTCCAGCTTTGCCATCGACCTGACCGGCTACCATGATGCGATCGCGCGGCTGGATGCGGTCAAGGACGCGGCCGTCACCGTGCGTTCGGGCACGCTGGAGGTGCGCATCGCCGAGCGTGATCCGGTGATCTTATGGCGCACGCCGAACGGGGTCGAGATGCTGGACGCAGGCGGGCACCGCGTCGCCTCGCTGACCCGGCGCGACGCCCGCCCCGATCTGCCGCTGATCGCGGGGGATGGCGCCAACAACGCCGTGCCGGAGGCATTGGAAATTCTGGCGGCGGCGGAACCGCTGTTGCCCAAGATGCGCGGCCTGATCCGCATGGGGGAACGCCGCTGGGATATCGCATTGGCCGATGATCGGCGTGTGCTGCTGCCCGAAAAGAACCCGGCACGCGCTGTGGAACGGGTTCTGACGCTGGATGGCACCGATGACCTGCTGAGCCGTGATTTCAGCGCCATCGACCTGCGCAACCCCGAACGGCCCACCGTGCGGCTCAGCGCGAATGCACTGGAACAATTCCAGATCGTCACGGGCCAGATCCTGCCGCAGAAAAAGGCCCCGGTGACTCAGATCGCGGCCACCAAGCCCGATACGCAGAAAGCCGACACGCCAAAACCCGCCGCGCAAAAACCAACGGCGCAAAAGCCCGCCGCACAAAAATCGAGGGCTTCGACCCCGTCCCCCTCCCCCAGACCCACAGCAAAGGCGACCCCATGACCGATTTCTATCAGTCGCAACGGGCCATGCGGGCCATGCGCAAGGCCGCAATGCAGCGGGGGGTGGTTGCGCTGCTGGATATCGGCACCTCGAAGATCGCCTGTCTGGTGCTGCGGTTCGACGGATCGGACCCGATGCTGGAGGCCGAAGGCGTTGGCCCGCTGGCGGGGCAGTCGCGGTTCCGGGTGATCGGTGCGGCGACCACGCAATCGCGCGGCGTGCGCTTTGGCGAAATCGACGAGATGAAAAAGACCGAGAGCGCGATCCGCACCGTGGTGCAGGCGGCGCAGAAAATGGCGAATACACGGGTGGATCACGTCATCGCCTGCTTTGCCGGTGCAAATCCGCGCAGCTACGGGCTGGCGGGCGAGGTCGAGGTTCTGGACGCGCAGGCGGGCGAGCAGGACGTGGCCCGGGTTCTGGCGGCCTGTGACATGCCCGATATCGGTCAGGGGCGCGAGGTGCTGCACGCCCACCCGGTCAATTTCGCGCTGGACCATCGGTCCGGCCTGTCGGACCCGCGCGGCCATGTCGGCAACCGGCTGGCGGTGGATATGCACCTGCTGACGGTGGAAACCTCGGCGGTGCAGAACCTGATCTACTGCATCCGGCGCTCGGATCTGGAACTGGCGGGGGTGGCGTCGTCCTCCTATGTGTCGGGGCTGTCATCGCTGGTCGAAGACGAACAGGAACTGGGGGCGGCCTGTATCGACATCGGGGGCGGGGCCACCGGCGTGTCGATCTTCATGAAAAAGCACATGATCTTTGCCGACACCGTGCAGATGGGGGGCGACAGCATCAGCCATGACATCGCGGTGGGCTTGCAAATTCCGCTGAACATGGCCGAACGGATCAAGACCTTCCACGGTGGCGTCGTCGCCACCGGCATGGACGACCGTGAGATGATCGAGCTGGGCGGAAATTCCGGTGACTGGGAAAAGGACCGCCGCCAGATCAGCCGCGCCGAGCTGATCGGCATCATGCGCCCGCGCGTCGAGGAAATCCTGGAAGAGGTGCGGGCCATTCTGGATGCCGCCGGGTTCGATCATCTGCCCAGCCAACAGGTCGTGCTGACCGGTGGCGCCAGCCAGACCCCGGGTCTGGACGGGCTGGCGGCCCGCATTCTGGGACAGAACGTGCGGCTGGGCCGCCCGCTGCGGGTGCAGGGGCTGCCGCAGGCGGCAACGGGGGCCGGGTTCTCTTCGGTGGTGGGTCTGGCCCTGTCGGCGGCCAGCCCGCAAGATGAGGTCTGGGATTTTGAAATCCCCGCCGAACGACTGCAGGGCCGCCCGATCCGCCGTGCCATCCGCTGGTTTCGCGAGAACTGGTAAATCCCGGTCCGGCCACGCAGCTAGCACGGGGCAGACACATGCCCACCAGATTGTGATGAATACGCGAAATACCGCTGAAACACCCTTGTTTCGCGCCATATTTTGTGTGGAAGTTGTGTTTTTTGGGTGACGATTTACGGATTTACCGCTAGGATCGTCTTTAATTCGGTGAAATTCGGCCGGGACAGGGCCGATCAGAACAAACAGGCGGAAACCTATGACCTTGACCTTCTCGGCGACGGATACAGAAGATCTCAAGCCGCGGATCACCGTGTTCGGTGTCGGCGGTGCTGGCGGCAACGCGGTCAACAACATGATCGAGCAGCAGCTGGAAGGTGTCGAGTTCGTCGTGGCGAACACCGACGCCCAGGCGCTTCAGCAATCGCGGGCGCAGGCCCGGGTGCAGATGGGTCTGAAGGTCACGGAAGGGCTGGGCGCAGGGGCGCGTCCGGCCGTGGGCGCCGCCGCCGCAGAGGAGACGATCGAAGAAATCGTCGATCATCTGGCGGGCGCGCACATGTGCTTCATCACCGCGGGCATGGGTGGCGGCACCGGCACCGGCGCCGCGCCGATCATCGCACAAGCCGCGCGCGAACTGGGCGTGCTGACCGTGGGCGTGGTCACCAAGCCGTTCCAGTTTGAAGGCAGCAAGCGGATGAAGCAGGCCGAGGCGGGCATCGAAGCCCTGCAAAAGGTCGTGGACACGCTGATCATCATTCCGAACCAGAACCTGTTCCGTCTGGCGAATGAACGCACCACCTTCACCGAAGCCTTCGCGCTGGCCGACAACGTCCTGTATCAGGGCGTCAAGGGCATTTCCGATCTGATTGTCCGTCCCGGCCTGATCAACCTCGACTTCGCCGATGTCCGCTCGGGGATGGATGAGATGGGCAAGGCCATGATGGGCACCGGCGAAGCCGAAGGCGATGACCGCGCCGTGCAGGCCGCCGAAAAGGCGATCGCCAACCCGCTGCTGGACGAGATCTCGTTGAAGGGCGCCAAGGGCGTGCTGATCAACATCACCGGTGGCTATGACCTGACCCTGTTCGAACTGGACGAAGCCGCCAACCGCATCCGCGAGGAAGTGGACCCCGAAGCGAATATCATCGTCGGCTCGACGCTGGACCCAGACATGAACGGCGCCATGCGGGTTTCGGTGGTGGCAACCGGCATCGACGCCGCACCCAGCACCGCCGAAGTTCCCGTGGCACGCCGCACGATGGCCGAGCCGCTGAAGGCCGAGGCCCCCGTGGCCCCTGCCCTGCAGCCGGTGCAACATGTCGCGCCGCAACAGCACGTCGCCCAGGAAGTCGCGCCCGAGCGCACCTTGTTTGACGCGCCTGCACCGCAACCGGCACAACACCATGCGGCGGATGACATGCCGCCGCCGGCCTATCCGCCGCGCCAGCCCGCCCGTGATCTGCACGTCGAGGACAATCCGGGCGATTTCGTCGCGCCGCGTCCGCGCCAACCGGGGCAACCCTCGGCCGAGGCGATGGCGCGCCTGCAAGCCGCCGTCAGCAAACAGCCGGGCGGTTATGCGCAGGGCTATCAGCAGCGCCCCGCCGCCGCACCGCAACCGCGCCAGGCCGCCCAGACGATGCAGGAAAAGCCGCGCTTTGGCATCAACTCGCTGATCAACCGGATGACGGGTCATGCCGAACAGGCCGCCCAACCGGCGCGTCAGCATCCCCAGGCACAGCAACCGGTTTATGATGACGAGCCCGAACAAGATCAGGACCGCATCGAAATCCCGGCCTTCCTGCGCCGTCAGGCAAACTGATCAGTTCACAAATATTTCGCGAAAGGCCGGATTTACTCCGGCCTTTTTCATTTATAAAACAACGATATACGCATATTTCGGCAATCTATCGCCGCGCCACGTCACGATTGTTTCATCCTGTTGCAAAGAGTGAATTGTGAAGTTTGACGGTCCTGCCTAACTGATGATGCGAGCCCCGGAAAGCAAACCGGGCAGCCGTGAAACAGGAGCGTAACGTGCAAACGACACTCGGATCCAAGGTGACCTTTAACGGCGTGGGCCTCCATTCGGGCGCCCCGGTGCGGATGGTTGTCAACCCGGCGCCGACGGACCACGGTTACGTTTTCTGCCGCACGGATATCACCGACCGCGATCCGCTGATCGTGGCACGTTGGGACACGGTCACGCCGTCCAAGCTGTGTACGTTGATCGAAAATCAGGACGGCGTCTCGGTTTCGACGATTGAACATATCATGGCTGCGCTTTCGGGTCTGGGCATCAACAATGCACTGATCGAGATCAACGGCCCCGAAGTGCCGATCCTTGATGGGTCGTCCGCGCCGTTCGTGCGCGCCATGCGCCGCGTCGGTGTGGAACGTCAGGTTGCGCCGCTGCGGGCGATTCGCGTGCTGAAGCCGGTCGAGGTTGTCGATGGCGAGGCCACCGCACGGCTGGAACCCGCCGACGATTTTGAAATTGATTTCGCCATCGACTTTTCCGACGCCGCGATCGGCAAACAGGAAAAACACCTGAACATGGCGAATGGCACCTTCGTACGCGAGTTGATGGACAGCCGCACTTTCTGCCGTCAGGCCGATGTCGATTACATGCAGTCGCATGGGCTGGCCCTTGGCGGCACCTATGAAAACGCCGTTGTCATTGATGGCGACAAGGTCCTGTCGCCCGGTGGTCTGCGCCACTCGGACGAGGCCGTGCGCCACAAAATGCTGGACGCAATGGGCGATCTGGCCTTGGCGGGCGGTCCGATCATCGGGCGCTATATCGGCAATCGCGCAGGCCACGCGATGACGAACAAGCTGCTGCGTGCGCTGTTCGCCGATCCCACGGCCTGGGCATGGGAAACCTGCAGCCCGGCACAGGCCCACAGCCTGCCCGGCGCGGGCGTTGCCCGGCGTGTTGCGGTGGCGGCGCGCTGATACGACCTGTCAGGGTCTACGAAACAATCCAATGCTCCGTGGCGTGAAAGGCGTTTTGCGCCCCGGATTTTTCTGTGCTAGGAGAGCGGAGCATCGCCGGAACAGGCGGGCTTGGCGGCGTGGGGCGCGGGTTCGCCCACACGCGAAACTGGAAGAGGCAAGGGCATGGCACTGGGCAGATCGGCGGCGTTTGGGGTCGGGTGTCTTGCGCTGATGACGGCACTTTCAGGCTGTGGCAGCAGCGCCAGCCGTGAGCCGCCGATGGAAAACTTCACCGCCGAACAGATCTACAAGCGTGGCGAGTATGAGCTGGAGGTGGGCAACCCCCGTCGCCCTGCCGAGGCGTTGAAATATTTTGCCTCGGTGGAACGCCTGTATCCCTATTCCGAATGGGCGAAACGCGCGCTGATCATGGAAGCCTTTGCCCAGCACAAGGCAAAGAAATACGAAGACGCCCGCGCCTCGGCCCAGCGGTTCCTGGATACGTATCCGGGCGACGAAGACGCGGCCTATGCCAAATATCTGCTGGCGCTCAGCTATTACGACCAGATCGACGAGGTTGGCCGCGATCAGGGCCTGACCTATCAGGCGTTGCAGGCGCTGCGCGAAGTGATCGAACAATATCCCGAAAGCGACTATGCCCGCTCGGCGATGCTGAAATTCGACCTGGCCTTCGACCATCTTGCGGCGAAGGAAATGGAAGTCGGCCGGTATTATCTGAAACAGGGGCATTACACCGCCGCCATCAACCGCTTCCGGATCGTGGTCGAACAATTCCAGACCACCACCCAGACCCCCGAGGCACTGGAGCGTCTGGTCGAGGCCTATCTGGCGCTTGGCATCACCGACGAGGCGCAAACGGCGGGGGCGATTCTGGGTCACAACTTCCAGTCCTCGCCCTTCTATGACGATGCCTATCGCCAGTTGAAGAAACAGGGCCTGTCCCCCGAGGCCAAGGGCGACAACTGGCTGTCTTCCATTTACCGTCAGGTCGTCAAGGGCGACTGGTTGTAAGATCCGCCCCACGCCCGAGGTAGCCGATGCTGCGCACGCTCGACATCCGTGACATGCTGCTGATCGACCGGCTGGATCTGGACTTCCGGTCGGGGTTGAATGTGCTGACCGGGGAAACCGGGGCGGGAAAATCCATTCTGCTGGATTGCCTGGGCTTTGTGCTGGGCTGGCGCGGACGGGCCGAACTGGTGCGCAAGGGCGCCGAGCAGGGCGAAGTCACCGCCGTATTCGACCTGCCCGCCGACCACCCGGCCCGCGCCGTGCTGAACGAGGCGGGCATCCCCGCGGGGGATGAGCTGATCCTGCGCCGGGTCAATGGCCGCGATGGCCGCAAGACCGCCTGGATCAATGACCGTCGGGCCTCGGGCGAGGTGCTGCGGGCGGTCTCGGCGTCGCTGGTGGAACTGCACGGCCAGCATGACGATGGCGGATTGCTGAACGCCCGTGGACACCGGGCGTTGCTGGATACGTTCGGCGCTTATGACGATCTGCTGGCTGCGGTGCGCGGGGCTTGGACGGCGCGGGCAAGGGCGGATCGGGTGCTGACGGCGGCGCGGGCGCAACTGACCGCCGTAAAGGACGAGGAAGATTTCCTGCGCCACGCCGTGGCCGAGTTGGACAAGCTGGACCCGCAACCGGGCGAGGATGCCGGGCTGGACATGCAACGTCGCCAGATGCAATCGGCGGAAAAAATCCGCGCCGATGTCGCGCGCGCGTTGCAGGCACTGGGCCCGCAGGGCGCCGAAGGCGCGATGCGCGATGCCGACCGCTGGTTGCAGGGGGCCTCGGACCGGGCCGACGGTCAGTTGAACCGCCCGCTGGCCGCATTGGACCGGGCCTTGATCGAATTGGGCGAGGCGACCTCCGGCGTGGAAACCGCACTAGAGGCGCTGTCCTTTGATCCCCGCGCACTGGAGGCCTGTGAAGAGCGGCTGTTTGCCATTCGGGCATTGGCGCGCAAACATGGTGTGGCGCCCGATGATCTGGCGGCGCTAGCCACGGACCTGCGTGCCCGGCTGATGGCGCTGGACGCGGGCGAAGAGGGTATTGCGAGGCTGCAATCCGATCTGATCCAGGCCGAGACAGGGTATCGCGCCGCCGCGGTGTCCCTGTCCACCGCCAGACAGATGGCTGCCAAGCGGCTGGATATCGCGATGGCCGCCGAACTGGCGCCGCTAAAGCTGGAACGGGCGGTGTTCACCACGCAGATCACCCCGGGCGATCCCGGGCCCGAAGGCACCGATGCGGTGGCCTTTGCCGTGGCCACCAATCCGGGTGCCCCGGCGGGGGCGTTGGACAAGATCGCCTCGGGCGGGGAATTGTCGCGGTTCTTGCTGGCGCTCAAGGTGGTGCTGGCGCGCGGCGGCGATGCGCTGACGTTGATTTTCGATGAGATCGACCGGGGTGTGGGCGGGGCGACGGCAGATGCTGTGGGACGGCGTCTGGCCAAACTGGCCGAGGTGGCGCAGGTTCTGGTCGTCACCCACTCGCCCCAGGTGGCCGCACGCGGGGGACATCATTTCCGGGTGCAGAAATCGGTGGCCGAGGGCATGACCACATCGCGCGTCGTGGCCCTGCAGCCCGATGAACGCGTGGATGAAATCGCCCGGATGATTTCCGGGGCCGAGGTCACCGATGCGGCCCGTGCCGCCGCCCAGGACCTGCTGGCTGGCTGAGCATCCGCTACAACGTCAGATATTCGACGATCTCACCGGCCCTGATCGGCCCGTCGTCCTGCGGTCGGATCAAAAGCACATCAGCCTCGGCCAACAGCCGCAGCCGGGCGGAATCCTGACTGTCGAACGGGATGATCCGTGGCAACGGATCGCCCGGTTCCAGGCGGGCACGCATATAATGCCGACGTGGCCCGGTCGGCCCCAGATCCACGGCCAGTTCGGCATGGCCGGGTTCGCACACCGGTTCCTCCTGCCCGCCCATCTTGCGGATCATCGGTTCCATAAACAGCTTGGCACAGACCGCCGCCGAAACCGGATTGCCGGGCAGCCCCAACAGCACCGCCCCGCCGATCCGCCCCGCCATCAGCGGCTTGCCCGGACGCATGGCGATCTTCCAGAAGCTGCGCTCCATCCCCAGATCTGCCGCGACCTTGCCCACCAGATCATGCTCCCCGACCGAGGCCCCGCCCGAGGTCACGATCAGGTCGGCGCCTTCCGCCAGCCCCAGGGTGAACCGCAGGCTAGCCTCGGTATCGCGGGCGATCGGCAGGATGCGCACCTCGGCCCCGGCCTGTTCGGCCAAGGCGGCGATCATCACATTGTTCGAGCAGATGATTTGATCGGGGCCGGGCACCTCGCCCGGTTGCACCAATTCGTCTCCGGTGGCCATCACCGCCACAATCGGACGGCGGCACACCTGCACCTGCGCGATATTCATTGCCGCCAGCAGACCCAGATCACGCGCCGTCAGCGGCGTGGTGGGGGCATATTCGGCGCCCTCCAGAAAGTCCTGACCACGCGGACGGATGTTGTCGGCCTGGGGCAGATCATCGGGCAGGATGATCGCCGTGCCATCGCGGGTGACATGCTCTTGCATGATCACCACACCCCCCGATGCCGGACATGGCGCACCGGTGAAAATACGGATCGCCCCGCCCGGCACAAGCCCCCCCGAGAACCCACGCCCCGCTGCGGCCTCCCCCACGACCGGTAACCGCGCGCCGGGGCGATAATCCGCCGCCGCCAGCCAATAGCCATCCATCGCAGAGGCATCGAAGGGCGGCTGCGTCAGCCCCGCCCGCGCCGGAACCGCCAGTATCCGCCCATGCGCCGCGCGGATCGGCACGGTTTCCGGCGTCAGACGCGAAACCAGGTCGCAGGCACGCTGCAGGGCCTCATGCACCGGCATCATGAGGAATGCGCCTCATATCGGCCGGATTTCCCCCCGTCCTTCAGGACGACGTGGATGCCCTCGATCCGCATGGATTTCTCGACCGCCTTCAGCATGTCATAAACCGTCAGCGCCGCGACCGAGACCGCCGTCAGCGCCTCCATCTCGACCCCGGTCTGGCCGGTGGTGCGCACGGTGGCGGTAATCCGCACCCCCGGCAGTGTAGCATCCGGGGTAAGATCCAGCGCCACCCGGGTAATCGGCAGGGGATGGCACAGCGGAATCAGATCGGCGGTCTTTTTCGCCGCCATGACCCCAGCGATACGCGCGATGCCCAGAACGTCACCCTTTTTCGCCGTGCCCTGCAACACATGGGCCAGCGTATCCGCCGTCATCACCACCGCACCTTCGGCCACGGCGATGCGATCGGTCACCGACTTGTCAGTGACATCGACCATATGCGCCTGCCCCTGCGCGTCAAAATGACTGAGGCTCATGCCAGCAGCGCCCGTGTGGCGGCGGCCACATCGGCTTGCCGCATCAGGCTTTCGCCGATCAGAAACCGGCGCGCCCCGACATCGGCCATCGCCGCCAGATCGGCGGGGGTGAAAATGCCGCTTTCGCAGACCAGATCCCGGCCCGCATCCAGAATGACCGGGGCCAGCGCACGGGTGGTGTCCAGCGTCACGTCAAAGGTTTTCAGATTGCGGTTGTTCACCCCGATCAGCGGCGATTTCAGCGTCAGGGCACGATCCAGTTCGGCGCGGTCATGCACCTCGATAAGCACATCCATACCCCAGCCCATCGCGGCATCTTCCAGTTCTGCCGCCAATGCATCCTCGACCGAGGCCATGATGATCAGGATGCAATCCGCCCCCCAGGCCCGCGCCTCGGCGACCTGATAGGTGTCATACAGGAAATCCTTGCGCAGCGCGGGCAGCGAACATGCCGCGCGTGCCGCCGTCAGATACGCGGGCGCCCCCTGAAACGAGGGCGTGTCGGTCAACACCGACAGACATGCAGCACCACCCTGTTCATAGGCCTGCGCCAGGGCGGGCGGATCAAAATCCGGGCGGATCAACCCCTTGGAAGGCGAGGCCTTTTTGATTTCGGCAATCAGCCCATAGCCCTGCGCCGATTTTTCGGCCAATGCGCGTGCAAACCCCCGTGTGGGCGATTGCGCGCGCGCCGCGGCCTCGACCCCGGACAAGGGGCGCGCGGATTTGGCCACGGCGATTTCATCCAGCTTGTAGGCCTTGATCTTGTCCAGAATATTCATGCCGCCAACCGCTTCAATGCGTCCAGTTTGCCTTTGGCCGCGCCGGAATCAATACTGGCGCGGGCCTGTTCCGCGCCGTCGCGCAACGAGGTGGCCTTGCCCGCCACCACCAATGCAGCGGCAGAATTCAACAGCACCGCATCACGATAGCCGCCGGTTTCCCCCTCCAGCAACCGGGTAAAGGCGGCGGCGTTTTCGGCCGGTTCGCCGCCAATGATCTCCTCGAAATCATGCACCGGCAGACCCGCATCCTCGGGGTGGATTTCAAATTCCCGGATCTGGCCACCGTCCAATGCGGCAACCCAGCTGATACCGGCAATCGACAACTCATCCGTGCCGTCACCGCCATGCACCAGCCAGGCGGCCTCGGACCCCAGGTGCTGCAAGACCTCGGCCATAGGGCGGATCCAGTCGCGCGAAAAAGCACCGGTCAGTTGCCGCTTCACTCCAGCCGGATTGGTCAATGGCCCCAGTAGGTTGAAAATCGTTCGTGTGCCCAGCTCCACCCGGGTGGGGCCGATATGACGCATGGCCGGGTGATGGATCGGCGCCATCAAGAAGCCAATCCCGGTCTGTTCCATCGCACGCTCGGCGGCCTCGACGCCCTTCATCACATCGATACCAAGCGCGGTCAGCACATCGCCCGCACCCGATTTGGATGAAAGATTGCGGTTGCCATGTTTCGCCACGGGCACACCCGCCCCCGCCACGACAAAGGCCGTGGCGGTCGAGATGTTCAACGTGCCCTTGCCGTCGCCCCCGGTGCCGACGATGTCCATAGCGCCCTGCGGCGCGCGGGCCGGGTGCATTTTCGCCCGCATCACCGTAGCGGCGGCGGTGATCTCATCAACCGTTTCACCGCGCGTGCGCAGCGCCATCAGAAAGCCGCCCATCTGCGAAGGCGTCGCGGTGCCCTCGAAAAAGGTCTCGAAGGCCGACTCGGCCTCGGCTCGCGTCAAGGCACGTTCCGCCGCAATGCCGATCAGGGGTTTCAGCGCGCTCATGCCGTCACCTTGACCTTGGCCTCATCCAGAAAATTGCGCAGCATCTGGTGACCATGTTCCGAGGCGATGGATTCGGGATGGAACTGCACCCCTTCGATCAGCTTTTCGCGATGCCGCAGGCCCATGATCATGCCGTCCCCTAGCCAGGCGGTGACCTCCAGACAATCCGGCAGGCTCTCGCGATCGACGATCAGCGAATGGTAGCGCGTCGCCAGGAACGGCGAAGGCAGCCCGCGAAAGACCCCCTGCCCCGCATGCTGGATCGAGCCCATCTTGCCATGCACCGTCTCGCCCGCCCGCACGACCTGACCGCCGAAGGCCTGACCGATGGCCTGATGGCCCAGGCATACCCCCAGCAGCGGCACCCCGGCCTCGGCTGCGGCCAGCGTCAGCGGCAGGCAAATACCCGCCTGCGCCGGATCACAGGGGCCGGGCGACAGCACGATGGCCTCGGCCCCCATGCCCATCGCCTGTTGCACATCCAGTGCATCGTTGCGCACGACCTTCACATCCGCGCCCAGTTCACCAAAGTAGTGAACCAAATTGTAAGTAAAGCTGTCGTAGTTATCGATAAGCAGAAGCATGGGCGGTTTTCCTCATCGCCCCGGCATTCTGGGGATGAACCGGGCCGGGCGTCGGGCTATAGATGGTCAGAGCAGGGGGCTGTGGTCAAGGGCCGCAGGGCGGTTTCAGCCCCCGGAACAGGGCGGCAGAACAAGAATTAATGAGGCGGTGCATGGGGCGCGGATTGCTGGCAGGGCTTGGCGCGGGCGGGGTGGTCTCGGTGCTGGGGTTGGGTGCCTTGTCAGTATTGGCCCCTTTGCCTGTCGATC